>NZ_CP092436.1:3545000-4042500 GCF_022385315.1 Rhizobium sp. K102
GAACCTATCTTCTTTCCTCCGGCGCCACCGGCGAAATGCTGGCCGCCATCGACGGCGGCGAGCTGACCGCGCGGCGGACGGCGGCGGCATCAGCGCTGGCGGCACGTCATCTTGCCCGTTCCGACGCCGAGGAGCTGCTTGTCTGCGGCACCGGTCGACTGTCGCTCAATCTGATGCTTGCCCACGGCACGACCCGGCCGATCAAGAGGTACCGGGTCTGGGGTCGAAATGGGCAGGCTGCCGAAAAGATCGCGACCGAAGCACGGGCGCTCGGGCTGGATGCCGAGGCGGTCACCCATGTTGAAGCGGCAGCGCGAACGGCGGACATCATTTCCTGCGCCACGCTTTCCAGCGAGCCGCTGATTTCAGGCGAATGGCTGAAGCCCGGCGCCCATCTCGATCTCGTCGGCGCATTCAAGCCGAGCATGCGCGAAAGCGATGACGAGGCGATCCGCCGCGCCAGCGTCTATGTCGATACCCGTGCCGGCGCCATCAGCGAGGCGGGCGATATCGTCCAGCCGCTGAAAACCGGCGTGCTGAGGGAAAGCGACATCAGAGCGGAGCTTGCGGAACTTGTCAGCGGCGCCCATGGCGGGCGAAGCGATGAGACCGAAATCACGCTGTTCAAATCCGTCGGCGCGGCGCTGGAAGATCTCGCCGGCGCGATTCTTGCCTATGAAACGGTGACGGGCCGCAAGTGACGATCAGTCCTTCATTGCCGGAACTTCCGGTTTCACATGTCCTGCCGGCTATCGGTGCGGCGTTGGCCGAGCAGAAGCGTGCGGTTCTTTCGGCACCGCCCGGCGCCGGCAAAACGACCTTGGTGCCGCTTTACCTGCTCGAACAAGCCTGGCGCGGCGACGGCAGGATCATCCTGCTGGAACCGCGGCGGCTGGCGGCGCGGGCGGCGGCAAGCCGGATGGCGTCGCTGATCGGTCAACAGGTTGGCGGCACGGTCGGCTACCGCATGCGCCTCGACAACAGGATATCGGCGGCGACACGGATCGAGGTGGTGACGGAAGGGGTCTTTGCCCGGATGGTCCTCGATGATCCCGAACTCTCCGGCGTCTCGACCGTGATCTTCGACGAATTCCACGAGCGTTCGCTCGATGCCGATTTCGGGCTGGCGCTGGCGCTCGATGTCCAGTCCGCCCTGCGCGAGGATCTGCGCATCCTGGTGATGTCGGCGACGCTCGACGTTGAACGTGTGGCCGCCCTGCTCGACCATCCGCCTGTCATTGAAAGCCTGGGGCGCAGCTTTCCGATCGATGTGCGTTACCAGGATCGACCGGGCGGCGAGCGCGTCGAGGATGCCGTGACGCGGGCGATATTCGACGCACACGCCAATGAGGCCGGCTCGATCCTTGCTTTCCTGCCCGGTCAAGCGGAAATCACGCGAACCGCCGAACGCCTAGCAGGACGATTCGGACCCGAAACACTGATTGCGCCGCTCTACGGCAATCTCAGCCAGAAGGAGCAGGATGCGGCGATCCGCCCGGCACCTGACGGAACGCGCAAGATCGTGCTTGCGACGTCGATCGCCGAAACCTCGATCACCATCGATGGCGTCAGGATCGTGATCGACAGCGGGCTGCAGCGCCTGCCGGTATTCGAGGCGTCGACCGGAATTACCCGGCTGGAGACAGTGCGCGTGTCGCGAGCGTCCGCCGATCAGCGAGCCGGCCGCGCCGGGCGAACGGAACCGGGCATCGCCGTCAGGCTATGGCACCAGGGACAGACGGCGGCGCTGCCGGCCTTCACGCCGCCGCAGATCCTTTCGAGCGATCTTTCCGGGCTGGTGCTCGATCTCGCGCACTGGGGCGTTCAGGACCCGGCATCGCTCGCCTTTGTCGATCAGCCGCCGGAAACGACGCTTAAGGAAGCGCGGATGCTGCTTGGCCAGCTCGGCGCGCTCGACAAGGACGGAATGCTGACCGCACGCGGCAAGGTCATGCGCGATCTCGCCCTGCCGCCACGGCTTGCCGCGATGGTCGTATCGGCGGGCGAATCGGGGCATGCCCGGGATGCGGCATTAATCGCCGTGCTGCTGACCGAACAGGGGCTCGGTGGAACGAGCCTCGATATCGAGGACCGGCTGCGGCGCTTCAAGGCCGAGCGCGGCGAAAGAGCAGAGGCCTCGCGGCGGCTGGCCGGGCGATTGGCGAGCGGCCTAGACAGAGTTAATGCAGCGGCGCCGGCGCTTGCGGGCCAGCTGCTGCTGCATGCCTTTCCGGATCGGATCGCGCTCCAGCGCGGCGGGCGCGGCCGATTCGTGATGGCGAACGGTCGCGGCGCCGAGCTGCCGGAAACTGAGAGGCTGGCCGGCAGCCAGATGCTTGTCATCGCCGACCTGACCGGACGGGCGGCGCAGGCGCGAGTTTTGGCGGCAGCCGAGGTAACCCGCGGCGACGTCGAAGCCGAACTGCCGGGCGAGATCAAAACCGGCGATCAGATCTTCTTCGACCGGCAAAGCCGCCAAGTCAGGGCGCGGCGGGCAACCCGGCTCGGTGCGATCGTCTTCGACGAGACGCCTTTGCCACGCCCTTCAGGGGCGGCGGTCACCCAGGCGATGATGGAGGGGGTGCGCGAGCTCGGGCTCGATCAGCTTGCCTTCTCGAAGGAGGCCGTGCAGCTTCGCGAGCGGATCGGATTTCTTTACAGGACGATCGGCGATCCCTGGCCCGATGTCAGCGATGAGGCCCTGCTTTCCCGGCTGGACGACTGGTTCGGCCCATTTCAGGCGGAGGCCCGCGGCCTCTCCGAAATATCAGCGGCCGGGCTGTCGAACGGCCTGATGTCCCTGGTGCCGCACGAGTTGCAACGCGACCTTAGCCGGCTTGCGCCGACCCATTTCGAAGCGCCGACTGGCCAGAGGCATCCAATCCAATACGAAGGCGAGGAGCCGGTGCTGACGATCCGCGTGCAAGAGCTGTTCGGGCTCAAGCAGCACCCGGCGATTGCCGGAGGCCGCCTGCCGCTGCTGCTCGAACTCACCTCGCCGGCGCACCGGCCGATCCAGACGACACGCGACCTGCCGGGCTTCTGGGCCGGCTCATGGAAGGACGTGCGTGCCGAGATGCGGGGGCGCTACCCACGCCATCCCTGGCCGGAGCGGCCGGAAGAGGCATTGCCGACGACACGGGCAAAGCCGCGTGGTACATGAGGGCGACCAAGGAGCCCTCAGAATGATCGACAAGGCAGAAAGCCATACGATGGAGGATCGGCACAGCAGCCGCAGGCTGCGCCTGCAGACGCTGGTGCGGCTGCGCTGGCTTGCCGTCGGCGGGCAGGCGCTGACGGTTTTCATCGTAGCCTTCTGGCTGAAATTTCCCTTGCCGCTGATCGCCAGCTCTTCGCTGATTGCCGCTCTTGCCTGGGTGAATTTCTATCTGACGATCCGCTACCCGCCGACGCATCGGCTGGAACCGCCGG
This sequence comes from Rhizobium sp. K102, assembly GCF_022385315.1. Taxonomy (NCBI): domain Bacteria; kingdom Pseudomonadati; phylum Pseudomonadota; class Alphaproteobacteria; order Hyphomicrobiales; family Rhizobiaceae; genus Rhizobium; species Rhizobium sp. K102. The sequence goes on from NZ_CP092436.1 coordinate 3,548,433, forward strand.
CCGCCTTTGCGCTGCTCGGCTTCGATCTTCTGCAGCTCTGCGCGCTGCTTTTCATCACCGGCGGTCTTGCCAATCCCTTCGCGGCCCTCGTCTGCGTGCCTGTTATCATCTCCTTTGCCTCGCAGCCGATCCGCTACAGCACCGCGCTGATCGGCGTCGCGATGGTCTGCATCACCGTGCTTGCCTTTTCGCCCTTTCCGCTGCCGTGGTTCGACGGGGCCGAGATCAATGTGCACAATGTCATGCAGTTCGGCGTCTGGTGCTCGATCGCCTCGACAATGGCGTTTGCCGCTTTCTACGCCTACCGCGTCTCGATGGAAGCGAGCCAGCTTGCCGATGCGCTAGCCGCGACCGAACTGGTGCTGCAGCGGGAAAAACACCTTTCACAGCTCGACGGACTGGCGGCGGCCGCCGCCCACGAACTCGGCACGCCGCTTGCGACGATCAGCGTTGTTGCCAAGGAAATGGAGCGGGAACTGAAGGACGACGATCGTTTCCGCGAGGACGTCATGCTGCTGCGCAGCCAGAGCGAACGCTGCCGTGACATTCTGCGGCGGCTGACGACGCTGTCTTCCGAAGACGAGGCGCATATGCGCCGGCTGCCGCTGTCCTCGATGATCGAGGAGATCGTTGCGCCGCACCGGGAATTCGGCATCGCGCTCGAGCTGATCGAAAAAAGCCCGCGTAAGAGCGAGCCGGTCACCGATCGCAATGCCGGGATCATGTACGGACTCGGCAACCTCATCGAGAATGCCGTCGACTATGCCAGGGAGAAAGTGACGATCACCGTCGAGCACGATCACGATAAGGTACTGATCGTCATCGAGGACGACGGCAACGGTTATTCACCCGACATCCTGACCCGGATCGGCGAGCCCTATGTGACCAGGCGACAGAAGGAAGACACGGCCGGGGGCCTCGGGCTCGGACTTTTCATCGCCAAGACGCTGCTGGAGCGCTCCGGCGCATCGCTGATTTTCGAGAACCGCGAGCCGGAGAGAGCCGGCGCGCGCATTCGCATCGAATGGCCGCGAATGCTGCTCGACGCAAATTCGACAAAATGACTTTATCGGCATAAGTAGAATGAAAAACGGTTGACCAAGATCGGGCGTTCAAGCGCCGGGACCTGAGACGATGACAGAACAGAATCATGGAAATTTGGCCGCGTCGGATGAAGACCATATCGGGCCCGACGCCAGCTTGCTGATCGTCGACGACGACGGGCCGTTCCTGCGCCGTCTCGCACGGGCGATGGAGACGCGCGGCTTTCAGGTGGAAACGGCTGAGTCCGTGGCGGAAGGCGTTGCGAAATCGAAAGGCAGGCCGCCGAAATATGCAGTGGTCGACCTCCGGCTCGGCGACGGCAACGGGCTCGACGTCATCGAAGCAATCCGCCAGCGGCGCGATGACACGCGAATCATCGTGCTCACCGGCTATGGCAATATCGCAACGGCGGTGACGGCCGTGAAACTCGGAGCCGTCGATTATCTGGCAAAACCCGCAGATGCCGACGACGTCTTTTCGGCGCTGACGCAGCGGCCGGGCGAAAAGGCCGAACTCCCCGAAAATCCGATGTCGGCCGACCGTGTGCGCTGGGAACACATTCAGCGGGTCTATGAAATGTGCGAGCGCAATGTTTCGGAAACGGCGCGCCGGCTCAACATGCACCGGCGGACGCTGCAGCGCATTCTCGCCAAACGGGCGCCGAAATAGGGAGGCATCCCTCAGACGTCGTCCACCGTGAACGGTTTTCCGTTCGCCCATTCGGCCATCATCAGCCTTTGCGCGGCGGCACGCGAGAAATTGAGTGTGACGGATTTGCGGGTGGCGGGCGCCATCCGATGTTCCGGCGCCTCGCGAATCATGTGGGCGCCATAGCCATCCGAGAGGAAGAGCCCGCACTCCTCGGGAAAGATATCGAGCGGCACGTCCTGGTGCGTGGCAAAGAACAGGCGGTCGCAATGCAGCCTGTATTCCGGCCATTTGCGATCGACCCGGAAATCTTCGATCGACGTCTTGATCTCGATGATCCAGACCTCGCCCTTTTCCGAAAGCGTGATCAGATCGGCGCGACGCCCGCTCGCCAGCGGCAGTTCGGGCAGCACGGCGTGGCGCATTTCATGCAGCAATATCTGCGTGCCCCTCCGCACCATCATGGCCCTGTCCGATTGCCGGCCATCGATTAACGGATTGTTATTGTAAACGCTCAAAATCGTCATGGATAACCATCGTGGGGCTGGGCAGGTTGTTGCAAAAAAACCATGCGCTTTTAATTTGCGCGGCGGACCATTTCGCCGCGCCGCAGCAGCCTTGCAAAGCGCAAGTTAATCGAAAATAAACCATAATCAACGATGGTCGAAAGACCGTTCTCCTTGCCGCAAAACTTCAAGAGTCATTCATGCGCTTCCGCAATGCATTCCCTGTATTTGGCCTGCTGGCGACGCTCGCTCTGGCCGGTTGCTCCACGACCTCAGACAGTGCCTCCGTCAACGACAAGGGCGCAGGCCCGACAGTCCAGACGGCGCAAATCTTCAATGACGCCTATGGCTTGACGAAGGATGCCGGATACTCCCTGCCGGCGATCCCGATCGACAGGGTCAAGCCGCAGTTCCGCCGCCAGGTCGTCAGCTACCAGACCACCGAGCGTCCGGGAACGATCATCGTCAACACGCGCGAGCGCTTCCTCTATTACATCCTCGCCAACGGCAAGGCGATGCGTTACGGCATCGGCGTCGGCAAGCAGGGCTTTGCATGGGCCGGCACCGCCTATGTCGCCTGGAAGCAGGAATGGCCGACCTGGCACCCGCCGAAGGAAATGGCTGAACGCCGCCCTGACGTCGCCAAATATGTCGAAGACGGCATGGGCCCGGGTCTCAGCAATCCGCTCGGCGCACGCGCCATGTATCTCTTCAACGAGGACGGCAAGGACACGCTGTTCCGCCTGCACGGCACGCCGGAATGGGCTTCGATCGGCACCGCCGCTTCCTCGGGCTGCATTCGCCTGATGAACCAGGACGTCATCGACCTCTACAGCCGCGTTCGTCCCGGCAAGGGCACGTCCAAGGTCATCGTCATTCAGTAGCGTAGAGACCGAATTCGGTATAAAAAAGGCCGCCGGACTGTCGTTCCGGCGGCCTTTATTATTCTCAGCTACACTCTCAACCAGCCTGCTTGGTCTTGAGCTCGAGGCGGCGGCGGTGAAGCACCGGCTCGGTATAGCCGTTCGGCTGCTCCCTGCCCTTCAACACCAGCTCGAGAGCGGCCTGGAAAGCGATCGACCCATCGAAATTGCCGGCCATCGGCCGATAGGCCGGGTCCTGCTCGTTCTGCCGGTCGACGACGGCGGCCATGCGCTTCATCGTTTCGACGATCTGAGCTTCGCTGACCACCTTGTGATGCAGCCAGTTCGCCATGTGCTGGGCCGAAATGCGCAAAGTGGCGCGATCCTCCATCAGGCCGACATTGTTGATGTCGGGCACCTTCGAGCAACCGACGCCCTGATCGACCCAGCGCACGACGTAGCCGAGGATGCCCTGGGCATTGTTGTCGAGTTCGCGCTGGATTTCCTCCTGAGACCAGTTCGGCCGCACCGCGACCGGCACCGAGAGAATGTCGGATAGTTTGGCGCGGGCGCGGTCCTTCAGTCCCTGCTGAACCTTGGCGACATTGACGCGGTGATAATGGGTGGCATGCAGGGTTGCGGCCGTCGGCGACGGGACCCAGGCGGTGTTGGCGCCGGCCTTGGGATGGGCGATCTTCTGCTCCAGCATCGCCGCCATCAGATCCGGCATCGCCCACATGCCCTTGCCGATCTGCGCATGGCCGGAAAGGCCGCACTCAAGGCCGATGTCGACATTCCAGTTCTCATAGGCCGATATCCAGGCGGCCTGACGCATGTCACCCTTGCGAATCATCGGGCCGGCTTCCATCGAGGTATGAATCTCGTCGCCGGTGCGATCGAGGAAGCCGGTATTGATGAAGACGACGCGCTCGCGGGCGGCGCGGATGCATTCCTTGAGATTGACCGTGGTACGGCGCTCCTCGTCCATAATGCCCATCTTGATGGTATTGCCAGGCAGGTGAAGCGCATCTTCGACCCGCGAGAAGACCTCAACGGCGAAGGCGACTTCCTCCGGGCCATGCATCTTCGGCTTGACCACATACATGGAGCCGGCGCGGGAATTCTTCCTGCGGCCGGCCGGGCCGATATCGTAGAGCGCGATCAGTCCGGTGATGACGGCATCCATGATGCCCTCGGGCACTTCGTTGCCGTCACGGTCGAGAATGGCCGGATTGGTCATGAGGTGGCCGACATTGCGCACCAGCATCAGCGAGCGGCGATGCAGCTCGAAGGCGGTCCCATCCGGACCTGTATATTCCAGATCGGGGTTGAGCTTGCGGATGAAGCTGGCGCCGCCCTTTGCGACCTCTTCCTGCAGATCGCCCTTCATCAGGCCGAGCCAGTTGCGGTAGGCGACGATCTTGTCCTCGGCGTCGACGGCGGCAATCGAATCCTCGCAGTCCATGATCGTGGTGATCGCCGATTCCAGCCAGACATCGGAAATATGGGCCGGATCGGTCTTGCCGATCGCCGTTGCCGCATCGATGACGATCTCGATGTGAATGCCGTTGTTCTTCAGGAGAAGATGCGTCGGAGTGGCGGCATCGCCGCGATAGCCGGCAAAATGCCCGCCGTCCCTCAGCGCCGCCTGCTCGCCATCGGTCGACCGGATGATGAGCGCTCCATCCCTGACGGCGAAGCTTGCGACATCCTTCCAGTGGCTGTCCTGCAGCGGCACCGATGCATCGAGAAAATCGCGCACCCAGGCGATGACCTTCTCGCCGCGCTTCGGGTTGTATCCCCTGCCCTTTTCGGCGCCGTCGCTCTCGGGAATAGCGTCCGTGCCGTAGAGCGCATCATAGAGCGAACCCCAGCGGGCATTGGCGGCGTTGAGGGCATAACGCGCGTTCATGACGGGAACGACGAGCTGCGGACCGGCGATCGAGGCGATCTCGGGATCGACATTCTGGGTCGAAACCTGGAAATCGGACCCCTCGGGCAGGAGATAACCGATTGCGCGCAGGAAGGACTGGTAATCGTCCATATCGGTCGGAGCGCCGTGCTGGCGATACCAGTCGTCGATCTTGAGCTGCAGTTCGTCGCGCTTCTTCAACAGCGCCCGATTCCTGGGGGCGAGATCATGGACGATCGCCGAAAAATCGGCAAAGAACTTGTCCGCATCGATCGCCAGACCGGGCAGAACTTCCTGGACGAGGAAATCATGAAGGACGGCTTCGACGGCAAGACCGTTCTTATCAATGCGGCTCATGCGACATTCTCCCTGGCAACGACTTTGAATGCTGCCACTTTGCCCGGCTTTCATTCACAGTCAATTCCGCAATAATTCGAAAGATTTATGCCGCACGGGAAATTATGCGCGGCCACACGCGCATCGGCAGTCCGTTCTGCGGCTGCGTCGTCAGCTTCTGCACCGGCCAGGGGTTGGTCGCTTCCGTCTGGTCGAAGCGGAAACGGTGCATCATGACGGCAAGCGCGATCACCGCCTCCTGTAATGCGAAAGTCGCGCCGATGCAGACGCGCGGGCCGGCGCCGAACGGCAGGAATTGGAAACGGCCGATGCTGCCGCGATTTTCGGGAAAGAAGCGTTCAGGCATATAGGCGCGCGGCTTGTCCCAATAGAGCTCGTGACGGTGCAGCGTCCAAGGCATGATGAGCACGGTGATGTCGGCCGGTATCTCGACCCTTTCGCCCTTCGCATTGATCCAGACGTCATCGGCGATCGCGGCGCGATTGATCGAAGGCGCGGGCGGATAGAGCCGCAGCGCCTCCTCGAACGCGGCCCGCGTCACCGGCATCAGATCCAGCCATTCGACCGGGTCGGCGCCGGTTGCCAGAACAGTGTCGATCTCCGTTTCCATGGCTTCGCGAATATGCGGACTGTTTGCGACGCAATAAAGGGTCCAGGCCAGCGCCCGCGCAGTCGTTTCGTGGCCGGCGCCGATGAAGGTCAGGATATTGTCCTCGATCTCCTCCTTGGTCAGGCCGTCGGGACCGCCCTGTTCGAGAAGCAGGGTCAGAAAATCGTCCGGTGCCGCGGCGCGGTCAGCCTTCATCTTCGCAAGCCGCATGTCCATGGTAGCGCGCACGATCGCCCTGAATTTCTCCAGCACCTTCTGGCCACCGATACGGGTGAGCCGCGGCACCCAGGAGGGGGCGCGCAACAGGTCCATCGGATCGACGCGGCCCATGCGGTGGAGAAGTTCGTTGACGTCGTCGGCAAAATGGCCGCTGGAGGAGACGATCTCGCCGGTGAAAAGCGTTTCGGCAAGAATCGTAAAGGTGAGATCGGTCATGTCGGCGGCGATGTCGAAGACCTGACCAGCCGGACCGGCGCCCTCGTATTTGCGGACGTATTCTTCGGATTGGCGCAGCATCTGGCCGGCGAAACCTTTGGCATGGCGCGGTGTGAACACGGGCGCGATCGCCTTTCGCGACCGCTTCCAGACCTGGCCTTCCGCCGTCAACAGGCCATCCCGCAGGATCGGCCGCAGCACCAGCTGGCGAATGTCAGACATGCGATAATTCGCTGCATTGTCGACCAGCACATGCTTGATCAGGCCGGGATCGTTGACGATCAGCGTGTGTTGACCGAAGAAACTCGTCCTGATCCAGGGCAGCGTGTAGGACGGCTCGCCCCACAGCTCGAGCGGATTGCGCAGGATGATGCGGATGATCTCAAGCCGGCTCGGCGGCACGGTGCGCGGCAGCGGCGCCGGCGGAACGAAGGGATCAGGACGCATGTCCATCGGAAAAGCCTTTCGGGGAAGATCAACGCTTCCCGTCAGGCTTGAAGCTAGAGCAGGCCCTTGAGTTCGTCCAGCTTGTCGTTGATCAGCCAGCCGTAATAATTCTCTTCGGGCCAGACGGTCGCCCCGGAAGAACGGTTTTTCGCAGCAAGTGCCGCGGCGCGCTGGCGCGAATTGCCGACATTATAAAGCGTCGCCGTCAGGCCGGGATTGCCCGAGATATCCATGCCGGCAATCTCCTTGTAGTCGTCGATCGACCTGCGGATGGAAGCGGCAACGAAGGCGAGCGAGATATCGGGGTCCATGATCGCCCTGTAAACGGCGCCGGCATTCTTCTCGTTCAGCTTCGGATAACCCGACACGCGACTGACGAGATCGGAGAGCATCAGCGCCGTCAACGGATTGACCTGGCCAAGGCCGAAAGTCTGGCCGGCATAAAAGGGCTGAAAGAAGACCGCGCTGAAGCGGTTGTTGGGGAAGCTCTGGCCGCCGACCGTCTTGCCGCGGAAATCGCTTTCCCAAACATCTTCCCGGCAGGACCAGAGCGTGTAGGAATCGCTCTTGCCCTTGCACTGAGCAAATTGCGGCCGCGCCACGAAATCATCGACATTTTCGCCGTCATAGGCGAAGCGGAAGCTTTCTCCGGCATATGAGGCGGCCTTGACGTAATAGGCCTGCAGCCGGTCGTAGGCATCGACATTATAGGTGTGTTCGCCGACGATGGCGCCGACGACATGGATGGGATTGATGCCGTAAGCGCTCGAGACCTTGCGGATTTTGGCCATCAGCTCGCGATCGGTCGCCAGAAGCTCATGGACCTTCTCGTATTTCAGATCGAAGCTGCTCTTGGTGCCCTTGGTGCGGCGAACGGAAGCGCCCGGAATATCGGGCTGCTCGACGTGACGGTTGCCCGCCGGAACGGTCTGCATGGCGAAGGCCGGCGCCGAATTCACCAGGGCAGCGGCAATCAAAAGGCTTGTCAAAAGGCGTCGCACGATCCGCTATCCCGTCCGTTCATCGTCCTGCTTGCGATGCGGCTGACTGGACCAGAATCTTGGCCGAATAAAGCCGCAGCGGAAAACAAAACGGGCCTTCACTAGAAAGTAAAAGGCCCGCTGTCGAGAGTGGAGTTCGTTACAATGCGGCATTCACATCGGCAAAGACATGCACCGGTGCGCCGAGATCACAGAATGAAGCGCGAGAGGTCGGTATTCTGCGCGAGATCGCCGACATGTTCACGCACATAGGCGGCATCGATGGTGATGGCCGTGCCGCCGCGATCCGGGGCGTTGTAGGAAATATCGTCCAGAACCCGCTCCATTACCGTCTGCAGGCGGCGCGCGCCGATATTCTCGACGGAGGAGTTCAAATGCACCGCGACATCGGCCAGCGCATCGATTGCGTCGTCGGTGAAATCCAGACTCAGGCTTTCGGTTTCCATCAGCGCGCGATACTGGCGGATGAGGCTCGCTTCCGTCTCGGTCAGGATCCGGCGGAAATCCTCCTTGTTCAGCGCCCGCAACTCGACGCGAATCGGCAGGCGGCCCTGCAGTTCCGGGAGAAGATCCGAAGGCTTGGAGACATGGAAGGCGCCGGAGGCGATGAACAGGATATGGTCGGTCTTCACAGGCCCGTATTTGGTCGACACGGTCGTGCCTTCGACGAGCGGCAGCAGGTCGCGCTGCACGCCTTCGCGCGAAACGCCGGCGCCCATCCCGCCGTCGCGGGCGGCGATTTTGTCGATTTCGTCGAGGAAGACGATACCGTCATTCTCGGTCGAACGAACGGCCTCGCGCTGGATCACCTCATTGTCGATCAGCTTGTCGGATTCGTCGCGGATCAGATCGGTATAGGAGGCCTTGACCGTGGTGCGGACCTTCTTGGTGCGCCCGCCCATTGCCTTGCCGAACATTTCCGACAGATTGAGCACGCCGATATTGGCGCCCGGCATGCCGGGGATCTCGAAGCCGCCCATGCCGGAACCGGTATCGGCCACTTCGATGTCGATTTCCTTGTCGTCGAGTTCGCCGTCCCTCAGCTTCTTGCGGAAGTTTTCGCGGGTGGCGGGCGAAGCGGTGGTGCCGACCAGCGCATCGAGGACACGCTCCTCGGCGCTCACATGCGCTTTGGCCTGGACCTCGGCCCGCTTCTTTTCGCGCACTAGGCCGATGCCGACCTCGACCAGGTCGCGGATGATCTGCTCGACATCGCGGCCGACATAGCCGACCTCGGTGAATTTGGTCGCCTCCACCTTGATGAAGGGCGCGCCGGCGAGTTTTGCCAGGCGGCGGGAGATCTCGGTCTTGCCGACACCGGTCGGGCCGATCATCAGGATGTTCTTCGGCATGACTTCGTCGCGCAGGCTCGGGTCGAGCTGCTGGCGGCGCCAGCGATTGCGCAGCGCAATCGCAACGGCGCGTTTGGCGTCATGCTGGCCGATGATGTAGCGATCGAGTTCGGAAACGATCTCGCGGGGGAAAAGGTGGTCATTGCGTATCATTCTCCTGGCGGTCCAGGGCCATCAACAGCGCCCGGCCGTAATTAGTCGTTGTTTCGCCAAGTCCTTGAAAGCCCGCCTTGGTATAGGCTCTGATTGCGAAAACATTGTCAGGATGCGGATCGACGAGGATCCGCTGCGCGCCTTTTGCAAAGAGCATATCGCAGAACCCTATCATAAAGGCCGGTCCGTGACCCTTGCCAACGAGTTCCTCTATGCCGATGAACTGGTCGATGCCGTAGGTGCCCTTCGGCTGGCCGGCGAGGGCTTCATCGTCCTCGTCGTCGAGATTGGCCGCCTGGATAAAGGCGAAGTCCTTTCCATTCAGCGTGACGATGAAGCAAGAGACGGAGGCCGTATCGATGTGCTCTTCCATTGAAGCCAGCGCCTCGGCCGGATCGCGCCACCAGCGCCTGACATGTCGGCTTTCCAGCCATTTGGCGAGGAGCGGCAGATCAGCCACGGCAAGCGGCCGGAAGGCATAGGGTTCAGCCTTCGGCATCCAGCACTTCCATCACGACATTATGGTTCGTGTAGACGCAGATGTCGGCCGCGATATCGAGGGCGCGGCGGGCAATCTCTTCGGCCGATTTGTCGGTATCCATGAGTGCCAGGGCAGCCGCGAGGGCAAAATTGCCGCCCGAACCGATCGCCGTCGTGCCGTGTTCCGGCTCCAGCACGTCGCCGTTGCCGGTGATCGCGAGCGTAATCGACTTGTCGGCGACGAGCATCATGGCTTCGAGATTACGCAGGTATTTGTCGGTGCGCCAGTCCTTGGCGAGCTCGACAGCGGCGCGCATCAGCTGGCCGGGATATTGCTCCAGCTTCTTTTCAAGCCTTTCGAGCAGGGTGAAGGCATCGGCGGTGGCGCCTGCAAAACCGGCGATCACTTCGCCCTTGCCGATGCGGCGCACCTTGCGGGCATTGCCCTTCATCACGGTCTGGCCGAGGCTCACCTGGCCGTCGCCCGCCATCACCACCTTGCCGCCTTTTCGAACAGTAATGATCGTTGTCATAAAACACCTGTCTGCCCATGACGCGGGCTTTTACCTCGACCGCACATCGGCCTTGTTGAGCCCTATGTAAGCAGGCCGGAGCCGATTGCAAATGGGCCGGCTTTTCTCTTCCCCGGCTTCTGGATATTTGCCGATGCGCCTGATAAGGAACGGCCTTATTCCGATGGAGGGCCAAATGGCCGAGACCGCAGCAAGCCGTACGGGCAGCGTTTCCCGCAAGACCAACGAGACCTCGATTTCCGTTTCCGTCAATCTCGACGGCACCGGCAAATCGAAGATTTCGACCGGCGTCGGCTTCTTCGACCATATGCTCGACCAGCTTTCGCGGCATTCCCTCATCGACATGGAAATCGACGCCAAGGGCGACCTGCATATCGACGACCATCATACGGTCGAGGATACCGGCATTGCGATCGGCCAGGCGATCTCCAAGGCGCTCGGCGACCGGCGCGGCATCACCCGCTATGCCTCGATCGATCTTGCCATGGACGAGACGATGACCAAGGCAGCGGTCGATCTTTCCGGCCGGCCGTTCCTCGTCTGGAACGTCGCCTTCAGCGCGCCGAAGATCGGCACCTTCGACACCGAACTCGTTCGCGAATTCTTCCAGGCGCTCGCCCAGAATGCCGGCATCACCTTGCATATTCTCAACCATTATGGTGCCAACAACCACCATATTGCCGAGACTTGCTTCAAGGCCGTCGCCCGGGCATTGCGCACGGCGACAGAGATCGATCCGAGACAGGCGGGCCGTGTTCCCTCAACCAAGGGCACGCTCGTCTGAGCCTCTCAAAGGAGCGGCGACAATGACATCCAGCTATATTTTTCTGACGCCGCCCGGCAGCGCAGGCACTCGCCTTGACGAGACGCGGGTGATCCGCGACGGCTTCACATGGCTCGGTTTGCTGTTTCCATGGGTCTGGCTGCTGGTCCATCGGCTGTGGCTATACGCGGCAGCGGCCTTTCTGGTGCAGGCAATCGGCGGTGCGCTGATGGACCAACCGGGTTTCTGGCCGGCGGGAGCGGCAATCACGCTGGGCGTGAACCTGCTGGTCGGTCTCGAGGGCCAGAACCTCCGTATTCGCAATCTCGCCGGCCGCGGCTGGAACGAAGACGCACTCATTGCGGCCGATACGATCGGCATTGCCGAAGACGTGTACTTCTCCGACAAGGCGGTCCAGGCCGATACTGACGCCGCCGTGCCGGGCTGGGAGAACAAGACCCGACCGAACAGCCCGCATGGCCAGGCGACATCGCTTGGTCTCTTTGGTTTTGATGGAGGACGCTGACGATGCGCGTCGCAATTATCGACTATGGTTCCGGCAATCTGCGCTCGGCCACCAAGGCTTTTGAGCGGGCCGCGCGCGAGGCGGGCATCGATGCGCAGATCGATCTCACCGACAAAGCGGAAAATGTTGCCGCCGCCGATCGCATCGTGCTTCCTGGTGTCGGCGCCTATGCCGATTGCCGGCGCGGCCTCGATGCCGTGCCCGGCATGGCCGAGGTGTTGATCGAGGCTGTCGAAAAGAGGGCGCGGCCGTTCCTCGGCATCTGCGTCGGCATGCAGCTCATGTCCTCGCGCGGCCTCGAGAAGACGGTGACGCACGGCTTCGGCTGGATCCCCGGTGATGTCATCGAGATGACGCCTGACGATCCCGCGCTGAAAATTCCGCAGATCGGCTGGAACACGCTCGACCTGAAGCGCGAACATCCGCTGTTCGACGGCATTCCAACGGGCTCCGAGGGCTTGCACGCCTATTTCGTGCATTCCTACCATCTTGCCGCCGAAAATGCCGACGACGTCATTGCGACGGTCGATTATGGTGGGCCGATGACGGCTCTCGTCGGGCGCGACAACATGGTGGGCGCTCAGTTTCACCCGGAAAAGAGCCAGAAGCTTGGCCTCGCCCTGATCGCCAATTTCCTGCGCTGGAACCCGTAATACCGCCGCCTTATTTTCCCTTTATGAAACACGGGAACAGGAGTGCGCTCGATGCCGGCTTCGCGGAAATCAGGCAAGGTGTTCTATATGCTGAGACCCTCCAGAGAGGAGCTGCCGCCCTTCTCGGACATCCGGCTTCCCGATGGAACGATCATCCGCCGTGTCGATGAGGCCATTCACCGGAGAGCGCTTTCCAATGCGGCCAAGTCGTTGACAGAAAGGGTGGACCGATGATCCATGAATTCCTTGCCGGCAACGAGAATTCGCAGCTGCGCGCCAACGGCATCAACGCCGGCGACATCACGGAAGCCGTGCTGGAATTTTATATCGAAGGCGAGGACGATCTGATCGGCCTGCTTGCCTATGCCCTTTATGAGCGGCAGAAGCGCGACTTCGTGCTCAGCTACCGCAAGCGCAATGCCGGCCGTTCGCCCAACGAGGCCGAGCTTGCCGCCGTCTCCGGCAATTATCTCTCGACCGACCTGCGCAATACGCTACGCGACCGCGCCTCGCAGATCCTTGCAAGTTATGCCGAAACCTATGTGGAGGCGATGGAGCCGGAGATCCGGCTCGCCGCCGTCAACAGCCAGGCGCTGCGGGAGGTGCGCGACATCGAGAAATCGATGAAGCGGCGCCTCGGCTTCTGGCGCCAGGTTCGCGCCGGTTTGACCGTCACCCTGCTGCTTCTTCTGCTTTTCGGCGCGGCCACCATTGCCGCTGTCTTTTTCCGCTCGGATATCGTAGATGCGTGGAATGCGCTGATGGTATCGACCACTTTACGGACGTAAGACGACATGATCCTTTTTCCCGCGATCGATCTGAAGGGCGGCCAATGCGTCCGCCTGAAGCTCGGCGACATGCAGCAGGCGACGGTCTACAACACCGATCCGGCCGCCCAGGCGAAATCCTTCGAAGACCAGGGTTTCGAATGGCTGCATGTGGTCGATCTCGACGGCGCCTTTGCGGGACATTCGGCCAATGGCGAGGCCGTCGAAGCGATCCTCAGGGCGACGAAGAATCCGGTGCAGCTCGGCGGCGGCATCCGCACGCTCGATCATATCGAGGCGTGGCTCGCGCGCGGGCTGCGGCGCGTCATTCTCGGCACGGTGGCGGTCAGAAATCCTGATCTGGTCATCGAGGCCTGCCGGAAATTTCCCGGTCACGTCGCCGTCGGCATCGACGCCAAGGGCGGCAAGGTAGCCGTCGAAGGCTGGGCTGAGGCTTCCGAACTCGGCGTCATCGAGCTCGCTCAGAAATTCGAAGGCGTGGGCGTCGCCGCGATCATCTACACCGATATCGACCGCGACGGCATCCTTGCCGGCATCAACTGGGCTTCGACGCTGGAACTTGCCGGTGCCGTCTCCATTCCCGTCATCGCCTCTGGCGGTCTTGCCTCGCTCGACGACGTCAGACGCATGCTGGAACCCGATGCACGCAAGCTCGAAGGCGCGATTTCGGGCCGGGCGCTTTATGACGGCCGGATCGACCCCAGGCAAGCGCTGGCGCTGATCAAGGCCAGCAGGGCCAAGGAGACCGCTTAAATTGACCCTCAAGGCCCGTGTCATCCCCTGCCTCGACGTCAAGGACGGCCGCGTCGTCAAGGGCGTCAACTTCCTCAATCTCGTTGATGCCGGCGATCCCGTCGAAGCGGCGAAAGCCTATGATGCGGCCGGCGCCGACGAACTCTGCTTCCTCGACATCACCGCTTCATCGGACAATCGCGAAACGATCTTCGATGTCGTGTCGCGCACGGCCGACCAGTGCTTCATGCCGCTGACGGTCGGCGGCGGGGTGCGCACCATCGCCGATATCCGCAGGCTGCTGCTCTGCGGCGCCGACAAGGTCTCGATCAACTCGGCCGCGGTCAGCAATCCCGACTTCGTCGCCGAGGCAGCCGACAAGTTCGGCGACCAGTGCATCGTCGTCTCGATCGACGCCAAGCGCAGGCTCACACAGGCGGTCGGCGGCGACAATCTCAGCGCCTGGGAAATCTATACGCATGGCGGCCGCAACGCGACCGGCATCGACGCCGTCGAATTCGCCCAGAAGATGGTGGCGCGCGGCGCGGGAGAACTCTTGGTCACCTCGATGGACCGCGACGGCACCAAGGTCGGCTACGACCTGGAACTGACCCGGGCGATCGCCGACGCGGTGCGCGTGCCCGTCATTGCCTCGGGTGGTGTCGGCGACCTCGACGACCTCGTCGCCGGGGTGAAGGAAGGTCACGCCAATGCCGTGCTCGCCGCCTCGATCTTCCACTTCGGCACCTATTCCGTCAGCGAGGCGAAACACTATATGTCGAAGTGCGGCATCGACATGCGTCTCGACTGAGGCTTGAAAGCGGACATATGAGCGGATTTTCCCTTGCCGATCTCGAAAGGATCGTTGAAGAGCGATCGAAGGCCTCGCCGGACCAGTCCTGGACGGCGAAACTCGTGGCCGGCGGCCAGCCGAAAGCGGCAAAGAAGCTTGGCGAGGAGGCGATCGAAGCCGTGATGGCGGCGGCGACCGGCGACCGCGACAATCTGACCTATGAAGCCGCCGACGTGCTCTATCACCTATTGGTCGTATTGAAGATTGCTGAAATACCGTTAGAGAATGTCATGGCCGAACTCGAGCGCAGAACCGCGCAGTCCGGTCTCAAGGAAAAGGCCAATCGGCAGAGTTCATGAGTATCGCGACTGAGATCATCGGGGTGCCGGAAACATTGGATCACTTCCAGTCCGAATCCTATTCGCCCTACCACTTCTTCTCTTCCGAACAATGGGCGAAGTTCCGCGCGGACACGCCACTGACGCTGGCCAGCGACGAGGTCAAGCGGCTGCGTTCGATGGGCGACCCGATCGATCTCGACGAGGTCAGGCGCATCTATCTGTCGCTGTCGCGGCTGCTGTCGGCGCATGTCGAATCCTCGCAAATGCTGTTCGAACAGCGCAACCGCTTCCTGAGCCTGTCCGACGTGACGAAAACGCCCTTCGTCATCGGCATCGCCGGCTCGGTCGCGGTCGGAAAATCGACCACGGCCCGTATCCTCAAGGAACTGCTGGGGCGCTGGCCCTCCAGTCCGAAGGTCGATCTTATCACCACCGACGGCTTCCTGCATCCGAACGCCGTGCTGCAGCGGGAAAAGCTGATGCAGCGCAAGGGTTTTCCGGAAAGCTACGACACGGCGGCGATCCTGCGCTTCCTCTCGGCGATCAAGGCCGGCCGACCGGACGTGCAGGCGCCCTGCTATTCGCATCTCGTCTATGACGTGCTGCCGGACGAGTACAAAATCGTCGACCGGCCCGACATCCTGATCTTCGAAGGCATCAATGTGCTGCAATCGCGCGACCTGCCGGCCGATGGCAAGATTGTGCCGATGGTGTCCGACTTCTTCGACTTCTCGATCTATATCGATGCCGCGGAAGACCAGATTCATAACTGGTACGTCACGCGCTTCATGCGGCTGCGGGAGACCGCCTTCCGCGATCCGAACTCTTACTTCCATCGCTATGCCTCGATCAGCGATGCGGAAGCTCTCGATATCGCCGCGGATCTGTGGACGAACATCAACCTGAAGAACCTGCGCCAGAACATCCTGCCGACACGGCCACGCGCCGATCTCATCCTCAAAAAGGGGAAGGATCACCTGATCGAACAGGTGGCGCTGCGAAAATTGTAGCAGGCGATCTCGACTATCCGTCTCAGGGATTGACGCGGCGCAGCGTCAGATTGATGCGGCCGCCATTCTTCAACAGCGTCGATGTTGCCGGATGAATCCGGTCGACGCCGTGGAAACACAGCCTTCCCTCGCCGCCCAATACGACCAGATCACCGCTCGACAGTTTAAAAGATAGCGTGCGATCGTTGCGGCTCAGACCGCCGACGCGAAAGAGGCAGCTATTGCCGAGCGAGATCGAGACGACAGGCGCCTGCAGATTGCGCTCGTCCTTATCTTGATGCAGGCCCATGCGCGCGTCGTCGGAATAGAAGTTGACGAGGCAGGCTTCCGGCGGTTTTTCATAACCCGACACGTCATTCCAGATCTCGAGCAACGACTGCGGCATATCAGGCCAGGGCCTGCCGGTGACAGGATGCGTCGGCTGGTAGCGATAGCCGCGCTCCTTGTCCGTCACCCAGCCGAGCGGCCCGCAATTGGTCATGCGCACCGACATCGGCTTGCCGGTGCCCGGCATGGCGGGCACGAAAAGCGGCGCCTCGGCGACCACGGCACGGATCACCTCGACCAGCGCTTCCTGACGCGACCGGTCGAGATATTCAGGCAGATGGCGGACGCCGTTCGACAGTTCGGGCATGTCAGTCGCCGCCACCGGGACGGCCGCGCATTTTCTTGACTTCCGAGCGGCCGGATTTTTCCTTCAGACGGCGTTCGACCGAACCTTTGGTCGGCTTGGTCTTCTTGCGCGGCGGCGGCGGCGGCCTGGCGGCCTCCAGAATCAGTTCCTTCAGCCGTTCGCGCGCGTCCTCACGGTTGCGATCCTGGCTGCGAAAGCGGCTTGCCTCGATCATCAGCACGCCGTCCTTCGACAGGCGCCGGCCGGCAAGCCTGATCGCATTGGCCTTGACGCGGTCATTAAGCGAAGGCGAATTCGCGACGTTGAAAAACAGCTGGACCGCCGTCGAAACCTTGTTGACGTTCTGACCGCCGGGGCCGCCTGCCAGAACGAACTGTTCCGTCAGCTCCCATCCTGAGATGGTGATCCTGTCATCAATATAGAGCGCGTCGCTGGCCATGTGGCGTTCTATCTCATATCGGCAGCCGGTTGAAAATATCGGCCGTCAATCGAAAAACCCGGCAATCCTGCGATGCCGGGTTTCACGTGAGTCAGAGACGTTGTTTTAGGACGGGCTTAGCTTATTCGGCGGCGACCTTGACGCCGGGTGCCGCATCGCGGACGCCGCCGTCGACGTGATTCTCGAACTTGGCGAAGTTGGCGATGAACATCGAAACCAGCTTTTCGGCCTGCGCGTCATAGGCCGGCTTGTCGGCCCAAGTCGAGCGCGGATCGAGAATGCCGCCGTCGACACCGTCGACGGACACCGGCACGGCGAAGCCGAAATTCGCATCCGTGCGGAATTCGACCTGGCCGAGTTTGCCGCTGAGGGCGGCGGCGAGCAGCGCGCGCGTCGCCTTGATCGGCATGCGCTTGCCGGTGCCGTAGGCGCCGCCGGTCCAGCCTGTATTGACAAGCCAGCATTCGACGCCGTGGCGGCCGATCAGATCCTTGAGCAGGTTGCCGTATTCGGCCGGGTGCCGCGGCATGAAGGGGGCGCCGAAGCAGGTCGAGAAGGTCGCTTCCGGCTCGACGACGCCCTTTTCAGTGCCGGCCACCTTGGCGGTGTAACCGGAGAGGAAATGGTACATCGCCTGATCCGGCGTCAACCGGGCGATCGGCGGCATGACGCCGAAGGCATCGGCGGTCAGCATGATGATTGTCTTCGGATGCCCGGCCCGGCCCGTTGCCGAGGCATTCGGGATGAAATGCATCGGATAGGCGCAGCGGGTGTTTTCGGTCAGCGACCCGTCGTCGAAATCGGGCTCGCGGCGGTCGTTCAGTACGACATTTTCGAGCACGGTGCCGAAGCGCTGGGTCGTCGCATAGATTTCCGGTTCGGCCTCGGCCGACAGACGGATGGTCTTGGCGTAGCAGCCGCCTTCGAAGTTGAAGATGCCGTTCTCACTCCAGCCGTGCTCGTCGTCGCCGATCAGCGTGCGCGCCGGATCGGCCGAAAGCGTCGTCTTGCCCGTGCCGGAAAGGCCGAAGAAGACGGCCGCATCGCCATCGGGGCCGACATTGGCCGAGCAGTGCATCGGCATCACGCCCTTGGCCGGCAGCAGATAGTTGAGCACGGTGAAGACCGACTTCTTCATTTCGCCGGCATAGGACGTTCCGCCGATGAGAACGAGGCCGCTGGTGAGATCGCAGGCGATCACCGTTTCCGTGCGGCAGCCGTGGCGGGCCGGGTCGGCCTTGAAGCTAGGCAGGTCGATGATCGTCAGTTTCGGCACGAAGGTGGCAAGCGCCGCCGTCTCCGGGCGGATCAAAAGATTGCGGATGAACAGCGAGTGCCAGGCGAATTCGGTGACAACGCGGGTCGGCAGGGCATGGCCTTCCTCGGCACCGCCGATGAGGTCCTGGACAAAAAGGTCCTTGCCGGCGGCATGGGCCAACATATCGTCGCGCAGCAGCGCGAAATGCTCCGGCGAGAGCGGCTTGTTGTTGTCCCACCAGATCTGGCCATCGGTATTGGCGTCGCGAACGACGAACTTGTCGCGTGGCGAGCGGCCCGTATGCTGACCGGTGAGAGCTCTGAGGGCGCCCTGAGCGGTCAGTTCGGCTTCACCCCGGCGGATGGATTCTTCATAGAGCGCTGCGGCGGAAAAGTTATAGCGAACGCTGGCTGCGCCGCCCAATCCAACCGTTGCAAGCTCCGTTGCCGGGTTATGAACTCCGAACTTTTCCATGGCTACTTCCCTTCGCTCAGGCGCGTTGCCGTTAAAACTGACTGCGAAAATAAGGGTAGAATTTTTAAAACACAAGAGACTAAAATTGAGAAAGTTCAGTAATATCAAACAATTAATCGATTTAAATTTCTTGACGGTATTTTAAATCGTTTGAAGAGGTCGCGTTGCAACAGTTTGTCGCGCGCCTTAAGATTGTGGGGAAATTTTGCGACAATCCTCCCTTTATCTTTGCCACAATTTGTTCCACCTTTATCCTCCATAAGCGCATCCGGTCACTGAGACCGCCTGGGGACGACGAAAATCCGGGAGATTGCGCACTGATGACGGAGACCAACACCATGCCGACAATCGCGCTCGTTGACGACGACCGCAACATCCTCACCTCGGTGTCAATCGCACTGGAGGCCGAAGGATATAAGGTCGAGACCTATACGGACGGTGCCTCGGCGCTCGATGGCCTTCTGGCGCGACCGCCGCAGCTGGCGATCTTCGATATCAAGATGCCGCGCATGGACGGCATGGAGCTGCTGCGCCGCCTGCGGCAGAAATCGGATATCCCGGTCATCTTCCTCACCTCCAAAGATGAGGAGATCGACGAGCTGTTCGGCCTGAAGATGGGCGCCGACGATTTCATCACCAAACCTTTCTCGCAGCGCCTGCTGGTGGAGCGCGTGCGCGCCGTCCTGCGTCGCGCTTCGAGCCGCGAAGCCGCGGCCGCCGGCGGCACGAGCCCGAGCGGCACGCCGAAGGCCGGGGCCGTGCAGCAGGCCCGTTCGCTGGAGCGTGGCCAGCTGGTCATGGACCAGGAGCGGCATACCTGCACCTGGAAGGGCGAAGCGGTGACGCTGACGGTGACCGAGTTCCTGATCCTTCATTCGCTGGCGCAGCGTCCGGGCGTCGTCAAGAGCCGCGACGCGCTGATGGACGCCGCCTATGACGAACAGGTTTATGTCGACGACCGGACGATCGACAGCCACATCAAGCGGCTGCGCAAGAAATTCAAGATGGTCGATACCGATTTTGATATGATTGAAACGCTCTACGGAGTGGGATACCGGTTCCGCGAAGCAGCCTGAGCCTCGACGGCACAGCGCGAGACATAATTGAGGGTTGCGGGCCGTTATCCGGCCCCGCCCTTCGAAAGGGCCTGTCATTGGCACAATTGGTGCAGGAAAGGGATTTGGACGATGCGGAGGGCGTGAGCACCCGCCGCGTCCGAGGCCGCCGTTGGTCGCATCCCTTCACGCTGATTCGCCGCATCTTCGGCAATGCCGTCTTTTCGAGCCTGACGCGGCGCATCGTCTTCTTCAATCTCGTCGCGCTGCTGGTGCTGGTCGGCGGCATCCTCTATCTCAATCAGTTTCGCGAGGGATTGATCGACGCCCGCGCCGAAAGCCTGTTGACCCAGGGCGAGATCATCGCCGGCGCCGTTTCGGCCTCCGCATCGGTCGATACGAATTCGATCACCATCGATCCGCAGAAGCTGCTCGAGCTGCAGGCCGGCCAGAGCATCACCCCGGTGCCGAACGACGAGGACCTGGAGTTTCCGATCGATCCCGAGAAGGTCGCTCCCGTCCTGCGCCGCCTGATCTCCCCGACGCGCACACGCGCCCGCATCTTCGATGCCGACGCCAATCTGCTGCTCGATTCGCGTCACCTTTATTCGCGTGGCCAGGTGCTGCGCTTCGACCTGCCGCCGGTCGAGGAAGAGAAGCAGACCTGGAGCGATTGGTTCGTGACCCTGTTCAACAAGGCGCTGCAGCCCGGCAATCTGCCGCTCTATAAGGAAGCACCGGGCGGCGACGGTTCGATCTATCCCGAAGTCATGAACGCGCTGACCGGCGTGCGCGGTGCGGTCGTGCGCACCACGGAGAAGGGCGAACTCATCGTTTCCGTCGCCGTGCCGATCCAGCGCTTCCGCGCCGTGCTCGGCGTGCTGCTCTTGTCGACGCAGGCTGGCGATATCGACAATATCGTTCATGCCGAACGGCTTGCCATCATGCGGGTCTTCGGCGTGGCGACGCTTGTCAACGTGCTGCTTTCGCTGGTGCTGTCGTCGACCATCGCCAATCCGCTGCGCCGTCTTTCGGCAGCGGCCATCCGGGTGCGCCGCGGCGCCAAAACACGCGAGCAGATCCCCGACTTCTCCGCCCGCCAGGATGAAATCGGCAATCTTTCCATCGCCTTGCGCGAGATGACGACGGCCCTTTACGACCGCATCGATGCGATCGAAAGCTTTGCGGCCGATGTCAGCCACGAACTCAAGAACCCGCTGACCTCGCTGCGCAGCGCCGTCGAAACGCTGCCGCTCGCCAAATCCGAGGATTCCAAGAAACGACTGCTGGATGTCATCCAGCACGATGTGCGCCGTCTCGACCGCCTGATCAGCGATATTTCCGACGCCTCGCGTCTCGATGCCGAACTCGCGCGCGTCGATGCCGGTTCCGTCGACATGGAAGTGCTGCTGCGTGACCTGATCGACGTGTCCCGCCAGATCAGGGGCAGCAAGAAGCAGGTGGAGATCGAATATGCGATCGAGCGCAAGCCGAACATCAAGACGCGCTTCGTCGTCAACGGCCATGACCTGCGCATCGGCCAGATCATAACGAACCTGATCGAAAATGCCCGCTCCTTCGTGCCTGAGAAGGGCGGCAAGATCACCGTGCGGCTGGTGCGCACACGGTCGCGCTGCGTCACCACCATCGAGGACAACGGTCCCGGCATCCAGGCGGAGAATATCGACCGCATCTTCGAGCGCTTCTATACGGACCGGCCGGAATCGGAAGGTTTTGGCCAGAATTCCGGCCTTGGCCTGTCGATCAGCCGGCAGATCGCCGAAGCCCATGGCGGTTCGCTGAGGGCGGAAAACATCACCGAGGGCGAGAACGGACGCATAGTCGGCGCGCGCTTCATCCTCGCCCTGCCCCTCGATGCCGCAGCATGAGCGAGGCTCCCAACATCCATGCGACGGCGATCGTCGTGGGCAGGACGGGGCTCCTGTTCAGCGGGCCCTCCGGCTGGGGCAAATCGATGCTGGCCTTTACCTGCATGACAGAGGCCCGCCGGCTCGGTCTGTTCACGGCGCTGGTTGCCGACGATCAGGTGCTGCTGTCAGAAGAGGCAGGCTCGGTGATCGCCACCTGCCCGCCGTCGATCGCCGGCCTGATCGAGCTGCGCGGCACCGGCATCGTCCGGCTGGACCATATCCCTCGGGCGGCCATGCATTATGCCGTGCTTCCGGGCAGTGCTTCCGGCGAAAACCGCGTCCCCCCGAGGGCGAAATCGTCAGCCTTGCCGCCGGTTTTTCGCTTCCCGCGTTGCGGTTGCTCACAGCCGTGCCGTCACCGCTGGCAGTCCTGATGGCGAAAGCGCCTGATATCGGCGATTGAAGGCTTCCAGATTGATCAATCTGCCTTATATGTTTGCATTTTTATCTTGCACTTCGGCTTTTCATCGCCAAGATGTGCCCCCACCGGTGGACGTAATTGCTGCATTGCGATATCTCAGCCATCGTTTGCGTATATGGGAGCAGTAATATCATGATCGGACTTGTGCTTGTCACTCATGGCAAGCTGGCTGAAGAGTTTCGTCATGCTGTCGAGCACGTCGTCGGTCCTCAGAAATTCATCGAGACGGTCTGTATTGGCCCCGAAGACGACATGGACCAAAGGCGGCAGGACATTCTGCAAGCCGTTTCCGGCGCCGATGACGGCCATGGCGTCGTCATCCTGACCGACATGTTCGGCGGCACGCCGTCCAATCTCGCCATATCGGTCATGAGCAGCGGCCATACCGAAGTCATCGCCGGCGTCAACCTGCCGATGCTGATCAAGCTCGCCGGGGTGCGCGGCGAGAACAATATGGAGAAGGCGCTGGTCGAGGCTTCCGAAGCCGGGCGGAAATATATCAATGTCGCGAGCCGTGTGCTCAGCGGAAAATAACGGCGCTTCATGACATCGCTTTCCCGGGAACTCCTCATCATTAACAAGCGCGGCCTTCACGCGCGCGCCTCAGCCAAGTTCGTTCAGATGGTCGAGACCTTCGATGCCGCCATCACCGTCTCCAAGGACGGAATGACGGTCGGCGGCACGTCGATCATGGGCCTGATGATGCTAGCGGCGAGCCCGGGCTCAAGCGTCGTCGTCTCGGCAAGCGGCAGCCAGGCCGAGGAAGCGCTGGAGGCCTTGGACCAGCTGATCCAAAACCGGTTCGGCGAAGAGATGTGAGCTTACTAGGCCGAGTTCATATAAACATATAAAGACTTCTTTATATCCTTATTGCCTTCCCATCAGAAGCCTGCTAAACGGCGGACATGCCGTGCGCTGAAGCGTGTCGCATCGAACCTGGTTCATGCAATGCGGTTTGGCTCTTTGGTGTTGTGCATCTCGCGATTCCGGAACTGCTGCACATATCCGGGCGATATGCATCGGCACGCGGCCTGTCCGTCGCGCGGTCATCTTCGCGCCTGCGCCAATTTTTGAGACGTTTTTCAGCCTGGAGACCTCTATGAGCACTGAAAAAGATTATGTCGTCGCCGATATCGGGCTTGCGGATTTTGGCCGCAAGGAAATTACGATCGCCGAAACCGAAATGCCGGGGCTGATGTCCTGCCGCGCCGAATTCGGCGACGCAAAGCCGCTGAAGGGCGCGCGCATCACCGGTTCGCTGCACATGACCATCCAGACGGCCGTGCTCATCGAAACGCTGGTGGCCCTCGGCGCCGAAGTCCGCTGGGCCTCGTGCAACATCTTCTCGACGCAGGATCATGCCGCTGCCGCGATCGCCGCTGCCGGCGTTCCTGTTTTCGCCATCAAGGGCGAGTCGCTCGAGGATTACTGGGTCTACACCGACAAGATCTTCCAGTGGGCCGATGGCGGCCTTTCCAACATGATCCTCGATGACGGCGGCGATGCCACCATGTACATCCTGCTCGGCGCCCGCGCCGAAGCCGGCGAGGACGTATTGTCCCACCCGCATTCCGAGGAAGAGGAAATCCTTTTCGCGCAGATCAAGAAGCGCCTTGCCGCTTCGCCGGGCTGGTTCACCAAGCAGCGCGATGCGATCAAGGGCGTTACCGAAGAAACCACGACCGGCGTCAACCGTCTGTACCAGCTCAGCCAGAAGGGCCTGCTGCCCTTCCCGGCGATCAACGTCAACGATTCCGTCACCAAGTCGAAGTTCGACAACAAGTACGGCTGCAAGGAATCGCTCGTCGACGGCATCCGCCGCGGCACCGACGTGATGATGGCCGGCAAGGTCGCCGTCGTCTGCGGTTATGGCGACGTCGGCAAGGGTTCTGCCGCTTCGCTCTCGGGCGCCGGCGCCCGCGTTAAGGTCACCGAAGCCGATCCGATCTGTGCCCTGCAGGCGGCGATGGACGGCTATGAAGTCGTGCTGCTCGAGGACGTCGTTTCCTCGGCCGACATCTTCATCACCACGACCGGCAACAAGGACGTCATCCGCATCGACCATATGCGCGAGATGAAGGATATGGCGATCGTCGGCAATATCGGCCACTTCGACAACGAAATCGAAGTCGCCGCGCTGCGGAACCTCAAGTGGACCAACGTCAAGCCGCAGGTCGACCTGATCGAATTCCCCAAGGGCAACCGCATCATCCTGCTCTCCGAAGGCCGCCTGCTCAACCTCGGCAACGCCACCGGTCATCCGTCCTTCGTCATGTCGGCTTCCTTCACCAACCAGACGCTGGCGCAGATCGAGCTCTTCACCAAGCCCGGCCAGTACGAGAACAAGGTCTACATCCTGCCGAAGCACCTCGATGAAAAGGTCGCGCGCCTGCATCTCGACAAGCTCGGTGTGAAGCTTACCCAGCTTAGCGAAGAGCAGGCTGCCTATATCGGCGTCTCGCTGAAGGGCCCGTTCAAGTCCGACCACTACAGATATTGATCTCACCATCGATATCCACAAGATGTAGAAGCCGCGGCATTGACAAATGCCGCGGCTTATTTTTTGGCCGCTCCCTTCCCGCCGATTCCCTTCCGAAGTATTGTTTTAAGACTTGATTCGTGGCGCCGGACCCCGTCCGACCGCTCCGAAAATGGGATGTCTTGTCGTAATGCGGCACATTGAAGGACGGAGACATACCGCGGATGTCGGAATTGAAAAACAGCCTGCCCGGTCAGGCGGACGACGGCGCTCGCGCCCATCGCCGCCCGCCGACGGCAGGCCAAGACTATAAATCTGCAACGGCACACGAGGCCGCAAAGCAAGAGCATGGATCATTGGCGCGCTTCTTGAAAACCTGCGCGGCCGGCACGGCGCTTGCCGCGCTGGCGTGGCCGGTTCTGGCACAGGGCGAGCAGGCGGCAGCCTCGGCTCACCTCTTCACCTCCTCGCAGGTCATCGGCGTATCCGTCGTCATCGGCGTCATATCGGCAGCCCTGCTTTCGACGCTCTGGCTGGTGCGTCAGCGCGGCAATCTGGAAAACGAAAGCCGGGAAATCCGCTCGGCGCTCTCAGACGCCCAGCAACGCATTTCACAATATCAAGCGCTGATCGCCGACAAGAACCGGCGCATCGTCATCTGGGACGGCAATGCCCGTCCCGAATTGCTCGGCCAGCTTCCGCCGGAGACCGGCGCGCCGCAGGATGGCGAATTCCTGGCCTTCGGCCTCTGGCTGAAATCACGCTCGGCCGCTGACCTGGAAAAGGCGATCGACCGGCTGCGCGACGAGGCGCAGAGCTTCGACATGGTGGTCGAGACCATCCGCGACGAGATCCTCGAGGCGCAGGGCCGGGTTTCCGGCGGACGCGCCTTCGTCCGCTTCGTGGCACTCAACAATCTGCGCGCCGAGCTTGCCGAACTCCGGATCGAGCGCGACCGGCTGATGACGTCGATCTCGGCGTTCCAGACCATGCTCGACGCGATCGACATGCCGGCCTGGCAGCGCGACCCGGCGGGTCGCCTCACCTGGGTCAACCAGGCCTATGGCGACGCGGTCGAGGCGCGCTCGCCGCAACAGGCGATCAATGAAGGCCGCGAGATGCTGACGACGGTGGCGCGCGAACGCATTCGCGCGACGACGACGCCGGAATCGCCGTTCCACGACACGATCTCGACGGTCGTGCATGGCAACCGAACATTCTTCGATGTCGTCGACGTCACGCTTCCCGGCGGCTCGGCCGGCATGGCGATCGACGTGTCCGATATCGAGGCGGTGCGCGCCGAGCTGGACCGGACACTGAAAAGCCATGCCGAGACGCTCGACCATCTCGCCACGCCCGTCGCCATCTTCGACGGCGAGCGCCGGCTGCAATTCTACAACCAGGCCTTCGTGGCGCTCTGGGAGCTTGATATCGCCTTTCTCGAAGGCCGGCCGGACAATAGCGAGCTGCTCGAGCGCCTGCGGGCGGCCAAGAAGCTGCCGGACCAGCTCAACTGGAAAAGCTGGAAGGAAGCGGCTCTTTCCGTCTATCGCGCGCTCGATACGCAATCGGACCTCTGGCACCTGCCCAACGGTCAGACGCTGCGCGTCTTCGCCACCGCCCACCCGCAGGGCGGCGCCACCTGGGTGTTCGAAAACCTGACGGAACAGGTCGATCTCGAAACGCGCTACAACACGCTGGTCAAGGTGCAGGGCGAAACGATCGACCATCTTTCCGAAGGCGTGGCGGTGTTCGGCCCGGATGGACGCATCCGCCTGTCCAACCCGGCCTTCCGGGCGCTCTGGGGGATCACCGAAGCTGAGGCCAAGCCCGGCACCCATATCCGTGCACTCGGCGAAGCCTGCGTCCCCTCGTACGACCGGCCGGACGGCTGGAAGACCTTCGCGGAACTGATCACCAGCTTTGACGACGAGCGCCGCTCGGGCCAGGGGACGCTCGAACTGTTCTCCGGCCTCGTGCTCGACTACGCCGTCATCCCGCTGCCGAATGCGCAGACCATGCTGACCTTCGTCAATATGACGGACAGCGTGCGGGCCGAGCGGGCACTGACCGAAAAGAACGAGGCGCTGCGCAAAGCCGACGAGTTGAAGAACGACTTCGTTCAGCACGTTTCCTATGAATTGCGCTCGCCGCTGACCAATATCATCGGCTTCACCGACCTGCTGCGCACGCAGGGTGTGGGGCCGCTGAACGAGCGGCAGGCCGAATATATCGACCATATCTCGACCTCGTCTTCGGTTCTGCTGACGCTCGTCAACGATATCCTCGACCTCGCGACCGTCGATGCCGGCATCATGCGTCTCAACTATGCGGAAATCGATCTCAACGACCTGCTCGACGACGTCTCGATGCAAATCGCCGATCGGCTGCAGGAAAGCGGGGTGGCGCTCGAAATCACCGCGCCTGCCTATCTCGGCTCGATCGTCGCCGATCCGCAGCGGCTGAAGCAGATCCTCTTGAAGCTTCTCTCCAACGCGGCGAATTTCTCGCCGGAGGGCAGCTCGATTTCGCTGGAATGCCAACGCGAAGGCACGGATTTCGTTTTCTCCGTCCGCGATCGCGGCCCCGGCATCTCGCCCGACATGATCGCGACCGTGTTCGACCGGTTCGCGACGGGCGCTAAAAGCGGAAAACGCGGCGGCGCCGGCCTCGGCCTTTCGATCGTCGACAGTTTCGTCAGCCTGCATCACGGCGACGTGACGATCGACAGCGAGCCGGGCAAGGGCACGACGGTCGTCTGCCGTATCCCCTCGGTCAATATCCCCCATTCCGCCGCTGCCGAATGACGACCACCGATACGATCTCGCTTTTCCTCAAGGACGAGGCGGCCACCATTCGCCTCGGTGAAGACCTGGCGCTCGCCTTGAAGGCCGGCGATTGCCTTGCTCTTTCCGGTGATCTCGGCGCCGGCAAATCGTCGCTCGCCCGGGCGATTCTGCGTGCCATCGCCGATGACGATGGGCTTGAGGTCCCGAGCCCGACCTTCACGCTGGTGCAATCCTACGACCTGCGGATCCCGGTTTCGCACTTCGACCTCTATCGGCTCGGCGACGCCAGCGAATTGACGGAACTCGGCTTCGACGAGGCGCTGGAGAATGGCATCTGCCTCGTCGAATGGCCGGAGATGGCTGAGAGCGAATTGCCGGCAGAGCGCATCGCCCTGGCGCTGGTGCATGAGGGCAGCGGTCGCCGGGCAACGATCGAGGCCGCCGGCCAGCAGGCGCAACGCATGCGCCGGGTCTTCGCGATCCGCGATTTCCTCGACGGGGCCGGCTATTCCGACGCCAAACGCCGCTTCCTGACCGGCGATGCGTCGCTGCGCGCCTATGAAGCGATCTATCCGGGCGCCGCTCCGCGAAAAATCCTGATGGACTGGCGCCCGCATCCCGAGGGGCCGCCGGTCTACGACGGCAAGCCCTATCCCAAGGTCGCGCATCTGGCACAGAACGCCTATCCCTTCGTTGCCATTGCCGATGCGCTGCGCGAACGGGGGTTTGCAGCGCCGGAGATCTACAAGGTCGACTATGAGCAGGGCATCCTGCTGATCGAAGATCTCGGCACAGAAGGCGTGCTCGATGACGCTGGCCGGCCGATCGCCGAGCGTTACCGCCAAAGCGTCGCCTGCCTGGCCCAACTTCATTCCATGCAGTTTCCGCAGGATATCCCCGTTTCCGCCGCGCACACGCATCACATTCCCGACTTCGATCGCACGGCGATGAAGATGGAAGTGCAGCTTGTGCTCGACTGGCACATCGCCTGGAAGCGCGGCTCTGCACCCTCGGATGCAGAGCGCATGGATTATCTGGCGATCTGGGACGCGCTGATCGATGAACTCGCCGCGGCCGAAAAGAACCTGCTGCTGCGCGACTTCCACTCGCCGAACATCATCTGGCGCCCGCAGGAGGCCGGCGTCAGACGGGTCGGTCTCATCGACTTCCAGGACGCCATGATCGGCCCCACGGCCTATGACCTTGCCTCGATCGTCCAGGACGCACGCGTGACGATCGAGCCGGTGCTCTTCCGGCAGCTGATGAACGATTATCTCACCCTTCGCCGTGCGCAGGGCGGTTTCGACGAAGCGGAATTCATGAAGGCCTGGGCGATCATGTCGGCGCAGCGCAACTGCAAACTTGCCGGTCTCTGGGTGCGGCTGCTGCAGCGGGATGGCAAGCCCGGCTATCTCAAGCATATGCCGCGCACGCTCGCCTATCTTAACGTCGCGCTCGAGCATGAGACGCTTGCCCCCTTGCGCGATTGGTGCGCAAGGGCTGGAATAGGCCAGAGCGAATCATAAATTCCGGATCAAGATGACTATCAGACAAGCCATGGTACTGGCCGCGGGTCTCGGGACCCGCATGCGGCCGATCACCGACACGATCCCGAAGCCGCTGGTGAAGATCGACGGCAAGGCCATGATCGATTACGCGCTGGACGCGCTGGTGGCGGCCGGCGTCGAACGGGCTGTCGTCAACGTTCACCACCATGCCGACCAGATGCTCGCCCATCTCGGCAGTTATCGCGGCCTCGAGATCATCATATCCGACGAGCGGGACGGGCTGATGAATTCAGGCGGCGGGCTGGCGAAGGGACTGAGGCTTCTGGACCGAGACGATATCTTCGTCATGAATGCCGACCTCTTCTGGATCGGCGAGCAGCCGGGACGGCCGACGAACCTGCAGCGCTTAGCCGGATTCTTCGATGCCGATCAGATGGACATGGCGCTGCTTTGTGTCGGCATCGAAGATACCACTGGTCACAACGGCAAGAACGACTTCAGCCTTGCGGCCGACGGCCGGCTGAGGCGTTACCGCGACGATCCATCCAACCCCGTTGTCTATGCCGGCGCGATCGCCATGAACCCGTCGCTGTTCGACGATGCGCCACAGGATGCCTTCAACCTGAATATCTATTTCGACCAGGCGATCGCACGCGACCGGCTTTTCGGCCTGGTGCTCGATGGGCATTGGCTGACTGTGGGAACGCCGGAGGCGATCGGCGAGGCGGAGGAAACGATCCGCAGGTTGCGGGCGTTCGCGTGAGCCATGAGGGAGCGGCACCAGCCACGAATCCTGACGATCCCGGCGGGCCTTCCCTTCCTGAAAACCCTGGCGACGACACTCTGCGACGGCCGGTTGACGCCGCTCTTCCGGCATGACGCCGACGACCCGCTGTCGCTCGCCAGAGTAACCATCTATCTGCCGACCCGGCGCGCCGTGCGTGTGCTGCGCTCGGAATTCGTCGATCTGCTTGGCGGCCGGTCGGCGATCCTGCCCATCATCCGCCCCCTCGGCGAAACCGACGATGACAGTGGCTATTTCGACGAGGCGCTGCCGGCCACGATCGACCTCGCCCAGCCGCTGTCGAATACTGCTCGGCTGCTCGAACTGGCGCGCCTGATCCTTGCCTGGCGCAACAAACTGCCGGAGATCGTCCGCCATATTCATTCGGACTCGCCACTCGTTGCGCCGGCAAGCCCGGCTGACGCGATCTGGCTTGCCCGCAACCTCGCCGAGCTGATCGATTCCATCGAAACCGAGGATCTCGACTGGTCGGAACTGTCGAAGCTCGATACCGGCGACTATGCCGCCTGGTGGCAGCTGACCGCGGAGTTTCTGCAGATCGCCAGCGCCTTCTGGCCGGCGCGGCTTTCCGAACTCGGCAAATCCTCGCCGGCGCGGCACAGGAACGCCATTCTCAGGGCCGAAGCAGCCCGGCTTTCGGCGGCAAAGCCCAGCGGGCCGGTCATCATCGCCGGGTCGACGGGTTCGGTACCGGCGACCGCCGATCTGATTGCAGCCGTCGCCGATCTGCCCGAAGGCGTGATCGTGCTTCCAGGCCTCGATCTCGCCATGCCCGAAGGACATTGGCAGATGGTCGCGCCGGAACCGGCGCCGGGCCAGCATGCCAATCCCGCCAGCCGGAGCCATCCGCAATACGGGCTGTCGTCGCTGCTCAAGAGGCTGAGGCTGACACGGGCCGATGTCGGCACCCTTGACAGACCGGAGGCCGATCTTGACCGGCGCGCCGAAATCCTGTCCCGGGCGCTTGCCCCGGCAGAGGCGACCAGCGATTGGGGAACATGGAAGAGCGAGCTGCCCGCGGGAGCGCTGACTTCGGCCTTCAATGACGTCGCGCTGATTGAAGCCGCCAACGAGCGCGAGGAAGCAACCGCGATTGCCGTCGCGCTCAGACTGGCGCTGGAACGGCCGGGGCAGGACGGCGAGAGCCGGGCAGCTCTGATCACGCCGGACCGCAACCTCGCTCGTCGGGTGATGGCGGAGCTTTCCCGCTTCGGCATCCTGGCCGACGATTCGGCCGGCACGCCGCTTTCGGCCACGCCGCAAGGCACGCTTCTGCAGTTGCTGCTGGAGGCGGCGCTGCGGCCGGGCGATCCGGTCGCGACCGTCGCTCTGCTTAAACATCCCCTGGCCCGCTTCGGCCTTGAACGCGACACCCTGATTTCCGCCACCGAGGCGCTCGAGCTGCTGGCGCTGCGCGGCGGCGTGACCGAGGTGGATATCAGCACGCTTGAGGCGCTTCTGACCCATCAGCTTGCCGAACAGGCCCTGGACCGGCACGCACCGCAATGGCGAAAGGCGCTTCCCGCCGACGTCGCCAATGCCGCATCCGAGCTTGCCCGCCGGATTACCCAGGCGACCGAGCCTCTCGCCTCTGCGCTCTTCCGACACCGGCCCGAAGATCGCGGTAAGACGGCGAGTTTCAGGCTGTCCGAATGGGCCGAGCGAACCGGTCGTGCTCTCGAAGCGGTTGCGGCCGATCCGCAGGGCAATCTTGCCGATCTCTGGTCGAACGAGGCGGGGGACGCGCTTGCCTCCCTTCTCGGCGAAGTGATCGACACGGACGGGCAGATGGAAGCCGACGGGCCGCAATGGATCGACATCATGGCTGCGCTCGCCGCCGGCCATGCGGTGAAGCCACGGGCGCTCAGCCACCCCAGGCTGTTCATCTTCGGCACACTGGAAGCCCGGCTGCAGAGCGTCGATACGCTGATCCTCGGCGGGCTGAATGAAGGCTCATGGCCGGGGCAGAGCGCCAACAATCCCTTCATTCCGCGAATGATGAAGACGGAGATCGGGCTCGAACCGCCGGAGCGGCGCATCGGCCAGCTGGCGCATGATTTCGAGATGGCGAACGGCACCCGCCACCTGATCTATTCCAGAGCGCTGCGCCAGGGCTCGACGCCGACGGTCGCCTCCCGCTGGCTGCAGCGGCTGATGGCGCTCGGCGGGGAGGCGTTCGAGGCGGAACTCAAGGGGCGTGGCACCCGGTTCCTCCAATGGGCCGGTCTCATCGATCGCGGAGAGAGCCAAGCGCCGGCGCAGCGGCCCTCGCCGAAACCGCCGCTGGCGCTGCAGCCGAAATCCTATTCCTTCAGCGAGGTCGGACGGCTGCGCCGCGATCCCTATGCCATCTACGCCCGTCGCATCCTGCGGCTCGATCCGGTCGACGCGTTCAATCGCGATCCCGGAGCAGCCGAACGCGGTACGCTCTATCACACGATCATCGACCGGTTCATCCGCGCGGCTCATGTGGCCGGCACGCCAGAGGCAGCAGCGGCGATGGAGCAGATTCTGACCGAGCTTTTCGACATGGAAAAGCTGCCCCGCATATCGATGCCGTCTGGCGGCCGCGCTTTCGCGAAGTGGCGCGCGCCTTCCTCGAATGGGAGGCCGGCCGACGGCCAGCCATCCGCCGGACGCTGACGGAAGTGCGCGGCGGCGTGGAGCTGGAGGCAATCAATATCCGCCTCAATGGCGTCGCGGACCGGATCGACATTATCGGGCCGAACGACGCCGATATCATCGATTACAAGACCGGCTACAACCCCTCGCCGGCGCAGGCACGCGCGCTTCTCGATCCGCAGCTCGCACTCGAAGCGGCGGCCTTGCGCGCCGGCGCCTTTCGCGACGCCGGCAGCCTCACGCCGCAGGATCTTCTCTATGTCCGCCTGCGTCCCGGAAGCCGGTTCCAGGTCGATATGGTCAACAATGAAAACGCCGCCCGCAGCGACAAGGCGAAATCGGCGATCGACCTTGCCGAGGAATCGGTCGACCAGCTGATCAAGTTCGTCAGTTTGCTGCAATCCGGCGAAAAGGGCTTTACCTCGCGGCTCATTCCGGCACAGCAATTTGATTTCGGCGGCGACTACGATCATCTCGCCCGCGTCTCCGAATGGTCGACGGCCGAGAATGAGGAAGGTGGCGGCGATGAGTGAGGCGAGCGACCTTCCTGATAGCGACGATCCCGGGGCCTGGATCGGCTGGACCACCATCCAGCAGGCGATCGCCTCCGACCCGGTGCGCTCGGCATGGGTTTCGGCCAATGCCGGTTCCGGCAAGACGCATGTCCTGACCCAGCGCGTCATCCGGCTTCTGCTCGCCGGCGCGCGGCCTTCGGCCATTCTCTGCCTCACCTACACCAAGGCCGCGGCTTCGGAAATGTCGAACCGCGTCTTCGAACGGCTGGCGGACTGGGTCGTGCTTGACGATGACGATCTCAGCCGGCGGATCATGCAGATCGAAGGTAAGGCGCCCGACCGGATAAAACTGGCCGAGGCCCGGCGGCTGTTTGCGAAGGCGCTGGAGACGCCGGGCGGCTTGAAGATCCAGACGATCCACGCCTTTTGCGAGGCGCTGCTGCATCAGTTCCCGCTGGAGGCCAATGTCGCCGGGCATTTCTCGGTTCTCGACGATCGCGCCGCCGCGGCGCTGCTCTCCGATGCGCGCCGGGCGCTGCTGACGGCGACCGCGCCGGAAGAAGGCAGCGCCCTTGCAGAGGCTTTCGCCGCCGTGCTCAATCTCGGCGACGAATCCGGCCTGGAGAACCTGCTCGGCGACATTGTCGCCAATCGCAACGCCATCCGCCGTTTCACCGCCGCAGCCAAACAGCAGGGCGGCGTGGACGTGGTCCTGCGCAAAAGACTCGGTCTCGCCGCCGATGACACCGAGAAAGGGATCGCGGCGCAATATTGGCCGCTGCCGGGACTTTCCAGCGGCACGCTGGAACTCTATCTGTCGCTCGCCGACCAAAAGGGCGGCGCCAAGGCGCAGGAGGTTGCCTATGGCCTCAGGCTCGCCGGCCGGGAGCCGGATGACGCCAGACGCGCCGCGATGCTCGAGAAAATTTTCCTGACGGCCAAGGGCGAGCCGAAAACTGACTCGCAGTTCCTGGTCAAGGCCATGCTTGCAGAAGCGCCGCGATTGACGGAGGCCGTCGCCGCCGCCCGCGCGCATGTCGCGGCAAGCCGCGACCGGCTGAAACTGATGCGGATGCACGGCGCCACGCAGGCCGCGCTCGTGCTCGCCGACCGGCTGAATCACGATTACGAGGAACTGAAGAAACAGCGAAGCCAACTCGATTTCGAGGACCTGATCACCCGCACCGCCGACCTGCTGACGAAGAGCGGCGTCGGCCCCTGGATCCATTACAAGCTCGACCGGGGTATCGATCATATCCTCGTCGACGAGGCGCAGGATACCAGTCCGATCCAATGGAGCGTCATCCAGTCGCTCGCCGAGGATTTCTTTTCCGGCGAGAGCGCCCGGCCTATCGTGCGCACGCTGTTTGCCGTCGGTGATGAGAAACAGTCGATCTATTCTTTTCAGGGGGCGCGGCCCGAGCGTTTTTCCGAAGAGAGCGACCGGACGCGGCGGCGCGTCTCCGACAGTGGGCAGAGCTTTTCTTCCGTGAGGTTGCCGCTCTCCTTCCGCTCGACTGCCGACGTGCTTGAGGCCGTCGACGAGATCTTCAGGACATCCGACAATGCGCGCGGTCTCAGCGCTGTCGGCGAGCCGGTCGTTCATCGTTCCAGCCGCATCGGACATCCCGGCGCCGTCGACCTCTGGGAAATGGTCGCGCCGGAAGCGGTGGTGAAGGAAGAGGATTGGACGGCGCCCTTCGATGCGACGCCGGAAAGCGCGCCAGCCGCAATCCTGGCGCGGCGGATCGCCCATTCGATCGGCGCGCTCGTCGGCCGTGAAACGATCGTCGACAAGGGCAAGGAGCGGTTGATCGAGGCCGGTGACATTCTGGTGCTGGTGCGCAAGCGCGACGCCTTCGTCAACGCGTTGACCCGCGCCTTGAAGCGTCGCGGCGACATTCCCGTCGCCGGCGCCGACAGGCTGGTGCTGACCAGCCATATCGCCGTGCAGGATCTGCTCGCACTCGGCCGCTTCCTGCTTCTGCCGCAAGACGACCTTTCGCTCGCCGCCGTGCTCAAGAGCCCGCTTTTCGATCTCTCCGAGGAGGACATCTTTGCAGCCGCGGCACTGCGGGGCGACAATGAGAGCGTCTGGAGCCATCTCAAGAAATTCGCCGCCGACGGTAACGAGCGTTTCCGCGCGGCGGTCGAAAAGCTGGAACTGTTCCTCCGGCAATCGAAAAACCTATCAGTGCATGATTTCTATGCGCGCCTGCTGGGCAGCCACGGTGGACGGCGGCAGTTTCTTGCCCGCCTCGGCACCGAAGTCAGCGATATCCTCGACGAATTCCTGACCTTCACCCTGGACCATGAGAGTTCCGGCCTTCCCGGGCTGCAATCCTTCATCTCGACGCTCGAGCTCGAAGCACCCGAGGTGAAACGAGAGCAGGACAAGGGGCGCAACGAGGTCAGGATCATGACCGTGCATGCCTCAAAGGGTCTTGAAGCACCGATCGTTTTCCTGGTCGACGGCGGCTCCAAGGCCTTCACGCATACGCATCTGCCGAAGCTTCGCCTGATCGAAACCGACCCGGACGAACCGCCGATGCCCGCCTGGGTTCCCGTCGCGGACCTCGCCAATTCACTGACGCAGAACGATGCCGCGCGAATCCAGATACTGGCCGAAGAGGAATACCGACGGCTGCTCTATGTCGCCATGACGCGGGCCGCCGACCGCCTGGTCGTTTGTGGCTACCGTGGCGTGCGGGCGAACAACGACACCTGGCACATGATGATTTCCACCGCGCTCAGCGAAGGTCATCCGCATGTGGAGGCGGCCAGCTTCTCCGACCACGACGGGGAATGGCAGGGTATCAGATGGCGCGTGCCACGGGTGGAGCGGAGCTTCGAGCGTATCAGCCGCGGCCAGGCTCGCGACGATGAAATTAGCCTGCCGGAGGGCTTGCTGCGGCCATTGCCGCCACAGGCGGAACTGCCTCGGCCCCTCAGCCCTTCCGGCGCCGGGACGATCATCGACGAGGACGAAGGCGGCCTGATTGTCGCTTCGCCGCTCTTTTCAGAGAAACAACGCAGCGATCGCTCGCTGGAGAAAGGAAGGCTGCTGCATCGCATGCTGCAGGCGCTTCCCGATATTCCGCCGGAGGAACGGCCCGGTGCGGCACAGCGTTACGGCGAACGGGCGGCCCGTTTCTGGCCGGAGGCCGAACGGCGCAAGCTGGTCGATTCGGTTCTGAAACTATTGGACGAGAAGGACTTGCAGCCCGTCCTCGGGGAGCAGGCCCGGCCTGAGGTTTCGATCATGGGGACATTAATGCTCGACGGCAGACGCTATGCCGTTTCCGGCCGCATCGACCGGCTGGCCGTGCTTGCCGATCGCGTCGTCATTCTCGATTACAAAACCAATCGGGTGCCGCCGGCGACCGAGGAGGCCATCCCCTTCGCGCACCGGGCACAGTTGGCCATCTATCGCGAGATCCTGGCGCCGCTCTATCCCGGCAAGCGCATCGACTGCATGCTCGTCTATACCGAGAATGCCTCGCTCTATACGCTGAGCGAAAGGGCGCTCGGTTTGGCGCTTGCAGGACTCAAGACAAAGTGAAATACCGGACATTGAAAATTCGGCACCGCACCATCACATGTGGTTCAACACCCAATTCCTCCAAAGGAGCAGCCCATGGCTACCGTGAAAGTCGATATCAATAATTTCCAGTCGGAAGTTCTGGAATCCGCAGAACCCGTCGTCGTCGATTTCTGGGCTGAATGGTGCGGGCCGTGCAAAATGATTGCTCCGAGCCTCGAGGAAATCGCCGTCGAGATGGAAGGCAAGGTCAAGGTGGCCAAGCTGAATATCGACGAGAATCCGGAGCTTGCCGCGCAGTTCGGCGTGCGCTCCATTCCGACCCTTGCAATCTTCAAGGGCGGCGAAGTCGCCGATATCTCGGTCGGCGCCAAGCCGAAGACCGCTCTTTCCAACTGGATTTCGAATGCTGCCTGATCGTGTGATGTCACATTGACGAAAAAGCCCGGCTTTGACCGGGCTTTTTTCGTTTTAGGCTCTTCATTCGCCCCTCAGTTGGGAGGCGTGCCGTTGTCGGAAAGCACGTCGCCGACAAGGTAGAGGGAACCGCCGACGAGGATGCGCGGCGGTAACGCCTGTGGATCGGTAACGGCTTTTATGGCTTCGAGCGCCTCGCCGACCGTCGACATCGGTTCGGCAACCAAACCGGCATCATAGGCAGCATTCGACAAGATCACCGGATCGATCATTGCATCGCTGCCGCGGATCGGCACGCAGAAAACCTTCTCGACCAGCCCGGCGAAGGCCTTGAAATAGCCGACCGGATCCTTGGTGTTGATCATGCCGATGATCAGGAACAGTGATCGAGACTGTCGCTCTTCGAAGCTGGCCATGGCTTCGGCGATCACTTCGCCGGCACCGGGATTATGCCCGCCATCGACCCAGATTTCGGCACCGGCGGGCGCATGCTGCAGCAGCCGACCATCGCTGAGGCGCTGCAGCCGGCCGGGCCATTCGACCGAATTCATCGCCTTTTCCATCATCATCTCGGTGACGGTGAAGCCCGCGGCCTTGACGGCGCGGATGGCGGCGGCGGCATTGGCATATTGATGGCGGCCGGGAAGGCGCGGCAGCGGCAGGTCGGCGAGCCCGTATTCGTCCTGATAGACGAGCCGGCCATATTCCTCATGTGCCATGAAATCCTGCCCGAAAACGGCGCTCGGGCAATGCAGCCGCTCGGCCGTCGACATCAGGACATCGAGCGCAGCATCATATTCCTGGTGGCCGATGACGACAGGCAATCCCGGCTTCATGATGCCGGCCTTTTCGGCTGCGATCAGTTCGACCCTGTCGCCGAGATAGGGCTGGTGATCGAGCGAGATCGGCATGATCACCGAAACAGCCGGATCGGAAATGACATTGGTGGCATCGAACCGGCCGCCGAGACCGACTTCGATGATCGCCGCGTCGGCCGGATGTTCGGAAAACAGAATGAAGGTGACCGCCGTCAGGATCTCGAAGACGGTAATGTGCTGACCGGCATTGGCCTCGGCCACACGGCGGACGGCCTCGGCAAACACGGCATCATCGACGAGCTGCCCGCGTCCGCCCGCCACACCGATGCGATAACGCTCATGCCAATTGACGAGATGCGGCGAGGTGTGAACATGGGCGCTGTAGCCGCCGGCTTCGAGCAAAGCCCGGCAGAAGGCGGTGACCGAGCCCTTGCCGTTGGTGCCGGCGACATGGATCACCGGCGGCAATTTCCGGTGCGGATTGCCGAGTTGATCGAGAAGACGGGTGACGCGATCAAGCGACAAGTCGAATCCCTTGGGATGCAATCCCATGAGTTTTTCGATCTCGTGCGCTGCCTCACTCACCGCGGTTTGGCCTCTGGGTATCAATTCGGCACCCCGCCTGCTTGTCGGTTATCAGGCGCTCGCCGCCAGAGCGATGGCGCCGCCATTCATGTCATTGGCCGCCGAAACGGGCTTCTTCGTCAGGATCTTCAGCAGGCGCGCCAGCGTTTCCGGAATATCGTGACGTTTGACGACCATGTCGACCATACCATGTTCCAGCAGATATTCGGAGGTCTGGAAGCCCTCCGGCAGCTTCTCACGCAGCGTCTGCTCAATGACGCGTTTGCCGGCAAAGCCGATTTCGGCGCCGGGCTCGGCCAGATGGATATCTCCGAGCATGGCGTAGGAGGCGGTCACGCCACCGGTCGTCGGGTTGGTCAGAACGACGACATAGGGCTGGCCGGATTCCTTCAGCAGGTCGACGGCAACCGTCGTGCGCGGCAGCTGCATCAGCGAGAGAATGCCTTCCTGCATGCGCGCGCCGCCGGAGGCGGGGAACATCACCAGCGGGCACTTTTCCGACGTCGCACGTTCGAACGCCTTGACGATCGCCTCGCCGGCGGCAATGCCGAGCGAGCCGCCGATAAAGTTGAACTCGTGCACGACGGCGACGAGCTTCAGCCCCCGCACCTTTCCGAGACCGGCAAGGATCGTGTCCTCCTGTTCGGTCTTCAGGCGGCTATCGCGCAGGCGATCGATATATTTCTTGGAATCGCGGAACTTCAGCGGATCCTGGGCGACCTTCGGCTGCGGCAGCGATTCGTATTCGCCGTTGTCGAAGAGATCGGCCAGCCGGGCCTTAGCCGGCATCTTCATGTGATAACCGGATGCCGGGATGACCCATTTGTTGGATTCGAGATCCTTATGAAAGACCATTTCACCCGTTTCCGGGCACTTGATCCAGAGGTTCTCCGGCACTTCGCGACGGCCCAGCATGGAATTGATCCGCGGGCGAACGTAGTTGGTGATCCAGTTCAACTCGAATACTCCTGATTGACGAGTGCCAATGTGGGAAAACTATTCGGCAGCAACAAGGCGCGCCGAACGGGTTCCCGATGAGAGGCCGCGCACCAGCGTTGCGACCGCCTGAACCGTGTCCGCCGTCGCCTTGCCGTCCTTGGTCAGGCTGGTGGCGACCTGATTGACGATGGCGGTGCCGACGACGACCCCGTCGGCCGAGCCGCCGATGACCTTGGCATGTTCCGCCGTCTTGACGCCGAAGCCGACGCAGACGGGCAGCTCGGTATGCTGCTTGATGCGCTGGACGGCGCCCGAAACCAGCGACGGATCGGGCAGCGCCGAGCCGGTGATGCCGTTCATCGAGACGTAGTAGACGAAGCCCGAGGTGTTTTTCAGCACGGCGGGCAGGCGCTTCTCATCGGTGGTCGGCGTTGCGAGGCGGATGAAATTGATGCCCTTGCGGATCGCCGGAATGCAGAGCTCGTCATCCATCTCGGGCGGCAGGTCGACGACGATCAGCCCGTCGATGCCGGCGGCGAGCGCATCATCGAGGAATTTTTCGACGCCGTAGATATAGATCGGATTGTAATAGCCCATCATCACGATCGGCGTCGCATCGTCGGTCTTGCGAAAATCGGCCGCCAGCTGCAGCGTCTTCTTCAGCGTCTGGCCACCCTTCAGCGCACGCTGGCCGGCCAACTGGATCGCCGGACCGTCGGCCATCGGATCGGAAAACGGCATGCCGAGCTCGATGATGTCGGAGCCTGCCTCCGGCAGCGCCTTCATGATGCCGAGAGAGGTGTCGTAGTCAGGATCGCCGCCCATGAAATAGGTCACGAGCGCCGGACGGCCCTCGGCCTTCAGCTCGGCGAAGCGTTTGTCCATGCGTGCGGTCATGTCTTACAGTCCCATTCCCAGAATCTTGCCGACGGTGAAGATATCCTTGTCGCCGCGGCCGGAGAGATTCATCAGGATGATCTCGTCCTTGCCCATCGTCGGCGCGCGCTTGATCACTTCGGCAATCGCATGCGCGGCCTCGAGCGCCGGGATGATGCCTTCGAGGCGGGTCAGGGTCTGGAAGGCTTCGAGCGCTTCGTGATCCATGATCGGCACATAGTCGACACGGCCGATATCGCTGAGCCACGAATGTTCCGGGCCGATGCCGGGATAATCGAGACCGGCCGAAATCGAATGGCCTTCCTTGATCTGTCCGTCGCCGTCCTGCAGCAGATAGGTGCGGTTGCCGTGCAGCACGCCCGGCGAACCGGCGGTGATCGAAGCGCAATGTTCGTCGCCCTGAAGGCCCTTGCCCCCGGCTTCGACACCGACGATCTTGACGGAGGAATCGTCGAGGAAGGGGTGGAAGATGCCGATCGCGTTCGAACCGCCGCCGACGGCCGCGACGACGAGATCGGGAAGCCGGCCTTCGGCTGCCAGCATCTGCTCTTTCGCTTCCGCGCCGATCACTGACTGGAAGTCGCGGACCATCTCCGGATAGGGATGCGGGCCGGCCGCCGTGCCGATCAGGTAGTAGGTATCCTCGACATTGGTCACCCAATCGCGGAGCGCCTCGTTCATGGCATCCTTCAAGGTGCCGCTGCCGGCGGTTACCGGTTTGACTTCGGCGCCGAGCAGCTTCATGCGGAAAACGTTCGGCGCCTGACGTTCGACGTCGGTGGCGCCCATATAGACGACGCAGGGGAGGCCGAAGCGGGCGGCAACGGTGGCGGAGGCGACACCGTGCTGGCCGGCACCGGTCTCGGCGATGATCC
This sequence comes from Rhizobium sp. K102, assembly GCF_022385315.1. Lineage (NCBI taxonomy): Bacteria > Pseudomonadati > Pseudomonadota > Alphaproteobacteria > Hyphomicrobiales > Rhizobiaceae > Rhizobium > Rhizobium sp. K102. The sequence goes on from NZ_CP092436.1 coordinate 3,589,382, forward strand.
GCGTCTTGCCCATGCGCTTGGCGAGCAGGATCTGGCCGATGCAATTGTTGATCTTGTGCGAACCGGTGTGATTCAGCTCTTCGCGCTTGAAATAGATCTTCGCGCCGCCGAGTTCGGCCGTCAGCCGCTCGGCGAAATAAAGCGGGCTCGGGCGGCCGATGTAGTGCGCGCCGAGATGCTTCAATTCGGCCTGAAAGATCGGATCGGTCTTCGCCTTGTTCCACTCGTCCTGCAGGTCGAGGATCAGCGGCATCAATGTTTCGGCAACGAAACGACCGCCGTAAATGCCGAAGCGCCCATCTTCATCGGGGCCGGAACGGAAGGAATTCGGTTTAGGCGTCTCGTTCACTCTCAACTCCCTGGGGCCATGACAGGCGCATCCGCCTTTTCGACCGCATCGAAAAATTCATCGATCAATGCAACGCTTTTCACGCCGGGCTCGGTTTCGACACCCGAGGAGACGTCGATACCACGCGCCTTGGTGTTCGCCAGCGCATCCGCGACATTGTTCTTGTTCAGGCCGCCGGAAAGCATGTAGTCGATGCTCTCGTCGATCCAACCGAGAAGGCTCCAGTCGAAGGAAATACCGTTGCCACCCGGCAGTTCGGAACCCTTCGGCGCTTTCGCATCGAACAGGAAACGGTCGGCGATGCCGATATAGGCCTCGACCCGCTTCAGATCGTCGGCCGTGCGCACCGAAAAGACCTTCATGACTGGCAAGCCATAGAGCGCCTTTATGGTCAGCACGTGTCCGGGGCTTTCGTTGCCGTGGAGCTGCAGAATATCCGGCTTCAACAGCGAGATGATCTCGTCAAGCTCGTCATTGGTGGGATCGACGACGACAGCGACGATTTTCGCCTTGCCGCGCGCGGGTTCGGCAAGTTTTGCCGCGAGGTCCGGCTCGATGTAGCGCGGGCTTTTTTCAAAGAAGATAAAACCGATATGGGTCGCGCCGCGTTTCAGCGCGCGATCAATCGCTTCCGGCGTCTTCAAGCCACAGATTTTGATATCCGGTTTCATGGCAGCGAAGTGACACGAAATGCGGCAAGAGTCGAGCCAATTTGCATGCAAAGCCGCATTTAGAGCGAGCTTCGATCAGTCGAAATCGATGGCGTGCAGCTGGCTGCCATGCCGCTTCAGCCAGGCTTTCGCCTCCTCCATCCCGGGACAAAGCTTGCGGCAAAGCGCCCAGAAGTGCGGACCGTGGTTCATTTCCTTGAGATGGGCGACCTCATGAGCGGCGAGATAATCGATCACCGCAGGCGGCGCCATGACGATCCGCCAGGAAAAACTCAAATTTCCCTCCGACGAGCAGGAACCCCAGCGGCTGCGGGTATCCTTCATCGAGATCGAGCGGATCGGCGCCCGGATGGTTGCGGCATGCATCGCCGCCAGTTTCTCGAGATCGGTGCGCGCCTCCTTCTTGAGAAACGCTGCGATACGCCGCCCCATATGCTCCGGCATGCCGCTGACGCGCAGGATCGGTCCGTTCTCCTCCAAGACCGCTTCCGTCAATCCGCGCAGGCTGCCGGAATGCTCGATCCGATGGGAAACGCCGCGCAAAAGGATCCTGCCGCCATCGCGCAGGCCGCAATTGGTCGAGAATTTGGCAAGCTTGGTGAGCAGCCAGCCCTGGTGACGATCAAGGAAGGCATTGACCTCGCGCGGTGCAAGCCCTTTCGGAACCGTCATCTTCAAGGCCCGGCCGCCCGGCTCGATGCGCAGGGTAATGCGCGTCGCCTGTTCATGATGCTTGATGGTGAGAGGCATCAGCCGGCCGGCGACATCAAGCGTCCGCGTTTCGGGCGGAGCCGGCTTGCGCGCCTTTGACCGTGTTTTCAGAAGCGGAAACATGGGTGTTTTCTATACGATTCGCCGGCGAATCTAAACGATTGCCCGGCAGGTAGACATGGAAAAACCGGCATCGGTCAAGATGCCGGTCATCGCTTCATCACTCAATCGCTCACGGCGTCTGAAATTCCGCGACCGGGCCGCCGTTATCGTCGCGCTTGGCATTCTTGCGGTCACGCATGAAACGGTCGAACTCTTCCTGGTCCTTGGCGCGGCGGAGTTCACGCAGATACTCGTCGAATTCCTTGCGCATTTCATCGAGCTTGCGGCGCTCCTCCTCGATCCGGTCAAGTTCGGCCTTACGCCAGTCGTCGAAGGCGACATTGCCGGTCGAGAAATGCGGGCGGTGATGGCCATGCGAACGGCGGCAGGAGGCAAAGAAGCCGTCGGTCGCCTGGTTTACGTCGCGCTTGAAGCCGCGCAGACGCTCGCCGAAGATGATGTAGGCAAGCATGGCCAGACCCAGAGGCCAGAAAACCATGAAGCCGAGAATCATCAGGGCAATGGTAGCCGGAGTCCAATCCGGTCGAAGCAATGCTGACTGGTTCATCGTGCGGTATCCTCGCGTTCTGCGCCCGGCAAGATGCCGAACGCTGAAATCGATGTGGTTACCGCAGTAGCAGGCTTCAAGACGATTGCCCGCGAAATCGGACAAAGTCTTGAATCCATTTTCTAATTCAGCTGGCCCTGATTTACGCCGTCCGGCCGCCCTTGATGACGCGCGGCACCGGGCGGCGCTTGACGGCGGCACGCGAATGCTGGCGGACGAAATTGACGATGCGCGGCGCGATCTCGCGGCGGAAACGCGAGCCATTGAAAACACCGTAATGGCCGACATCCGGCTGGAGATAATGCATACGCATATCTTCGGGAATGTTCACGCAGATGGTCTGTGCCGCCTTGGTCTGGCCGACGCCCGAGATGTCGTCATTCTCACCTTCAACGGTCAGAAGCGCGACGTTGCGGATCGCCGCAGCATCGACGCGTTTGCCGCGATGCATCAATTCGCCCTTCGGGAGCGAATGCTTCATGAAGACCTGTTCCACCGTCTGCAGGTAGAATTCTGCCGTCAAATCCATCACCGCCAGATATTCGTCGTAGAAGTCGCGATGTTTTTCCGGTTCGCCGTCGTTCTTCACGAGGTGCATGAAGAATTCCTTGTGGGCGACGAGGTGCCGGTCGAGGTTCATCGACATGAAGCCGGAAAGCTGCAGGAATCCCGGATAGACAGGCCGCATGAAGCCCGGCTGCGGCCAGGGCACATTCATGATGACATTGTCGGAAAACCACTGCAGCGACCGCTCCTGGGCGAGCTTGTTGACGGCGGTCGGATTGATGCGCGTATCGATAGGCCCCCCCATCAGCGTCATCGAGGATGGCGAGAGCGGATCGTTGGCTTCCTCCATCACCGCGGCTGCGACCAGCACCGGGACGGACGGCTGACAGACGGCGATCACATGCGTGTCGTGACCGAGAAAATGCAGCATCTCGATGATGTAGTCGACGTAATCGTCGAAATCGAACGTGCCTTCCGTCATCGGCACCATACGGGCGTCGATCCAGTCGGTGATGTAAACATCGGCGTTCGGAAGCAGCGCCTCGACCGTGCCGCGCAACAGCGTCGCATAGTGACCGGACATCGGCGCCACGATCAGAATGCGCGGGTCGCTGGCACGGCCGGGCGGAACGTTCCGCGCGAAATGCAGCAGATTGCAGAAGGAGCGCGACCAGATGACCTCTTCACGAACAGAAACCGTCTGGTCGTCGATCGTCGTCTGCTTCAAGCCGAATTCCGGCTTGCCGTAGCGGCGTGTCGTGCGTTCGAACATTTCGAGGCTTGCCGCCATCGTTCGGCCGAACGGGGTGTGGGCAAACGGGTTCAGTGGATTGGCATAGGCAAAACGCATGATATCCGCCGCGGCGCGAAACGGCGCCATGGCAGCATGATTCAATTCATAAAGCTGATAAAACATACAAGGCGCCGCCTTTCTCTATCGAAAAGATGACGTCGATTGATGGACATCGAATTTCTTTCCGCACGCTGGCACGTAACGCAGACTAACAGGTTTTTGTTGCACAGCAACATGGACGTGCCGAACCTGCACAGGAAATGCCAGAGTGTTGATCCCTGGCATCACAATAGAACTGAAAGCTTAAGCTTCAGCGCAGTTAGCATCGTTAACGATCGGCAACGAAGCTCTGCTTCTGGCTGCCGAGGCCTTCGATGCCGAGCTCGACGACATCGCCGTCCCGGAGATAGCGCGGCGGCTTCATGCCCATGCCCACACCGGGCGGCGTGCCTGTCGAGATGACGTCGCCCGGATGCAGCGACATGAACTGGCTGAGATAGGAAACAATGTGGGCGACGCCGTAGACCATCGTCCTCGAGGAGCCGTTCTGCATCGTCTGGCCGTTGACCTTCAACCACATGCCGAGGTTCTGCGGGTCGGCAATCTCGTCCTTGGTAACCAGCCAGGGGCCGATCGGTCCGAATGTGTCGCAGGACTTGCCCTTGGTCCACTGGCCGGCGCGTTCCGTCTGGAAGGCGCGTTCGGAAACGTCGTGCGAGACGCAGTAACCGGCGACATAGTCGAGCGCGTCGGCTTCGCTGACATATTTCGCGGTTTTGCCGATGACGACGCCGAGCTCGACTTCCCAATCGGTCTTTTCCGAACCGCGCGGGATGAGAACGGTGTCGTTCGGGCCTGTTATGGCCGACGTTGCCTTCATGAAGATTACCGGCTCCGGCGGCACGGTGGCGCCGGTTTCGGCGGCGTGGTCGGAGAAATTGAGGCCGATGCAGATGAATTTGCCGGTGCCGGCAACACAGGCGCCGATGCGGCCGGGAGCAAGTTCGGGAAGGCTGTTCGGATCGATCGCCGCGATCTTTGCAAGACCCGCCGGCGAGATCGCCTCGCCGCCGATATCGGCGACATGACCGGAGAGATCGCGGATTTTGCCATCGGCATCGAGAAGTGCCGGTGTTTCACGACCTGCTTCGCCAACACGCATCAGCTTCATGGAATTCCTCCTCATCAAAAACGAAGTTGCGATCACCTATGAACGAATTATTCATCGGTGTCATTACGGCTTTGCCGGGAAGCGGTACGGCCTTCTAGAAAATTTCTGACAGGTCAGGGCCGGGCGATGCCCGGCCAATCGCGCATGCGGCGGCAGAAGGCGCGCAGATTGGCATAATCCGACAGCCGGGCAGATTGCATTTGAAGACGCCGTGATAGGCGGCATCGAAGCGCGCCAGCGTCACGAAAAGCCGGATATCGCTTTCTATCGGATGATCGGCAAAGAGGAAAGGCCGGCCACTCGAACTGCGGCTCGACCCAGTCAAGGCAGGAGAAGACATCGCTTGCCAAGGCTGCGAGGCAGGAAATATGACTTTTCTGCAGTCCAAGATGAGATGGAGTTCGACATGCACCTCTCCAAGGCAACCGTGCGCACCGAACATGCAAGCCGCTACCTGCAGCAGCTCTGCAAACATTGGAGTCACAAGTTCAGCGTCGATTTCGACCCGCACAGGGGCCGGGTTCCATTCAGCGACAGTGCTGAGGTGACCTTTGCCGCCGACGATGCGGGCCTGACCATGATGCTTTCCGTTGCCGATCCCGCGCAGCAGGCAAGGATGCAAGGCGTCATCGACGATCACCTGAAGCGCTTCGCCTTTCGCGAGGAACTCGACATCGTCTGGATGGACTGACCCGAACCTGATCCGAATTGCTGCCCCGACCCCGGAACAAGCATGACGAAGAGCAATAACCGCGAATCCCAATATCCGATCGATCCGATGTTTCTCGATCGCTGGTCGCCGCGCGCCTTCACCGGCGAAATCATTGAGGAGGCACAGCTTCTCAGCCTGCTCGACGCCGCCCACTGGGCGCCGTCTTCTTCCAACCAGCAGCCCTGGCGCTTCGTCTATGCCCTGAAAGGTTCGGAACATTGGGAGAAATTCGTCGCATTGCTCGTCGATGCCAATCAGGAATGGGCGAAGAATGCGTCAGCGCTGATCTTCGTCGTGTCGCGCAGCTTCACCGGAGTTGCCGGTTCCGGCGAGGAAAAGCCAAGCTACACGCATTCCTTCGATGCCGGCGCGGCATGGGGCCACCTGGCGCTGCAGGCGCGCCTCTCCGGTTTCTACGCCCATGGCATGGGCGGTATCAAACACGAAGACATCATGAAGACCTTCGGCATTCCCGAGGGGTACAGGGTCGAGGCGGGTGTCGCTGTCGGTCGGCTGGCCGATAAGGGCGTCCTCTCCGAACGCAACCAGGCGCGCGAATTCCCCAGCCAGCGCAAGCCGCTCTCCGAAGTCGCCTTCAACGGCCGTTTCGTCGCGAACTGAGTGAAACCGGACAAACAAAGGCCCCGCGGTTCGAGGACAGCGGGGCCTTTTGCTGAAAAAATAACGATCAGATATCGAGATTTGCAACGCTGAGCGCGTTCTCCTGGATGAATTCGCGCCGCGGCTCGACCTCGTCACCCATCAGGCGGGCGAAGAGACCATCGGCATCGGTGGCGTCCGTGACCTTGACCTGCAGCAGCGAACGGACGTTCGGATCGAGCGTCGTTTCCCAGAGCTGTTCGGCGTTCATTTCGCCAAGCCCCTTGTAGCGCTGCATAGAGAGGCCCTTGCGGCCGCTGGCGAAGATCGCGTCAAGCAGGGCGCGAGGCCCCGAAATCTCGATGTCGCCTTCGCGCCGATGCAGCGACGGCGGCGTCTGATAGATTTCCTTGAGACGTGACGTCAGCTGGTCGATATGCCGGGCATCGGAGGAGCCGATCAGCGCCATGTCGAGCACGACGATCTCCTTGACACCGCGGACCATGCGCTCGAGGCGCAGGCCGCCATCGCTGGTCAGATCGCCCTGCCAGCCGCGCTCGGTTTCCTCGGCGATGATGTCGAGACGGCTTGCGACTTCGCTCGCCAGTGCCTGGGCTCTTGTCTGGTCACTGACGAGTTCGGCGTTGAGCGCACCGGCAATTGCCGCTTGTTCGACGACGGCGCGATTGTAGCGCGAATGAAGATTGTCGAGCAGAGCGCGCATGCGCAGCGCATCCAGAATGACCTCGCGCAGATCCTGGCCGGTGCGGACCTCGCCGCTGCCGAGCCTCAGCGCCGCATCCTCCAGACCCTGGACGATCAGATATTCCTCGAGCGCCTTCTCGTCCTTCAGATATTGCACCGACTTGCCGCGTGCGACCTTATAGAGCGGCGGCTGGGCGATGTAGAGGTGGCCGCGCTCGATCAGCTCCGGCATCTGGCGGAAGAAGAAGGTGAGCAGCAGGGTGCGGATATGGGCGCCGTCGACGTCGGCGTCCGTCATGATGATGATCTTATGATAACGCAGTTTCTCGGCGTTGAACTCGTCCTTGCCGATGCCGGTGCCGAGTGCCGTGATCAGCGTGCCGATTTCCTGACTCGACAGCATCTTGTCGAAACGGGCGCGTTCGACGTTGAGGATCTTGCCGCGCAGCGGCAGGATCGCCTGGTTTTCGCGCGAGCGGCCCTGCTTGGCCGAGCCGCCGGCGGAATCGCCCTCGACCAGGAAAACTTCGGATTTTGCCGGATCGCGCTCGGAGCAGTCGGCGAGCTTGCCGGGCAGCGAGGCGATATCGAGGGCGCCCTTGCGGCGGGTCAATTCACGGGCCTTGCGGGCCGCTTCGCGGGCGGCGGCGGCCTCGACGACCTTGCCGACGAGGATCTTGGCTTCGCTCGGATGCTCTTCGAACCAGGTGCTCAGCGCCTCGTTGACCAGACTTTCGACGACAGGACGGACTTCCGAGGAAACGAGCTTGTCCTTGGTCTGCGAGGAGAATTTGGGATCAGGCACCTTGACCGACAGAACCGCGGTCAGACCTTCGCGGCAATCTTCGCCCTGCAGCGTCACCTTTTCCTTTTTGGTGATGCCGGAATTGTCAGCATAGGAAACCACCTGGCGCGTCAAGGCCGCGCGGAAGCCGGCCATATGGGTGCCGCCGTCGCGCTGGGGAATATTGTTGGTGAAGCAGAGCACGTTCTCGTGATAGCTGTCATTCCACCACATCGCGACTTCGACGGTGATGCCGTCCTTTTCGCCGCGGATGGCGACCGGCTTGTCAACGAGCGGCTTCTTGGCGCGGTCGAGATAGGCGACGAAGGCCTCGAGGCCGCCGTCATAGCGCAGCTCTTCCTGCTTGATATCGGAATGGCGCTTATCGGTCAGCAGGATGCGCACGCCGGAGTTCAGGAAGGCGAGTTCGCGCAGGCGATGTTCCAGCGTGCCGTAGTCGAACTCCGTCATGGTGAAGGTTTCGCTGCTCGGCATGAAGCTCACTTCGGTGCCGGTCTCGTCTGGCGCCTCGCCCGTGACCTTCAGCGGCGCATCGGCCACGCCATGGGTGAAGCTCATTTCATGGATCTTGCCATGGCGGCGGATCTTCAGCTTCAGCCAGACGGAAAGCGCGTTGACGACGGAAACGCCGACGCCATGCAGACCGCCGGAAACCTTGTAGGAATTCTGGTCGAATTTACCGCCGGCGTGCAGCTGCGTCATGATCACTTCGGCCGCCGACACGCCTTCGCCGGTGTGGATGTCGGTCGGGATGCCGCGGCCGTTATCGGTGACGGTCACCGAGCCATCCGGATTGAGGCTGACGGTGACGATGTCGGCATGGCCGGCCAGCGCTTCGTCGATCGCGTTGTCGACGACTTCATAGACCATGTGGTGAAGGCCGGAGCCGTCGTCGGTATCGCCGATATACATGCCGGGGCGTTTGCGCACGGCATCGAGGCCCTTCAGGACCTTGATGGAATCTGCGCCATATTCGGTGCTTACGCCGTTTTCCGTCGCGGATGTATCGCTCATTCTGTCGAGATTTTCCCTGTTGTCGTAAAGCGGCGGCGCGCCTTGCGAATCACCGGCTTTCTTCACCCTCGTATATAGGTTTTTTGAGCCCGGTTCCCAATGGCAAGTCCCCTGAACAAGCCATAAAACAGGGGATTATGACGCTTTTCCGTCGCCTTTGCCGCCATTTTCGAGAAGAGCCGATAACCGGGCGATCTCAGCGCTGTCAAGCTCGCGGATCCGCCGGGCAAGCCGGTTGGCAAATTCGGTATATTCCGGTGGCAGGCCCGAGGTGTCGATGACGACGCGCGGGTCGGAGGAACGGGCGAGCAGGAACAGTTCCTCAGCCTCGTCCCAGATGATGTTGAAATAGCCGGCGATGCGCTGCAGCAGATCGAATGTCGGCAGACCGCGCTTGCCATGTTCGAGCGCCGAGAGATAGGCGGGAGAGACGTTCAGCGCTTCCGCCATCTCCTTCTGCGAGACACCCTTGCGCGCCCTCAGCCGGCGAACCGCCTCGCCGAAGGGGGTCATGGCCGCTCCCCATGCCGCCGCGCCAGGCGGATATAGAGCGCGCCCTCACCGCCATGATGCTGTGCGGCCTGTTCATAGGACGAAATCAGGTAGCGGAATTCCGGCTTCGAGAACCAGAGCGGCACGGCCCGCTTCAGCGCACCGGCGCTGCCCATCGAACTGCCCTTGCCGGTGATCACAAGCACGTGGCGCATGCCGCGCTCATGGGCGCGGATCAGAAAATCGAGAAGGATGACATGGGCCTCGCTTTGCACCAGGCCGTGCAGGTCGATGCGCGCCTCCAGCGCCAGCCGGCCCTTGGCGATCTTGCGCTTGACCGGCTTTTCCAGCGGATGATGCACGCCGGCCGGCCGTTTCGACGCCGACGGCGTTGCCGGCTGGTCCGGCGTAAACGAGGCGGGCAGCTGCTTTTCGGTCTTCTCCCGTTCCGCCGCCGCTTCCGTCTCGGCGAGAAAGGTATCGAGTTCGCTGAGCTCACCTGCCTTGCCGGGCATCGGCCGCGTGCTGCGGGCAACCTTGCCCCAGAGGATCCTTTCATCGGCACTGAGCTTGCGATCCTTGGCCATCAGTCGAATCGTCCGGCGGCGGCATTGGGAATGAGGATGGCGAAATCGGCGTCGTTGCGGACGGTGCCGGCTCGTTCTCCCGCCATATCCCCCGAGCCGGTGAAGATGTCGCCGCGCGCCGGCCCGACGATCGCCGAGCCGGTATCGAGCGCCAGCATCAGCCGGCCGAAGGCCCGGCCATCGTCGAGATGCGTGAGACTTTCGGCGCGGATGAAAAAGGGAAAGCCGAAGGTATGGATCAGCCGGTCGACGGCAAGCGAACGGCCGGCAAGAAGCGGCACCTTGGCGGCCGCGATCGGACCAGCCTCAGGATCGGCGACCACCGCTTCCCGGAAGAAAATATAAGAGCCGTTGTGCCATAGCACTTCGTCCACCCGCTCGGGATTGCGCGCCAGCCAGGCGCGGATCGACTGCATCGAAATCTCGGCTCGGTCGATTTCTCCGCGCTCGATCAGCAGCTTGCCGATCGCCGAGAAGGCATGACCGGCCTTCGCCGCGTAGGTGATGCGGCCGATATGGCCATCTCTGTAACGTAGCCGGGCGGCGCCTTGCACATGGACGAAGAAGACATCGACCTTCGACTTCGCCCAGGCGATTTCGAGGCCGCGGCCTTCAAGAAAACCCTGGTCGATCGCGCGGCGATCCGGATAGGCGCCGATGCGGCCGTCATCATGGCGGCGGCCGAACGCATAGGCCTCGTCCAGTTCGGTCGGGCGATTGCCGTCGTCGAGATCGATCAGATCGTCCGGACGGCGATAGAGGGGAAAACGAAAAATGTCATCCGGCTTTTCCGATACCTCGATCTCGGGCTCGTAGAAGGCGGTGACGAAGCCGGGATTGCCATCCTTGCGGCGGATCAGGAATGGCCGGCAGTGTGTTTCGAAAAAGCCGCGTGCCGATGCGGGAGAGGACGGTGTGAAATCTTCGGCGGCGATCAGAAGCGGAAGCAAATCTTCCGAACTCAGGCCGAGCGAGCCGGCGCGGTAAGGTTTGACCTCGGTGATCTGGCGCCGACAGCACCGCATGACTTCAAAAAGGCCGGAGGGATCATCATCCTTCCAGCCTTCCAAAGTGTCGAAGCTTACGGCCTGCAGGACGAAGTCCGATGCGTGGTCACTCATGTTCCAATTCGGTCGCCACAAGTTTCCAGTTCGGATCGCGCGAGCGGGTATCGCGGGCGAAGGTCCAGAGGTCATTGACCTCGGCGACGTTCTCGGCATCGCCTTCGATCAGCGCATCCGCCTTGTCGTAAGTGGCCGATATCAGCTGGCTGACGATGCGCACGGTGATCTGCGCTTCGCTGCCCTTCGTCTCGGCATGGGTGATTTCGGCCTTGTCGATGCCGACGAAGGTGGACTTCACTTTCTCACCGCGGGCTTCGCGCTCGCCGATCGCCGCATCGAAGCCGTCATAGACCTCACGGGACAGCAGGTTCTTCAGCGTTTTCCGGTCGCCGTCGGCATAGGCCATGACGATCATTTCATAGGCCATGCGGGCGCCGTTCAAAAACTCCTTGGGATTGAAGGAGGGATCGGCCTTGTTCAAGGCGCGCAGCGATTCGTTGAGCGGCGTTCCGGGCGCGGCAACGGCATCGATGGCGGCGAAGCGATCTTCGTCCTCGGCCGTCGCATCACGCCGCGGCAGCGTCACGACCTTGCCGGCATCGGCGGCTTCGGCAGGTGCGGCGTCCCGCGGCGTATAGAGATCGCGCGGCGGCTTCTCGTTTCCCGTGCGGCGGCCGAGCACGGAGCGGAGCTGAAAGAAAATCAGCACCGCCGCCACCAGGAAGAATAATGTGATGAAGTCGTTCGAACTCATATCGTATCGCAGCCGCCGTTAACATCTCTGATTTGTACTCCCATATAGTCCGCCTATACAGATGATTCAAATGATGGCTGGCATCTTCGCCGGCGCCAAGAGGAGACCGGCCAGTCCGGGACATGACGACCATGCGTTTTTCAATCCTGCCGGCTTTCATTCTGCTGCTGCCGCTCGGCGAAATTGCCGGTTTCGTTGTCGTCGGCCGGGCGCTCGGCTTGGCGCTGACACTTGCGCTCGTCGTAGCGAGCTTTGTTTTCGGCGTGGTCCTGCTGCGCCGGCAGGGCATCGGTATCCTGCGCCGCATGTCGAGCGAAGGACGAAACGGCGTGATGCCCGGTAGCGAATTGCTGAAGCCGGCGATGAACGTCATCGCCGCGCTGCTTCTGATCATTCCCGGCTTCCTCACCGATATCATCGCAATCCTCATTCTTATTCCGCCGGTGCGCGATCTCGTCTGGCGCTCGATCGCCAAGCGCTTTGTCGTCGTCAACGCCGAGCGTGGCTTTTCCGCCGGCCCGAAACCGGATTTCCGCGACGGCAACCGGAATTCGAAGGTGGTGGATCTCGACGAGGAGGATTATCATAGGCAGCCGGATCGCAACTCGCCGTGGTCCGGCAAACATCTCGGTGATTGAGGTGGTTCGACCGAGCAACGGCGCCCAGCGCCCAGGGTTGTAAGCCCCTCCCCGAAATGTTAGATGGCGGCACCATTCCCATGCCCTTCGAGGAAAAGCCAATGGCAGACGACAACAACAGCAACGGTGCGACCAACCCCACCCTTTCGATCCTTGCGCAATATACGAAGGATCTGTCCTTCGAAAATCCGGGTGCGCCGCGTTCGCTGCAGGCCCGCGACAAGGCACCGACGATCAACATCAATGTGAACGTCAACGCCAATCCGCTTTCCGACACGGATTTCGATGTCGTGCTGTCGCTGAATGCCGAAGCCAAGGACGATGACAAGACGGTGTTCCATACCGAACTCGTCTATGGCGGCGTCTTCCGCGTTGCCGGCTTCCCGCAGGAGCACATGCTGCCGGTTCTCTTCATCGAATGCCCGCGCATGCTCTTCCCCTTCGCGCGTCAGATCATCGCCGACGTGACCCGCAACGGCGGCTTCCCGCCGCTGATGATCGATCCGATCGACTTCACGCAGATGTTCGCCCAGCGCGTTGCCGAAGAGCAGGCCCGCGCCAAGGTTCAGGCCGTTCCGAACTGATCGAATTCCTTCGGTTCTGACATGCGGATGCCCGGGCAAGTCCCGGGCATTTTCAATTCAGCGCCGCGCATCTGAAATTTAAGGAATCACGCCGGCGGGCTGCCGAATTTCGACCAGATGCCTTTTTCGCCGAGCTTGGCGACCAGTGCCTCATGCGCCTGCGCTTCGGCCTGGCTGAGGCGGGGCGCAAGCGGGCGGGGCCGCTCAAGCACCGCTGCTATCACGCCATCATCTTCCATCGCCATTCCGCCGCGCGCCGCCTGGCCGGATTGGCCCGATAGGCCGAGGCCAAGGGCCGCCTGCCGGCCGCCGATCATTTCGATATAGACTTCGGCCAGCAGTTCGGAGTCGAGAAGCGCGCCGTGTTTGGCGCGGTGCGAATTGTCGACGCCGTAACGCCGGCAAAGCGCGTCGAGCGAATTTGGTCCCATCGGATGTTTGCGCCGCGCCATGGACAGCGTATCGACCACCCGTTCCGGCAGGATCGGCGGCAAACCGATTCGCGCGAATTCAGCATTGATGAAGCCCATGTCGAAGGTAGCGTTATGGGCGATCCATTTGGCATCGCCGAAAAAGGCGAGAATTTCCTCGGCGATCTCGGCGAAGGCTTTCTTGTCCTTCAGGAATTCGTCGGTGATGCCGTGCACGGCGAGCGCATCAGGATGGACCTTCTGATCTCCCGGATTGATGTAGATATGAAGCGTGTTGCCGGTCGGGAAGTGATTGAAGAGTTCGATGCCGCCGATTTCGATGATGCGGTCCATCCGGTTGTCGAGGCCGGTGGTTTCCGTATCGAAAATGATCTCACGCATTCCGGAAATCTCCCTTGGCAATTCGTATTTTCAGATCGGCGACGATCTCAAGCACCCGTTCCCTCGTCTGCTCAATGCTGTGGCTGGTGTCGATCAGGTAATCGGCACGGCGCCTCTTTTCTGCATCCGGCGTCTGGCGAGAGAGAATCATGTCGAATTTTTCCTCGGTCATGTCTTCGCGCGCAAGCACCCTCTGACGCTGAATCTGTGGATCGGTGCTGACGACGACGATGACGTCCACCCTTTCCCAGGCGCCGGTTTCGAAAAGCAGCGGGATATCGAGCAGAACCATCTCGGCGCCGGCGGCGCGGTGGTGCGCCAGAAATTCGGTCTCGCGCTTGCGGACCAGCGGGTGAACGATCGCCTCCAGCCGTTTGAAGCCGTCGGGATCGAGCGCCAGCTGGCGGCCGAGTTCGTGCCGGTCGATCACGCCGTCCTTCATCGTGCCGGGAAAGGCGATATCCACCAGCGGGGCAGCCTCGCCGGCATAGAGATCGTGGACCACGGCATCCGAATCGTTCAGCGGGATCCCGGCCTCGGCAAAGAGCTTGCCGGCCGTCGACTTTCCCATTCCGATCGAGCCGGTCAATCCGATCTTCAGCATCAGTGTGCTTCCATATCCGCAATGATCAGTGCACGCAGTGCGGCGTCGACGACGGGGCGCTTGCCGAACCATTTCTCGAAGCCCGGCACGGCCTGATGCAGCAGCATGCCGAGACCATCGACGATCGCAAAGCCCTGCTCTTGCGCCTGCGCCAGGATCGGCGTCTTCAGCGGCACATAGACGATATCGGTGACGACGGCGTCGGCCGCAAGAGGGGTGAAATCGAGCTGCGGCGCCGCCTCGCCATCCATGCCGAGCGACGTGGTGTTGATAAAGAGGCCGGCGCCTTTCATGACCTCGGCAAGCGCCCCGGCCGGATGGGCGTGGACCTTCGGGCCAAAGCGGTCGGCCAGTTCGCGGGCCCGTTCGACCGTACGGTTGACGACGTGAATTGTCTTGAAGCCGCGGTCGCGAACCGCCTGGATGACGGCCCGGCTGGCGCCGCCGGCGCCAAAGATCACGGCCGTGTCATGCCGGTCCCAGCCCGGATGGCGTTCGTCAAGATTGGCAGTGAAACCGCGGCCATCGGTATTTGTCGCATGGAGAAGGCCATCCTCCAGCCACAGCGTGTTCGACGCGCCGAGTTCGCCTGACAGCGCGTCCGGTTCGTCGGCGAGGCGGAAGGCCAACTCCTTATGGGGAATGGTGACATTGCCGCCGGCAAAGCCGGAACTGCCATCCTTCAGTGAAGCGATGAAATCGGCAAAGGCCCCCGGTGCAACTTCGTGAGCGCGGTAGCTGCCCGGCAGGCCGAGCGTCTTCAACCAATATCCGTGGATCAACGGCGAGCGCGAATGCTTGACCGGAAAGCCGGTGACAAACGCTTTCGGCCCGAATGTTTCACGTGAATCACCCATCGATCGCTCCGAGTTCGCGCAATTTCTTCAGAAGCGGCAGCATCGGCAGGCCGAGGATGGTGAAATAGTCACCTTCGATTTTCTCGAAGAGCTGAATGCCCTGTCCCTCCAATTGATAGGCGCCGACGCTTGACAGCGCTCTGTCGCCGACCCGCGCCAGATGCCCGGCAATGAAATCCGTCGTCAGCGGTCGCATCGTCAGCTCCGCATGGGCGAGATGTTCCCACAGGACCACGCCATTGGTAACGATGGCTACGGCGCTGTTCAATCGATGCGTTTTTCCCGACAGGGCTTGAAGATGGCTCGCCGCGTCGGCCATGTCCTTCGGCTTGTGGAAGACGCGGTCGCCGAGCGACATCGTCTGATCCGAACCGATAACCAGGCTGTCCGAAAAACGGCGGCTGACATCCTCGGCCTTGGCCCTGGCCAGGGCGAGAGCAACGGCATCCGGCGTCGCGCCGGCTTTTTCCAAGGGCGCTTCCAGCGCCCTTTCATCGATACTTGCGGCATGCGCCTCGAAGGACAGACCGGCATTTTCCATCAGCATCCGGCGAAACGGGCTCGACGATGCAAGGATGATTTTTGTTGTCATAGGTTCCTCGGAGTGCCGGCTGTCAGCGCTTAGCGCAGCTTCGGGCGCAGGGCAACGATTGCCGCGGCGGTTTCCTCGATCGAGCGGCGGGTCACGTCGATCAGCGGCCAATTGTGACGGGCGCAAAGCGAGCGGGCATATTTCAGCTCCTCGGAGATCGCGGCGCGATCGGTATAGTGTTCGCGATCGAAGCCCTGGGTCGCTCCGAGGATGCGGTTTTCCCGCACCTGGGAGATGCGGTCGGTGGTGGCGATCAGGCACACGATCAGGGGTTTGGTCGCGACAAGCAGGCTCTCGGGCAATGGCACGCCGTAGACGATCGGAATGTTGGCCGTCTTGATGCCGCGATTGGCGAGATAGATGCTCGTCGGTGTCTTGGACGTCCGGCTGATGCCGATGATGACGACATCGGCATCGTTGTAATCGTCCGGCATCTGGCCGTCGTCGTGATCCATGGTGAAATTCAGCGCTTCGATGCGGGCGAAGTAGCCGGCATTCATCACATGCTGGGCTCCGACCCGGCGACGCGACGGAGCGCCGAGATAGATCTGAAACGCATTCATGACCGGCTCCAGCACATTGACCGAGGCGACGCCCATTTCGGTGCAGCGCTCGTCGATCAGGCTCGCCAGTTCCCGGTCGACGATGGTGTAGAGCACGATGCCGGGCGCATCGTCGATCGCCTGCAGAACCGGCAGCAGTTGTTTGCGATTGCGGATCAGCGGATAGACGTGCTCGATCGGCTGAGCCGATCGGAACTGCGCCGAGGCGGCGCGGCCGGCAGAGATCAGAGTCTCTCCCGTCGAGTCAGAAATCAGATGCAGATGAAAGAAGTTCGTTCTGTTCTCCACGCTATTTTCCGCTGCCTGTTGAAAACACTGGATGATGGAGAGCTAAGGCGGCGAGGCTGCCTCGGGCAAGGGAAAACATGCCGCCTTATCCACATTTCGGATTTTGCGGACCGGTTTTGCCAGGTCCTGTGGAGGATGGGGACGAAATCGGTTTGTCGACGAAAGCTCCACAACTTATCCACAGGAAGGAGAAAATTGCTTGCCGAGCAAGATTTTGGAATCATTTCCGGATTCGCCTTCTCCCCGAAATTTCACAGAATCGGAAAATTCTTTTCGAGTTGTATAGCGGACGCGCGACAAATGGCATCGGCAGTGGATGGATTTTAATCCTTGATAGACACCGACTCTAAGAAATAGAAACCTTTTAAAATATCTTTGATTTTTTATCAGGGAAGAAGCGCTTGAGCGACACGCGCCAAAAGATCATGAGGGTTCTCGATGGCGAAAGCCTGAGCCCTCCTCCTCTCTGGCTGATGAGGCAGGCGGGACGTTATCTGCCGGAATACAGAGAGACACGAGCAAAGGCCGGAAGTTTTCTCGATCTCTGCTACACGCCCGATTACGCCGTCGAGGTGACGCTGCAGCCGATCCGCCGCTATGGCTTCGACGCGGCCATCCTGTTTTCCGATATTCTGGTCATCCCCGATGCAATGAAACGGAATGTGCGGTTCACTGAAGGGCATGGGCCGGAGATGGATCCCATCGATGAAGCCGGGATTGGGCGATTGAACGGGGAAGAGGTCGTCGCCTATCTCAGACCGGTCCTGGAAACGGTGCGACGGTTGCGGGCGGCGTTGCCTGATGAGACGACCCTGCTCGGCTTCTGCGGTGCGCCCTGGACGGTTGCGACCTATATGATCGCCGGACACGGTACGCCGGATCAGGCCCCTGCCCGTCTCTTCGCCTACAAATATCCCCGCGCTTTCGAACATCTGCTGATGCTGCTTGCCGACGTATCGGCAGACTATCTCGTCGCCCAGATCGACGCCGGCGCCGATGCCGTTCAGATCTTCGAATTCCTGGGCTGGGGTTCTCGGGGAGAAGGAGTTCGAAGCTTTCGCGATCAGGCCGGTTGCGCGGATGATCGCGTCGATCAAGTCGCAGCGCCCGCATGCGCGCATCATCGCCTTCGCCAAGGGGGCCGGCTATCAGCTGAAATCCTATCGTCAGAAGACCGGTGCCGATGCGATCGGCCTCGACTGGTCGGTTCCATTGGCCTTTGCCGCCGAACTTCAGAAGGATGGACCGGTGCAGGGCAATCTCGATCCGATGCGCGTCGTTGCCGGCGGCCGGGCGCTGGAAGAGGGTATCGATGATATTCTGCAGCATCTCGGCCATGGACCGCTGATCTTCAATCTCGGCCACGGCATCACGCCGCAGGCCGATCCGGACCATGTGCGTCAGCTGGTCGAACGCGTGCGGGGCGCGAAGTGACGACGGAAAGGCAGACGGATCGGAAACCCGGCGCTTATGCCCGGCGCCGTGCCCATTTTGCGCTGGCCTTCTTCGCGCTGATGGCGGTCGGGCTTTTCGCCTGGAACCCCGACAATCTCTATCTCTGGATCAAGGCGCTTCACATCATCGCGGTGATTTCCTGGATGGCCGGACTGTTCTACATGCCGCGGCTGTTCATCTATCACACCGACGCGGAGCCGGGCTCGGTGCAGTCGGAGACCTTCAAGGTGATGGAGCGCCGGCTGCTGCGGATCATCATGACACCGGCGATGATGCTGACCTGGATCTTCGGTCTTTATCTCGCCTGGTCGGTCTATGGATTCCAGGGCGGCTGGCTGCATGCCAAGATCGGTCTGGTCGTGCTGCTGACCGCTGTTCATATGTTCTTCAGCCGTGCGGTCGGCGCGTTCGAGCGCGACGAAAATCGCCGCTCGGCACGCTATTGGCGGTTCATGAACGAGGCGCCGACACTGCTGATGATCCTGATCGTGATCCTCGTGGTGGTGAAGCCGTTCTGAGGAAAATCCTCCTCAGGTTAAATTTGCTTCATTTTAATCAGCCCCCTTGCGGCGGCGATTGCAACTCGCTATTTTCCGCGCATCTCATCTACGTGGCATGTGTGAAGAGTTCAGTCGTCTGCGAGCCCCTTTCGCAGTACCGAATACGACCCAACATCGCCTTTCCCCTTCGAAAATGAAAAGAGTATTGGTCACTTCATGGCTGAAATGAAGCTTCAGGAACTTAAGAGCAAATCCCCGACGGATCTTCTGGCTTTTGCCAAATCGCTCGAGGTCGAGAATGCAAGCACGATGCGCAAACAGGAATTGATGTTTGCGATCCTCAAGATGCTGGCCAGCCAGGATGTGGAGATCATCGGCGAAGGGGTGGTCGAGGTGCTGCAGGACGGCTTCGGCTTCCTGCGCTCGGCCAACGCCAACTACCTGCCCGGCCCTGACGATATTTATATCTCGCCGTCGCAGATCCGCCGTTTCTCTTTGAAGACAGGCGACACGGTCGAGGGACCGATCCGTGAACCGAAGGAAGGCGAGCGCTATTTCGCGCTGCTCAAGGTCAACACCATCAATTTCGACGATCCGGAAAAGATCCGTCACAAGGTTCATTTCGACAATCTGACACCGCTCTATCCGAATGAGCGCTTCAAGATGGAACTCGACATTCCGACCTCCAAGGATCTGTCGCCCCGCGTGATCGATCTGGTGGCGCCGCTCGGCAAGGGCCAGCGCGGATTGATCGTCGCGCCGCCGCGCACCGGTAAGACCGTCCTTCTGCAAAACATCGCCCATTCGATCACGGCCAACCACCCGGAATGCTATCTCATCGTCCTTCTGATCGACGAACGTCCGGAGGAAGTGACGGACATGCAGCGTTCCGTCCGCGGTGAGGTCATTTCCTCCACCTTCGACGAACCGGCGGTGCGTCACGTCCAGGTGGCCGAAATGGTGATCGAAAAGGCCAAGCGTCTCGTCGAGCATGGCCGCGACGTCGTCATTCTGCTCGATTCGATCACACGCCTCGGGCGCGCCTACAACACGGTCGTCCCCTCCTCCGGCAAGGTGCTGACGGGTGGTGTCGACGCCAACGCGCTGCAACGGCCGAAGCGCTTCTTCGGCGCCGCGCGCAACATTGAGGAAGGTGGTTCTCTGACCATCATCGCAACGGCGCTGATCGATACCGGTAGCCGCATGGACGAAGTGATCTTCGAAGAGTTCAAGGGTACCGGCAACTCGGAAATCGTCCTCGACCGCAAGGTCGCCGACAAGCGGATCTTCCCGGCGATGGACATCCTCAAGTCCGGCACGCGTAAGGAAGACCTGCTCGTTCCACGCCAGGATCTGCAGAAGATCTTCGTTCTTCGCCGTATCCTCGCTCCAATGGGCACCACCGATGCGATCGAATTCCTGATCGACAAGCTGAAGCAGACGAAGAACAATTCTGATTTCTTTAACTCGATGAACACCTAATCCTTAGCCGGATTCATCTTTGAGAGCTGGCGCATCGCCTCGATGTCGCCAGCTTTTTATTTGAGAGGAATCGATTCGGATTCGAACTGACAAGCGGACGCATGGCCATGGTGGATGATACGATTTATGCGCTGTCGAGCGGCGCCCCGCCCTCGGGTGTTTCGGTCATTCGAATCAGCGGTCCGTTGACCAGAGAATTGCTAACCAGGCTGGTCGGGTCAGTGCCGCCTGATCGGCTGGCTTCCTACCGAACGATTCGGGCGCGTAACAACCAGCCGATCGATAGCGGTCTGGTGCTGTTTTTCCCCGCTCCAAACTCGTTTACCGGTGAAGATGTCGCCGAGCTGCAGATCCATGGCAGCAAGGCCGTCCTGGCAGCGCTGTTTCAGGTGCTGGGTGATACTCCCGGTGTTCGTATGGCGATTGAAGGCGAGTTTTCCCGACGCGCTTTCGAAAACGGCAAGCTTGATCTGGTCGAGGTCGAGGGCCTGGCCGATCTCATCGGGGCTGAGACCGAGATGCAGCGCCGCCTGGCCGTGGAACACAGCGCTGGTGGCGTCTCGGCAGTATACGATTCGTGGGCGGAACGATTGACCCGCGCGCGCGCCTTGATCGAAGCGGAACTCGATTTTGCCGACGAGGATGATGTCCCGGGATCGGTGTCGGATATGGTCTGGGCTGATATGGATCGCCTTCGCAATGATATCCGCCATCATCTCGACGCGGCTTCGGCAGGCGAGATTATCAGGGACGGCTTTAAGGTGGTCATCGCCGGCGCGCCGAATGCAGGAAAATCGAGCCTGCTGAATGCTCTCGCCCGACGTGACGTCGCCATCGTCACGGATATTGCCGGAACCACCCGTGACGTCCTGCAGGTTGATCTCGACATTGACGGCTATCTTGTCAAACTCTATGACACGGCCGGTCTGCGTGAGGCGGACGACCGGGTCGAGATGGAAGGCGTGCGGCGGGCGCGGGTTGCGCTTCGCGATGCCGATCTTGTGCTGTTGCTGGTCGATGTGAGCGATCCCGTCATTCCTGCCGACTTGGACCAGGCTTTGCCGCATGTTAGGGTTGGAACGAAGAAGGATCTCATCGAGACTGGCTCCGATCGATATGATCTGCGGATTTCGACGGCAACCGGTGAAGGCCTGCCGGAATTGCGGGCGCTGATCGGGCGCGTCGTCAAAGAGCGGTTTGATGGCCTGTCTATGGCGATCCCGAGCCGACAGCGGCATAAGGATTCGCTGGCGAAATGTTTGGCAGCGCTCGATGCGGCAATCTCGCAGAGCGAGACGAATCTCGAACTGCGCACGGAGCAGCTTCGCCTGGCGGCTGAGTATTTGGGACGGATTACCGGGCGGGTTGATGTCGAGCAGCTGCTCGATGTGATCTTCTCGGAGTTTTGTATCGGCAAATGATTCACGTGAAACCTTCTTGAGGCTGTCGCCCGAGTTCACGTGAAACCCCGCCGAGTTGGAGTTTGAGATGACCGGCAATGTCTATGATGTGATTGTGATCGGCGGCGGCCATGCGGGCACGGAGGCTGCCAGTGCAGCTGCGCGCCTCGGGGCGAAAACCGCCTTGGTCACCCACAGGCGAGACACGATTGGTGTCATGTCCTGCAATCCAGCGATTGGCGGGCTTGGCAAGGGACATCTGGTCCGCGAGATCGACGCGATGGACGGTCTGATGGGCCGGGTCGCCGATCTAGCCGGTATCCAGTTCAGAATGCTGAACCGGAAGAAGGGTGCGGCCGTCCGCGGTCCGCGAACGCAGGCGGATCGGAAGCTGTATCGACTGGCGATGCTGGCGGCGATCGAAGCGACACCAGGCTTGGATATCGTCGAAGGCGACGCATTCGATCTCGACGTCGTCGATAATCGTGTTGCCGGCGTGATCATGAAGGATGGCCGGCGGTTGAAAGCGCCGGCAGTCGTGTTGACGACCGGCACCTTTCTGCGCGGGCTGATCCATATCGGTTCGGAAAAGACACCCGCCGGCCGCGTCGGCGAACCCCCTTCGCTCGGGCTGTCGGCAACTCTGGCGCGGCTGGGGCTGCGCCTCGGGCGATTGAAGACGGGCACGCCGGCCCGGCTGGACGGCAAGACGATCGACTGGCAGTCCGTCGGTCGGCAGGGTGCGGACGAGGATCTCGTGCCCTTTTCCTTCATGACGGATTCGATCACGACGCGGCAGATCGAATGTGGCGTTACCCGGACGACCGAAGCGACACACCGGATCATCGTAGACAATATCAAGCGTTCGGCCATGTATTCCGGGCAAATCGAAGGTGTCGGGCCGCGTTACTGCCCATCCATCGAGGACAAGCTGGTCAAGTTCGGCGAACGCGACGGCCATCAGGTCTTTCTCGAGGCGGAGGGCCTCGACGACGATACGGTTTATCCGAATGGCATTTCGACGTCGCTGCCGGCCGAGGTCCAGGCGGAATTCATCAAGACCATTCCCGGAACTCGAGACGGCGCGGATCCTCCAGCCGGGTTATGCCATCGAGTATGATCATGTCGACCCGCGGGAGCTGACGCCATCGCTTGAAGTCAAGCGGCTGAGAGGCCTGTTTCTCGCCGGCCAGATCAACGGGACCACCGGTTATGAGGAGGCGGCGGCGCAGGGGCTGGCGGCGGGATTGAATGCTGCACTGCGAAGCACCGATTCGGATCCGTTCCATTTTAGCCGGACGAATTCTTACATTGGGGTGATGATCGATGACCTCACCTCGCGAGGCGTTACGGAACCGTATCGGATGTTTACGTCGCGCGCGGAGTATCGTCTGACTCTGCGGGCCGACAATGCCGATGCCCGGCTGACACCACTTGGCATGCGGCTTGGCTGCGTCAGCAGTGCACGCGAGCGGCGATTCACGGTCTATCAAGCAGAAGTCGACGCCGGGCGCGCCCAACTGATGTCGCTGACGGTGACCCCCAATGAAGCGCGGCGCGCCGGCCTGAACATCAATCTGGATGGTCAGCGCCGGACGGCCTATGACCTGTTGTCCTACCCGGATTACGACTTTGCCGCCCTCCGGCGGGTCTGGCCGGATGCTCTGGGCGCGATCCGGCCGACGGTTGCCGAGGCGTTGGAGATCGAAGCGGGCTACTCGGTTTATCTCGACCGGCAGGCGGCGGCCATTGCCGACCAGCAGCGCGACGAGGAGCGGCGTATCCCCGATGATTTCGACTATTCTGCGCTTTCCGGCTTGTCGAACGAGCTCAAGACAAAGCTTAGTGCGGCCCGTCCGTTCAACGTCGCGCAGGCAGCCATTGTCGAGGGCATGACGCCGGCCGCTATCGCGCTGTTGCTGGTGCATTTGCGCCGGCGGAGCGGTGCAGAGCGTCAAACTGCCTAACATAAGATTTGAGAAGTCTTTGAGAATGGAATTGAACGGTTTGCGTGTTTCACGTGAAACACAGGCACAACTCCAACAGTTTGCGGCACTCTTTCAGAAATGGGCAAAAGCCATCAATCTCGTAGCGCCATCGACGCTCGATGATCTGTGGCGGCGTCATATCGCTGACAGCAGCCAGATTTTCCAGATTTACCCCGAGCCGGTTCGCTGGGTCGATCTCGGCAGCGGCGGCGGCTTTCCCGGCGTGATTACCGCGATCTTCCTGGCGGAGCTGCAGGATGGGTGGGTGCATCTCGTCGAAAGCAACCACAAAAAGGCAGCATTTTTGCGAACCGCACTGCGGGAGACAAATGCACGCGGGAGCGTTCATGCCATTCGAATCGAGGATGCCCATGCCGAGATCGGCGAGTGTGATGCGATTTCAGGCAGAGCCCTCGCCGACCTCGACGGGCTGATCGGCTACGCAGCGCCTTGGATGCTTGGCAAGGAAAATTGTCGTGGGTTTTTTCATAAAGGCCGGGATTACCTGAGGGAAATCGACGAAGCACGTGGCAGGTGGGAATTCGATCTGCTAGAACATAAAAGCGCCGTCGAGCAGGAATCTGTTATTTTGGAAATATCGAATCTCCGGCGCTTGGTTTAACAGATCGGATATTGCGGCAATGGCTGGCGAACGACATCGGATAATCACCATCGCAAATCAGAAGGGTGGCGTTGGCAAAACGACCACCGCCATCAACCTGGCAACAGCGCTGGCCGCCATCGGCGAGCGCGTCCTGATCGTGGATCTCGATCCGCAGGGCAATGCCAGCACCGGCCTCGGCATCGATCGTCGTGATCGCAAGCTTTCCTCCTACGACCTGATGGTCGGAGAGCGCGGAATCAGTGAGGTGACGCTGGAAACCGCGGTTCCCAACCTCTTCATCGTGCCATCGACCATGGATCTGCTCGGCATCGAGATGGAAATCTCGCAGCAGAGCGATCGTGTCTTTAAATTGCGGAAGGCACTGTCGTCCGCAGAAGCCATGGCGTTTTCCTATATTCTTCTCGATTGCCCGCCTTCGTTCAACCTGCTGACGATGAATGCCATGGCAGCGGCCCATTCGGTGCTGGTGCCGCTGCAATGCGAATTTTTCGCGCTCGAGGGGCTGAGCCAGCTGCTCGAAACCGTCAGTCAGGTGCGCCGGACGGTCAACCCGCGGCTGGATATTCAGGGCATCGTCCTGACGATGTTCGATGCCCGCAACAATCTTGCCCAACAGGTGGTCAATGATGTGCGCACGCATCTCGGCGAGAAGGTTTACCATACGTTAATTCCGCGCAATGTCCGGGTGTCCGAGGCGCCGTCCTACGGCAAGCCGGCCATTCTCTATGATCTGAAATGCGCGGGCAGCCAGGCCTATCTGCAGCTGGCCTCCGAGGTCATTCAGCGGGAGCGCCAGAGACTGGCCGCGTAAAATCATTTCAGGATGCAGGTGAGTGTAGATCATGAATGACGATATATCGAAAAGGCGATTGGGCCGTGGCCTCGCGGCGCTGATTGGTGAAATGGATCAACCTGTTCCGGTGGAGGCTGAACGAACCGTCAGCGCCGACCGGATGATCCCGATCGAGTTCGTCAGTCGCAATCCCCGCAACCCCCGTCGTTTTTTCGACGACACCGAATTGCACGATCTTGCCAGCTCCATCCGCCAGCACGGCATCGTGCAGCCGATCGTGGTACGAACGATGGAGCGGGACCGCTATGAAATCATCGCCGGCGAACGGCGGTGGCGCGCAGCGCAGCTTGCCGGCCTGATCGAAATCCCCGTCATTATCCGCGACGTCGACGATAAAACGGCGCTGGAGATCGCCATTGTCGAAAACGTGCAGCGCGCGGATCTCAATCCTCTTGAAGAGGCGTTGGGCTATGAGCAGCTTATCGCGGAATATGGCTATACCCAGAACGATCTTGGCGAAATTATCGGCAAGAGCCGCAGCCATGTCGCTAACTCGCTGCGTTTGCTGAAACTGCCGGATCCGGTTCGCGATCTGCTGGCCGCCGGCAGTCTTTCGGCCGGACATGCGCGTGCGCTGGTGTCGACACCCGATCCGGCAAGCCTTGCCCGCACAATCGTTGCCAAGGGCATGTCGGTGCGTGATGCCGAAAAGCTGGCGCAGAACAATATCAAGGCGCAATCGGAGCCGCAGCAGACGGCCTCGCGCCGCGATCGAAAGGACTCGGATACGCTCGCGCTGGAACGCACGCTGTCCGATGCCCTCGGACTCGAGGTGTCAATCAATCACAAAACGAGCGGCGGCCAGATCAAAATTTCCTACAAGTCGCTCGAGCAGCTCGAGGAAGTCTGCCGCTTGCTGGAACGGCGATAATCACCCCGACTTGCGACCGGATTGCAGGGTGGTGGAGAGAAGTGTTTGCATCGCAACGCTGTCTTCCAGCACCTGCCGACGCCGGCTCTGAAGAATGGCCGCCTGCAGACGGTTGGATTCACGCGCGATGCTTTCCGCGGACCACTGGCGAAGCGCCTGCTCGAGGATCGGCTTGCGGCGAAAATGCAGATGCCGTCCCATCGTCTGCATCACCTGCGGCACCTGCAAGCGCTTGTCTTCCATCTCTGCACGCATGGTATCCAGAAGCTGGAACTGCTTCAGGCAGGCCTGCAACACGAGAAAGATCGCTGTTTTCGAACTGCTGATCTTTTGCATGGCATGGAGGAAGCCGTTGAGGTCGCCGCCGAGGATGGCGTCGACGGCATCATCAACGGAGATCGCGCTGGCATCGCCGATTATTTCGGTAACGTGATGTTCTTCGACCGTATCGAGGCCGCGGCAGTAAAGGGCGAGCTTGCGCACTTCATTGCGTGAAGCGATCCGATCGCCGCCGATCAGTGCGATCAGCGCCTGGCGCGCCGCCGGCGTAATACCGAGCTTTTCCGCCCCGAGTTCAGCATCGATCAAGCCGTTCAAGGCGCGGCTGTCGTCGGCATAAGACGGCACCGTCATGACGGCTCGCGCGGCTTCCGCGGTCTTACGCAGCAGTGAACCCTTTTTCAGATCGCCGGCCTCCACGATCAGATAGGCGGCCTCGAGCGGTTTTTCAGCCAAGAGCGCCAGGGAATCGACAAGGTATTTCTCGTTGGCGGCGCCGCGGATCCAGATGAGTTTTTCGCCGCCGAACAGCCCGATGGATTGGGCCTCGTCAACCAGTCGCCCGGGATCCTTTTGCAGATCGGCGATATCGAGTTTTGTCAGCGAGAAAGGGTCGTCCAGCGCGACGCCGGTCTTGCCGGCGAGCTGGCCGGCGCGCTCGGACACCAGACCGCGATCCGGCCCGTAAATGACGAAAATCCGGTAGTTCCGCGCCGATTTCTGCAGAAAGGTCTCGAACTCGTGGGACTTGATCTCCGCCACCTGTCCGCCCTCAGCGGCTGAGGGCAGCGGCGAGATCGGCCCCTACGAATTCCGCCGTCTGATCGGCAGCGCGGTTCTCGGCATCGCGGATCGCCCTCTGCTTGGCAAATTCCTGCTCGGAGAAATCCACCAGCGCGGTCGCCTGGCGGCTGCCGGCCTTGATGACGCGACCGTCGGCGATGGCGCTCAGCGTATAGGTGACGGTGACGGTGACACGACCGGCGCGCGACGTATCGCCGGATTGCCGCAGGAGCGTATCGGCGACGCTCGACGTGGCCCGCAGTTCAACGTGATACTGCGGATTTGCCGCTTCGCCGGCGCCGCGCGACGCCAGGAAGATCAGCCGATTGCGCACCTGTTGTTCGATGCGGCCGGATGCATCGGAAAAGCCGACCGAGGACAGCTTTTCGGTGACGCCCGAGCTCTCGGAATAAAGCGGCCGGACCTGGCAGGCCGACAGAAATGTCGCGGCGGCAAGGATCATGGCGATGCCGGCATTGCGGGCCAGCTTGCGAGCGATTTCAGACGACAATGTTCACAATCCTTTGGGGAACCACGATGATCTTCTTCGGTGCCTGACCGTTCAGCACATTCCTCACCGCGTCCAGTTCCAGCACGGCGTCGGTGACGGCATTCTGATCCGCATCGCGAGAAATTGTCAATTCGGCGCGCTTCTTGCCGTTGATCTGCACGGGCAGGACAACGTCGTTTTCAACGACGAGCGCTTCGACGAAACGCGGCCAGTCGGTGCGGGCAAGCAGCTCCGTATTGCCAAGCGTGGCCCAGCATTCTTCAGCGAGATGCGGCGTCATCGGGGCGACGAGCTGGATCAGGATCTCGGCCGCGTCACGCACGGCGGCGCGATAGGCGATATCGCCCTCCCCTGCCGCAACCCTCGTCAGCGGCGCGGCGAGCGCATTGACGAGCTCGTAGATGCGGGCGACGGCCTTGTTGAACCAGAGCTTGTCGTAGTCGTTCTGAACGGCCTTCAGCGTCTTGTGCGCCGCCTGCGAGATCGCCAGCGCCTCGCCTTCGCTTGCCGGTGCGGCTGCAACGTTCGAAAGGACGCCGGCCGCTTCGGAAATCAGCCGCCACAGGCGCTGGGTGAAACGGTGAGCGCCTTCGACACCCGCTTCGGACCAGATGACGTCACGCTCCGGCGGAGAATCGGACAGCACGAAGAAGCGGGCGGTATCGGCGCCATAGGAGGCGATGATATCGTCGGGATCCACGACATTCTTCTTCGATTTCGACATCTTCTCGATCGAGCCGATGGCGACCTCTTCGCCTGTCGCCAAGAGCAGGGCACGGCGTTTGCCGTCGATCTCCTCGATGCGGATATCGGCGGGAGCCACCCATTCACGGCCGGCGCCGGCGTTGCGGCTGTAGGTCTCATGAACCACCATGCCCTGGGTGAACAGGCCCTTGAAGGGTTCGCTCGCCGCAACGTGACCGGTCTCGCGCATGGCGCGGGTAAAGAAGCGCGAATAGAGCAGATGCAGGATCGCGTGCTCGATGCCGCCGATATATTGATCGACCGGCAGCCAACGGTTAGCCGCCTCAGGATCGGTCGGCTTGCCCTCCCACGGCGCGGTAAAGCGGGTGAAATACCAGCTCGAATCGACGAAGGTGTCCATCGTATCGGTCTCGCGGCGGGCATCCTTGCCGCAGTTCGGGCAGGCGACGTGACGCCAGGTCGGGTGGCGGTCGAGCGGGTTGCCCGGCTGGTCGAAGCTGACGTCGTCCGGCAATTTCACCGGCAGATCCTTCTTCGGCACCGGCACGACACCGCAGGCATCGCAATGGATGACCGGGATCGGGCAGCCCCAATAGCGCTGACGCGAAATGCCCCAGTCGCGCAGGCGGAAATTGATCTTCCGCTCAGCCTGGGGCGTATTGCCGAGCGAAGCGGCCGACAGCCGGTCGGCAACGATATTGAAGGCTTCTTCGGTCGTCTTGCCGTCGAGGAAGCGCGAATTGATCATAACGCCATCGCCGTCATAGGCGGTATCGCCGACGGAAAAGCTCGCAGCGTCGCCATCGCTCGGCATGACCACGGGCACGACCGGCAGGCCGTATTTACGGGCGAAATCGAGGTCGCGCTGGTCGCCGGAGGGGCAGCCGAAGATCGCGCCCGTGCCGTAGTCCATCAGCACGAAATTGGCGATATAGACGGGCAGTTCCCAGGAGGGATCGAGCGGATGGCGCACACGGATGCCGGTGTCCAAGCCCTTCTTTTCGGCGGTCTCGAGTGCTGCAAGCGAAGTGCCGGCGCGGCGGCATTCCTCGCAGAAGGCCTCGATCTCGGCGTTCGTGGCGGCGGCATCCTTGGCCAGCGGATGGTCGGCGGAAATCGCCAGGAAGGAGGCGCCGAACAGCGTATCCGGCCGGGTGGTATAGACGGTAATCTCGGTTTCGCCGGCCGGCGCCGTTTCCGGCACGATCTCCCAGCGAATGGTCATGCCTTCCGAACGGCCGATCCAATTCTTCTGCATCAGGCGAACTTTTTCCGGCCACTGGTCGAGCGTATCCAGCGCGTCCAAGAGGTCCTGGCTGAAATCGGTGATCTTGAAGAACCATTGCGTCAGTTCACGCTGTTCGACCAGCGCGCCGGACCGCCAGCCGCGGCCGTCGATCACCTGTTCGTTGGCGAGCACGGTGTTGTCGACCGGATCCCAATTGACCTTCGACTGCTTGCGGTAGACCAGACCCTTCTCCAGGAAATCCACGAAGAGATGCTGCTGGTGCTGGTAATAGTCGACGTCGCAGGTGGCGAACTCGCGGCTCCAGTCCAGCGAAAGCCCCATGGCCTTCAGCTGCGCCTTCATCGAGGCGATGTTCTGATAGGTCCAGGAGGCGGGGTGAACGCCGCGTTCCATGGCGGCGTTTTCCGCCGGCATGCCGAAGGCGTCCCAACCCATCGGATGCAGCACGTTATAACCGCGGGCACGCTTGTAGCGGGCAACGACATCGCCCATGGCGTAGTTGCGGACATGGCCCATATGGATGCGTCCCGACGGATAGGGGAACATTTCGAGGACGTAATATTTTTCGCGCGGATCGGCGTTGTCGGTCTCGAAGACCTTGTCTTCATTCCATTTCTGCTGCCAGCGGGGCTCGGCATCGCGCGGATTATAACGTTCGGTGGCCATTGTATTCGAAATTCCGGAAAATCAGGGGAGGTTGGTCGAGACCTTCACCATGAAACCACCGTAGCGTCAAGTTTTGCAGGCGCTGCAAGCGTCCGATCTTCATTCCGGCCGGGCGATTTCGCGGCAGCGGGTCTTGGCAAGCACAGAATGGCTGGCTAGTTCATTGCCATCACTCTCATGCTGAATGTCGAGGCAGAACGATGGAACTTCAAGAGCGCTTGAACGACGTGCGATCGCGGATTGCCGCCGGAGAACGCCAGGCCGGCCGTGCGGCCGGCTCGGTTCGGCTCGTCGCGGTGTCGAAGACATTCGAGGCGGAGGCGATCCGCCCGGCGATCGAAGCCGGGCAGCGCATTTTCGGCGAGAACCGGGTGCAGGAAAGCCAAGGCAAATGGCCGGCGCTGAAAGCCGAACATCCCGACATCGAACTGCATCTGATCGGGCCGCTGCAATCGAACAAGGCGGCGGACGCGGTGGCGCTTTTCGACGTGATCGAGACCGTCGATCGGGAAAAGATTGCCCGCGCCCTTGCCGAGGAGATGAAGCGGCAAGGCAAAACACCGAGGCTTTACGTCCAGGTCAATACCGGGCTCGAGCCGCAGAAGGCCGGCATTGCCCCTGACGACACGCCGGCCTTCGTCTCGCTTTGCCGTGGCGAGCTCGGTCTTCCGATCGAAGGTCTGATGTGCATTCCGCCGGCCGAGGAAAATCCCGGACCGCATTTTGCCCTGCTGGCAAAGCTCGCGTCGAAATGCGGCGTTGAGAAACTCTCCATGGGCATGTCGGGCGATTACGAGACAGCGATCGCCTTCGGCGCCACCAGCGTCCGCGTCGGATCGGCGATTTTCGGCGCGCGCTGATACGCTGCTTTGGTCGGGCTTCCCGTTCCGCTCAACCCGTTTTAAGCCTCTCTATGCCGCCCAAAACTGCTGCGCACTTTTGCGCCGACATGCAGTAGACTGATCTTGCGGCTTGCATGTCCTGGGGAGGAGCAGATGCAGAACGGCTATCATCAGGCCTATGCGGCCTGGAAACGCGATCCCGAAGCCTTCTGGCGCGAAGCCGCCGCCGAGATCGACTGGTTCAAGCCGCCGGAGCGGGTGTTTTCGCCTGATGACGTATTTACGGCCGCTGGTTCCCGGGAGCGGAAACCAATACCTGTCACAATTGCCTGGACCGGCATGTCGCGGCCGGACGCGGCGGCGAGACGGCCATCATCTTCGACAGCGCCATGACCGGCGAGAAGCGCCGGTTCTCATATGACGAGGTGCTCGGCGAGGTGAAGGCCATCGCCGCGACGCTGCTGGCGCTCGGCATCGGCCGAGGCGATCGCGTCATCCTCTATATGCCGATGCTGCCGCAGGCAGTGTTTTCCATGCTTGCCTGCGCGCGGATCGGTGCGGTCCATTCCGTCGTTTTCGGCGGGTTTGCCGCCAGCGAGCTTGCGGCGCGCATCGACGACAGCGGCGCCAGGCTGGTGATTACCGCAAGCTGCGGGCTCGAGCCCGGTCGCGTCGTCGCCTATAAGCCGCTGGTCGATCAGGCGATCGAGATTGCGCGGGTAAAGCCGGAGCGCTGTCTGGTGCTGCAGCGGCCGCAGCTTCAGGCAGAACTCATCGGCGGCCGCGATGAGGATTTCGAGGCAGCGGTGGCGCGCCATCGCGGCGCCGAGGTGGCTTGTGTTTCGGTCAAGGCGACCGATCCGCTCTACATTCTCTACACCTCCGGTACGACCGGCCAGCCGAAGGGCGTGGTGCGCGACAATGGCGGCCACATGGTCGCGCTCAACTGGTCGATGCGGAATATCTACGGCGTGACGCCGGGCGAGGTCTTCTGGACGGCCTCCGATATCGGCTGGGTCGTCGGCCATTCCTATATCGTCTACGCACCGCTGATATCGGGCGTGACGACCTTGATCTTTGAGGGAAAGCCGGTCGGCACGCCCGATGCCGGCGCATTTTGGCGCGTCGTTGCAGAGCACGACGTGCGCGTGCTCTTCACGGCGCCGACCGCCTTTCGCGCCATCCGGCGCGAGGATGGGGACGGCGAACTGATCGCGAACCACAAGATGCCGAACTTGCGGGCACTGTTTCTTGCCGGCGAGAGGGCGGATCCGGAGACCCTGAAATGGGCCGAACGCATGCTTGCCATCCCCGTCATCGATCACTGGTGGCAGACCGAGACCGGCTGGCCGATCGTCGCAAATCCGCTCGGCCTTGGCGCCGTGCCCGTCAAGCACGGTTCGCCGGCACTGCCGATGCCGGGCTATGAGGTGACGGTGCTCGACGATGCCGGCCATCCGATCGAGGCGGGGACGCTCGGCAATATCGTCATCAAGCTGCCGCTGCCGCCCGGCTGCCTGCCGACCCTCTGGCATGCGGATGATCGTTTCCGATCGGCCTATCTCGACGAGTTTCCCGGTTACTACAAGACTGCCGACGCCGGCTATGTCGACGAAGACAGCTACCTCTTCATCATGTCGCGGACCGACGACATCATCAATTGCGCCGGTCATCGGCTCTCGACAGGTGCGATGGAGGAGGTTTGCGCGCGTCACCCCGATGTCGCCGAATGCGCGGTTATCGGCGTGATCGATACGCTGAAGGGTCAGGCTCCCTGCGGCTTCTTGGTGCTGAAGCGGCATGTGCAGCGCGAATCGGCGGCGATCGAATCAGAGGTGGTGGCGATGATTCGCGATCAGATCGGGCCTGTCGCCGCCTTCAAGACGGCGATCACCGTCAACCGATTGCCGAAGACGCGGTCGGGCAAGATCCTGCGCGGCACCATGCAGAAAATTGCCGACGGCATACCCTGGAAAATGCCCGCTACCATCGATGATCCGGCGATTCTGGAGGAGATCGCGGAGGCGCTGCGCAAGCGCGGTTTCGGCTCTCTGCCGATGTAAAAATTAAGCATTCGATAAGCCTAATTGAGGAATTGTTAACCATGTTGCGCAAGGATTTGTTAACGGCAATGGCTTGCATAGCAGGCTTTGCATGACGCGGTCGCCGTTACCGGCCTGCTGCATAATTCCCTAAATCGGAATGGATTTAAGGATAAAATCATGCAGCAGTTGAAGTGCTACAGCGTCCTTTGTGCGTCTGAAAAGACGCGCGGCGCTGTAGTCCGGAATGCCCCTTTCTCCGATTGTGGAGCGGATCATGACGAGCATCCTCACCAACAACGCTGCCATGGCAGCGCTGCAGACTTTGCGCGGCGTAAACGATAGCCTCAAGGACACCCAGGGGCGCGTTTCCTCCGGTTATCGTGTCGAGAAGGCCGCCGACAATGCCGCATACTGGTCGATCGCCACGACCATGCGTTCCGACAACCTGGCGCTTTCGGCCGTCTCCGACGCTCTCGGCCTCGGTGCGGCGAAGGTCGATACCGCCTATGCGGCCATGGACAGCGCGCTTGACGTCGTTAGCGAAATCAAGGCGAAGATCGTTGCCGCCACTGAAAAGGGCGTCGACAAGACAAAGATCCAGCAGGAACTCGACCAGCTGCAGGAGCAGCTGCTCAGCATTGCCCAGTCCGCATCCTTCTCCGGCGAAAACTGGGTGGCCGGCGCTTCCGGAACGAAGAGCGTCGTCTCGTCCTTCGTCCGTGACGGCAGCAATGCCGTTTCAGTGAAGATGACCGATTATGTGCTCGATTCAGGCTCGCTCGGCAATGTGCTCTTCGGCATGACCAGCACGGGTGCGATCGAGACGAGCAGCGGTATCATCGGCACCGCCTTCAACGGCACCTATGGCGGCACTGTCATCGTCATGCCGTCGATCTATGATCTCGACATTACCGGTTTCACCCAAGGCCAGCTCGACGCAGCCTTGACCGGGATCGAACTGGTTCTCGGCGCCATGACCGCTGCCGGCTCCGCTCTCGGCTCGATCTCGACGCGCATCCAGCTGCAGGAGAATTTCGTCAGCGGTCTTCACGATTCCATCAACTCGGGCATCGGTCGCCTGGTCGATGCCGATATGGAAGAGGAATCGAGCAGGCTCTCGGCGCTGCAGACGCAGCAGCAGCTTGGCATCCAGTCGCTTTCGATCGCCAATAGCTCGGCACAGAACATCCTCACCCTGTTCCGCAGTTGATGCGGGGACAGGCGATCCTCAATAAAAAACCCCGCCGGGCGGTTCGCTCGGCGGGGTTTTCTTGATGAGATTGCGGATATCTCAGTACTGATCGTCTTCGTCCTCGTCCTTCGGAGCCGAGCGCAGCGAGCTCAGCTTGCGGAAGACGGCGTCGGCGTCGATTTCCTTTTCCTCTTCGCGCTCGTAGCTCGGCGTGAGGCGTTCGGTTTCCTGAGCCGATTGCAGCGTCGCGCCAAGCTCGGCGGCGGTCGGCAGCGGCCGGCCCTTGGAGGCCTTTTCCACTTCCATGTCGAGATCGATCTGGCTGCAGAGGCCGAGCGTCACCGGATCCATCGGCGCCAGGTTGGCGGAGTTCCAGTGGGTGCGCTCGCGGATCTGCTCGATCGTCGATTTCGTCGTGCCGACGAGGCGGGAAATCTGCGCGTCCTTCAGCTCCGGATGGTTGCGAACGAGCCAGAGAATGGCGTTCGGGCGGTCCTGACGCTTGGAAACCGGGGTATAACGCGGGCCACGGCGCTTGGATTCCGGCACGCGCACCTTCGGTTCGGAGAGCTTGAGCTTGTGGTTCGGATTGGCTTCGGCGCGGGCAATCTCGTCGCGGGAAAGCTGACCGGTCGAGATCGGATCGAGGCCCTTGATGCCCTGCGCCGCTTCGCCATCGGCAATCGCCTTGACCTCGAGCGGATGCAGTTTGCAGAACTGCGCAATCTGATCGAAAGACAGCGCCGTGTTGTCGACAAGCCAGATGGCGGTCGCCTTCGGCATGAGCAGTGTTTGAGCCATGGATATAGTCCTTCTATCGTCCGCGCCGGTCGCGGTCCGTGGATTGTCACCACAATGTCCGGGAAATATGCCGCTATATAACCGGACTGTCGCAGAATTGCAATTCTTCCGAAATCAAATGACCTTTGTCTAATTGCCGTGGCGATGCGACCTGCTATGAATTGCCCTGATTTGAAGTTCGGGCTCGTAGATCGCTTGGCCCGTCGCATGTCCCATGAGGAGGAGTTCCATGTCGGAGAAGATCCATCCGGTGCCGAAGCCGGTGAAGGCGCGTGCCCTGATCGATAAGGAGAAGTACCTGAAATGGTACGAGGAGAGCGTCGAGAACCCGGACAAGTTCTGGGGCAAACACGGCAAGCGGATCGACTGGTTCAAGCCCTATACCAAGGTCAAGAACACCTCCTTTACCGGCAAGGTCTCGATCAAGTGGTTCGAGGACGGCCAGACCAACGTTTCCTACAATTGCATCGACCGCCATCTGAAGACGAATGGCGACCAGGTGGCGATCATCTGGGAAGGCGACAATCCCTATATCGACAAGAAGATCACCTATAACGAGCTCTACGAGCACGTCTGCCGGATGGCGAACGTCCTAAAGAAGCACGGCGTCAAGAAGGGCGATCGCGTCACCATCTATATGCCGATGATCCCGGAAGCGGCTTATGCGATGCTCGCCTGCGCCCGCATCGGTGCGGTGCATTCGGTCGTCTTCGGCGGTTTCTCGCCCGAGGCGCTGGCCGGGCGCATCGTCGACTGCGAATCCACCTTCGTCATCACCTGCGACGAAGGTCTGCGCGGCGGCAAGCCGGTGCCGCTGAAGGACAATACCGATACGGCGATCCACATCGCCGCCCGTCAGCACGTCAATGTCAGCAAAGTGCTGGTCGTGCGCCGCACCGGCGGCAAGACTGGCTGGGCGCCGGGCCGCGACCTCTGGTATCACCAGGAAGTCGCCACGGTGAAGGCCGAATGCCCGCCGGTGAAGATGAAGGCGGAAGATCCGCTGTTCATTCTCTATACGTCCGGCTCGACCGGCAAGCCGAAGGGCGTGCTGCACACGACGGGCGGCTATCTCGTCTACGCCTCGATGACGCATGAATATGTCTTCGACTATCATCATGGCGACATCTACTGGTGCACCGCCGATGTCGGCTGGGTCACCGGCCATTCCTATATCGTCTATGGGCCGCTTTCGAACTGCGCGACGACGCTGATGTTCGAAGGCGTGCCGAACTTCCCGGATCAGGGGCGTTTCTGGGAAGTCATCGACAAACACAAGGTCAATATCTTCTACACCGCGCCGACGGCGATCCGCTCGCTGATGGGCGCCGGCGATGAATTCGTCACGCGCTCGTCGCGCTCGTCGCTGCGCCTGCTCGGCACGGTCGGCGAACCGATCAATCCGGAGGCCTGGGAGTGGTACTACAATGTCGTCGGCGACAAACGCTGCCCTGTGATCGATACCTGGTGGCAGACGGAAACTGGCGGCCACATGATCACGCCGCTGCCCGGTGCGACCGACCTGAAACCCGGTTCGGCGACGACGCCGTTCTTCGGCGTCAAGCCTGAGCTGGTCGACAATGAGGGCAAGGTGCTGGAAGGGGCCGCCGATGGCAATCTCTGCATCACCGACAGCTGGCCGGGCCAGATGCGCACCGTCTACGGCGATCACGAGCGCTTCATCCAGACCTATTTCTCGACCTACAAGGGCAAGTACTTCACCGGCGATGGCTGCCGGCGCGACGAGGACGGCTATTACTGGATCACCGGCCGCGTCGACGACGTGCTCAACGTCTCCGGCCACCGGCTCGGCACGGCGGAGGTGGAATCGGCGCTGGTCTCGCACAATCTGGTTTCGGAAGCGGCGGTCGTCGGCTATCCGCATTCGATCAAGGGCCAGGGCATTTATTGCTATGTGACGCTGATGGCCGGCCACGAAGGGACGGACACGCTACGCCAGGATCTGGTCAAACATGTGCGCGCCGAAATCGGGCCGATCGCCGCGCCGGACAAGATCCAGTTTGCGCCCGGCCTGCCGAAGACCCGCTCGGGCAAGATCATGCGCCGCATCCTGCGCAAGATCGCCGAAGACGATTTCGGCGCGCTCGGCGATACGTCGACACTTGCCGATCCGGCCGTGGTCGACGATCTGATCGCCAACCGGCAGAACAAGGCGACCGCCTGACATATCGAGCCGCTCCGACCATCCGAGTCCCGGGGCGGCTCACCTTACATTGCTGGCTGATATTGGACGGCCTGCACAAGGCCCGGATTCGGGCTCGACAGTCCTTGCTTAGAAATCGATCGCCCGGCCATTGATCTCGTAATCGCCGAAACGGGCCGGCTCGGCTCCGCCGCGGCCGCCGATCTCCGGCGGCAGGTCCAGCGGCTTTTGGTGCTTTCGCCGCTCCTCGGCCTCGGCAAGCGCACGCTGGGCCGCCGGGGACAGCATTTTGCGCGGCGGCTCCGATCCTTCGGCCGTCGGCGATTGGCTATTGTCGTTATCGGCGTCCTGCATGGCTTCTCCTGCCGGAAAACATTGAAAATGGCTGGTGAATAACCAAATCATAATGCGCCGGCGCCGGGATTAAAAGCTTGCGGCGCCGAAATCGGAGTTGGAGATTCGCAATGAACCTCGTTCGCACTGCCATGTTGCTTGCCTTCATGACGGCGCTCTTCATGTTTGTCGGCTTCCTGATCGGCGGTCGGGCCGGCATGATGATCGCATTCCTCATTGCCGCCGGCATGAACTTCTTCTCCTACTGGAATTCTGATCGCATGGTGCTTTCGGCCTATCGCGCCCAGCAGGTCGACGAGCGCAATGCGCCGGAATTTTTCGCGATCATCCGTGATCTCGCCCACAATGCCGGCCTGCCGATGCCGAAGGTCTATCTCTACGACAGCCCGCAGCCGAATGCCTTCGCCACCGGCCGCAATCCCGAAAATGCCGCCGTCGCCGCCTCGACGGGCCTGCTCCAGGCACTGTCTCCTGAGGAAGTCGCCGGCGTGATGGCGCATGAGCTTGCCCATATTCAGAACCGCGACACGCTGACGATGACGATCACGGCAACGCTTGCCGGGGCGATCTCGATGCTTGGCAATTTTGCCTTCTTCTTCGGCGGCAATCGCGACAACAACAACAATCCGCTCGGTTTCGTCGGCGTCCTCGTGGCGATGATCGTGGCGCCGCTCGCCGCCATGCTGGTTCAGATGGCGATCAGCCGCACGCGCGAATATTCGGCCGACCGCCGCGGCGCCGAAATCTGCGGCAATCCGCTCTGGCTCGCGTCGGCGCTCGGCAAGATCGCCCGCGGTGCCGCCCATGTGCCGAACGAGGATGCCGAGCGCAATCCGGCCACGGCGCACATGTTCATCATCAATCCGCTGTCCGGCGAGCGTATGGACAATCTGTTTTCTACGCATCCAGACACGGAAAACCGCATCGCCGCGCTGCAGGAGATGGCGCAAAGCGGCATGAATGTCTCGACGGGACCGGTTCGTGCTGTTAATCCGACGCGCAAATCGCGCTCTGTTCCGAATACGGGTCGCGGTGGTTCGCAACCGCCAAGAGGTCCGTGGTCTTGAATTCAGACGGCACGAGAAAGCCATTCCGTAAACAGAAACCCTCCACCGACCGACCGGCCGGCCGATCGGCGCCGGCGGCCAAGCCCGGCCTGCAGGCCCGGGCCGCGGCGGCAAAAATTCTCGCCGCCGTCGTCGACCGCAAGCTGCCGCTCGACGGCGCTCTCGATCACGAACATGGCAATCCTGCCTATAAGGCGCTCGGCGAAAGCGACCGGGCGCTTGTGCGCGCCATTCTGAACACGACGCTGCGCCATCTGCCGCGCATCGATGCGGCAATCGCCTCGCTGCTGGAATCGCCGCTGCCGGAGGGCGCGCGGGCGCTGCATCACGTTCTGGCAATCGGCGCGGCACAGATTCTCTATCTCGACGTGCCCGATCATTCGGCCGTCGATCTTGCCGTGGAACAGGCCAATCAGGATCCACGCAATCGCCGTTTCGCCAAGCTGGTCAACGCCGTTCTGCGTCGGCTCGGCCGCGAAAAGGACGAGGTGTTGGCGGAGATCGGCAAGGTCGCGCCGATGCCGTCCTGGTTCCTTGCACGGCTGGAAAAGGCCTATGGCCGCGACGCGGCGCTGGCGATCTCGCAATCGCAGCTCGAGCCGGCGGCGATCGATCTGACCGTCAAATCCGACGCCGAAGGCTGGGCAAAGAGGTTGAACGGCGTTGCGCTGCCGACGGGCGGCGTGCGGCTCGCTGCCTTCGACGGCGGCATTCCGTCGCTCGAGGGTTTCGATGAGGGCGCCTGGTGGGTTCAGGATGCGGCGGCAAGCATTCCGGCCAGGCTTTTCGGCGATCTCTCGGGAAAACGTGCCGCCGATCTTTGTGCCGCGCCGGGCGGCAAGACGGCGCAGCTCATCCTTGCCGGCGGCACGGTCACCGCACTCGATCAGTCGGAAAGCCGGCTAAGACGGCTGCGCTCGAATCTCGATCGGCTTGGCCTGACGGCGGAAACGGTCGCGGCAGATCTGACGACATTCAAGCCGCCAGAAGGCTTCGATGCGATCCTGCTCGACGCCCCCTGCTCTTCCACCGGCACGACGCGCCGGCACCCCGATGTGCTGTGGACCAAGGGGCCGGAGGATATCGCCAGGCTGGCGGCGTTGCAGGAGCGGCTGCTGCGTCATGCGCTGACCTTGCTGACGCCCGGCGGCATGCTGGTGTTTTCAAATTGCTCGCTCGATCCCGCCGAGGGCGAGGAGGTTGTCGCCCGTGTTCTTTCCGATACGGGCGCGATCGAGCGCGTTCCGATCAGCGCGGGCGACTGGCCCGGCCTTGAGGCAGCGATCACGCCGCTCGGCGAATTCCGCACGCTTCCGACCATGCTGAAAATGCCTGAGGGCATCGCCTCCGGCCTCGACGGCTTTTACGCGGCCGTGCTGCGGCGAGCGGGCTGACCAACCTCAAAGGTCGGAGCAAAGCATGCGGGGATTTGAAATCCTCGCATCATCGCCACGGTGCGTTGTGAACCGTCGAATGATCTCAACTGAAATGCAGTAATTTGCGTATATTCGAACTTTGTCACGAATTAATTCATTGTGGGCGATGAAATCGGCCGCTTTTCACCTATTCTTAACCACGAGGGTCAATAGACAATAGCATATGCAGTCCGGTCGGCGTTTTGCGAGCATGTATGTTCGGGAAGCTTGGCGGCGCGCCTTGCGCCGCGTCGCGCTGCTGCGCCTGAAGCTCTTTCGCCATTCGATCAAAGTACCCGAACGCCTGATCGTCGCGCCGACCGATCTGCGCGGCATCGATCCGCATGTGGCCGACGAAATTCTCAACGGACGGTTTCTCCTGGCCGGGCGGATGTTGGAGACGAACGGGAAATCGCCCTTTACCTTCACCCTGCCCTCGCGCCCCTTCGCGACCCGCCTTCACAGCTTCGGCTGGCTGCGGCACATGCGGGCGCACAAGACTGAACGCAGCTCGGCCGCCGCCCGCGCCATCGTCGACAGCTGGCTTTCCGTTCATGCCGGCCGCATGGAAGGAATTGCCTGGGAGACCGACGTCACTGCCCAGCGCGTCATCGCCTGGCTGTCGCATTCGCCGGTCGTGCTGCAGAATGCCGACCGCGGCTTCTATCGCCGCTTCATGAAGTCGCTGGCGTTTCAGGTCAGGTTCCTGCATCGCATGGCGCCCTATACGCTCGGCGGTCTGG
Source organism: Rhizobium sp. K102 (assembly GCF_022385315.1). NCBI lineage: Bacteria > Pseudomonadati > Pseudomonadota > Alphaproteobacteria > Hyphomicrobiales > Rhizobiaceae > Rhizobium > Rhizobium sp. K102. The sequence continues at coordinate 3,629,915 of NZ_CP092436.1, forward strand.
AGCTGTTTCGCCTGCGCATTGCGCTCGCCATGGCCTCCGTTGCCATGCCGACCCGCGCCTCCACGCTCAAAAGGGCGGCCCAGGCGCTCGACCGCGAATTCGATAGCCAGATTCTGCCGGATGGCGGCCATGTCTCGCGCAATCCGCGCGCCGGGCTGGAACTGCTGCTCGATCTGCTGCCGCTGCGCCAGACCTATGTCAATCTCGGCCATGATCTGCCGCAGAAGCTGATCTCCGGCATCGACCGCATGTATCCGGCCTTGCGGTTCTTTCGCCATCAGGACGGGGATCTGGCGCTTTTCAACGGCGCGACGTCGACGCTCGCCAATGAACTCATGTCGGTGCTCAGATATGACGAGACCGCCGGTCAGCCGTTCAAGGCTTTGCCGCAGTCGCGCTATCAACGGCTTGCCGGGGGCAGGACAATCATCATTGCCGATACCGGCACGCCGCCTTCGGGAGGCGCGTTGCGCACTGCGCATGCCGGCACCCTCTCCTTCGAGATGTCGTCGGGCCGCCATCGCTTCATCGTCAATTCCGGCTCGCCGAAATTTGCCGGGCACCGCTATGTCCAGATGGCGCGCACCACCGCGGCGCATTCGACCGTCATCCTCAACGACACGTCGTCCAGTCGTTTCTCACTCTCGCCTTTCCTCAACCATGCGATTACCGAACCGGTCAGGATCGTCACCGTCGAGCGTGCCGAAACGGAGGACGGACGCGACGGCATCAAGCTCAGCCATGACGGTTATGTGCGAGCCTTCGGTGTGCTGCACGAGCGTGAAATCACGCTCAATGCGGCGGGCACGATCGTGACCGGCCGCGACCGGCTTGTCGTCCATGAAGGATATGAGATTGACGAGCCGGTGAAGGCTGTCGCCCGTTTTCACGTCCATCCTTCGATCGTCCTGCAGCAGAGTGACGGGGAGTCGGTGCTGCTGACGGCGCCGGACGGCGAAAGCTGGCTGTTTTCCGGCCCCGGCAATGAAGTGCTGATTTCGGAGGACATTTTCTTTGCCGACAGCTCCGGCATTTGCGGCTCGGACCAGATCGAGATCGACTTCGATCTTGCCGAGAAGACGGAAATCCGCTGGTTTTTATCCCGCAAGGGATAGCGCCTGTTTGCGCGGCGGCGAAGCTGTGCTAACGCGGCGCAAGCAGAACCGAAACCGAACGGAGAAAGTTCATGGCCGTCATTTCCAAGAAGATCCCCGCCCCGGACAAGGTCGAAATCAAGACCGCGCTCCTCTCCGTCTTCGACAAGACGGGGATCGTCGAGCTCGCTCAGGCCTTGTCTGAAAGAGGCGTGCGCCTGCTCTCGACCGGCGGCACCTACAAGGCGATTGCCGGGGCCGGTCTCGCTGTCACCGATGTTTCCGACATCACCGGTTTTCCCGAGATCATGGATGGACGCGTCAAGACGCTGCACCCGACAGTGCATGGCGGCCTGCTGGCGATCCGTGACGACAGCGAGCACCAGGAAGCGATGAAGAAGCACGGCATCGAGGCCATCGATCTCGCCGTCATCAACCTCTATCCTTTCGAAGAGGTGCGGGCGGCCGGCGGCGACTATCCGACGACCGTCGAGAACATCGATATCGGCGGTCCGGCGATGATCCGGGCATCGGCCAAGAACCACGCCTATGTCACCATTCTGACCGATCCCAACGATTATGCCGAGTTCAAGGAGCAGCTTTCGGCCGATGCCGGCAAGACGGCCTACGCCTTCCGCCAGCGCATGGCGGCCAAAGCCTATGCCCGCACCGCCGCCTATGACGCTGCGATTTCCAACTGGTTTGCCGAGGCGCTGTCGATCGACACGCCGCGCCACCGCGTCATCGGCGGCGTGCTGAAGGAAGAGATGCGCTACGGCGAAAACCCGCACCAGAAGGCGGCCTTCTATGTGACCGGCGAGAAGCGTCCGGGTGTTTCGACGGCTGTCCTTCTCCAGGGCAAACAGCTCTCCTATAACAACATCAACGATACCGACGCCGCCTACGAGCTCGTCGCCGAGTTTCTGCCGGAAAAGGCGCCGGCCTGCGCCATCATCAAACATGCCAATCCCTGCGGCGTCGCCACCGGAGCGAGCCTGGTCGAAGCCTATCAGCGGGCGCTTGCCTGCGATTCCGTTTCCGCCTTCGGCGGCATCATCGCGCTCAACCAGATATTGGACGCCGAAACGGCCGAAGAGATCGTCAAGCTCTTCACCGAGGTGATCATCGCTCCCGATGTCACCGAAGAGGCAAAGGCGATCGTCGCCCGCAAACCGAACCTCAGGCTGCTGTCGGCCGGCGGCCTGCCCGATCCGCGCGTTGCAGGGCTGACGGCGAAGACCGTCTCCGGCGGCCTGCTGGTGCAGAGCCGCGACAACGGCATGGTCGAGGATCTGGAGCTCAAGGTCGTCACCAAGCGTGCGCCGACGGCGCAGGAGCTCGAGGACATGAAGTTCGCCTTCAAGGTCGGCAAACATGTCAAATCGAATGCCGTGGTCTACGCCAAGGACGGCCAGACGGCCGGTATCGGCGCCGGCCAGATGAGCCGGGTCGATTCGGCCCGCATCGCTGCGCTGAAGGCCGAAGAGGCGGCCAAGGCGCTCGGCCTTGCGGTTCCGATGACAAAGGGTTCGGCGGTTGCCTCCGAAGCCTTCCTGCCGTTTGCCGACGGTCTCCTGTCGATGATTGCCGCAGGCGCGACGGCGGTGATCCAGCCGGGCGGCTCGATGCGCGATCAGGAGGTCATCGATGCCGCCAACGAACACGGCGTCGCGATGGTCTTCACCGGCATGCGTCACTTCCGCCACTAGAACAGGATGATTTTAGGCCGGGTCGGCCTAAAATCTGAATCCTGTTCTAAATTAAAGAGTTAGAGCATGATGTCGCCCGAAAACCGCTCACACTTTTCGGCATCATGCTCTGAAGCCGGAAATGACCGGGCATTCCTATGCCCGGTCGGCGGGATAGGGCGTGCGGATCAAGAGCAGCAGGCCGCCGGCAAGAAACAGGATCAACGTCGCCATTCCTAGCCGCGGTGATCCGCTGATATAGGTCATCAGCGAGAAGAGCAGCGTCGCCATGAAGCTCGTGGCGCGCCCTGAAAGCGCGTAGATGCCGAAGTAGCGGCCGGCTTCCTCCAGGCTGACGCTGCGGGCGAGATAAGAGCGCGACGAGGCCTGCACCGGCCCGAAGGCGAACCCGATCAAGAGGCCATAGAGGATATAGGCCTTTTCCGCCGCGGTGCCGAAGAGGCCGCCGGAATCGGCCGACGGCAGCGCCATCAGGCCAAACAGCGTATAGCCCGGCCCGGTCGAGATAATGCCGATGGTGGCGAGAAGCAGCATGGTGAGGCTGATGACGACGGTTACCTTCGAACCGACGCCCTTGTCGATTCGGCCGGCGATCAGGCAGCCGAAAATGGCGACGACGTTGAGGATGATGCCGTAGAGGCCGATCTCGATCGTCGCCCAGCCGAACATGCCGGCGGCGAAAACGCCGCCGAGGATCAGCAGGCCGTTGACGCCGTCCTGATAGATCATGCGGGCAATCAGGAATTTCAGGATGCCGCGCCGCTCTTTGAGTTCGCCGAGCGTGTTTCTCAACTCCCGCAGGCCGGCGCGAATGGCAGTGCCGAAGGGCAGGCCTCTGCCGACATCGGGCGTGAAGAAGAACATCGGCAGGATGAAGATCAGGTACCAGATGGCCGAGATCGGCCCGGTGATGCGCGCATCCTGGCCGGTCTTGGGATCAAGGCCGAAAAGCGGGTCGAGGCCGAGAACGGTCTTGCCGCTTTCCGGACTTGCCGCCAGAAGCGTGACGACGGCAATCAGCACGATCATGCCGCCGAGATAACCAAGCCCCCAGGCGGTGTTGGAAAGCTTGCCGACCTCGTGCTTGGCGACCAGGCGCGGCATCATCGAATCGTTGAAGACGATCGAAAACTCGGCTGAAATCGAGGCGAGGATCATGAAGATCACGGGATAGAGGACAGGCGAACCCGGGGCGGCGAACCACAGGCCGAACAGGCTCGCGATCTTGATGATCGCGAAGAAGCCGATCCAGGGTTTGCGTGCGCCCGACTGGTCGGCGATTGAGCCGAGAACCGGCGAGAGCAGGGCGATGATCACCGAGGAGATCGTCGCCATGTTGCTCCATGTCGTCTGAGCCGACACCGGGTCATCGGTCAGGCGCGAAACGAAATAAGGCCCGAAGATGAAGGTGGTGACGACGGTGAAGAAGGGCTGCGCCGCCCAATCGAAGAACATCCATCCCCAGATGCCCTTCTCCGTGGCTTTCGGCGGCTGCGTCCCTGTCCAGTCTATGCGATTCAACATCCGCTCCTGTTTTGGCGGACTGTCTCACCTCGCCCGGTCGCGCGCAAGATCGGTCAGGATACCTGCAGCAACGGTAATACGCGCGAGATTGGGGTCGCCGCTGTCGCTGAGGCTCGAAAGCTCCTCGACGATGCGGTTGATGCGGACGCGATCCTGGGCATGCCAGGCCTGGACGGGCAGCTTCTCCTTGCCGTGGTCGGAAAGGGCCGAGATGACGATGTCGCGCCGGGCGCTGGCGATCTGGTCGATGCTGCGGGCAAGGGCCAGGTTTTCGTAGTGGTCGGAGGTGAGGATGCGTCCACCCGCCGCCAGCAGCCGTGCGATCCGGAAGGTCTGCGACACCGCGAAATAGTTCTCGGCGGCGCGCACCAGGGGTTCGCCGGTTCGTTCGGCGATCTGCATGATCTCCGGCACCAGCGCGAAGCTCTGGAGATTGGCGATCTCGGCTGCGAGTTTCTCCGGCACGCCGGCTTGAACATAGTCCGCCTGGCGCGCGGCGGCATCGACGGCGGACTGTTCGGCGAAGGCAGGCTTTAGCTTTTTGAGAGCTGCCTGCAGCCGACTAATCACTTCCGCCATATCGATCTTGCCCATGCCGGTCTTCAGAAGCAGGCGCGCCAGCACGGTGAAGCTGTGGCTGATCTCCTCGTAGATACGGTTCTGCACCTCGCCGGAAACCTTGCCGTCGAGCGCATCCGTCTCGGCCCAGAGCCGGGTGAGGTCGAAACCGTCGCGGGCAACGATTGCAGCGCGCACCACTTCCGGCGCCGAAGCCGCCGTCGCGTCCATCATGGCGACGGTGAAGCTCGGCCCGCCGCGATTGATCGCTTCGTTGGCCAGCACGGTCGCGACGATTTCACGCCGCAGGCGGTGGCTGGCGATGTCGCCGGCGTTCGACTTCTGCATTTTGACGGGGAAATAATTCGACAGCGTCGCGGCAAAATAGGGGTCGTCGGGCAGATCGCTGGCGGCGAGCGCATCGAAGAGCACGATCTTGGCATAGGAGACAAGCACGCCGATTTCCGGCCGCGTCAGCGGCTTGCCGGCCGTATAACGTTCGGCGAGGGTCTGGTCGTCGGGCAAGGTCTCGACCTTGCGGTTCAGCTGACCGGCCCCCTCGAGCACGCTCATGAAACGGCCGAGCTCCAGGCCGTTGGCCGTGCCCTTGCGCTCGGTCAGCGAGATCGCCAGCGATTGCAGGTAGTTGTTGCGCAGCACCAGGGCCGCCACTTCGCCGGTCATCGACGAAAGCAGCTGGTCGCGTTTTGCCCGCGTCAGCCGCCCGTCATGCATGGCGGCCGCCAGCGCAATCTTGATGTTGACCTCGACGTCCGAGGTGTTGACGCCGGCCGAGTTGTCGATGGCGTCGGAATTGCAGCGCCCGCCGTTAAGACCGTAGGCGATACGGCCCTTCTGGGTGACGCCGAGGTTTGCGCCCTCGCCGATCACCTTGGCGCGCACCTCCGCCGCCGTGATGCGGATCGGGTCGTTGGCACGGTCGCCGACTTCGGTATCGGTTTCGGACGGTGCTTTGACATAGGTGCCGATGCCGCCGAACCAGAGCAGGTCGACCGGGCTCTTCAGGATCGCCGTCATGATCTCGAACGGCGTGGCCACGGCTTTGTCGATGCCGATCGCAGCGACCGCTTCCGGCGTCAGCGTCACCGATTTCGCCGCGCGGGAAATGATCATCGCTCCCTTCGAGAGCACGTTTCTGTCGAAATCCTGCCAGCTCGAGCGCGGCAGGTCGAAGAGCCGCTGGCGTTCTGCCAGCGTCTTTTCCATGTCGGGATCGGGATCGATGATGATGTCGCGGTGGTCGAAGGCGGCGACGAGCCGGATCTTCGGCGAGAGCAGCATGCCGTTGCCGAAGACGTCGCCCGACATGTCGCCGACGCCGGCGACGGTGAAGGGGGTCGTCTGGATGTCGATGTCCATTTCGCGGAAATGGCGTTTGACGGTTTCCCAGGCGCCGCGGGCGGTGATGCCCATCTTCTTGTGGTCGTAACCGGCCGAGCCGCCGGAGGCGAAGGCATCGTCCAGCCAGAAGCCGGCTTCCTGCGCCAGCGCATTGGCGGTGTCGGAAAAGGTTGCCGTGCCCTTGTCGGCGGCGACGACGAAATAGGGGTCGTCGCCGTCGAGCCTCACCGTATCCTTCGGCGGCACGATCTCGGCACCGGAGATATTGTCGGTGATCGAAAGCAGCGTGCGGATATAGGTTTTGTAGGCCTCGCGGCCGGCATTGAAGATCTCGTCGCGGCTGCCGCCGGCGGGAAGCTTTTTCGGATAGAAGCCGCCCTTGGCGCCGACCGGCACGATGACGGCGTTCTTGACCTGCTGCGCCTTGACGAGACCGAGCACCTCGGTGCGGTAATCCTCGGCGCGGTCCGACCAGCGCAGGCCGCCGCGCGCCACCTTGCCGAAGCGCAGATGCACACCTTCGACCTCGACGCCGTAGACGAACATCTCGCGGAAGGGTTTCGGCTGCGGCAGCCCGTCGACCAAGTGCGGATCGAGCTTGAAGGCGAGCATCGATTTCGGCGAACCATCAGGATTTTTCTGGAAATAATTGGTGCGCAGCGTCGCATCGACGATGTTGACGTAGCGGCGCAGGATGCGGTCGTCGTCGAGGCTCGGCACCTCGGCAAGCTCGGCCTCGATCGCCTGGTGCAGCTCGGCGAGCTTCTTCACCCGGGCCTTCTCCGGCAGCTTGGGATCGAGCGTGTCGTGGAACAGCCGGAAAATGGCGGCAGCGACATCAGGATATTTGTCGAGCGTCGTTGCGATATAGTCCTGCGAATAGGCGATGCCGGCCTGGCGGAGGTAGCGGGCATAGGCGCGCAGCACATTCGTCTCGCGGGCCGAGAGCCCCGCCGAAAGGATCAGCCGGTTGAAGCTGTCATTGTCGATCGTGCCGGCGAAGGCTGCGACGAAGGCTTCCTCGAGGGCGGCGCCATAACGCTGCAGGTCGATGTCGCGGCCGTTGCGGGTCTCGAGCTCCATGTCGTGCAGCACGACGAGTTGGGTTTGGCCGTCGGCGACCGGCACCCCGATATCGAAGGTGCGTTCGCTGACGACATTGAAGCCGAGGTTCTCGAGAAGCGGCACGCGCCGTGACAGCGCCAGCTGGCCGCCGGCGTGGAAGATCTTCAGCGAAAGGATGCGGCCCTGTTCTTCCTGGCGATCATAGAACTGGATGCGGAGCGGCTCGCCGGCGGCGCAGGCGCCGATATCGGCGAGGTCCGCCACGGTTTCCTCAGGGGTGAAGGAATCCTGAAAGGCCTGGTCGACCGAAATTTTCGGCGCCTTCGGCCCGGCCAGCACTTCGAAGCGGTCGTCCCAGCGGGCGGTGATTTCGCGGATCGTCTGCTCGAGCTTGGCTTGCGGAATGCGTGGCGTCTTGCCGCCGGAGCGGCCGATGATGAAATGCACGCGCGCCACGCCGCCTTCGGGGAAAGCCGGGTAATAGGCGGAGACACGCCCGTCATAGACCGTCTTCATTAGGTGCCGATCCGCTCGCGGACGATGGAATCGTATTCCTCGCGCGGGACATAGACGATCACCGAGACAAAGCGGTCGAAGTGGTCGATGCGCGGCAGGACGCGCACGCGCGGCCGGTCGGCCAGGTCGTTGATCTGCTCGGCAAAGCTTGCAAGCAATGTTGTGTCGATCTGGAAAAGATCGTCGCGCGGATAGGATTCCAGCGTGTTGTCAAGCATGCGGCCGGAATGGCTCATCGGGTCGAAGCCGAAATGCTCCTTCACCTTTTCGATCTTGGAACGTAGCAGCGGGATTTCCGAGGCGAGCGAGGTATAGGCGGTTGAGGTGAAGAGGCCGACGATGCGCAGTTCGCCGGTAACATTGCCCTCGGCGTCGAAACGTTTGACACCGACATAATCCATATAAGCGCGGCGATGGACGATCGATTTCACGTTCGCCTTGGTGACGATCAGGAAGTCGGGGCCGTCGAGGAAGGCGAGGATCTCGGGTGTCGTGGTGACGGCATCCTTGCCGGTACGCAGCACGAGAACATCGGGATTGGAGAGGATGCCGAGGCCCGTCCCCTTGTCGCGCTCGACCTTGGCATCCGAACCCTTGCCGGAATAAAGATATTCGCGCATGCCGAGGAAGGTGAAATTCTCGTCGCGCAGCCAGGTGAGGAATGCCACCGCCTCGGCGTGTTCGGCCTTCCTGCGGCCGGCGCCATTGGCCGAAAGCTCGGCGATCACCCCGTCGAGCTTGGAAAGCATCGGCTCCCAGTCCGAGACGGACAGACGGACATGTTCGAGCACAGTCTGGATGCGATTGACGAGATCGGCAGCCTGGCTGGAATTCAACGGGGCGATATGAAGCTGGATGTGGCTGACGCGCGTCGCGGGATCACTCGGCTGGTCGGCCGAATAGAGCGTAGGCGCCTTGCCCTTCTCCATGATGAGGATGGGATGTATGGCCATGAAGAGATCGCGGTGGGTGCTCGTCACTTCACCCATCACCGATTCATAGAGGAAAGGCATATTCCGGTCGGTGACCGAAAGCACCGAGACGGCAATACCCTCAGGCGCCACACCGCCGATGGTGTCGATACTGACGCGCGGGGTCTTGCTGTTCCAGGCGGCAAGTTCTTTCGCCGAATGCACGGCAGAAAGCGCCAGCATTTCAGGCGTGTAGCGTTCGAGATCGTCATTGCTTGCCCGGCCGAAGAGAATTTCCGGATCGAGATGGGCCTCGCCCCTCTCCTTGGCGATCTTTCGCGCCCCTTCAATCTGTTTTTCTCGTTTCGGATTGTTTCTGGCAGCCATGGATCGCCTCCCGCAATGGACTGATTTTCTGCAAGCTAGCAGAAGATTCTTCGAAAAAATCTCTAAAATGGGGGCCAGCGGGATGGTTTTGATGCTTTTTTGACGTCGGAAATGGGAAATTGTCGGAGATTTTTCCGATTTCGTAGCCAAAACAAACGTGGACGGCCCTCTTTTTGTTTCTTCTTCCGCCGCACATTTCCATGCTCACGTGAAGAATGGTTGACAGCGCGGCGTCAAAAAGATCATCAAACGCCATCATCATTCGGACCTTGGTATCATGTCGGAAAATGCAGCGGGCGCAGTCATCGTCATTTCCAGCCATGTCGTGCGCGGCTCGGTCGGCAACCGGGCGGCGGTGTTTGCGCTGGAGACGCTCGGCCATCCGGTCTGGGCGCTGCCGACCGTCGTTTTGCCCTGGCATCCCGGCCATGGCCGTTCGACGCGGCTGACATTTGCGGAAGCCGATTTCGACGCGGCGATCGACGATCTGATCCGTGCGCCCTGGATCGGCGAAGTCCGGGCGGTGCTTTCGGGCTATTTCGGCAATGCCGCCCAGGCGCGCTCCGTCGCCCGGCTGATCGCTGCGCTCCGGCAAAACAATCCCGAACTGCTGTATGTCTGCGATCCCGTCATGGGCGACCTCGGCGGCCTCTACGTGCCGGAAGCCACGGCCGAGGCCATTCGTGACCATCTCATCCCGCTCGCTTCGCTGGCGACGCCGAACCGCTACGAGCTTGCCTGGCTGTCGGGAGCAGCACTTGACGACAACAGCGCGATCATGGAGGCGGCGCTAGCGCTCGGGCCATCGCGCATGCTCGTCACCTCGGCGGTGCCGATGATGGCGGGTGGTACCGGCAATCTCTACCTTTCCGGCCGTCACGCGCTTCTTGCCGAGCACCGCGTCGTCGAGAACCCGCCGAATGGTCTCGGCGATCTGCTCGCCGCGGTTTTCCTGTCGCGGCTGCTGTCCGGCCTCGATGATGAAAAGGCGTTGCAGCTTGCCACCGCCAGCGTGTTCGAGGTGCTCGCGCGTGCGGTCAAGCGCGGCAGCAACGAGTTGATGCTGGCAAGCGACGCGTCCAGCCTTTCGACGCCGATGGCCATGGTACAGATGCGGCGGCTCGTCCACCCGGCGCAGTGGCGGAAAAAATGACGCATCTGTCAGTTTGCTCATTTTGCGGTGCAGCAGTTGATCTTGTCTTCCGCGCGCGCTAATCCAGAAGCATGCAGCGTTTTCCAAACACCCTTCTGGACGGTTATCGCAACTTTATGAACGGGCGTTACGCCGATGCCCGCGACCGATATCGGCAACTGGCCGAAAACGGTCAAAGTCCCAGCACGCTGGTGATTGCCTGTTCGGATTCACGGGCGGCTCCCGAGCTGATCTTCGATGCCGGCCCGGGCGAACTTTTCGTTATCCGCAACGTCGCCAATATGGTGCCGCCCTACGAGCCGGACGGCCATTTCCATTCGACATCGGCCGCGCTCGAATTTGCGGTGCAGGCGCTTAAGGTCTCGGATATCGTGGTGATGGGCCACGGCCGCTGCGGCGGCATCCGCGCGGCGCTCGATCCGAATGCCGAGCCGCTGTCGCCGGGCGATTTCATCGGTCGCTGGATGTCGCTGGTCAAACCGGCAGCCGAGCAGATCCAGAGCAACGACGTGATGACGGCCGCCGAGCGGCAGACGGCGCTGGAGCGTGTCTCGATCCGCAATTCGATCGACAATCTCAGAAGCTTTCCCGACATCAAGGCGCTCGAGGAAGCGGGAAAAATGCATCTCCACGGCGCCTGGTTCGACATATCGACGGGTGAACTCTGGGTCATGGACGCCGAAACGCGTGATTTCATTCGCCCCGAGATCTAGGGATCAACGGGTTTATCAGTTTTTTAAGGATTGTTGTTAAGCTCCCTGAATTGGTCGCGCACGACCGACGTCTTGATCACCGTGGCGATTGGCGATGAAGTTCGAAACCATCAAAAAGGTTATTCTGGCGGCCATCATGCTGCCCTTCGTCTTCATGCTCATCGAAGGCGTCGTCGTCATCCGGAGTTCGCTGACGCAATACAGGAACCTCGAAAAAGACCGGCAGTTCGCCGACGTGCTTGCCCGCGGCGGGTCCATCGCCGCCACGGAGATCCTGAGTGAAATCGGCGCCACGCGCCGCTATCTCGCCCATCCCAGCAGCAGGACCGCGATCGAAATGCAGCGCAGCCGGGCGACGCTCGACGACGAACGCCTGGCTTTTCACGCCAGCCTGCCTTCCCGCGATGCGCTCGACGAAGGGCTCGTGGACGAATTGTCGGCTCTCGGCCTCGCCTATAGCCGCATCGTCGCTGCCCGAAGCGCCGTCGACCAGGGTCGTTATGCCGGCAGCGATCCCGGTTCCATCTACTGGTACGCGGCTCTCAAGCAGCTTGCCGTCGTCGATGCGCTCTCCCCGCTGATCAACGATCCGGTGCTGCTCGAGAAATCGAATCAGCTGATGGGCATCATGCTGACCTACTACGGCGAAAGGCTGATCACCGGGATCGGCATGCGTTACCTCGACCGCGGCCCTTCCGCCAGATTTCCGGTGGAGCTGTTCGTGCAGGGAAAAGTGATGATCGGCGAAGGTATGGATCACATGGTCTTCCATTCCTCGACGTCGATCGAGCGCGATATCGTCGGCTATCTCGGTCGCAGCAGCCAGGTGAAGGCGAATGCCATCACCGATGCGATCCTCGCCGGATCGCGGCCGACGCGCGCAATACGTGACGTCTGGGCCACGGCGCAGAACGAACGCATGAGTTTCCTGCAGCAGAAGATGATCGAAGCCGCCCGCGATATTCACGACACCGGCGAGAACTTTTCGACGCGTTCGCACCTGCATTTGACGCGGATCCTGGCGCTGTGCGCTGGTCTGCTGATCCTCGCCACCTTGGTGATGGTGCTGGCGGCAAGGGGGCTGCGCCTGATCGACCGGCTGACGCAGGATCGCGAGGCGCTGGTGGGGGAGCTGCGCAACGCCGCCCAGACCGACCTCTTGACCGGCCTGTACAACCGGCGCGGCTTCGAGGTCGCCGCATCGGCGCTTCTCACCCAGGCCGAACACGGATCGCGCTGGATATCCGTCGTGCTGTTCGATCTCGATCATTTCAAGAAGATCAACGATGTCAACGGTCATGATGCCGGCGACGCCGTGCTTCGCCATGTCGCGGGCATCGCGCGCGAGAATTTCCGCTCCTTCGATCTGCTGGTGCGTCACGGCGGCGAGGAGTTCCTGGCGCTTCTGCCCGATTCGACGCCGGACGACGCTGCCATCGTCGCCGAGCGGGTGCGGCTGGCGATCGAGATGGCGGAAATCCCTTTACCGAGCGGCGAGCTGCTCAAGGTGACGGCGAGTTTCGGATGCGCCGGCCGGGCAAACGACGGCGCAAGCCGGAACTTCGAGGATCTTGTCAAACGCGCAGATCTGGCGCTTTACGCCGCCAAGGCCTCCGGCCGCAACTGCGTCGTTTCGGGGCCGGTCGTACCGGCTCCGCCGCAGGAGGAGCGCCGCAAGACGGCCTCCGGCGGTGGTTTCGATTCCCGCCTATGAAAAACGCCGCATCTTGCAGCGGCGTTTCGGGGGATCGTTGTCTATGCAGGCCTATCTGCCGCCGTCGATCTGCTGACCGATATAGGCAATCGCCTGCTGATAGACGCTGGCGGCGTTCCAGCCCTGGATGGCAGCAAAATTCGGCTCTCCCGGCTGATAGCCGGCGCCGGCCCGCCAGCCGTGGCCCTTGAGAAAATTGGCGGTCGAGGCCAGCGCATCGGCACGGGAACCGACCATGTCGACACGGCCGTCGCCGTCGCCGTCGGCGCCGAAACGCACGACGTTCCTCGGCAGGAACTGCGTCTGGCCGATTTCACCATGGGCCGCACCCTTGGCCTGCGGGCTCAGATAGCCCTCCGAGACGAGCTGGAGCGCGGCATAGAGCTGGTCGGTAAAATATTCCGAACGACGGCAGTCATAGGCAAGGGTCGAAACAGCCGACAGCGTATGCTGGTTGCCCATATAGCTGCCAAAACCGGTCTCCATGCCCCAGATGGCGATCAGCGGGCCGGCGGGAACGCCGAAGCGACGCTCGAGCGAGGCAAAAAGCGCCTGGTTGGCCGCCTTCATCGAACGGCCGCGGGAGATGATGGCAGCACCACCGCGCTTCTGCATGAAGGCGTCGAAGGAGAGTTTGAAGCTTTTCTGGCCGCGGTCGGCGGCGATCGTCGGCTTGTTGTAGTTGACGTTGGCGAAGGCGCGGCTGAGCACCGACTGGCTGACGCCGTTCGCGGCTGCCGTCTGTTTGAAATCGGCGACCCAGGCGTCGAAGCCGGCGCTGGTATTGCCACATTCTGGTCCTTGCGCGAACGCCGGTCCTGCATGGAGAAGGCCCATTGCCGCAGCGGCCGCCAGAAACAACTTTGTCATGCGCATTGAGAAACCCCACTCTCGATCTGCATAGCTTTCAGGCGGGCAAGAGGATGCCAGCCACTCGCGATTTTGTCACGACCACCTTTTGGCGATCGCTTATACAGTTGTATTTGCCCGGAAAAGCCCCGCTCAGCGAGCAGGGCTTTAACATCTTATGGTTTACAAATGGTATCAGGCTGCCTGCTTGCGTGGCTTGACCAGGCCGCGATTGACGAGCAGCTCGGCGATCTGGATGGCGTTCAGCGCTGCGCCCTTGCGCAGGTTGTCGGAAACCACCCACATATTGAGGCCGTTTTCGACCGTCGCGTCCTCGCGGATGCGCGAAATGTAGGTCGCATCTTCGCCGGCGGATTCATAGGGTGTGATGTAGCCGCCGTTCTCGCGCTTGTCGATGACGAGGCAGCCCGGGGCGTCGCGCAGGATGTCGCGGGCCTGGTCGGCGGTGATCTCGTTTTCGAACTCGATGTTGACCGATTCCGAATGACCGATGAAGACGGGCACGCGCACCGCCGTGCAGGTCACCTTGATCTTCGGGTCGAGCATCTTCTTCGTCTCGGCCAGCACCTTCCACTCTTCCTTGGTATAGCCGTCTTCCATGAAGCTATCGATGTGCGGGATGACGTTGAAGGCGATGCGCTTGGTGAACTTCTTGTTCTCGATCGGATCGGCGACGAAGACGGCCCGTGTCTGGTTGAAGAGCTCGTCCATGCCGTCCTTGCCGGCGCCGGAGACGGACTGGTAGGTCGAGACGACGACGCGCTTGATCTTGGCGAAGTCGTGCAGCGGCTTCAGCGCCACCACCAGCTGGGCGGTCGAGCAATTCGGGTTGGCGATGATGTTGCGCTTGGTGAACTGGCTGATGGCATCCGGGTTCACTTCCGGCACGATCAGCGGCACGTCGGCGTCGTAGCGCCAGGCCGAGGAATTGTCGATAACAACGCAGCCCTGCTGGCCGATCTTCGGCGAGAACTTCTTGGAAACCTCGCCGCCGGCCGACATCAGGCAGATGTCGGTGTCGGAGAAATCGTAGTTCTCCAGATTGGAGACCTTCAATGTCCGGTCACCATAGGACACCTCGGTGCCCTGCGAACGCGCCGAGGCGAGCGCCACGACCTCATCGGCGGGGAAGCCTCGTTCGGAGAGGATGTTGAGCATCTCCCGGCCGACATTTCCGGTCGCTCCTGCAATTGCTACTTTGAAACCCATTTCTCAAGCTCTCTTTCTCTTCTCTCCTCTGGTCCGGTGAGGGGAAAGGCGCGACGGATCGCGTCTTCCTGTCCCCAGCCGAGCCGGGGAGAGAGCGGCAGGCCAGAGACGTCAGACGGTTTTCGTCGTCGTTTTGGCCTTGGTTTTGGCAGAAACCGGAACGGCAATATCCACCCCGGCAACCCGTGCCCGGTCATTGCATGCGGCAATGGCGTGTTCGTCGCGAACCATGGAGATTCCTTTTCCGCTGTTGCTCTTAGAAGGTTTTCCACAGGAGTCAAGGTTTTTGCGCCGACAGCTGCCAGGCGGAAGGAACGGTGCCGTCCTGCGGCGCCTTGTCATGCCGCTGTCATCACCCAGGGGTATCCCGACCCGGTTGTTAATATCTGCAACGAAAACGGGGGTTTTCCATGCGCACGCTTCTCGCCGCCTTTGCGGCCACCACCATTCTCGCTGGCGCCGCTCAGGCGACGACGGTCTACCCGCTTGATCGCGCGACGATCCTTGTCGGTTCGCCGTTCGACTTCAAGGTCGAGCTCAACAAGCAGGTCAAGGCCGAAGACGTGAAGATCACGGTCAACGGTCAGGATTACAAGACCGTTCTCGGAGGCGAGGCTCAGTTCGTCGAATTGGAAAAGGGCAAGGAAGACAAGGCCCTCGGCTCCGCCCTGCTGCTGCGCGGCCTGAAGATTTCCGCTCCGGGCGACTACAAGGTCGAGGTCTCTGCCGGCGACGAAACGAAGTCGGTCACCTGGAACGTTTACGAAACCACCGGTCAACCGAAGGCCAAGAACATCATCTTCCTGCTCGGCGACGGCCTTTCCGTCGCCCATCGCACTGCCGCCCGCATCATGTCCAAGGGCATGACCGAAGGCAAAGCGAATGGCCGCCTGAACATGGACGATCTCGATCATATGGCGTTCATCGGCACGTCGTCGACGAATGCCGTCGCCACGGACTCGGCCAACACCATGTCGGCTTTCATGACCGGCCACAAGACGGCCGTCAACGCGCTCGGCGTTTATGCGGATCGTACGCCCGCTCCGCTTGACGACCCGCGTGTCGAAACCATTGGGGAAGCCGTTCGCCGCACGACCAAGAAGTCGATCGGTATCGTCGCGACGTCCGAAATCGAGGACGCAACGCCGGCTGCGGTCGTTTCCCACACCCGCAGCCGCAACGACAAGGCCGACATCGTCGGCATGCTCCTCGAGGTCAAGCCGGAAGTCATCCTCGGCGGCGGCTCGGCCTATTTCCTCGGCAAGGAAGTCGCCGGTTCCAAGCGCAAGGACAATCAGGACTACATCAAGCTGTTCCAGGATGCCGGCTACAAGCTTGCGACCGATAAGAACGAGCTTGCAGCCAATGCGTCGGCTGACGGCAATCTGCTCGGTCTCTTCCACACCGGCAACATGGACGTCACGCTCGATCGCGAATTCCTGAAGAAGGGCACCGTCGAGAAGTTTCCGAACCAGCCGGGTCTCGTCGACATGACCAAGGTTGCGCTCGATCGCCTCTCCAAGAATCCTGACGGTTTCTTCCTGATGGTCGAAGGCTCCTCGATCGACAAGATGTCGCATCCGCTCGATTGGGATCGCGCCGTCATCGACACCATCGAATTCGACAAGGCGATCGGCGTTGCCCGCGAATTCCAGAAGGCGCATCCGGATACGCTGATCGTCGTCGCCGGCGACCACACGCATGGCGTTTCGATCATCGGCACCGTCGATGACGAGAAGCCGGGCACGGAAATGCGCGAAAAGGTCGGCACCTATGCCGAAGCCGGCTTCCCGAACTACAAGGACGAAAACGGCGACGGTTACCCCGACAAGGTCGACGTCAGCCGCCGCCTGTTCCTCAGCGCCAATAACGGCCCTGACCATTACGAAACTTTCCGTCCGAAGCTCGACGGTCCGTTCGTTCCGGCTGTCCAGAACGAAAAGAAGGAATATGTCGCCAACGAACAGTACAAGGACGTTCCGGGCGCGGTCCTCGTTCAGGGCAATCTGCCGAAGAGCAGCGAGAGCGGCGTCCATGCCGTCGACGACGTCGTTCTGCAGTCGGCCGGTCCGGGCGCCGAAGGCTTCCATGGTTACATGGAACAGAGCGACGTCTATCGCGTGCTCGCCGATACCTTCGCCCTCGGCGCCAAGCAAACGAACTGATCTCTGGATGCAAGGCCGCTTGCCGGCCTTGCGTCTTTCGTCGATCATGGTCCCGGCCGTTCAGCGGCCGGGATTTGTTTCCTGGAGGTCGCCATGGACATATTCTCTTCGCTGCATCTCAGCCGCCGCCGGCTGATCGGCTCTGCCGTTGCGCTCCCCTTCACCGCCAATGCCGTTCGTGCCGCCGGCGCTTTGCTCTCCTTCGACGAGCTCTATGGCAAGTTCGGCGTGCTCGGCCTTGAGTTCTCCGATAAGGTCAAGCGTCTCGCCGGCCAGGAGATCAGCATGAAGGGCTTCATGGCGCCGCCGCTCAAGGCCGAGGCGCAGTTCTTCGTGCTCACCGAAGTGCCGATGTCGCTCTGCCCCTTCTGCTCTTCCGATGCGGACTGGCCTGATAATATCGTCGTCGTCTATCTCGGGGAGAAGCAGACCTTCGTGCAGCCGCGCCAGACGATCGAAGTGCGCGGCACGCTGGAATATGGTTCCTGGACGGATCCGGAAACCGGCTTCGTCAGCCTGCTGCGCATCCGCCAGGCCGAATATTTCGCCGTGTGAACCCGACATGCTCGCGCTCGATATCGAAAACCTTGATGTCACCTTCCCGGGGCTCGCCTCGCCGGCGCTGGCGATCGGCCGCCTGTCGATCGATGCCGGCAGCAGGGTTGTCATCACCGGGGCGTCCGGCTCCGGAAAGAGCACCTTCGTCAATATCGTTGCCGGGCTGGAGCGGACGCGGCAGGGCCGCATCCGCTGGAACGGTGAGGATATCGCCGGCTTTTCAGAAAGCCGGCGCGACCGGTTCCGCGCCGCCAATATCGGCCTGGTCATGCAGGAATTCCATCTTTTCCCCGGCCTGTCGGCACTTGAAAACGTGCTCCTGCCCGCCCGGCTTGCCGGCGCCGCCACGGCTGCCGTCATCGAGCGGGCGCATGCGCTTTTGAACACGGTCGGTCTTGCCCGCCCCGGCCAGAAGATCGAGACCATGTCGCGCGGCGAAATGCAGCGCGTGGCGATCGCCCGCGCGCTGCTGCGCAAACCCGGCGTCATCATCGCCGACGAGCCGACTGCAAGCCTCGACGCCGAAAGCGGCGAGGCCGTCGGCGATCTCATCCTCGATCTTGCCGTTGCCGAAGGCAGCACGCTGATCATCGTTTCGCACGACCAGCGCCTCGCGGGCCGCCTCGACCGACGCATCACCTTCGGCTCCGGCCGGATCAGAGAGGATTCCGCTGCGGCGGCGGGGGAAGCTGCATGATCCGTTTCATCCTTGTCGATCTTCGCCGACTCTGGGCCGGGTCGCTGGTCGTCGTGCTGTTGGTGGCGCTGGCGACCGCGCTCGGCGTTTGCGTCGTCCTGCAGGAGCGCGCGCTTCGGCTCGGCAGCGCGCGCGCCGCCGACAAGTTCGATCTCGTCATCGGCGCCGGCGGCAGCGAGACGCAGCTCGTCCTCTCTTCCGTTTTTCTGCAGCCCTCGCCCCTGCCGCTGATGCCGGGCGAGGTGCTGGCAAAGCTTGCAGCCGATCCCCGTGTCGATTGGGCCGCGCCGATCGGCTTCGGGGATTCCTTCTCCGGCTATCCGATCGTCGGGACGACGGTAACGCTGGCGGAGAAGCTGTCCGGCGGCTTTGCCGAGGGCAAGGTTTTCGCACATGAGGGAGAGGCGGTGATCGGCTCCGCGGTCAAGCTGCCGCTCGGCGGTGAAATCAAGCCGATGCATGGCTCGGCCGAAGAAGGCGGCGAGACCCATACCGAACTCATCTATCATGTTGCCGGCCGCCTGCGGCCGACGGGGACCGCCTGGGACCGGGCCATTCTCGTTTCGATCCAGGCCGTCTGGCATATCCATGGCATGGAGGCGCATGAGCATGCGGAGGAGGGCGCCGGGCACGATCATGAGGCGGCGTCCGCCACGGCTGCCGCTGAACCCGGCCACGAGCATGAAGAAGCCGGCGATCATCACGCTGGGCATGAGCATCACGGCGAGGCCGATCCGGATGCTGCGCTCAACGAGAACTGGACTGCGGACACTCCCGGCGTTCCCGCCATTCTCGTCAAGCCGAAGACGATCGCCGATGCCTACAAGCTGCGGCAGGACTATCGCAGCGGAAATACGGTCGCCGTCTTTCCCGGCGAGGTGCTGACCAATCTCTACGCCACGCTCGGTAACGCCAAGCAGATCCTCGTCGCGGTCGCCGCCGGGGCGCAAACTCTCGTCGCCGCCTCGCTGGTGCTGGTCACGGTCATCCATATCGGCCAGCGCCGCCGCCAGATCGGCGCGCTGAGGGCCTTCGGCGCCCCGCGCGGCGCGATCTTCGGCATCGTCTGGCTGGAATTCTTCTTCCTGGTGGCGGTCGGCATCGGGCTCGGATTCGCCTTCGGTTATGCTGCGGCGCTGACTTTGTCCGGCCTATTCTCCGAGACGAGCGGTATCGCCATGCCGGTCGGCTTCGCCCGTGAGGACGCCGGGCTTGCGGCGGCACTGCTCGCCTTTGCCGCAATTCTTGCCGCTCTGCCGGCGGTGCTTGCCTATCGGCAATCGCCGGCGCAGGCGCTGAGAGCGTAACGGTCCAGATCGCAAACCGCAGTCAAACTTCCTTCCAACGGAGCGCGATGCGCGCGACAAAGCGCCCTGCTGTTAGACTAAAGTCATAATCCCAAAGCATCCCTCTTTTTGATCTGCCGTTTCTGGCACACTCCCGTCAGGCGTGTCGCGGCCAGGGGTATGCTCGAGGAGAGTAGGCCGCGCGCGTTGCTCACACTCTGTGGAGGACAGACAATGGCAAATGTCGCAAGCATCGACGGCGCGAAGGCCGGTCCGATGACCGGCGAGGAGAAGAAGGTCATCTTCGCCTCTTCGCTCGGCACCGTTTTCGAATGGTATGATTTCTATCTTTATGGTTCGCTCGCCACCTATATCGGCGCAACCTACTTCACCCAATATCCCGAGGCGACGCGTAACATCTTTACGCTGCTCGCCTTTGCCGCCGGCTTTCTGGTGCGTCCCTTCGGCGCGCTGGTATTCGGCCGTCTCGGCGATCTTGTCGGCCGCAAATACACCTTCCTGGTGACGATCCTGATCATGGGCATGTCGACCTTCCTCGTCGGCATTCTGCCGGGTGCCGCTAGCATCGGCATTGCAGCCCCGATCATCCTGATCGGCTTACGCCTGCTGCAGGGCCTGGCACTCGGCGGTGAATATGGCGGTGCGGCAACCTATGTCGCCGAACATGCGCCGAACGGGCGCCGCGGCTATTTCACTTCCTGGATCCAGACGACGGCAACGCTCGGGCTGTTCCTGTCGCTGATCGTTATCATCCTGGTTCAGTCGCTGATGGGTCCGGTTCAATTCGCCGCCTGGGGCTGGCGTATTCCGTTCCTGGTCTCGGTCGTCCTGCTCGGTATTTCCGTCTGGATTCGGCTGAAGATGAACGAGTCGCCCGCATTCCAGCGCATGAAGGCGGAGGGCAAAGGCTCCAAGGCGCCGCTGACCGAAGCTTTCGGCCAATGGCGTAACGCCAAGATCGCGATCATCGCGCTTCTCGGCGCGACGATGGGCCAGGCGGTCGTCTGGTACGGCGGCCAGTTCTATGCACTGTTCTTCCTGCAGAACGTGCTGAAAGTGGATCTGCAATCGGCCAACATCATGGTCGCCATCTCACTTCTGCTTGGAACGCCCTTCTTCGTCATCTTCGGCGGCCTGTCCGACAAGATCGGCCGCAAGCCGATCATCATGGCTGGTCTTCTCATCGCCGCGGTGACCTATAATCCGCTGTTCAAGGCGATGACCTGGACGGCAAACCCGGGGCTTGCCGAAGCGCAGGCTTCGATCCGCGCGACGGTCACGGCCGATCCCGCGGACTGCAAGTTCCAGTTCAACCCGACGGGCACGGCGAAATTCACCAGCTCCTGCGACGTGGCGACGGCGTTCCTGACGAAGAACTCGGTGCCTTATGACGTCGTGGCCGGCCCTGCCGGACAACCGGCGACGGTGAAGGTGGGTAACGCGACGGTGCCGAGCTTCGATGCCGCTGCTGCCGGCGACAAGGCGAAGGGCATGACCGCCGCCTTCGAAAAGAGCATCAACATAGCGCTTCACGATGCCGGCTATCCGCTGAAACGCGGCGTCGCTAAGGTGCCGGATGCCAAGCTCGATGCCTTCATCGCCGCCAATGCGGAACTGGCGCTCAATGCCGAAGCTGTCCGCGCCGGCGAGAAGGAAACCATGCCGGCGGCCAAGCTGGTCGAAGGCAAGCTGCTGACGGCGGAAGAGGCCAATGGCGTCACCGATATGGCGGTCTACAACATCGCCAATGGCGGCACCTTCGCCATGACCGCCGATCCTGCTCGCGTCAACTGGATCGGCACGGTCGCCATCCTGTTCGTCCTCGTCCTCTATGTGACGATGGTCTACGGCCCGATTGCGGCACTTCTGGTCGAGCTCTTCCCGACCCGCATCCGCTATACCGGCATGTCGCTGCCCTATCACATCGGCAATGGCTGGTTCGGCGGCTTGCTGCCGGCGACGGCCTTCGCGATGAGCGCTGCGGCGGGCGATATCTATTACGGTCTCTGGTATCCGATCGTCTTTGCGGCGATCACCCTGGTGATCGGCCTGATCTTCCTGCCGGAAACGAAAAACCGGGATATCCACGCAATGGATTGATGGCGCGCGCGCGTCTGAGAAGCTCGAGAAACGGCCCGGCGCTCACAAGGCGCCGGGCTTTTCCATGTCAGGGAAAAGGCGCTTGGCGAGCGGCCAGCCATCCGGCGCCAGTTTGAAGAGCAACCCGCAGCGGGCAAAGACGATCGCCATCAACAGCGAGAACCAGGCGCCGAAGGCAAGGCCGGCGATGACATCGCTCGGATAATGGGCGCCGACCATGACACGCGTCATGCCGAGCCAGATGGCGCAGGCGATGAAGGCAACGCGGTAGCGCGGAAACAGCAGCGCGAAGGCCGCGAAGAAAGCGCCGACCGTGGTGGAATGGCCTGAGGGAAAGCTTTCGAAAGCGGAATGGCCCGAAAAGGGCGTGAAAGAAAACATGCCGTAATCGTGGAAGTGATCGGGACGAGCCCTTCCGATCGCCCGCTTCAGGAGATTGGCGAGAAGCCCAGAGAAAACGACCGTGGTGAAGAGATAGGCGCCGATCCAGCTGACGTAGAGTGCCTGCGCCCTCGAGCGCGCCGTCGTCAGAAGCTTGTAGCCCGCCCTGCCCTGGAAGAAGAGCAGGATACTGGTAAGGATCAGCCAGGCGGAATCGCCGAAACCGGTCAGGAGCTCGCCAAGCTGCTTCACCGGAGCGGGAGGTTCGCTGGCGCCTATCGGCGCATCGAAGAGCAGCATGGAAAGGATCACGGCATTGATCGTGATGAAGAGGCAGACCTGCCAGCGCAAAGGCGGCATGGCAGCGTCGCTTCGGCGCCAACGCCTGTCCAGGGAAGTCCAAAATGCCCGCATGCCGTCGTCCGTTCGAATTGGCATGGCCGAAAATCGATTTCAGTTCTCGGTCATGCGCTCGTGAAATCCCGCGCAAAAATACACGAGATTGTGGCCGAGGATAGTCCGGCTCGGAGAATTCGACCAAGCGTTGCGGCCGCCGACTCCAGAAAAAGCAGCCCTCCGCGTGGATGCGAAGGGCTGATACTGTTTCACGTGAAATATATCAGGCCGAAAGCGCCTTGAACTCGGCAAGGATCGCATCGCCCATCTCGACGGTGCCGACCTGCCTTGCGCCATCGGCCATGATGTCGCCGGTGCGGATGCCCTTGTCGAGCACGTTGGCAATCGCTTTTTCCAGGTCGTCGGCTTCCTTCACCATATTGAAGGAGTAACGCAGGCACATGGCGAAGGATGCGATCATGGCGATCGGATTGGCGATGCCCCTGCCGGCAATATCGGGGGCCGAGCCGTGCACCGGCTCGTAGAGCGCCTTGCGCTTGCCGGTCTTGCCGTCCGGCGCGCCGAGCGAGGCCGAGGGCAGCATGCCGAGCGAGCCGGTCAGCATGGCGGCGACGTCGGAGAGCATATCGCCGAAGAGATTGTCGGTGACGATGACATCGAACTGCTTGGGCTGGCGCACCAGCTGCATGCCGCCGGCATCGGCCAGCATATGTTCGAGCTGGACGTCGGAATATTTCGCCTTGTGCGTCTCGGTCACCACTTGGTTCCAGAGCACGCCCGACTTCATGACGTTGCGCTTCTCCATGGAGCAGACGCGGTTCTGGCGCGTGCGGGCCATTTCGAAGGCGACGCCGGCGATGCGTTCGATCTCGTAGGTATCATAGACCTGCGTGTCGATGCCGCGCTTCTGGCCGTTGCCGAGATCGATGATCTCCTTCGGCTCGCCGAAATAGACGCCGCCGGTCAGCTCGCGGATGATCAGGATATCGAGGCCTTCGACGAGCTCCGGCTTCAGCGAGGAGGCCGAGGCGAGGGCCGGATAGCAAATGGCGGGACGCAGGTTCGCGAAGAGCTGCAGATCCTTGCGCAGGCGAAGCAGGCCGGCTTCCGGACGCACTTCGTACGGCACGCTATCCCATTTCGGGCCGCCGACGGCGCCGAACAGAACGGCATCGGCGGCCAGCGCCTTCTGCATGTCGGCTTCCGAGATCGCCGCGCCATGGGCATCATAGGCAGAGCCGCCGACAAGGCCTTCGTCGGTGACAAAACCGGCGTTCATCGCCTCGTTCATATAGGCGATGATCTTGCGGACCTCGCCCATGGCCTCGGGACCGATGCCGTCACCCGGCAGCAGGAAAAGATTGCGCGCTGTCATGAAGCCCTCCTGGAAAAACAAGCTGCGGCTTCTTAGACCCCGGAAATGGGCATTTCAAGCGAGAGAAGGCCTGAATCGGTACGCTTCGCCGCCGGCCGCAATAGTTGCTCCTGGACCGGCAAACGCATTAGAACGGTCGCCACCTTTTTATTTGCAGGATATTCTCCCATGGCTTTCGCACCTCTCCATCTCGACACGCCGCTGGTTCGGACCGCCCCCGACTACAGCGCCAGTGGCAAGCCGCTCTGGCTGAAGCTCGATGCGCTGCAGCCCTCCGGCAGCTTCAAGCTGCGCGGCGTCGGCCGGCTTTGCCAGCACGAGGTGGAAAATGGCGCGCGCGAGATCTTCTGCGCTTCCGGCGGCAATGCCGGCATTGCCGCGGCCTATGCCGGCCGGGCGCTCGGTGTGCCGGTGACGATCGTCGTGCCGGAGACGACGGCGGCCGATGTGCGGCAGACGATTGCCGCTACCGGCGCCAATGTCCTCGTGCACGGCGCCGTTTTCGACGAAGCCAATGCCCACGCGGTCGAACTCGCCCGAAGCCGCAAGGCAAGCTATGTGCATCCTTTCGATCATCCACTTCTGTGGGATGGTCATGCGACGCTGATCGACGAGGTGGTGATGAAGGGTGCGGAATTTGACTGCGTCGTCACCAGCGTCGGCGGCGGCGGGCTGCTTGCCGGCATTGTCGCGGGGCTGAAGCGAAACGGGCTGCCCGACGTGCCTGTGATTGCCGTCGAGACGGAAGGGGCGGCTTCGCTGCATGAGAGCCTCAAGGCAAATGAGCGCATAACCCTGCCCGCCATCACCTCGATCGCCACATCGCTCGGCGCGCGGCAGGTGGCCCAGCATGTCTTCGACCTGCCGAAACGGCATCCGATCGAAAGTGTTCTCGTCAGCGACGCCGATGCCGTTGCCGCCTGCCTGAAGTTTGCCGATGCGCAGCGCATTCTGGTCGAGCCGGCCTGCGGTGCCGCCCTTGCTGTTGCCGACGTGCATGCCGGGCTGCTTGCGCGCTTCGACAATCCGCTGATCGAAGTCTGCGGCGGCATCGGTGTGTCGCTGAAAAAGCTGCGGCTCTGGAAAGAGAAATTTCTCTGATCTCTAAACCGCGTTCTTTCGGATTCGCCTTGCGCTTTAGGTTTTTTGTTGAAGCATGTCGTTGCCGCAAAACCGCTGCACACTTTTGCGCGACATGCTTGGACCAAAGAAAAAGCCGAGCGAAAGCCCGGCTTGTTCGTCATCATTGAATGGGGAGCTTAAGCGGCCCAGGGATGCGAGGCGGTGTTCTTCTTTTCGAACTCGTCGATCGCTTTGCCCTTTTCCAGCGTCAAGCCGATATCGTCGAGGCCGTTCAGCAGGCAGTGGCGCTTGAACTCGTCGAGATCGAATTTGATCGAGCCGCCGTCGGGACCGGTGATTTCCAGGTTTTCCAGGTCGATGGTCAGGATGGCGTTGGAGCCGCGCGAGGCGTCGTCCATCAGCTTATCGAGATTTTCCTGGCTGACCTTGATCGGCAGGATGCCGTTCTTGAAGCAGTTATTGTAGAAAATGTCGGCGAAGCTGGTGGAGATCACGCAGCGGATGCCAAAATCGAGCAGCGCCCAGGGAGCGTGTTCGCGCGAGGAACCGCAGCCGAAATTGTCGCCGGCGACGAGGATCTTGGCATCACGATAGGCCGGCTTGTTCAGCACGAAATCGGGATTTTCCGAGCCGTCTTCGTTATAACGGGCTTCGGCGAAAAGGCCGGTGCCGAGGCCGGTGCGCTTGATGGTCTTCAGATAATCCTTCGGAATGATCATGTCGGTGTCGATGTTGACGACCGGCAGGGGCGCCGCAACGCCCGTGAGCTTCACGAATTTATCCATGACCCATGCTCCATTTCAGCAAATGTACTTTCCTGAATGTGCATCTAGTCCAGTTTTCTGCCGAAATGAAGGAGAATCTTTCTAAAGCGCGTCGCGATCTTTCAGATTCGCTCCTTGCGCTTTGGGTCTTTGTTTTGACGCATGTCGTTATCGCAAAACCGCCGCACACTTTTGCGCGACATGCTCTAAATCGCGGCCGCGCGACGTTTCGCGCGGCCCGAAGAGTGCGTGCGTTCTTACTTGGTTGGGGCGTTCAGGCCCCAAAGCACGCCGAAAGGATCGCGAAGCTGGCCGTAGCGGTCGCCCCAGAACATCAGTTCGATCGGCATGACGACTTCGGCGCCGGCGGCCACCGCGCGCTTCCACCAGAAATCGATATCGTCGATGATCAGCTGGATGGCGAAGCCTTCATGGCCTTTGAAGGGATGGCCGTATTCGGGATAGGCATCCGCCAGCATGAGCGAGCTGCCATTGATATAGAGATGAATGTGCATGGTGCGGCCGCTCTCATCGACCGGCACCCGATGCGCCTCTTCGGCGCCGAAGGCCTTCTTGTAGAATTCCGCGGCTTTCACCGCGCCGTCGACCGTCAGATAGGGCAGCAGGCCATTCTTGACCGGCGGCATTTTAACGGGATTGCTTTCCGTCGTCGTATCCATGCTCGTCCTCCATCGTGTTCAAGCGCCGGCTGAATGCCTGGCTGCTTCAATGACGTATCATGGACGCATGATCCGACAATGTCGGTCATTTTTTTGAGCGAAGCGGCTTAGAGATCGATGATCGTGCCGCGACCGTCGTTCCAGATGCGCATCTCGCGTTGGCCGTTGTTTGCCTTGGCGCGGACCGGAGCGGGCTTCATCTTCATCGAAAGGGCGCGGCCGACCATGAGCACGGTCAGGATGCCGCCGACGGCAAGCGTCACCGAAAAGGTGAGAAGCAGCATGGCGACAAAAACGGTGGCGCCGGCAAGCATGAAGAAGATGGAGCGAATGTTCTGCATGGGTTTGATACCTTTCTACAGAAAGGAATGTGGTCCTTCTTTTTCTCTCTGCAAGGCAAGCATGGCTTTTTGTTGTCTTGCCGGGCTTTGTGAAGCTTGGCACTAATGAGTGATGAGCCGAACCATACCTCTCCATTCCCTGCATCTGCGCCGCTCGGTGCTGAGCGTGCCCGCCATCAATCTCCGGGCGCTTGAAAAGAGCCATTCTCTTGATTGCGATGCGGTTATTTTCGACCTGGAGGATTCCGTCGCGCCCGAGAAGAAGGAGCAGGCGCGGGAAAATCTGCGCGCCTTTTTTGCCGGCCCGCCGCTTGCGGGCAAGGAAAGGATCATCCGCATCAATTCTTTGTCATCCGAATTCGGAGCAGCGGACTTCGATCTGGTCAAGGCACTTTTGCCCGACGCCGTTCTCCTGCCGAAGGTGGACGAGCCTGGCGATGTCACTGATATCAGCGATCTGCTTGCCGATCCGGATGCGCCGGAGGCGCTGCGCATCTGGGCGATGATCGAGACGCCGCGCGGCGTGCTGAATGTCGGAGCGATCGCCGAAGCCGGCCGCACGCCGGGCTCACGGCTCGATTGCCTCGTTGTCGGCCTCAACGATCTGCGCAAGGAGACGGGCGTCTTGCCGCAGCCGGGACGGAGCTATCTCGTGCCGTGGCTGATGCAGATCGTCCTTGCGGTCAGGGCCTATGGGCTCGATGCGATCGACAGCGTCTTCAACGATTTCAAGGATGCCGAAGGCTTCGACGCCGAATGCGGCCAGGGTCGCGCCATGGGTTTTGCCGGCAAGATGCTGATCCATCCCTCGCAGATCGAGCCCGCCAACCGGCATTTCGGGCCGAGTGCGGAGGAGATTGCGGAAGCCGAGGCAATCATATCGGCCTTTGCCAATCCTGACGCCAGGGGCCTCAATGTCATCAATGCGAACGGGCGAATGATCGAACGGCTGCATCTTGTCCAGGCCGAGGCTCTGGTTCATAAAGCTCGCCTGATATCTGCAAGAAAGCTCGCCTGATGAAACTCTACCGCTTCCTGACCGGTCCCGACGACGCCTCGTTCTGCCACAAGGTCACCGCCGCCCTGAACAAGGGCTGGTCGCTGGAGGGTTCGCCGACCTATGCCTTCAATGCCGCAACCGGCGCGATGCAGTGCGGCCAAGCCGTCGTCAAGACCGTCGAAGGCAAGGATTACGATCCGGAGATGAAACTCTCCGAGCAATAAGACTTAATTCCAGGATAGAGCGCCTAACGCTCCGCGGCTTCCTCGGCGCTGGCCTCGATCCGCTCCATATCATCGTCGCTCAGCCCGAAATGGTGGCCGATCTCGTGGATCAGGACGTGGGTGATGATATCGCCGAGCGTCTCGTCATTCTCCGCCCAGTAATCGAGAATGGGGCGCCGGTAGAGGCGGATGCGGTTGGGCATTTCGCCGGTTTCCACCGTGAAACGTTCGGAAATGCCCCTGCCCTCGAAAAGGCCGAGCAGATCGAAAGGGGTTTCCAGCGCCATGTCCTCGAAAACGTCGTCATCGGGGAAATCCTCGATCTCGATCGTGAGGTTGGTCGTCAGCTGGCGGAATTCATCCGGAAGATGGCTGTAGGCCTCCATGGCCAGCGACTCGAAGGTGCTGATCGTCGGCGCATGGCGGTCCCGCCAATCATCGCTCTGGTCTATGCGGGCCATGAATATTCCTTCCTTTGCGGGCCCATATAGAACCTTTATTGCCGATTTTCGAGTGCGGAATCAAAGGCAGGAATAAATTCATAGAAAATGATTGTTGACTCTTCATTAGCTCTCTGGAATCTATAAGAACATAACAGGAACAAGACGGATCGGAGTGAACGCCATGGCGCAGAACGCCCTGGCGCGCGAGCGGCTTTTTGCGCTCCGCGAAACCATTGCCAGATTGGAAGGAAAGCCTGCGCCGGCATTTGCGGCCGCGGAGCGGGAAGCCTTGGCCGAAGGACGCAAGACGCGCCAGGAGCGCATTCTGCCATCCCTGCCGTTCGGGGTGGAGCTTCTCGATCGGGCGCTGGAGGGCGGCCTATCCCTCGATGCGATTACCGAATTCCGTTCCGCGCTGTCTCGAGATGCCGGCGCGGCAAGCGGACTGGCGATGGCTGTTGCCGCGCGGCTGCAGAAACAGGAATCAGATGGCGGCAGGCTTATGCCGTTGCTCTGGATCGGCGATGCAGTCGGTACGCTGGAGGCCGGCCGTCCCTATGCTCCCGGGCTTCGGGATTTCGGGTTGAGCCCTGAGCGATTTCTCCATGCCGCGCCGCGCAAGCTGGACGAAGCGCTCTGGCTGGCGGAGGCGGCGGTGGAAAGCGCTGCTTTCTCGGCCGTCATCCTCGAAGTGCGGGGCAATCCTGTGCATTTCGGCCTGACCGAAAGCCGCAGGCTCAGTCTCAGGGCGCATGCTGCCCGCCGTCCGCTCTTTGTCGTGCGGCAGGCAGGGGCGGAGGAGGCCAGCAGTGCGGCCTTGCGCCTGCATGTCGAACCGGGACCGTCTGCTCTGCGGCCATTACCCGACGGATCGAAGCTTGCCGGCAGCATCGGCAATCCGATTTTCCGTCTCACGCTGGAGAAGAGCCGCAATCCGGCCCCGCTCTCCTTTCTCCTGGAGTGGAGCCCCCATGAACGCGAATTTTTCCCTGTCACCGAACCAAACCTCATTCGTCCTCCAGGCGAACAGTCAGCGCATTCTGGCGCTCAGCTTCCCGCATCTACCAACCGACCGTATCGCCCGCAGGCGATGGGGGCCCTCCTGGCGTTCGAAAGAGCGTCCTGAGGCGCCGCCTATCGTCTGTTCGGCCAAGCTCAACAATGCCATGCGGCTGACGGCACTGGACGAATTGGCCGAGCGGCTGGGGCTGAAGAAGGATCAGGGCGTTGCCGAGGCACGCGCCATGCATCCGACGCTCGAGGTGGTGGAAGAGGATCCGGCCGCCGACCGCCGGCTGCTGGAGGCAATTGCCGACTGGTGCGACCGCTATACGCCTTTGGTGGCGTTCGACGGCAAGGACGGTCTGTTTCTCGACATCACCGGCTGCACGCATCTTTTCGGCGGTGAGAAGGCGCTTCTCAAGGATGTTCTGTCGCGGCTCTTTCATATGGGGATCGATGCGCGCGGCGTGATCTCATCGTCGCCGGGCCTTTCCTGGGCCGTGTCGCGTTTCGGGCAAAGCGGCGTGATCGAGGATGAGGAGACGGAGCGTGTGCTGATGTCTTTGCCGATCGCAGCCTTGCGGCTGCAAGGGCAAACCGTCGATGCGCTGAAGAAGCTCGGCCTGAAATATATCGGTGACGTCATCAATGCGCCGCGGGCGCCGCTGACCCGCCGGTTCGGGCCGGAATTGCTTTTGCGTCTCGACCAGGCGCTGGGGCATGAAGAAGAACCGGTTTCGCCCCGTCGTCCCGTCGCCAGCCTTTCGGCCGAAAGCCGCCTGATCGAGCCCATCGGAACGGAGGAACAGATCCTTGCCGTCACCAGGCAGGTCGCCGTGTCGCTGCAGCCGTCGCTGGAGGCACGAGGCGCCGGCGGGCGGGTGTTCGAATTGGTTCTATTCCGCGTCGACGGCAGGGTCTTCCGTATTTCCGTCGGCGCTTCGCAACCGCTTCGCGAACCGAAATTTATCGCCGGGCTTTTTTCCGAACGACTGCAGGCGGTCTATGACGATCTCGATGCCGGCTATGGTTTCGAGATCGTGCGGCTGAATGTGTTGCAGCATGATCCCTTCAACGAAGCGCAGGCTGATTTCGAGGGCGATCGTCAGGGAGAAATCTCCCTTTCGGCTTTCGTCGACCGTGTCTCCGCCCGGCTGGGTGCGGATTGCCTGCAAAGCTTCCAACTCCGTGAGAGCCATGTGCCGGAACGCGCCGTCATCGCAGTTCCGACGATGGATAAGCTTTCAAGACGGGGGAAGGCGGAACCGAGCGGTTCTCTTCCTTTCCGCGAAGAGCGTCCGTTGCGGCTTTTTGCAACGCCGGAGCCTGTCGAGACCGTACTCGCCGAAGTGCCGGATGGCCCGCCGCAGATCTTCCGCTGGCGACGCATGCAGCATCAGGTGGCAAAAAGCGAAGGTCCGGAGCGGATTGCCATGGAGTGGTGGATCGACGGAAGCGATGCGGAGGCGCGCGATTATTTCCGTATCGAGGATGAGGCCGGACATCGCTTCTGGATCTATCGTCGAGGTTTCTATGGTCAGGAGCTCGACCCTCGCTGGTTCATGCACGGGGTATTCGCATGAAGGCCGAACGTGCATTCTTCGAGATTGGCGCGAGGACGAATTTCTCGTTTCTCGAAGGCG
The DNA here is from genome assembly GCF_022385315.1 of Rhizobium sp. K102. NCBI lineage: Bacteria > Pseudomonadati > Pseudomonadota > Alphaproteobacteria > Hyphomicrobiales > Rhizobiaceae > Rhizobium > Rhizobium sp. K102. Next base: position 3,660,820 of record NZ_CP092436.1, read on the forward strand.
CCTCCGGCCCCGAGGAGATGGTCGTACAGGCCGCCCATCTCCGGCTCGGCGGCCTCGGGATTGCGGACAGGAATTCGGTTGCCGGCGTGGTCAGGGCGCATGCGCAGGCGTTGCAGATCGAGGAGAAGTACAAGAACAGACATGAGACGGATTTTCAGGCGAAGGAAGGCGAGGAAATCCTCGATCCGGTCCGGGTTCAGCCGGGTGCCCGTCTCGTCTTCTCCGATGATACGCCCGACATTCTCGCCTATCCCAGAAACCGCCGCGGTTGGGCAAATCTCTGCCGGCTTCTCAGCGCCGGCAATCTGAAGGAGGAAGCGGTCAAGGGAACCTGCATCCTGACGGAAGCGGAGCTCATGGAATGGGGAGACGAGATGATGCTTGCCCTCGTTCCAGATCGTACCCTTGTCGATCATCAGCAGGGCCAGTCGACGCTGGAAGATTATCTGGAGCGGTTTCGCAGACGGTTCCGAAAGGCTTTTTTTATGGCGTTGGCGCCGGCCTATGACGGCCGCGACAGGCAGGTCTTTGCTGTGCTTGCCATGCTTGCCGCCCGAAATCGCGTGCCGTTGATTGCCACCAACCAGCCACTTTACCACCATCCTGAACGCCGGCCGCTTTCGGATGTCGTGATCGCGATCCGGGAGCATGTGCAGATATCGCAAGCCGGATTCCTGCTGGCGCCGAATGCCGAGCGTTACCTCAAGGATTCACGTGAAATGGCCCGGATCTTCCGGGACTATCCTGGTGCGATCGAGAATGCCCGGGTCTTTTTCGACAAGCTGACCTTTTCACTGAAGGAACTGGAGCATAATTATCCGCCTGAAAACGATCCCGGCGAAACGCCGCAGGAGAGCCTCGAAAGGCTGACGAGAGCGGGAGCAGTCAAACGCTATCCCGAGGGTGTGCCGCCCAAGGTGGCAAAGCAGATCGATTATGAACTGAAACTCATCGGCGATAAGAACTACGCCTCCTACTTTTTGACGGTTTACAGGATCATCCAACATGCCCGTTATGACCTCAAGGTCTTGTGCCAGGGGCGCGGATCGGCGGCAAATTCGGTCATCTGCTATTGTCTCGAAATAACGGAAGTTGACCCTCAAAAGAGCACGCTGCTCTTCGACCGTTTCATTTCGATGGATCGCGACGAACCGCCGGATATCGACGTCGATTTCGAACATGACCGGCGTGAAGAGGTCATCCAGTTCATCTACAAAAACTACAAGAGAGAACATGCCGGGCTGACAGCAGGGGTTACCACTTACCGCACCCGTTCGGCCGGCCGCGAGGTCGCCAAGGCCTTCGGCCTGTCGGAGGATGTTCAGTCGGCGATCAGCAGCCTCGTCTGGGGTTGGTCGGAGGACAATCTTTCCGAGAGGGATGCCAAGGCGGCCGGTCTCGACATCAAGGATCCGGTGACCCAGAATGTGCTGCAATATGCCTCCGAGCTTCTCGGTTTCCCGCGCCACCTCACCCAGCATGTCGGCGGCTTCGTCATCACACGGGACCGGCTCGACGAGGTCGTGCCGATCATGAAGACGGCGATGCCGGATCGCTACATGATCGAATGGGACAAGGACGATCTCGACAACGTCAAGATCCTTAAAGTGGATGTGCTGGCGCTCGGCATGCTGACCTGCCTGCGGAAGGCCTTTTCGCTGCTTGAACTGCATTATGATGTCAAGAAGACGCTCGCAGACCTCGGCAACAGGGAGCATGGGGACGAGGGCAAACCGGTCTATGAGATGATGGGTCGGGCCGATACGCTTGGCGTCTTCCAGATTGAAAGCCGGGCGCAGATGAGCATGCTGCCGCGCCTGAAGCCGAAGATATTCTACGACCTCGTCATCGAGGTGGCGATCGTCCGGCCGGGGCCGATCCAGGGCGATATGGTCCACCCCTGATCTGAAACGCCGAGAGCAGCGCGCCAGGAACATCCCGATCGAGTATCCGAGCAAGGAGCTGGAAGCGGTCCTCGAAAGAACCCTCGGCGTGCCCCTGTTTCAGGAGCAGGCGATGCAGATCGCGATCACCGCTGCAGGCTTCAGGCCGGCAGAGGCCGACAAACTTCGCAGGGCGATGGCGACATTCAAGCGAACCGGTACGATCGGCGATTTCGAGAAGCGCTTCATCGAGGGAATGGTCTCAAAGGATTACGATCCCGAGTTCGCAAAACAATGTTTCAATCAGATCAAAGGCTTCGGTGAGTACGGCTTTCCGGAAAGCCATGCCGCTTCCTTCGCGCTGCTGGTTTATGCCTCTTCATGGCTCAAGGCCTATTATCCCGATGTCTTCTGCGCGGCGATGCTGAACTCCCAGCCGATGGGGTTTTATGCGCCGGCCCAGCTGGTGCGGGATGCACGCGAGCATGGAGTAAAGATCCTGCCGGTCGACATCAATGAATCGGACTGGGATTGTACCCTTGAGGAGGCTGCCTTCGACCGGAAGGCCGTCGATTTCCGGCATGGCGAGATGGGCGGGATCATCAAGACCCGGCATGCGGTGCGGCTCGGTTTCCGGCAGATCAAGGGTCTCTCGTCGGACGATATGAAACGGCTCGTCGACAACCGCGGTCAAGAATACAGTACGGTGCGCGATCTCTGGCTGCGGTCCGGCCTGCAGAAATCGGTCATCGAGCGGCTGGCGGATGCGGATGCGTTCCGATCCCTTCATCTGTCACGGCGCGAAGCGCTTTGGGCTGTGCGGGCACTGGATGTGAAGAGTGCAGCCGAAGAACTGCCCCTTTTCGAACAGGTCCGTCATGTCGACCTTCAGCCAGAACCCGCGGCGGTGCTGCCGGATATGCTGCCGGGAGAGCAGGTGATCGAGGATTATCGTTATCTCTCCCTGTCGCTGAAAGCGCATCCGGTCTCCTTCCTGCGAGAGGAGTTCCGGAAGATCGGCATCACTCGCAATGTCGATCTTCTGGCGGTGCCGAACGGAAAGAGGGTGACGATCGCCGGCCTGGTGCTCGTGCGCCAGCGGCCGGGTTCGGCCAAGGGCGTGATCTTCATGACGCTGGAGGACGAGACCGGGGTCGCCAATGCGATCGTCTGGAACAAGGTATTCGACGAATACCGGGCGATCGTCATGGGGGCTCGGCTCGTAAAAATCCGCGGCAGGCTGCAAAGCCATAGCGGCGTGATCCATACGGTCGTCGAGCATATCGAGGACATGACACCGGCGCTCGGCATCCTGCAACGCGAGGCTCGCCGTTTCGGCGCCTGCGAGCGGTCGGACGAGGTGCTGAGACCGGGAGGCGACCAGCGGCAGATCGCCGACGCGCGGAAGGGGGCGGAATTGGAAAAACGGGTGCTGGCCGCAGGCCGTCATGCGGGCGTGGCGGAAACCGCCGAAGTCATGCCTCGCGGGCGGAATTTTCATTGACTTGCGTCGTGCCGGTCGGAATCATCCGGACATGCCTTCATTGTATGTGGGGGGTTACCGCCCGGAATCGCCCCCATAATTTAGACAATCTGCAACAAGCGCTGCCCATCGCTGCTGCCTGATGGCGCCGGACTCGAATTTTTTCTTGACAGCCACCATCTTCTTTAGCAGAAAACACGATAGTCAGTGTCATGTTTGGAAATGAAGACGTGCTTGTCTGCAGCTGCAATTATATAACCGACAAGGAAATCCGGGAGGTTATCACCAACCTTCTCGACGAAGACTGTTGGCAGCTTATCGTGCCTGCGAAGGTCTACCACGCGATGGAAAAACGCGGCCGTTGCTGCGGCTGCTTCCCCAATGTGGTCGATATCATTATCCAGACGACCGAGGAATATCACGCCCGTCGCCACTCGACGGAGACCGAAATATTTGATTTCATGTCACGCTTGAAACAATTCCATGAGGAAAACAGGAGAGCGGACATTGAAAGGCGACAAAAAGGTCATCGAGCGGCTTAACGAGGCACTGTTCCTCGAGCTCGGCGCGGTCAATCAATATTGGGTTCATTATCGGCTTCTCGAGGACTGGGGCTACACCAAGCTCGCCAAAAAGGAGCGTGCCGAATCCATCGAAGAGATGCACCATGCCGACAGGCTTGTCGCGCGCATCATCTTCCTCGAAGGCCACCCTAACCTGCAGACTCTGGCGCCTCTGCGCATCGGCCAGAACGTCAAGGAAGTGCTGGAAGCCGATCTTGCCGGCGAATATGACGCCCGCACGGCCTACAAGAAGTCGCGTGATATCTGTCACGAAGCCGGCGACTACGTTTCCATGAAACTTTTCGAAGAACTGCTGGCGGATGAGGAAGGCCATATCGACTTCCTTGAAACGCAGATCGATCTGCTCGAGAAAATCGGCGAGAGCAAATACGGTCAGCTCAACGCCGATTCCGCCAACGAAGCCGAATAATTCGGATAGGGACGCCGGCCGCTCCGCGCGGTCGGCATCTTCAATTCACACCTGCGAGCCGCAAACAGGCGCTCAGTCTTCGGCCTGCAGCGCTGCCAGATGCCGGAACTCGGCGATCACCTGGTCATAGACGGCGCGCTTGAAGGGGACGATCAGACCGGGCAGTTGCTGCATCGGCTTCCATTCCCAGGCGTCGAATTCCGGATCATGACCGCCAGGCGGCGGGTTGATGGCGATCTCGCTTTCGTCGCCCTCGAAGCGGAAGGCGAACCAGCGCTGTGTCTGGCCGCGAAATTTCCCTTTCAGTCCGATACCGATCAGCGCCGGCGGCAGATCATAGTTGATCCAGTTGCTCGCCTCGGCAAGCAGTGTCACCGTTCTGATCCCGGTTTCCTCATAGAGCTCACGATAGGCGGCGTCCAAGGGATCCTCGCCCTTGTCGATGCCACCCTGGGGCATCTGCCACAGATGCGGCGAGCCGTCATATTCGGAATTTCCATCTGGGATCCGGCGACCGGCCCAGACCAAGCCATCGCGGTTCAGGATCATGACGCCGACGCAGGGACGGTAGGGCAGATCCTCGGCTTTCACGGTCGCCTGGCTCATCTTCTTCTCCGTTCAGGAATTATCTCAGGGGCTTCTCGGGTCGTTGGAAAGCGCCGCGACGCCGACGACCTCGATGCCGCGCATGGACGCTTCCTCGCTCCATTTGGCGATGGCGTCGACACTTTCATCGAAAGCCGAGGCGATGCCAATCGCCTGGCCATTCTTGCGGGCCATGCGTTCGAGCTCGTCGAGCTTCTTCAGGATGGCGCTGATATCGACCTGGCCGTCGAGCTGCAGGTCGGCAAAGGCATAGGGCAGTTCGGTGCCCTTGGCGACCGTCGCCGTTTTCGACTGCGCTGACGTGCCGTCGTCGAGGAACAGCAGGCCGCGCTTGCCGATATCGCGCATGACAGGTTCCATGGCGGCGGGGTCGGAGAGGAAACGGCCGCCGAGATAGTTCATGATGCCGGTGTAATTGGTGATCTCACCCATCGCCTTGTGGAGGCTCTCGATGTTGCGGGCCGCCGGCTTCGAGGTCAGCAGGGTCTCCGGACCGGGATCGTTCGCCGGATAATCAAATGGCTCGAGCGGAACCTGCAGAAGAATCTCGTGGCCGCCGCGGCGGGCTTCCTGCATCCAGCGCTGCAGGCTGTTGCCGCTTGCGGCAAAGGCGAGGGTGATTTCCTCCGGCAATTCGGCGATGGCGCGCTGCGTCCCCGTCTGGCTGAGGCCGAGGCCGCTGACGACGATGGCAATGCGGATGCCGCGTGCGCCGGATGAGGGACGGGCATATTGGTCCATCGGCCGCCGCCCATCGGGGCCGACGATCGGCAGCCTGCCAAACGCGGTGTCTTCAAGCAGCGCTTCATTGGGCTGGGCTGCCATGCGCGGATCCTGGCCGATCTGCATGGCATCGACCAGCACCGGCCCGCTGCCGTCGCGCGGGCGGGGACTGTATTTGGTGACGACGGAGCCATCGCCGGTGATCATCTGTTCGACATTGGCGCCCGAGCGTGGATCGGCGCGGGGCATTCCGTCCGCCGTCTGGTCGGCAGCGGTCGTCGGCGGCTTGCCGGAAGCTTGGGTTGCAGCCTGTTCGGCCGCCGGCGGTTTGGCGCGCTCCAGCCCGTCGCCCCGAAAGGCAGTATAGAGAGAAAAGCCGCCTATCGCGAAAAGGCACAGGCTGGCAGCGATGCGGCCGAGGCGCAGTACGCCAGGACGCCGGCTGGCGGTTTTGCGGTTGCGCCCCAAAGGCGCATGCAGGTCCGTTCCCAATTTTCTCGCCCGCTCCAAAACCGGGAAACAGCATAAAGGGTCAAGGCCGGGCGAGTGCCCGGCCTTGCGACGATCGGTTACTTGGCGACGACGGCCTTGTCAGGGTTCGGCGGGAAGGCCGGATCGGTCTTCTTGCCGCGCAGAAGGTCGAGCGCGTAGTTCAGCTGAACGTCATCCTTCGGATCCGGCGGCACATAGGCAACGGAGCCCGAACCTTCATCGGTTTCGCTCTGGCCCTTGATGTGGCCGCGCAGGCTGGATTCGCCTTCGGTCACCATCTTGCCCTGCAGTTCTTCCGGGAGCGGCTCTTCGACCTTGATGTCAGGCGTGATGCCGGTGCCCTGGATCGAGCGGCCCGACGGCGTGTAGTAGAGTGCCGTGGTCAAGCGCAGCGCGCCGTTCTCGCCAAGCGGGATAATCGTCTGGACGGAACCCTTGCCGAAGGAACGGGTGCCGAGAACGGTGGCGCGGCGCAGATCCTGAAGCGCGCCGGCAACGATTTCCGATGCGGAGGCCGAACCGCCGTTGATCAGCACGATGACCGGCTTGCCGTCGGTCAGGTCGCCCGGGCCGGCGTTGAAGCGGCGGGTTTCATCCGGATTGCGGCCGCGGGTCGAGACGACCTCGCCGCGCTGCAGCAGCGCGTCGGAGACATTGATCGCCTGGTCGAGCAGACCGCCCGGGTTAAGGCGCAGGTCGAGGACGTAACCCTTCAGCTTGTCAGCCGGAACGGTGTCCTTGATCTTCTTGATCGCCTTTTCCATATCGGGATAGGTCTTCTCGGTGAAGGAGATGATGCGCAGGTAACCGACATCGTCCTCGACGCGCGATTTGACCGCCTGGACGGCGACGACGTCACGGACGATTGTCAGCTCGATCGGCTTGTCGGCGCCCTTGCGGATCAACGTCAGCTTGATCGGCGTGTTGACGGCGCCACGCATCTTCTCGACCGCGTCTTCCAATTTCAGGCCGCGCACGGACTGGCCGTCGATCTCGGAGATGTAGTCGCCGGCGAGAACGCCGGCCTTGGCGGCGGGCGTATCGTCGATCGGGGTGATTACCTTGACGAGCTCGTCTTCCATCGTGACTTCGATGCCGAGGCCGCCGAACTCACCCTTGGTCTGGGTGCGCATGTCCTCGGCGTCCTTCGCATTCATATAGCTCGAATGGGGATCGAGCGAGGAAAGCATGCCGTTGATGGCATTCTCGATCAGCTTGTCTTCGGCCGGCGGCGTGACGTACTGCGCACGCACGCGTTCGAAGACATCGCCAAATACCGAGAGTTCCTTGTAGGTAGAGGATCCGGCCGCTTCTGCCGGCACACCTGCCGAGTAAATGACGCTCATCGCGGTCGCACCCATCAATGCGCCGACCAGAACAAGAGAAGCCCTACGAATCATTGCGTGCCTTTCCAGTGTCCTTGGCGGTCCACCACGGTCGGGAATCGACCGGTTTACCGTCTTTTCGAAATTCAATGTAAAGCGTTGGCCGGTCCGTTTCCAGCGCCAATGCAGTTGCGCTTGCCACTCTTTTCGCTCCCATTACGGCGAGCGGCTCGCCGGAGAAAACGAACTTTCCCTGACGGGTATTGATCGTATCCATTCCCGAGAGAACCAGGTGATATCCATCGCCCGCGTCAAGAATGATCATCTGGCCGTAACTGCGGAAAGCGCCGGCAAAAACCACCAGACCGTCTGCAGGCGCCGTCACCACTGTCTCCGGATTGGTGGCGACCGTCATTCCCATGGCTTCGTGCCCGGTGCCGTCGGCATCGCCGAACTGGCGCAGGATATCGCCCGCCACCGGCAGCTCCAATTTGGCCCTCAATTCTCCGAAGGGATATGCGGGCGCAATGCGGTTTTTATCGGGCACGCCGCTCTCGGCCAGAGCCTTGGCCTGAGCCCGCTGCTCGTCGGTCAGGAGCTTGCGGTTCTCCTCGGCCTGGCGGGCGGCGGCAGCCGCGTCGCGCACCGAAGCGATCTCGGATTCCATGGAAGCGACGAGGCCTTCGAGGCTGGTCGCCTTGCCCGCCAGCTCCTCCGAACGTTTCCTTTCGGCCTGCAGTTCGGCGGCGCTGCTGCGGCTCAGCTTGTCGTTTTCGGCAAGCAGCAGGTCCATGCGCCGCTCTTCCTCGATGCTATCGGTCATCGTCGCCGTCAGGCCGGCCTTCTCGGCCGCACTTGCCGTCTGCAGCGCGGCGAGGCTTGCAAGGTCTGCGGCGAGCTTGTCGGTTTCCTTGCGGATGCCCGGCACGACGGCGCCGAGCAGGATGGCGCTGCGCACGGAAGCGAGCGCGTCATCGGGGGTGACGAGCAAAGCCGGGGGCGGGTTGCGGCCCATCCGCTGGAGTGCGGCCAACACCTCGGCCAGCAAGCCGCGGCGCTCGTGCAGCGAACGGCGGATGCCATCCTCTCTGACGCCGAGATCGGCCAGCTTCTTCTCGCTTTCGAGGATCTGCTTCTCGAGCCCCTTGCGGCGGGCGGCGGAATCGATCAGCGCCTGGCGGATGCTCTGCGTGCTTTTTTCCAGATTGGCGATGCTTTGCCGGAGTTCGCTCACTTTGTCCGAGGAAAGGTTGATCGATTTCGACAGGGTTTCGAGCTCGGCGCGGGTCTGATCGCGTTTGGCGGCAAGTTCAGCGGCCGGATCGGGCGGCGGCGGCTCGGCTGCCGGCGGCTGGGCTGCAGATTGTGCCGCCTCCGGCGCGGCTTCCTGGGCCCGGACGGTGAAGGTGTTTGCGGAGACGACGACGACGGCGACACCAAAACCGGCCGCAAGTGCCGGCAGAATCATGCGGTGTCGCCTGGTTGGTGTCGTCGTCATGCGTGTCGGGGCACTCTCTCAAAATCGCGCGGAGACTAAGCTGATTTGGCACGCTTTGCCAGAAAGTTTGCAAGCGAACGGCCGTCCACGCGAAACACGGCTGCGTGACAATGCGACGCATCGTCAAAGACTTGAGTTCCACGTGGAACATTTCAGACGCGGTGATAGGGATGGCCGGACAGGATGGTGACGGCGCGATAGAGCTGCTCGGCGATCAGCGTGCGGACGAGCTGGTGCGGCCAGGTCATTTTGCCCAGGCAGAGCGTGGCGTCGGCACGATCGTAGAGCGCGGGATCGAGGCCGTCGGCGCCGCCGATTGCGATCATCAGCTCGCGCTTGCCCTGGTCGCGATAGGCGCCGAGCAGATTTGCGAAGGCTTCGCTGTCGAGCGCCTTGCCGCGTTCGTCGAGAAGAATAAGGACGCTGCCTTCGGCAAGCGATTTCAACAGCATCGCCGCCTCCTCGCGTTTGCGGGTCTCCGCATTGGAAGCGCGGCTTTCGGCAACCTCGGCGATACGGGCAAGTTCGAGGCCGACCGCAGGGCCGGCCTTGGCGAAACGATCAAAATAACGGGCCGCAAGATCCTTTTCGGGGCCGGATTTCAGCCGTCCCACCGCAAAAAGACCAACGCGCATTCACCCGCTCCCGCTCATCAGGCATTTGCGACGCACAAGGCGCCCACCGGCCGGCTCACGATGTTTCCCGCCAGTCAATGCCACGTCTCAGGCGCCGGTCAGAATGCCGGACCGCCTGTCAGTGCCGTGTTTCTTCATCCATATCGGGAGCCGCCCACATCTTTTCGATGTTGTAGAACTCTCGGATTTCAGGACGGAACACATGCACGATAATGTCACCGGTGTCGATCAGGACCCAGTCGCCGCCCTCCTGACCTTCGACGCGGGCCGTACCGAAGCCTTCGTCCTTGAGATCGGTGAGCAGGTGGTCCGAGATCGCCATGACATGCCTGTTCGAGCGGCCGGAGACGACGATCATGTAGTCTCCCAGCGCCGATTTTCCGGCAATGTCGATGGTGACGATATCTTCGGCTTTGGAGTCCTCGAGGCTGGCGAGGACGGCTTCTAGGGCGCGGGCAGCGGCATCGGCGCCACGTTCTGCGCTCTTCGGGAGAACGGCGAGCGTTTTTCCCTTGGCGTGTACTGTTGTCAGTGCTTTCCCTTTCCTGGAATGACAAGCCATGCACAACACGAGATCCGATCACGACCGGATCATGGTTAAGATAGGCATCAAACCATTAATGTTTCAAGACGTGCTAACGTACGGAGCGGCGGAAAATCCGGTCTGGCGACCGAATTGAACTATATTGCTGCCCCCACTGCTTGTCCGGGCGGTGTACAGTTTCCAGGCCGGAGCGTAAAGTGCCGGAAATTCCACCATCCGCAGATTCGAATGACCGATCCGGCCGCAAAAACACTCGTTCCCATCTTGCGAATCAGCTTCCCGGATGAGGATCGGCTCGGACGCGGCAAGATGGAGCTGCTGGAACACATCCGAGCGACCGGATCGATCTCCGCAGCAGGGCGGGCGATGGATATGTCCTATCGCCGCGCATGGCTGCTGGTCAGCGAGATGAACCGGATGTTCTGCGAACAGGTGGTGGAATCACAACGCGGCGGCCAGAAGGGCGGCGGTGCGGCGTTGACGCCGTTCGGCGAGCAATTGCTGGCGCGGTTTCGCCGGATGGAAAGCATTTTGCAAGCGAGCCTTGCCGAGGACCTTGCCTGGCTTGAGGCAAAGCGCAATCCGCAGCGGGATGGGCACGGCTGATCAGGCCTCCAGGGCAACCGTCTTGATGACGGCGAAGACGGTCTTGCCGGGTCGAAGGTCGAGGCGCTCGCAGGAGAGCGCGGTGACGCGAGAGAGGATGCTATCGCCGCCGCAGTCTAGCCGGATTTCAACCGTTCCGTCCGCATCCGGCAATAACTGTTCGATCCTGCCTTCGACAATGTTGAGGGCACTGAGCCCCTCCGGTCTTGCCGTCGCCAGCATGACGTCGCGCGACGGGATGCGGATGCGGACCGGACTGCCGGGCGCGAGTGCCGCGCCGGGGATATGCAGCCGACCGGATTTGAGGGCGACGGTCGAGAGATGGTGACGGGCGTCGAAGCTGTCGACGATGCCTTGCAGCAGCGCGCCCGCCTCTTTCCGGTCGAAGGCCGCAGAGGCGCGGCTCAAAATGTCGACGGCCGGGCCGACCGCCTCCACCCTGCCGTCGCGCATGACCACCACTTTGTTTGCGAGCCGCGCCACCTCGGCGATCGAATGGCTGACATAGACGATCGGGATTTCGGTCTGATCCCGTAATCGCTCGAGATAGGGCAGGATCTCGGCCTTGCGCGCCTCGTCGAGGGCGGCCAGCGGCTCGTCCATCAAGAGCAACCGGGGCGAGCAGAGAAGGGCGCGGCCGATCGCGACCCGCTGCTTCTCACCGCCGGAAAGTTTGGCGGGACTGCGATCCAGCAGCGTCTCGATGCCGAGCAGGTCGACGACGTGATCGAAGCTCTCGCCGCCTGCAGGTCTTGGCGCGAACCAGCGGCCGTAGGAAAGATTGGCACGGACGCTGAGATGCGGGAACAGTCGCGCCTCCTGGAAGACATAACCGAAATGACGGCGGTGTTTCGGAACGAAGAGGCCGGCTTTGGTTTCGGTCAGGGTTTCACCGTCAAGGATAACGCGGCCCTCGTCCGGACGGGCGAGGCCGGCGATGATGCGGATCAGTGAGGTCTTGCCGGAGCCGGAGCGTCCGAACAGCGCGGTCACGCCGCCTTCGGATGTGAAGGCGGCGTCGAGAAAGAACCCGCCGAGTCTCTGTTTTGCCTCGACGATCAACGTCATTCCGGATCAATCCTTCGGCCGGCGAAACGCGCGAGGAACTCGGAGGCGAGCAGGGCGGTCATGGAAATGATGACGGCGACGAGCGTCAGGCGCAGCGCGCCGGCATCGCCACCGGGCACCTGGGTAAAGGTATAGATGGCGGACGACAAGGTCTGGGTCTCGCCGGGAATGTTGGAGACGAAGGTGATTGTCGCGCCGAATTCGCCCATCGCCTTGGCGAAGGAAAGGATCATGCCGGTGATGATGCCGGGCAGGGTCAGTGGCAGCGTCACCGTCAGAAAGACCAGGATCGGACCGGCCCCCAGCGTTCCGGCGGCCTCCTCGAGTTTGCGGTCGACCGCCTCGATCGACAGGCGGATGCTGCGCACCATCAGCGGAAAGGCCATGACGGCGCAGGCGAGTGCCGCACCCGTCCAGCGGAAGGAAAAGACGATGCCGAAATACTGGTCGAGCAGGCTGCCGATCGGACCACGGCGGCCGAAGAGGATTAGGAGAAGAAAACCGGTGACGACGGGGGGTAGGATCAGCGGCAGGTGAACAATGCCGTTCAGCACCGACTTGCCCCAGAAACGGCCGCGGGCAAGCAGCAAAGCGACCAGGATGCCGAGGGGCAGGCTCGCCAGCATGGCGACGACCGAGACGCGCAGGCTGAGCAGGATCGCCGTCCATTCTTCATCGCTCAGGCCGAACATATCCAAACGCAGTTGTCTCCACGAAATCGAAGGCTCGCTGAGGCTCAGTTTGCCTTTTACTCCGCGTCATCCTCGGCCTTGTGCCGAGGATCTGCTGCCCTATCAAACGGATGCAGATGCTCGGGACAAGCCCGAGCATGACGAAAGAGCAATAGGCCGGCTCCGTCAGCCTCACGCTAAGCCGTCGTTGTTGATTACGCAATCATTTCGCCCCCTCAGTCACTTGAGAACGGTAAATCCCTGCGCTGTGAAGAAGCCGGCCGCCTTGTCGGATTTCAGGAAGTCGAGATAGGCTGCGGCGTCCGGGTTCCTGCTCTCGGCAAGAATGGCGACCGGATAGATGATCGGCGGGTGGGAATCGGCCGGGAAGGTGCCGACGATGGCGACACCCTTATCGGCCGTTGCGTCCGTCTGGTAGACGATGCCATAGGGCGCCTCGCCGCGGGAGACCAGGGCAAGGGCGGCGCGCACGCTTTCGGCGCCGGCGACTTTGGTTTCGACCGATGTCCAAACGCCGAGCTTTTCGAGCGCGGCCATGGCGTATTTGCCGGCCGGGACCGATTTCGGCTCACCCATGGCCAGCTTGCCGTCACCGAGCAGACCGGCAAGATCGAAGCCTTGCTTGATCTCGACCGGGTTGGCCTTGTCCTTTTCGGCAACGAGCACGATCCGGTTTCCAAGCAGCTTGGTGCGGCTGTCGGCCTTGATCAGGTTCTTCTTGGCGACGTAATCCATCCAGTCGAGGTCGGCCGAGATGAAGATATCGGCAGGGGCCGCGTTTTCGATCTGTTTGGCGAGTGCGCCGCTTGCCGCATAGGAGGCGACGGCTTCCTTGCCGCTCTCCTTGGCCCATGCGGCGTTGGCGGCATCGAGCGCGTCCTTGAGGCTTGCCGCCGCAAAGACGGTCAGCTTTTCGGCGGCTTCTGCCGGAGCCGGCAGCGCTGCCGCGCCAAGCCAGAGAGCCGCGATCGCGGCGGTTGTCAGTTTCATCCATTGGCGGCGGTTCTGCATGATTCTGTCCCAGGATTCGAAATATCTTGACGAATATAACGATGCTCGGGTTTTGGCTAGGGATATATCCACGGAAATATAACCCTGTTGTTGGCGATGAGGATCCACGTTGTTTATGAAGCGCATGGCTGTTTCGAGAACAGGAGATTCGGCGGTACTGATATGGCTGGGAAAGCCCGCGACAAACCGCAAGAACCCGCCGGGACAATGGCCATTTTCGCCCGCCTTGCCGATAAAATCGGCAGCAGTCGGAGCCTCTCGGCCTCAGTGTTGCACCGCCAGCATTGCTGCATTGCACAAATCGATATTCACCTTTCTCAGGAATGTGGTACAACACACTCATCGCAACGGCTTTCTCCTCCTCCCATAAGCCGTTCGACAGGATCGACAACACTCCTCCTCCCAGTTGTCGATCGAGATTATAAGCCCGACGGATCTCCTCCCCGTCGGGCTTTCTCGTTTTTGGGATTTCCCTAAGATTTAGCCTATTTGGAGCTGCCCGGCAGCGAACCGTTGCGGATTGCCGTCGAGCTCAGGCCGGACCGTGGTCCGTGAATGAACGTCCAGGCCGGCGCCGGTTTCTTCCAGAGCACGCGTGCGTCGTCCTCGTCGATCCGGGCGAAATCGAAGGTCCGCGTCATCTTCGAGGAGAGATAGGAGAGTGTCGCGCCCGGCCGGTCGATCACGGCGATCGGGAAGGTGCGGGCGATCTCCTGCCACTTCTGCCATTTGTGAAAGGTCTGCAGGCTGTCGGCGCCCATGATCCAGATGAAATGCACATGCGGATTGCGGACCTTGATGCGGGCCAGCGTATTGGCGGTGTAGCTGACGCCGAGTGCCTGTTCGAATGCGGTGACCTTGATGCGCGGATCGGCGGCGACACGCTCGCTTTCGGCAATGCGTTCGGCAAGCGGTGCGAGCTGGTTGCGGCTCTTCAGCGGATTGCCCGGGGTCACCATCCACCAGAGCTGGTCGAGGCCGAGCCGCTTGATGGCGATCTCGGCAACAAGCGCGTGGCCCTGATGCGGCGGATTGAAAGAACCGCCGAACAGGCCGACGACCATGCCGCGTTCGCTGTGCGGCATGCGGAGGTAGCGCCGATCCAGATTTTCCGTCGTCACGTCAAGGTCGGGTCTGTCCGGCACCGCGCACCCGGTATTTGAAGGAGGTGAGCTGCTCGACGCCGACGGGGCCGCGCGCATGCATCTTGCCGGTGGCGATGCCGATCTCCGCGCCCATGCCGAACTCGCCGCCATCGGCAAATTGCGTCGAGGCATTGTGCAGCAGGATCGCCGAATCGACCTCGGTGAAGAAACGCTCGACGACCGCGGGGTCTTCGGCGATCACGGCCTCGGTGTGGTTCGACGAATAGGTCTGAATATGGGCGATCGCGCCCGATATGCCGTCGACGACGGCGACCGAAATGATCGCGTCGAGATATTCGGTCGTCCAGTCCTCCTCGGTCGCCGGCTTGATGCCGGGGGCGACCTTCAGCACCGTCGCGGAGCCACGGATCTCGCAGCCGGCTTCGGTGAGGACCTCGAGCAGCGGCGTCAGATGTGTGCCGATCGCGGCACCGTCGACCAGCAGGGTTTCGGCCGCGCCGCAAATGCCGGTGCGGCGCATCTTGGCATTGACGACGATCTGCTTTGTCATCTCGATATCGGCGGAGGCATCGACATAGATGTGGCAAAGGCCTTCGAGATGGGCAAAGACCGGCACGCGGGCCTCGCTCTGCACCCGGGCCACCAGGCTTTTGCCGCCGCGCGGCACGATGACGTCGATCGTGCCGTCCAGGCCGCGCAGCATGGCGCCGACGGCGGCGCGGTCGGTGACCGGAACGAGCTGGATAGCATGCTCTGGAAGTCCTGCCGCCTTCAGGCCGTCGACGAGGCAGGCATGGATAGCCTGCGATGAACGACGCGAATCCGAGCCGCAGCGCAGGATCACGGCATTGCCGGCCTTGAGGCAGAGGGCGCCGGCATCCGCCGTGACGTTCGGCCGGCTTTCGAAGATGACGCCGATGACCCCGAGCGGCGTGCGGACGCGCTCGATCTTCAGGCCGTTCGGCCGGTCCCAGGCGGCGATGACTTCGCCGACCGGATCGGCAAGGGCGGCGATGGCGCGGATTCCCTCGGCCATCTCGGCGATGCGCTTGTCGTTCAGCGTCAGCCGGTCGACGAAGGAGGCAAGCGTCTCGCTGCCTTCGATGTCCTTCAGGTCTTTGGCATTCTCGGCAAGAATATGGGCGCTGTTGGCCAGGATGGCATCGGCCATGGCGTGCAAGGCGCGGTTCTTCGCCTCGGTGGATGCGAAGCCCAACGGTCGTGCGGCAGCCTTCGCCTTGCGGCCGATGTCGTTCATCAGCGCGTCAATGTCAGGGCTTAGCGCAACGGTATCAGGCATGGGCCGCGTCCTTCTTCTGCCTTTCCAATTTCTGTCTGATCTGTGTGGTCATCACCATGTCGTCGCGATGGACCATGGCGGCGCGGCCGGCATAACCGAGGATGGCCTCGATCTCGGCCGACTTGCGGCCGGCGATCCGGCGGGCGTCCTCGGCATCGTAGCTGGCAAGCCCGCGGGCGATCTCGCGACCTTCAGGGCCGACGATCGCCACCGTATCCCCACGGCTGAACAGGCCGGAAACGCTGCGCACGCCGGCCGGAAGCAGGCTCTTGCCGGCCCCGAGGGCGGTGACGGCGCCGTCATCGACATGCAGTTCGCCGGCCGGCTGCAGCTGCCCGGCGATCCAGATCTTGCGGGCGGTTACCGGCGTGCCCGAGGGTGCGAACCAGGAGGAGCGGGCGCCGTTCTCGATTGCCGACAGCGGGCTGTCGGTCTTGCCGGAGGCGATGATCATGGCGCAGCCCGATGTCGTGGCGATCTTGCCGGCATCGATCTTGGTGCGCATGCCGCCGCGTGAAAGCTCGGATGCCGCACCCCCGGCCATCGCCTCGATGTCAGGGGTGATTTCGGCGATCGTCTCCAGGAAAGCCGCATTCGGATCGAGATGCGGCGGCGCGGTATAAAGACCGTCGATATCGGAAAGAAGAATGAGCAGATCGGCGCCGGTCATCGTCGCGACGCGGGCCGCCAGGCGATCATTGTCGCCATAGCGGATTTCGCTGGTCGCGACCGTGTCGTTTTCGTTGATGATCGGCACGGCGCCGATTTTCAAAAGCTGGTTGATGGTGGCGCGCGCATTGAGATAGCGGCGGCGCTCTTCGGTATCGCCGAGCGTCAACAGGATCTGGCCGGCGACGATCTCGTCGCGCGACAGGCTTTCCGACCAGGCACGCGCGAGCGCGATCTGGCCGACGGCAGCGGCCGCCTGACTTTCCTCGAGCTTTAGCGCACCGGAGGGCAGGTCGAGCACCGAGCGGCCGAGCGCGATCGCGCCCGAGGACACGACGAGCACATCGATCCCTTTGGCCTTCAGCCCGGCAATGTCGGCGCACATGGCGTCGAGCCAAGCCTTTTTCAGCCCGGCCTTGCGGTCGACGAGGAGGGCCGAGCCGATCTTGATGACGATGCGGCGGTAGCGGCCGAGCGGCTTACGGCTGGTCATCGGCCCCATCCTCGCCCGTCTCCTCTTCGGAGGAGATCATGTCGCGATGCCTGAGCTTCGGCACCTTGGCCGGCTTTTCCTCGGCATTTTCTTCGACGATGATATCGCGCAGCGCCCGCAGGACCTCGGTCATGCCCTTGCCGGTGACGGCCGAAATCTGGAACGGGGTCTTGCCGCAGGCCTTGGCCAATTCCTTCGTCTTCTTCTTCAGTTCGGCCTCGTCGAGCACGTCGATCTGCGACAGCGCCACGATTTCCGGCTTGTCGGTGAGATCGTTGCCATAGGCTTCGAGTTCGTGCTTGACCGTCTTATAGGCTTTGCCGACCTTTTCCTCCTGGGCGGAGACGAGATGGAGCAGCACGCGGGTGCGCTCGACATGGCCAAGGAACCGGTCGCCGATGCCGACACCTTCATGGGCGCCTTCGATCAGGCCGGGAATATCGGCAAGAATGAATTCCCGTTCGTCGATGGTGGCGACCCCGAGATTGGGATGCAGCGTGGTGAAGGGATAGTTGGCGATTTTCGGCCGGGCGCGGGTAACCGACGCCAGGAAGGTCGATTTTCCGGCATTGGGCAGGCCGACGAGACCGGCATCGGCAATCAGCTTCAGGCGCAGCCAGAGGGTCTTTTCCTCGCCGGGCAGGCCGGGATTGGCCCAATCCGGCGCCTGATTGGTCGAGGTCTTGAAATGGGCGTTGCCGAAGCCGCCATTGCCGCCATGGGCGAGGCAGTAACGCTGGCCTTCGACGGTGAGATCGCAGATCAGCGTTTCTCGGTCTTCCTCGAAGATCTGGGTTCCGACAGGGACCTTGAGCGTCACGTCGCTGCCATTGGCGCCGGTGCGGTTCCTGCCCATGCCATGGGTGCCGGTTGTCGCCTTGAAATGCTGCTGGTAGCGGAAATCGATCAGCGTATTGAGGCCGTTGACCGTCTCCACCCAGACATCGCCGCCGCGTCCGCCGTCACCGCCATCGGGGCCGCCGAACTCGATGAATTTCTCGCGCCGGAAGGAGACGCTGCCCGCGCCGCCGTCTCCGGATCGTATATAGACCTTTGCTTCGTCGAGAAATTTCATTTTACTTCCAGTATCCGGTGGCAGTTGGACGGCCCGTCTTGGCCCATTCGATATAGGCGGTTCCGACGGAGGTCAAAGATTATCGTGAATTTTGCGAGCTATAACATACAGTACGGCTTCGGTCTCGACGGTAGATACGATCTCCCGCGCATTGCCCGGAGCCTCGAAGGGGCCGACATCATCGCGCTGCAGGAGGTGACCCGCGGCTTCTCGCGCAACGGTTTTGCCGACATGGTGGCCGAGATCGCCGCCTTCTTTCCCGACCATTTCTGGGTATATGGGCCGGCCTGCGACATGCATGTCGAGGCTGATCGAGGCAAGCCCGCGCCGGCAGCGAGCACGCGCTTTCACTTCGGCAATATGGTGCTGTCGCGCTGGCCGATCGCCTCGACCCGGACGCTGCTTCTGCCGCGCAGCCGCACGCTCGGCAAGATCAATCCGCAGCGCGGTGCGACCGAGGCGGTCATCACAGCGCCCGGGGGCGCGATTCGCGTCTACTCCGTCCATCTCGACCACGTTTCTCCCGACGAGCGCATCCGCCAGCTGCAATTCCTGAACGCGCATATCAATGCTTTCGTCCAGGAGGGCGGGTCGCTGACGGGGGCGGCCGAATTCG
This sequence comes from Rhizobium sp. K102, assembly GCF_022385315.1. NCBI lineage: Bacteria > Pseudomonadati > Pseudomonadota > Alphaproteobacteria > Hyphomicrobiales > Rhizobiaceae > Rhizobium > Rhizobium sp. K102. Next base: position 3,679,638 of record NZ_CP092436.1, read on the forward strand.
ATCTGCCGGAGCCGCCGCTGCCGGAGGCTTACGTCATTCTGGGCGATTTCAACATGGAGCCGGAATCGCCGGAATATTGCGCGCTTGCCGGTGCTGCCGGCGGATATTACGGCCGGGTCGCCCGGATCGGCACGCCGGTCGACGCCTTTGCGACGCTCGAAGCTTACCGCCCCGAGAGCTACAGCTGGATGGATCCCGAGGACCACGGCAAACGCATGCATCTCGATTATTGCTTCGTCAGTTGCGGCCTCGTGAGCCGGTTGAAATCCGCCCGGATCGACACGCAATCCGTCGGCTCCGATCATTTCCCGCTCTGGGTCGAAATCGGCGACTGACCGAGACGCCGCCGGTGGCGGCGTCTCGGTTTCTCGATTGGTATGGGAGCATGATGTTGTCCGAAAACCGCGCTACACTTTTCGGCATCATGCTCCGTCAGGCCACCTTCCGCGGTTGCAGCATGCCCGGCTGCAGCACGGTTTCGATGTGCGACACCATGGTGTTGCGGGCGAAACAATAGATTTCGCCGCAACCCGTCATGCGGAACCCGAGCTTTTCCTGCAGCCGCAGCGACGCCGGGTTGTCGGCGAAGACGCCGGAATGGATCGGCGTCTCCGGCATGCGGCGCGAGAAGCGCTCGATGATCGCCGCCACCGCCTCGCTCATATAGCCGCGCCGCCAGTAGTAGCGGTTCAGCCAGTAGCCGAGGTGCCAGCGGCCGTGGCGCAACTCGATCGAGACGTTGCCGATATGGACATCGTCCTGATCGGTGATCGCTAAGGGCCAGTCGGGCAGGGTGCCCGAGGTGACCGGCATCAGCCAGTCCAGCGCATCCTGCCGGTCGAAGGGCGCGGGAACGCGGGACAGCATGCGCGTGACCGCGAAATCGGAAAGCGATTCCGCGATCGCCGGCGCATCGCTCAGCCTGTGCGGGCGGAGCGTCAGCCGTGATGTCGAGATGACAGGCGCGGGGCCGGGCATCATCGGCCTGGTGTCCGGCCTTTGCAGCGCGGTCGTGCTCATGCGATGTTCCCCCAGCTTCTCAGCGACATCCAGGTCTTGCGGTCGAGCCTGTACCATTCCACAGGCACGTTGCTGCCGAGCGCCAGCGAGGCGGCAAGCCCCGAGCCCTGGAACTGGAAGCCGCACTTCTGGATGACGCGCCGCGAGGCGACGTTCATCACCCGGCAACGGGCATCGATCTGGTCGACGTCCTGACGGGTCCTGAACACCATATCGACCAGGGCATGGCAGGCCTCGGTCGTATAACCCTGGTTCCAATACGGCTCACCCAGCCAGTAACCGATCTCGACGGTCTTGCCGTCGGTATGCGGTTCCACGCCGCAGCAGCCGATAAAGGCGCCGTTTTCGGCCTTGGTGATGGCATAGACGCACTTGCCAATCTCGCCATTTCGCGTACGCCAGACAAAGTCGGCGGCATCATTGGCGGTATAGGGGTGCGGCATACGCGATACCATGGTGGCGACTTTGGCGTTGTTGGCGAGATGGGCAAGGGCGTCGATGTCTTCTTCGTGGGGCGCGCGCATGACGAGCCTTTCCGATAACAAGACAGGGCAATCGGTCCTTAACCGTTCCGGCCTCAGCCGTTCTATGGGAGACCGCTGGTCTTCCCGGGGAGACCGTGATTGGTCTGCCCTCAACAATTCGCCTTGCATGTTCAGTCCTCCTGTTTGGACAAAGAAAAAGGGGAGATGGCGCCCCATCTCCCCTGTTTTCTGGACTGAACCTGGTACGGCCAGCCGGGTCGATGAGACGCCGGCTGTTTTTGAGCGCTACCGGCTTATTCCGCTGCTTCCGCTTTCGGCATGACAGACACGTAGACGCGACCGTTGGCCTTCGTTCGGTAGTTCACATTGCCGGCGGTAAGCGCAAAAATCGTGTGATCCTTGCCGAGGCCGACGTTGGAACCCGGATGCCACTGCGTACCGCGCTGACGCACGATGATGTTGCCTGCGATGACGGCTTCGCCGCCGAACTTCTTCACGCCAAGGCGCTTGGATTCGGAATCGCGACCGTTGCGCGAGGAACCGCCAGCTTTTTTGTGTGCCATTGGAGTTCTCCTTTAAACCTTGTCCCGTTGATCTTACTTGGCAGCCACGATGTCCGTGATACGGACGACCGTGTGATGCTGACGATGGCCGCGCGAACGCTTCGAATTCTGACGGCGGCGCTTCTTGAAGGCGATGACCTTCTTGCCGCGGTTCTGTTCGACGACTTCTGCCTTGACAGAGGCGCCGGTGACGAAGGGCGCACCGATCGCAGCGTCGGCGCCTTCGCCGATCACGAGCACTTCGGTGAATTCAATGGAGTCGCCAGCGGATGCTTCAAGCTTCTCGATGGTCAGCACGTCATTGGCTGCCACTCGGTACTGCTTACCGCCGGTCTTGATGACTGCGAACATTTTTTATCCTTTCATGTTCGTTCCGGCGCTCCCCGCATCTAAGCAGGTGGCCGTCTTTTTATCAGTCGAAGTTAGCAGGGATTTCAGGGAGCTAGCCCGGAATTCTGGTCTGCCGGTGAAACCCCGCGCGAACGCGGGGCGGGCAAGGGGCGGATTACTCCACTCCTATTGCGGATGCGGGATACGCGAGTGACAGAAAGGTGTCAAGGCAAAAGGATGGAAAAGCTTGAGATTTCGGCTTGCCAACCTGTCATAGGCTCGTTATGAGAACGCCCGCGCCGAACAAGCGCCGACCTGACCGCGGAGAGGTGGCAGAGTGGTCGAATGCACCGCACTCGAAATGCGGCATACCTGCAAGGGTATCGTGGGTTCAAATCCCACCCTCTCCGCCATTTTTGCCTTGGTCTATAAGGCTCCCCCGCGAACTCGCACCCTCTCTCGAGTTTTGATACCGTGGTCCAAATTGATAAGGGCCACACTCCCGGCACGGTCGAAGATCTTCTCATATAGGGTCTGCGCACCGAACGCGCCCCAACATCTAGTAGGGAACTTGACATTCTTCACAAAAAGAGTCCATCCGGGCGAGTTGCCCTTTACAGTCGATCGGCAAATCACATATAACGACCACATAATCCCGTATGGCTAGCCCAGCGGACCCCACGGATTCAGGTTCGTGGGGTTTATTATTTTAGCGGCATGTATTTAACTGTCGCAATGATTCGATCTTCCTTTTTCATTGATGGGTTTAACCTCTATCACGCAATAAAGCGTCTCAATGAGCCCCATTTGAAATGGGTTGATCTGATGCGCCTTATGCATCGGCAGATATCGCCGAAAACAGAGACGGTTCATGCGGTGTATTATTTCTCCGCCTATGCTCACTGGCTGCCAGGTCAGAGAAGCCGGCATGAACAGTATGTTGCAGCCCTAAACACAAGCGGCGTTCAAGTTGTTCTTGGTCAATTTAAGGACAAGCACAAGCATTGCCATGACTGCGGGACAACTTGGATTCAGCACGAAGAAAAAGAAACCGACGTAAATGTCGCTCTCTACGTTCTAAACGAGGCTTACCGAGACACCTACGACCGCGCTTACATCGTCTCACGTGACAGCGATTTAAAGCCAGCGGTTGAAATGGTGAAAATGCAGTTTCCTGAAAAGCAAATATTCATAGTTGCTCCTCCTAATCTCGGACATTCTAATGACTTGATCCAGGTGGCAGACGGGAAGCAGAAGATAAAAAAACAGCAGATCGAGCAAAGCTTATTTCCGCCGGCGGTCAAAGATGCATTCGGCAATGTGGTTGCAAACCGCCCGGCAGAATACGATCCGCCAGGCGATACGAATGCTGGCACTTAGACGATTGCCAGGGGGTGGACATGGATCCGCTGCTAGACGCATCTCCGGCAGTATGCGTCGACGACCACCGGTATGTTTTTGACGGCCGCCTCCCTCCCATCTTTAGAAGGACGTCGGAAGTTGTTGCGCCCACGCGATCGCTGCGTCAGCCGCCGCGTGCAAGGCATGGATGATCTCAGTGCGATGGGTTGACAGGTAGGTTGTCGCATTATCGAGAACTTCAGCCCCATGATTGCCGATGAAGGTTGAAATGCTTTCGCCCGCCACAAATGCGATTCCCATTGCGAACATACGGGCCAAGTTGCGGAACATGGATGCCTTCTGAACAACCACTTCCGGATCGGGAGTCAAAGCATTCGCCTCCTGACGCGCTTCGGCTATCAGATCCAACACTTGCTGCTGCTGCTCGCCGCTGAGTGGTGGATCTCGCTCTAGCAGCTCGGGGGGATTATTATGCAATCGGTGCGCTCGATCGCTCTCCCCTCGCACCAACGCCTCTAGTTGGTCGAACCGGGCAAGCATTTCGCGCCGCAGCGCATCCGCCTGCTCGGGCGTGATGGCCACCGCCGTAGGATTGGCGAAATCATTCTGAAAGATTTCAGGTTGGAAGGCTACGATATCCTCGTTGTAGTCCTCGTCCTCGCCTGGATCATTCAGATCTTCGTCCTCCGGTGGCAGATCGTCACCAATGTGCTTTGGCGCCCAGTCAACGAGTCCGTCTTTTTGCACCTCATCTACTGCAGCCTGGATCAGCTCCTCGTTCGCGACGTCACCAAAGTGACTAAAAAGCTCCTCCGACGCATCGTAAGGGCCGCCCCAGATATATTGATACCCACCTTCGGCCGAAACGTGCGGCGTCTTTTCCGCAGGATCTTCGAAGTTGTCGAAGAACCACTCGATCATAGACTCGATCTTTCTTGCTCTGGACAGGCGCCTAAACTGGGAGGGCGTAAGTTCCTCACCTTGCAGGTAATATTGCGGTGCTCTGGCCATTCCGTCTCCAAACGTCAAATAAGTTGCATCGATTTTCTTTACATTTAATGCGCGAGCGACGGAACTAGAGTTGCTGAAATTTAGCAACGTTGGGACGCTGTCCGAATAGGCAAATCATCCTTGGCTACCCAACAAAGGGCATCCTACGCGTAATTTTCAACATCGAATTGGGGATCACATGGCGACGATCAGAAAGCTCTGATGTCGTTAGCAAGCGCAGGTGCCTCGTCTTGGTGTGCTGTGAGCGCGGAGAAGTCGTTCGGCGTGATCAGGCGCCTGACCTCCGGCGGGTAGCAATTTCCACCGCCGATGTAGTCTCTAAAGGTGGCGCGCGCCTGTGCGTTAGTGAGCACATAGAACGTTGGCGTGAGAGTTCTGAGATCCAGCTCGATGAAGATGAAGAAGTCGGCGTCTCCCTTAGTGGTCATATTCACTGGCCAGCGGGTGATGTCTTGCGCTGGGCTTGTTCGGAATTGCCTGGTCTTCACCTCGATTGATTTAGCCACGCCATCGATAACTATGATGACGTCGTGACCGGGTGCGCCTTCGGGGCTGATGTATGCTGCGTGTCCGAGGCTGTTCAGCTTTGCTACGGTAAGCAGTTCGCCGAGTGTTCCGGCCTGTAGCCTCGAAAGTAGAGTTAGCATGCCGTCCTGTTCCTGACTCAGACCGAACGAAACGCCCGGAACCTGCGCGATATCAAACGATATTGGCTTCGAAGGAGCAAGAGCCCATGAATACCCGCGAGATCGTTCTCGGACAGCAGTAAATCGCCAGCCTCTTCTCGTGCCGGAATGATCCTTGGCACCCTTTGCGGGGCGTCCTACGCATTGATCGACGACATCAAACGAGGAATATCGGCGTCAGACGGATGCAGCCATTCGCACCCAGGGTTCGCAGCGGCGCGCAAGAGATCGGGCTCTTGAGCAGCTTGCAAAGGAATCCAAGCGAAAGACTGATACGCAAGACGTACAGCGAGTATTCAGCGGCAAATTCTAATTGCTTAGCGAAATACTAGTATTCTTTATCTTCAACTTTTCGGCAGTATTGGCGCGCATTGGGGGCTACAACATCGATGTAGTCGGCTTTTAGCGTGTCAACTTCCCACAAAAGTCTGTATTCTGCCTGCTGTTGGTAATTTTTGTTTTTCAGTAAAACTAGCTCCGGCCCGCCAAGCGCATTTCCAGCATCGAAAAGACCCTGCATGTCAATGTTTCCATCCGGAAGCTTGTATTTTTCGAAATCGTAGTCGAGAGCCCTGCTGATCAATTTGCGATCACGGTAAATGCATGATCCTTCTAAGCCATGCCGGAATCCCACAAGTTGCCGGGAGATTTCTCGCGCAAAGCCTACCGTGTTTGTGATCTGAAATGCTGAGTTTCGCCCAAATTTATCACGCATTCCTTTGTCGAGACGATGCGTGCAGCATAAAACGAGCGCGTTTAGTCCCTCCGTTTGATAAACAAGCACGCTTTTACTATCTTTAGTTTCGCCGTAGCCAAAACCCGACCCTTCGCTTGAATCGCCACGAATTTCGTCCTTGTATTTTGAAAATTTAGCAAACGTACTTAACCGTAGCTTGCCGGTGTCAAGGAACTGATCAATCCAGACCTCATCCTCGTATCGATAAACAGCAGGGGTGACCAAAATCCACTGCTGTGTAAAGTTTATACTGGCTGTATGCGGTGGCGGGGACAGTTTAACGCGATCTTCAATTGGTATCTCCGTCATACAGACCCCTTGTGATTAACTAGTCGTCATCGATTCAACCAGTTTGATTTTATTACATTCTCCGGTTGTTCGGCAAGGCGGCGCCCGTGATTTCCGCAGCCGGGCGCTGATGCGCTTGTTCCAAAGCTGCAAGACCCGTGAGGACGAAATCTATGAACTCCTGTACGTGCGGCTTATCCAGCGATGCCCGGTTGACCTTCAAATAATATCCCCGGTCACCCGAAGCGGAGTGTCGAACAACGGGCAGAGTGCGCCTTCATCCATCAGCGTCCTCACGAGATGATGCCACCCCAGCACGATCCCCTCTCCTTTGACTGCTGCGTTCACGAGAAGCGGATAATTGTTGCTGACCATGGCCGGCAACGCGTGCGGTACCCCGAGGCCGCTTGCCTGAAACCAATCGTCCCAGGTGACCGGATGCCAGCCAATGGCATCGGAAGTCCAGTGCTTGCGGTGCAGATCCAGCAAATCCGCGCGTTCCAAGCTTTGCGCATCCGGAAATGGCCCGTGGCGTTCGAGATAGTCGGGGCTGCAGACCGGCTGGACGATATCCGGAAAGAGATAATAGAGATTCTCCCCGACCTCGCAGCGCTCGTTTCCGCAAATGAGCGAAAGATCGACCTCGTCAAAGTTCCGCAGCGTGTCGTCTTCGTCCGAGGCCAAAAGCACGAACCTGACATCCGGCCGATCGGAACGGAAGCGGTCCACGAGGGGCTTCAGCCAACAGGCGATCGCCGCATTGGTGCCCGAACAGGTGATGACGGGAGGGTCGGAGGGAGCGTTGATATTGTTGATCCCGTCGCAAATTATGTCGAGCCCGCCACTGACGGCAGTCAAGAGCCGCTGACCGTCAGACGTCAGTTCGAGGCTGTTGTGCTTGCGGATGAACAAGATCACGCCGAGCGATTTTTCGAGACCGCGGATCTGCTGGCTGATGGCAGCCTGGGTGACATTGAGCTCGTTCCCGGCAAGGGTAAAGCTCAAATGCTTCGCCGCGACTTCGAAAGTGGCGAAGGAACCGAGCGAGGGGAGATAACGGCGTTTGAGCAGCATGCGATAACATCATCGTCCGAGGGATCATCGACACAGGGTCGCACGTCTTTCAGATACGCAAAAGACCAGCCACATGATGCCGGAAACGAGATCCGTAGACCAAGGGGCTGAAGCGCGCCGCATGAATCAAATCCGGTGCGACGCGCTTTGGCTTTAAAGTGCGTCGCGACCGTTCAGATTCGCTTGCCGCGCTTTGGTTTTATGCATGTCGTTATCGCAAAACCGCTGCGCGACATGCTTTAGTGCGAAAAGCCGGCGGCGGTCTCGCTCAGGCTTTTCCCCTTCGTCTCCGGAGCCCACAATTGTGACACCAGAGCGCCGCTGAACACGACGGCCGCAGCGACCAGCATCGTGGTCGAAACGCCGAATTTCTCGACCCCGATCGGCAACAGGAAGGTGCCCAAACCGGCACCGACCCGGCTGACGGCGGCGGCAAAGCCGGTGCCGACCCCGCGGACTTCGGTGGGAAACACCTCGCCGGGATAGATGCTCGTCAGCGTCCCGTTCATCGCATTCAGGAACGAGAAGATGAGGAAGAGACCCAGCACGACGGCCGAAGGCGCTCCCGACCACAAGCCGATCACCAGGAAGACGACTGTGGTGATCCACTGCGGCGGTACCGTGAACAGACGCCGGCCGGCCTTGTCGATCAACGCCACCGTGACGGCGACCCCGGCCACCGCAACCATCGACAGTCCGACGCCGCCGGCAAGCCCGCCATTGAGGCCATATTGCTCCAACACGCTGTCGGCGAAGGTGGCGATCGCAAAATACGGCAGGACATTGCAGAACCAGAACCATGAAACGAAAGCCGTCATCCGCCAATATTTCGCGGAGAACAGATCTGCGAACCGGCCTTGACGCACCTCCGTGCTCTCGATGTCGGCCACCTCCTCGGCGCTCTCCAGATACTTGCGCGCGATCGCGCGCGCCTCGTCCTTGCGCCCCTTGCTCCACAGCCAGCGCGGCGATTCAGGCAGGCCGATCCGCGCAAAGAACAGGATGACCGAGATAAGGGTGCTTGTTCCGATGATGATCCGCCACGGCATCGGCTCCGGCAGGTTCAAGACGTAACCAACGGTGTAACCGATCATGAATCCGCCGTACCAGGCAAGGATCGTGACCCCCATCAGCCTTCCCCGCAGCCGGGCAGGCGCAAATTCCGACATCAGCGGCCAGCCGACGGAATACTCGGCGCCGATCGCGATGCCCATCAGCAGCCGCACTGCGAATAGCATCGTCACCGAGTCGATGAAGAACTGCATCGCCGAGGCCAGCACGAACAGTCCCATGTCGATCATGAACAGTGGCTTGCGGCCGAATTTGTCGCCCGCCCACCCGCCGAGCGGCGAGCCGATCAGGATCCCGAACAGCGCAGCCGAGGCGATGAGGCCCATATCGACCGTCGTCATTCCCATTTCGGCCTTCATGACAGCCGTTACCGGGCCGATGACCCCGAGAATGTAGCCATCGAGCAGCATTCCGCCGGTGAGAACGGCAATCATCCTGATCATGAAGCGTCGTTTGAACGCAGCGGACGTCTCTTCCCTGACAATTGGACCTGAAATAACCGCTTCCGTCTCCAGTGACATAACTGCCTCCCTTGGTTGGCGAATACACTTTTCCTGTTCCTGCGGCATGCAGCAGAGAGCGGGGTGCCGCATCGGCCCGCCCCGCATTCGTCAGGAGGCGTCTCCCGCACATACCGGTTTGGCGGGCACGGCAAGTCCGTGGCCGACACCTGCGTCAAAGCGCGCGATGCGCGTGGCTTTGAGAAAAAGCCCGTATTCGCGGACGATGGCAGGCGCGAGGGCAAGGCTGACGGCCATGCCCACCGCAAGACGATGCGTGATCATTTGACGCTCCTCCCGAGCGGCACAACTCCTGATGGACACAGGGTCGAGCACATTGCATCTTGCGTATTCGCGGTCGAGTTCGGCAAACGAGGATCTTCATGGGCGCGGCATAAGGCCCGCCTTATCCTGTCGGACCCTTCAAACGCTGCCGGCTCTACGCCGGTGTCTTGCGTTCAGCCGGTTTTAACCGCGCTGGGGGAGGAGGGCCGATATGCCGGCAAAGATGCCAAGCCATTCGCTTGCGGTGCGCCCGCACTTGATGTCAAGATGACGCGTGAACACCAGAAGGCGGCACTGGCCTCGAAAGGCGCGGGTCTGCCGGTACCGCCATAACGTCCCGATTGCTCCCACCATCATCTGAGGTTCTCATGCGCATTGCCGTCGGTGGCATTCATATCGAGTGCAGCACATACAATCCCGTGCTGAACGAGGAGAGGGATTTTCGGGTGTTGCGCGGCGAGGGGCTGCTGGATTCGGCCTACTTTGCCTTCCTCAGAGACTATGATGCAGAATTCCTGCCGACGATCCATGCCCGGGCCATTGCCGGCGGGCCGGTTTCGCGTGCCACCTATGAGGGGTTCAAGAGCGAATTCCTCGAGCGGTTGAAGCCGCTGCTGCCGCTCGATGGCCTCTACCTCGCCATGCACGGCGCCATGTATGTGGACGGCATGGAGGATGCCGAAGGCGACTGGATCTGTGCGGCCCGCGCGCTGGTCGGCGAGGAATGTACCGTTTCGGCAAGCTACGACCTGCACGGCAACGTCACCCAGCGCATCATCGACGCGCTCGACATCTATTCGACCTATCGCACGGCGCCGCATATCGATGTCGAGGAGACGATGCGCCGCTCAGTCGCCATGCTGGTAAAGAGCCTGAAAACAGGCGTGAAGCCGGTTGTTCTCTGGGCGCCAATCCCGGTCGTGTTGCCGGGCGAACGTACGAGCACTGTCGATGAGCCGGCTAAGAGCCTCTATGCCATGCTGCCCGAAATCGATGCGATTGATGGTGTCTGGGATGCGTCGCTGATGGTCGGCTATGTCTGGGCCGACGAACCGCGCGCCACGGCTGCCGCCATCATGACCGGCACCGACCGCGCCGTGTTGGAGCGCGAGGCCAAACGTCTCGCTAGGGCCTATTGGGATGCGCGCGAAGACTTCGTCTTCGGCTGCGAGACTGGCTCGGTCGAGGAATGCGTCGCCAGGGCGATCGCCAGCCCGACCGCGCCAGTGGTGCTTGCCGAGTTCCGGCGACAATCCGACCGGCGGCGGTGTCGGGGACCGGGCCGATGTATTGGCCGAACTGATCGCCAGGGACGCCACCGGCGTTATCTTTGCCGGCATCGCCGACAAGGCGGCGACCGAGGCCTGTTATGCCGTAGGCATCGGCTCGGAACTGGAGCTCAGCGTCGGCGCCTCGCTCGATACCAAGGGCAGCAAGCCGGTCGTCGCCCGCTTCTCGGTCAAGTTCCTGCACGAAACTTCGGATCCCGCCGACCGCCAGGCAGTGGTTTCGATCGGTGGTATTGATCTGGTGCTCTCCGCGAAACGCCGGCCCTATCACAATATCGTTGATTTCACCCGGCTCGGCCTCGACCCGCACCGGGCAAAGATCATCGTCGTCAAATCGGGCTATCTCTCGCCGGAATTGGCGCTGATTGCCAATCCGAACCTGATGGCGCTGTCGACAGGTGTCGTCGACCAGTTCGTCGAGCGCCTGCCGCGGCTGCGCAAGCAGCATCCGACCTACCCCTTCGACAAGGATTTTGCCTTCGAGCCGCAGGTCTTTTTTTCCGCACGCTCGACGCCGGCCTGAGCTTCACCCGAACCAATTGCGTTTTTCTGATAACATTGTCGATCGCGCCGCCCCGTCGCTGCGATCGACTGTTTTCCCGTATCGCGGCAGTGGCGGGAATTGAGCAAAAAACGAGCAGATTTGGATTTGCACAAAAAAGCGCTTGACGCTCGGCACGATTTGGTTTGCACTGAACCAATAGAAAATTGGTTCGGACCATTTAGCGAATGCCGATGGATGAAACGCAGGGCAATTCGAATTATGCGCTGGAGAGGCTGAGGGCTCTCCTGAGGTCCGACAGTCTCGACGCCGACGGCAAGCTGCCGACCGAGCGCACCCTTTCGGAAATGCTTGGCGTCGGCCGCCGTGCCGTCCGTCGCGCCCTCGAAGTGCTGGAGGCCGAGGGCCGCATCTGGCGCCGCCAAGGCTCCGGCACCTATGCCGGCCCGCGCCCCGACGGCTGGAGCGATCATGTCGGCTCGATCGTTGCCGGCACCGATCTCATGGAAGTCATGGAAGTGCGCCTGCGCATCGAGCCGCAGCTCGCCCAGCTTGCCGCCATGCGCGCCAAGGCCGCCGATATCGAGCGCATGTATGATCTGGTGAAGAAGATCTACGAAAGCACCGATGCCGACGGGCGCGAACTCTGGGACGGGGCGCTGCACCGCCAGATCGCCCAATGCGCCGGCAACGGTTTCTTCCTCACCATCTTCGACGTCATCAACCGGGTGCGCCAAGACGAGGCCTGGCAGACGATCCGCGAGCGCGCCCGCAGCGCCAGCCGGACGCGGCCCGTCACCTTTAACCAGCACACGGCAATCGTCGATGCGATCGCCGCTCGTGATCCTGCCAGGGCGGGCGAAGCGATGCGCCAGCATCTGCTGACGCTGCAGGAAAGCCTCATCCGCATCACCTCGCTCGATCACAGCGAAACGGAGGTCGACAAGACCCCAGCCTGAGCAGGGAGGTGAGCAGGAGAAAAAACACCGACGGGCCATAACCGCCGGAATGGAAGCAAAAACCAAACAAAAGAACAGAGGAGAATGGAATGAAGATCGCCAAATTGCTGACCGCCACCGTTGCCGGCGCGCTGTTTGCCCTTCCTGCCTTCGCCGTCGACCTGAAGATCGGCCTGCAGGACGATGCGGACGTGCTCGATCCCGCCCAGTCGCGCACCTTCGTCGGCCGCATCGTTTATACTGCAATGTGTGACAAGCTCGTCGACGTCTCGCCGGATCTGAAGATCGTGCCGCAGCTTGCCACCGAATGGAGCTGGTCGGCCGACGGCAAGGAGCTCACCATGAAGCTGCGCCAAGGCGTCAAGTTCCATGACGAGACTCCCTTCAACGCCGAAGCCGTCGCCGCCACCATCGAGCGCAACATCACCCTGCCGGAATCGCGCCGCAAGAGCGAGCTCAGCTCGGTCGCAAAGGTCGAGGCGACAAGCGAATACGAGGTCAAGTTCACCCTCAAGGCGCCTGACGTTACCCTTCTTGCCCAGCTTTCCGACCGCGCCGGCATGATCGTCTCGCCGAAGGCCGCCAAGGAACTCGGCGTCAAGTTCGGCGATCACCCGGTCTGCGCCGGTCCGTTCAAGTTCGTCGAGCGCGTCCAGCAGGACCGCATCGTGCTCGAGAAGTTCCAGGACTACTGGAATAAGGACAAGATCTTTGTCGACAAGCTGACCTATCTGCCGATCCCGGATACGACGGTGCGCCTCGCCAACCTGCGGTCCGGCGATCTCGACATGATCGAGCGCCTGGCCGCGACCGACGCTGAGGCGGTGAAGGCGGATTCGAGCCTCGTCTATGCCGACGCCGTCGGCACCGGCTACATGGCGCTCTATACCAATATCGGCAATGGTGCGCGTGCCGACAATCCTTTCGGCAAGGACAAGCGCCTGCGCCAGGCCTTCTCGCTGGCGATCGACCGCGATGCCGTCAACCAGATCGTCTATGAAGGCACAGCCGTCTCCGGCAACCAGCCCTTCCCGCCGAGTAGCCCGTGGTTCGACAAGGATATTCCCGTCCCCGCCCGCGATCTCGACAAGGCCAAGGCGCTGATCAAGGAAGCCGGCTTCGACCGCGTGCCGATCGAACTGCAGATCCCGAACAATCCCGTCGCCATGCAGATGATGCAGATCATCCAGTCGATGGTCGGCGAAGCCGGCTTCGACGTCAGCCTGAAATCGACGGAATTCGCGACGTTGCTGAGCGAGCAGACCGCCGGCAACTATCAGCTCAGCCGTTCCGACTGGTCCGGCCGCGTCGATCCAGATGGCAACATCCATCAGTTCATCACCTGCAAGGGCGGCATCAACGACACGAAATACTGCAATCCCGAAGTGGACAAGCTGCTGAACGAAGCCCGCGCCTCGACCGACGATGCCGTGCGCAAGCAGAAGTATGATGCCGCTGCCGTCATCCTCAACGGTGATCTGCCGATCATCTATCTCGGCCATCAGTCCTGGATCTGGGCGCTGCACAAGAACATCACCGGCTTCATCCCGTCGCCGGATGGCATGATCCGCCTCGTCGGCGTCAAGAAAACCGGCTGATCATAAGCAAATCATGCGGCGGAAACCCTCCGCCGCATGATTCTAAAGCGCGTCGCAACCTTTCAGATACGCTAACGCGCTTTAGCTTTTTTTACGCATGTCGTTATCGCAAAACCGCTGCACACTTTTGCGCGACATGCTTTGATCGTGTCAGGATCGCCCATGTATACCTACATCGCCAAACGGCTCTTGGTCGCCATACCGACGCTTTTGATCATTTCAATCTTCGTCTTCTCGCTGCAGAAGCTGCTGCCCGGCGATCCGATCCTCGCCATGGCCGGCGAGGAACGCGACCCGCAGGTTCTCGAATTCCTGCGCGAGAAATACCGACTGAACGATCCCGTGCCCTATCAATATGTCCGCTGGCTGGGTGCCGCCCTTCAGGGTGATCTCGGCATTTCTCTGCGCACCAACCAGCCCGTTCTGCAGCTCATTGGCGAAAAGCTGCCGGTCACCATCCAGCTTGCCATAATGTCGATGATCTTCGCCTTTGTCATCGGCGTGCCGATGGGCATCCTGGCGGCCGTCAAGAAGAACTCGATGATCGACTATCTCGCCAACATCATCGCGCTGACAGGCCTGTCGATCCCGAATTTCTGGCTCGGCATCATGCTGATCCTGCTGGTTTCGGTCAATCTCGGCTGGTTGCCGGCATCCGGCTACGAACCCTTCTTCAGCAACCCACTGCGGTCGCTGGAAACGATGCTGATGCCCTCCTTCGTGCTCGGCAATGCGCTGGCGGCGACGCTGATGCGGCATACCCGCTCGGCAATGCTCAGCGTGCTGAGCACCGATTACATCCGCACCGCCCGAGCCAAGGGACTGCCGGAAAGCACTGTCGTGCTCGAACACAGCTTCCGCAATGCGATGCTGCCGATCGTGACGCTGACCGCGCTGCTGTTCGGCGAACTGCTCGCCGGCGCCGTACTGACCGAACAGATCTTCACCATACCGGGTTTCGGAAAGCTCATCGTCGACGCCGTCTTCAACCGCGACTACGCCGTCGTCCAGGGCGTGGTGATCTGCACCGCGATCGGCTTCATCCTGATGAACCTCTTGGCCGACATTCTCTACGTCCTGCTCAATCCGCGCATGAGGGCCGCTCTATGACCGCAATTGGAGAGACCGGCATTCCCTCTGCGGTCGACCGCACGCCGAGCCGCGCCTGGCACAAGCTGAAGGCCAACAAGGGCGCCCTCGTCGGCCTTGCGATCATTGTCTTCTTCGCCATCCTCGCGGTTGCCGCCCCTCTTCTTCCGATTCCCGATCCGAACGCCACAAGCTGGTCGGCGATCCGCAAGGCCCCCTCCGCCGCCCATTGGCTTGGCACCGACGACATCGGCCGCGACATTCTTTCCCGGATGATCTGGGGCGCGCAGGCTTCGCTGATGGCAGGCGTCTTCTCGGTGGCGATCGCCGTTGTCATCGGCGTGCCCTTCGGCCTCGTCTCCGGGTATTTCGGCGGCTGGATCGACATGGTGATCTCCCGCATCACCGAAGCCTTTCTGGCCATGCCTTTCCTCATCACCGCGATCGCGCTTGCAGCCTTTCTCGGTCCGAGCCTGACCAATGCGATGATTGCGATCGGCCTTTCGGCCATGCCGGTCTTCGTGCGGCTGACGCGCGGCCAGGTGCTTTCGGTCAAGACTGAGGAATATGTCGAGGGCGCCCGCTCGATCGGCCTGCGATCCTCGAGCATCATCACCCGCTATATCCTGCCGAACGTCTTCGCGCCGATCCTCGTGCAGGCGACGTTGACCATCGCCACCGCGATCATCGCCGAAGCGAGCCTCTCCTTTCTCGGCCTCGGACAGCAACCGCCGGCGCCGAGCTGGGGCTCGATGCTGAACGTCGCCAAGAATTTCCTCTCCCAGGCGCCATGGATGGCGATGTGGCCGGGTGCCGCGATCTTCCTCGTCGTTATCGGTTTCAATCTCTTAGGCGACGGCCTGCGCGATGCGCTCGATCCGCGCGAAGCATGATTTCTCGAAAGGACATTTGACATGACCGCATTCACGACCCGTCCCGAGATCCTCGGCACCTTCGGCGTCGTCACCTCGACGCACTGGATCGCCTCGGCCGTCGGCATGAGCATTCTCGAAAAGGGCGGCAACGCCTTCGACGCGGCGGTAGCGACAGGTTTCGTGCTGCAGATCGTCGAGCCGCATCTTTGCGGTCCAGGCGGCGACCTGCCGGCGGTGATCTATTCGAAGAAGAAGGACAAGGTCGAGGTCATCTGCGCGCAAGGACCTGCCCCCGCCGGCGCAACGATCGAACACTATACGGCGGAAGGCCTGAGCCTGATCCCCGGCGACGGGCTGCTTGCGACCGTCATCCCCGGCTCCTTCGATGGCTGGATGCTGATGCTGCGCGACTACGGCTCGATGAGCGTGCGCGATGTGCTGGAACCGGCGATTTATTACGCCGAACACGGCCATCCGATGCTGCCGCGCGTCTCCGCCACCATCAAAGGGCTCGCCGCCTTCTTCGAGAAGGAATGGCCGACCTCGTACGAGACCTGGCTGCCGGGCGGCAGCGCGCCCCAAGCGCATGCGAATTTCAGGAATCCGGTGCTTGCCGAAACCTGGAAACGTATCATCGACGAGGCCGAGGCGAAAAGCGGCAGGGAAGCGCAAGTGCAGGCGGCCCGCGACGCCTTCTATCGCGGCTTCGTCGCCGAGACGATCGACGACTATCTGAAGACCGCCGAGGTGATGGATGCGAGCGGCAACCGTCACAAGGGCGTTTTGACTGCCAGCGACATGGCAAACTGGTCGGCAACGATCGAGGAGCCGCTGACCTATGATTATCATGGCTGGACCATCGCCAAGATCGGCCCCTGGGGCCAGGGTCCGGTCTTCCTGCAGACCCTGTCGATCCTCAAAGGCTTTGATCTCGGCGCAATGGACTCCATTGGCGCCGATTTCGTCCATACCGTCGTCGAGGCGATGAAGCTCGCCTTCGCCGACCGCGAAGTCTATTACGGCGATCCTGATTTTTCGGAGATCCCTGTTACGCATCTGCTGTCGGAAGCCTATGCCGCCGAGCGCCGCAAGCTTATCGGCGCGGACGCCTCCTTCGATCTTCGCCCCGGCATCGTTCCTGGCTTCGAGGCGCAGCATGATCTGACGATGACGATGCTCGGTGCGGATTCGAAAACCGGCGCCGTCTACGAGCCGACCATGGCGCATCTTTCCGAAAAGCGCGGCGACACGGTGCATATCGACGTCATCGACCGCGACGGCAACATGGTTTCCGTCACGCCATCAGGCGGCTGGCTGCAATCCTCGCCGACCGTGCCCGGCCTTGGCTTCTGCCTCAATTCCCGCGCCCAGATGTTCTGGCTGAAACCAGGCCTGCCGACGTCGCTCGCCCCCGGCAAACGGCCGCGCACGACGCTGACGCCTTCGCTCGGCCTCTACGATGGCCGCCCGACGCTGGCCTTCGGCACACCGGGCGGCGACCAGCAAGAGCAATGGCAGCTCTCCTTCTTCCTGCGTTATGCCCATCACAGGCTGAACCTGCAGGCGGCGATCGACCAGCCGCTGTTCCACACCTCGCATTTTCCGGGCTCCTTCTATCCGCGCACCCGCGAACCCGGCAGCCTGATGGCGGAGGCGAATTTCGGCCCCGATGTCCTCGATGCCTTGCGCCTCAAGGGCCACAAGCTGACGGTCGCCGATCCCTGGACGGTCGGCCGGCTGACCGCTGCGAGACGCGATGCCGACGGACTGTTGCGCGCCGCAGCCACCCCGCGCCTGATGCAGGCCTATGCGATCGGGAGATAGCCATGACCTGGTCGATCGTCGCCCGTGATCCCTTGACTGGTTATCTCGGCATCGCCGTCGCGAGCCGCTTCTTCGCCGTCGGCGCTCTTGTGCCGCATATTCGCGGCAGCATCGGCGCCGTCGCCACGCAGGCCTTCGTCAGCCCGCTTTACGGCGTCGACGGCCTGTCGCTACTGGCCGCCGGCAAAGCGCCGGAGGAAATCATCGCCGAGCTGACCGCGCGTGATGCCGGCCGCAATCAGCGGCAGTTGCACCTCATCGATGCAAAGGGGCGCAACGCCGCCTTCACCGGCGCCGCATGCATCGACTGGGCGGGGCATCTGATCGACGAAAACGTCTCGGTCGCCGGCAACATGCTTGCGGGTCCCGACGTCATCACCGAAACGCTTGCCACCTATAACAAGGCGATGGACAAGCCGTTGGCCGAACGCCTGCTGTTGGCGATGCAGGCAGGCGAGGATGCCGGCGGTGACAAGCGCGGCAGACAGTCCGCCGCCCTCGTCATCCATCGCGATCAGGATTATCCGTGGCTGAGTATCCGCGCCGACGATCATCCCGATCCGCTCGCCGAACTTGTCCGCCTCCAAACCGTGGCGGGTGAACGTTACCTGCATGTCGCGGAGACGATGGCGACGCGGCAAAATCCGAACGGCATGCCCGACAGGCGCGAGATCGATGAAAAGATCGCGACGCTGGAAGCGGCCCGCATCGCGGCAGGCAGGCCTTCCGCCTCCTTCGCCACGCCTTTGAAGACGTGAATTCGATAACACAAAGGGAACGACATGAGTGATGTTTCTTCGGCCCCCGCCTCTCCTGTTCTCTCCGTCCGGAACCTGACGACCTCCTTCCTCGTCGATGGCGACTGGAAGCCGGTGGTGCGCGGCGTCTCCTTCGATGTCATGCCTGGCGAGACCGTGGCAATCGTCGGCGAAAGCGGCTCGGGCAAGAGCGTCACCTCCCTTTCGATCATGCGGTTGCTCGCCAACGGATCGAGCCGCATCGATGGTGCCATCACCTTGAATGGCAAGGATGTTCTCAGCCTTCCGGAAAAGGAGATGCGCCGGGTTCGCGGCAACGACGCCGCCATGATCTTCCAGGAGCCAATGACATCCCTCAACCCGATTTTCACTATCGGCCGCCAGATCTCCGAAGCGCTCACCTGCCACGGCGAGATCGGCAAAGCCGAGGCGCGGGCCGAGACCGTGCGGCTGCTGGAAAAGGTCCGCATCCCCAACGCCGCTTCGCGCTTCGACGAATATCCGCACCAGTTCTCGGGCGGCATGCGCCAGCGCGTAATGATCGCCATGGCGCTCGCCAGCCGGCCGAAACTGCTGATCGCCGACGAACCGACGACGGCGCTCGACGTGACGATCCAGGGCCAGATCCTCGACCTGATCAAGATGCTGCAGGAAGAAGAGGGCATGTCCGTTCTCTTCATCACCCACGACATGGGCGTCGTTGCCGAAATTGCTGACCGCACCATCGTCATGTATCGCGGCGAAGCGGTGGAAACCGGCACGACCGACGACATCTTCCATCGCGGCAGACATCCCTATACCCGCGCACTGCTCTCGGCCGTGCCGCGCCTCGGCTCGATGGCCGACCGGAAATGGCCGCTGCGTTTCCCCGTCATCGATACGACGACCGGCGAACGCCGCGAGCCGGTCGAAGTGGCCGATACCGTCGACCGGCGCCGGACGCCGATCCTCGAAGTCAAGAACCTCGCGACCCGTTTCGATATCCGCGGCGGCCTGCTCGGCCGCAAGACGGGCGCGATCCACGCGGTCGAGGACGTCTCCTTCGATCTCTTCCAGGGCGAGACGCTGTCGCTCGTCGGCGAATCCGGCTGCGGCAAGTCGACCACCGGCCGCACGGTCACCCGCCTCGTCCAGCCGAACGCCGGCAGCGTCAGCCTCGACGGCTATGACGTGCTGAGCCTTGACGCGGTCAGTCTCAGACGGATGCGCCGCAGCATCCAGATGATCTTTCAGGATCCCTTCGCCAGCCTCAACCCGCGCATGACCGTCGGCGCCGCCGTCGCCGAACCCATCACCGAACACGGCCTCGGCACCGGCGCCCAGGCCCGCGACAAGGCCGCCGATCTTCTCGAACGCGTCGGACTGAAACCCGACATGATGAAACGATATCCGCACGAATTCTCCGGCGGTCAGCGCCAGCGCATCTGCATCGCCCGCGCGCTCGCGCTCGATCCGAAGGTGATCGTCGCCGACGAAAGCGTTTCGGCCCTCGATGTCTCGATCAAGGCACAGGTCTGCAATCTGCTGATGGACCTGCAGCAAAGCCTCAACCTCGCTTTCCTGTTCATTTCCCACGACATGGCCGTGGTCGAGCGCGTCAGTCATCGGGTCGCGGTGATGTATCTTGGCGAAATCGTCGAGATCGGCCCGCGCGCGGAACTGTTCAGCAACCCGCAGCACGCCTACACGAAGAAGCTGATGGCAGCCGTGCCGGTTCCCGACCCCTCACGTCGCGGCATCAAGCGCAACCTCGGAACCGACGAGCTCAAGAGCCCCGTTCGCCCGGTTGGCTACGTCGCGCCGCCGCGACGATACCGGGAAGTGACGGCAGGCCATCTGGTGCGGGTCGATGAAGCCGCCTGAGCGTGAGAACCTAGTCTCGGGAGCATCTGACATACAAGTATTGCGGGAAAATAACCCGCGCCGGTGGCGCGCGGACCGTCACTTTTGCTGCGCCGCTTATATGACTTATGCTAGATATTATTTCACCGATAATTGTTAACGACCGATACCCGTCGTTTGTGTTCTCTTATCCTTGCGAATCAAAAAGGTTTGATTTGCCGGGGGACGGCCCTCATGTTCAACCATGGGGGCGATGCAACAGTTGGGTAGGAGCCTATGCTGCAACGGATTGAAGACATTGATGCCGCCCTGGTCGACAGGTTGCAGTATTCGGCATTCAAGTACTTCCTGAAATATTCCAATCCCGAGAATGGCCTGGTGGCGGATACCTCGATCGGCGGCGTGCCGGCGAGCATCGCGGCCGTCGGCTTTGCGCTTTCCTCCTATACCGTTGGTGTCGAACGTTGCTGGATCACCCGCAAGGAAGCGGCCGAACGCACGGTCAATACGCTGCGTTTCTTTGCCGAGGCGCGCCAGGGCGAGGAACGTCATGCGACCGGCCACCGCGGCTTCTTCTACCATTTCCTGCACATGGACACCGGCAACCGTGCCTGGAACAGCGAGCTTTCGACCATCGACACCGCCCTGCTCGTTGCCGGTATCCTGACATCAGCGCAATATTTCGATCGTCAGGACGAGACCGAGACCGAAATCCGTGAGCTCGCGACCTTCATCTACGAACGCGTCGACTGGCGCTGGGCGCTGAACAAGGGCGACACCATTTCCATGGGTTGGAAGCCCTCATCGGGCTTTCTGCGCTGGCGCTATCACGGCTTCGACGAGGCGATCATCCTCTATGCCCTGGCGCTGGCCTCGCCGACGCATCCCATCCCGCAATCGTGCTACGACGCCTTCACGTCAAGCTATTCCTGGATGATGCACGGCGAACAGCCCTATCTCTATGCCGGCCCGCTGTTCATCCATTTGTTCTCCCATGCCTGGATTGATTTCCGCGGCATTCGGGACAGGCCGATGGCGGAGCGGAACTGGGATTATTTCCGCAACACCCAGGTGGTCATCAACGTCCAGCGTGACTATGCCGAGCGTAATCCCGGCCAGTTCGTCGGCTACAACAGGAATATCTGGGGTTTTTCCGCTTGCGACGGCCCGCCGCCGACCCGGCGCATGCGCGGCGGCCGCCAGCCGAAGGTTCTGGGTTATGCCGCGCGCGGCGCGCCGCTTGGCCCGGATGACGGGACGATCGCGCCCTGGGCGGCCCTCGCCTGCCTGCCCTACGACCGGCAGGCGGCTCTCGACGGCACCAAGGCACTTTTGACCAGCTATCCGAACCTGCTCTTGGAGGGCGGCTTTCCCGGCGGCTTCAACCCGACGGTCAAGACCAAGCGGCCGGAAGGCTGGGTCGACGATCGCACCGTCGGCATCGACCAGGGTCTTGTCGTCATGACCGTCGAAAACGAGCGCTCCGATTTCATCTGGAAGCTGATGCGGCAATCGCCGGTCATCCGCCTCGGCCTCGAGCGCGCCGGTTTTGCCGGCGGCTGGCTCGAAGGCATCGAGCCGGAAGAGATGATACGCAAGGTCGGCTGAGCAATGCATGTCGCCCGGAAGTGTGCAGCGGTTCCGGGGTAACGACATGCACAGAACAAAGTACTAAAGCGCGTCGCATGCATCAAATTCGATGCGACGCGCTTTACCGTTCGAAGACATGCGCCTTGCCTGAAATATCGAGGCGAACGAGATCGCCGCGCGAGGGAAGGGCGACGCTTGAGGTCTTGATCCGGATCGGCGGCAGGGCAACGCCATCGAGCGAAACGGCAACGGTGCAGACTGCGCCGCCGAATTCCACCTCGACGACACGTCCGCCATGATCGCGATCGCTTTCATCGGCAATGACACGGATCTGTTCGGGCCGCAGCATGATCTCCGCCTTGCCCTGCCGGCTGCCGTCGACCGCGACGCGGCCGAGGGCGCAATCGGCCAGCCCGTTTCGGATGATGGCGGGCAGCAACACCGCATCGCCGAGGAACAGCGCCGTCTCGCGATCCCTGGGATGCAGATACAATGATTGCGGCGATCCGGCCTGGATCAGCCGCCCTTCCCTTAAGACCGCCACCTGATCGGCAAAGCTCAGCGCCTCTTCCTGATCGTGCGTCACCAGAACGGCGGTAATGCCGGCTGCCTGCAGCACGCGCGCCACCACCTTGCGCATGTTTTCACGCAAGCCGGTATCGAGCGCCGAGAACGGCTCGTCGAGCAGCATCAGCCGCGGCTTGCGGCCGAGCGCGCGGGCAAGTGCGACGCGCTGCTGCTGGCCGCCGGAAAGCTGGTGTGGGCGCCGCGCCAGCATGCCGCGATCGAGCTCGACCATGTCGAGCAGATCGATGATGCGCTTCTCGCGATCCACAGCCCCCTTCTCGAAACCGAAACCGATATTCTCGCCAACGCTCAGATGCGGAAACAGCGCTCCGTCCTGCGACACGATGCCGATGCCGCGCTTATGGGCCGGCACCGCGGCCGGACCGTCCGCCAGCACGTCGCCATCCAGGGTCACCCTGCCGGCGTCGGCTTGCTCGAAGCCGGCAATAATGCGCAGCAGCGTCGTTTTGCCCGAACCGGACGGCCCGACGACCGCAGTACGGCTGCCCGCCTGCACTTCGAGCGAAATATCCTTCAGCGCCTGGACCGGCCCGTAACGCTTGCTTATGTTCTCGATCGTAAGCAGCGTCATTGGCCGGCGGACCGTTTCGATTGCGTATAGAGCGTCAGGGTGAGCGGCAGCGACAGCACGATCATCATGAAGGCGTAGGGGGCGGCAGAGACATAATCGATTTCGCTGGTCAGCGACCAGAATTTCGTCGCCAGCGTATCGACGCCATTGGGCGAAAGCATCAGCGTCGCCGTGAGTTCATTGGTGATGCCGAGTGCGGCGAGTGCCACGCTGGCGGCGGCTCCGGGCGCCGCAAGCCGCATGGTGATCTGCCGCACCGCCTGGCCGGGGGTGCGGCCGAGACCCATCGCGGCGCGCTCCAGCTCCACCGGCGCCTGGGCGATGCTGGTGCGCAGCCCGACCATGGCGCGCGGCAGAAAAAGCATCACATAGGCGACGAGCAGGGTTGCGAAGGTTTGATAGAGCGGCAGCATCAGGCGCACGGTGATCGTCACCAGCGCCAGCGCCACGACGACCCCCGGCAGCGAGCCGACATAATAGTGGCAGGCTTCGAGCAGGCGCTGCAAGCGGCCGGGTGCACGCACCGACAGCCACGCCATCGGGGCTGCGGCAATCGTCGCCAGCACGCCGCCGGCAAGGGCGAGAACGATCGTCTGCACGAAGGCGCTGGCGACCTCGATACGCCAGATCTCGCTGCCGCCGAGATAGAGCCAGCGGCCAAGCGTCACCAGCGGCACGCCGAGCGTCAGCACCGCCAGGACGACGGGCAGCGAGATGGCCGGCACCACGAACCAGCCGAGACGCCGGCGATCGGCCGGACGCGGCGAGCCGGCGCCGACGCGGGCATAACGTTCGTTGCCGCGCAGCAGCACTTCGAGGCCAAGCAGGAAAAGACAGCAGGCGACGAGCACGCCGCCGAGCATGTTGGAGGCCGGGCTGTTGTAGGAAGACTGGAATTGGTCGACGATCGCCGTCGCGAAAGTGTCGAACCGGATCATGACAAATAGGCCGTATTCCGAAAGCAGGTGCAGCGCGATCAGCAGCGAGCCGCCGCAGATGGCGAATCTCAGCTGCGGCAGCACGGCGCGGAAAAAGACACGCCAGGGATTGAGGCCGAGCGAGGCCGCGGCATCCTCGATGGCGGGATCGAGGCGGCGCAAGGCTGCGGCGACCGGCAGATAGAGGAAGGGGTAATAGGCGATCACCGAAACGAAGACGCCGCTCTGCAGGCCGCGCATGCCGGGAATGAGGCTGATCCAGGCATAGCTGTGCACGAAGGCCGGCACGGCGAGCGGCGCGATCGCGAGCCAGGCCCACAGCCTGGCGAAAGGAACATCCGTCCGCTCGGTCAGCCAGGCAAGCGTGACGGCCAGCGCGATCGACAGCGGAATGGTGATCGATTCCAGGAGAACCGTATTGATGAGGAGTTCGCCGACGCGCGACCGGAAGACGAGCGCCTTCACAGTTTCCCAGCCGACATCATAGGTGATCCAGCCGATGAAGCCGAGCGGCACGAGACTGAACAGCGCGACCGCGGTGGCGAGGAGCATGACGGATGCGTGCGGTATGCGCCCGCGCGGCAAAACCATTCGCACCGTCCCCGGCGCGGTCGGCGCCTCGGTACCGGATGCGAGCAATCTGTTGTCCTGCAGCAAGGCCGATGCCTTTACACGCTGAAAAAGGAAGGCAACCGCCTTTGAAGGACGGTTGCCGGATTTCGTCATGCCCTGAAGGTTTTCTTGAGCCAAAAGCAATAGTTTTGGCCGCTGCAAGCCTGCGGCAGAAGTGTCAGATCAGGCCGGCGGCGGTCATCAGCTCCACGACCTTCTTGCTGTCCAGCGTCGAAGCCTCGACTTTCGGCGCGTTGAGATCGGCGAGCGGCGTCAGCTTGCCGTTGGAGGCTGCATCCTTGCCGATGGCATATTCATAGGACGTGCCGTCCTTCAGAACGGCCTGGCCGGCCTTGCCGGTGATGAACTTCAGGAAGGCCTGAGCTTCCTTCATGTGCTGGGTGGATTTCAGGATACCGCCGCCCGAAACGCTGACGAAAGCGCCCGGATCCTGGTTCTTGAAGTAATGCATACCGACATTCTTGCTGTTTTCGCCGGTTTTGGCCTGATCGCCGAACCAGTAGTAATGGTAGATGACCGCGCCTTCGACTTCGCCTGCGTTGACCGCCTTCATGGCGACGCTGTTGCCCTTGTAAGGGGTGGCATTGTCCTTGAGGCCCTTCAGCCATGCCTTGGTGGCGTCTTCGCCCTTGAGCTGCAGCAGCGCCGCGACAATCGCCTGGAAGTCGGCGCCGGCGGGCGCCGCACCCCAACGGCCCTTCCAGGCGGGATCGGCGAGGTCGAGCATCGACTTCGGCAGCTTGTCCTCGGTGAGCTTCGTCTTGTCATAGGCAAAGACGGTGGTGCGGGCGGCAATGCCGGTCCACATGCCGTCGGCCGGGCGGTACTGATCGGGAACCTGATCCAGCGTGTCCTTTTCGACCGGCGCGAAGAGGCCTGCGCCGTCGACCAGCGTCATCGCCGGCGAATTCTCGGTCAGGAAGATATCGGCCGGCGAGGCGTCGCCTTCCTGGATGATCTGGTTGGCGAACTGCATGTCGCTGCCCTGGCGCATAGTGACCTTGATGCCGGTCTCCTTGGTGAAGGCATCGATCCATTCGCGGCCCAGGCTTTCGTGCTGGGCATTGTAGACGACGAGGCCCTCATCCTGCGCATTGGCGATGCCAGCAAGCGCCGTGGCGGAGAGAAGCGAAGCGGCAAACGCCAGCACCTGGGAAAAACGATTAAGAGCAGTAGTCATGATGGCCTCCATGCCAATGTCACCCCGAGGGGTAAGAGGCGTATATTTTTCTTGACTAGCAATTTCAAGTTTGGTCGTCAGGAAAAAACATCACAATATCTCGACCATATATTTCATATTACGCGGGAATGAAATCCCAATTCAGTCAAGAAAGGCGACACTGTGCGAGCGCCGCCTCTCTTCGCTATTGCACTTATTCGACGTCGAACTTGACGCCTTGCGCGAGCGGCAGCGTGCTGCCGTAATTGATCGTGTTGGTGGCGCGGCGCATATAGGCCTTCCAGGCATCGGAGCCGGATTCGCGTCCGCCGCCGGTTTCCTTCTCGCCACCGAAGGCGCCGCCGATCTCGGCGCCCGAAGGGCCGAGATTGACGTTGGCGATGCCGCAATCCGAGCCGCGGGCCGAGACGAAGGTTTCCGCCTCGCGCATGTCGTTGGTGAAGATCGACGAGGACAGCCCCTGCGGCACGGCGTTATGCAGCGCCAGCACCGCGTCGAAATCGCTGTATTTCATCACGTAAAGAATGGGCGCGAAGGTCTCGTGTTCGACCGGTCCGGTCTGATCGGGCATTTCGACGAGCGCGGGGCGAACATAGAAGGCATCGGCCGATCCATTGTCGACGCGTTGGCCGCCGGTCACTTTGCCGCCGGCCGAAGCCGCTTCGCCGAGTGCTGCCTGCATCTTTTCAAAGGCCTGGCCGTCGATCAGCGGTCCGACCAGCGTGCCGGTTTCGAGCGGATTGCCGATGGTGACGGAGCCGTAGGCCTTCTGCAGGCGCGGCACCAGCTGGTCGTAGACGCTTTCATGGACGAAGAGGCGGCGCAGCGTCGTGCAGCGCTGACCGGCCGTGCCCATGGCGGAGAAGGCGACGCCGCGCAGCGTCAGGTCGAGATCGGCGCTCGGGCAGACGATCGCCGCATTGTTGCCGCCGAGTTCGAGGATCGCGCGGGCAAAACGCTGCGATAGGCGCGGGCCGACGGCGCGGCCCATCGCGGTCGAGCCGGTGGCGGATACGAGCGGGATCTTCGGGTGGTCGACCAGCACTTCGCCGACCTCGCGGCCGCCGATGATCAGCGTCGAAAGATTGGCCGGCGCCGTGCCGCCCTCGGCGACGAAGCGTTTCAGCGCTTTCTCGAACAGCGCCTGCACGGCAAGCGCGGTCAACGGCGTCTTTTCCGAAGGCTTCCAGACGGTGGAATTGCCGCAGACCATCGCAAGTGCCGCATTCCACGACCAGACGGCGATGGGGAAGTTGAAGGCGGAGATGATGCCGACCACGCCAAGCGGATGCCAGCTTTCCATCATCCGGTGCTCGGAGCGCTCGGTGGCGATCGTCAGGCCGTAGAGCTGACGGGACAGGCCGACGGCGAAATCGCAGATATCGATCATCTCCTGCACTTCGCCCAGACCTTCGGAGGTGATCTTGCCGACCTCGATTGAGACGAGACGGCCGAGCGCGGTCTTGGCGGCGCGCAGCTCCTCTCCGAGCAGACGGACCAGCTCGCCGCGCTTCGGCGCCGGAACGGAACGCCATTCGAGGAAAGCCTTGTGCGCCTCTTCGATCGCCGCCTTCGTCTCGGAAACGGTGTGCTCTCTGAGTTTGCCGATTTCCTTGCCCGTCACTGGCGAGGTGACGGAAAGCGTGCCGCCATGATAGCGGCTGGCGTCGACGCCGAGTTCGGCGAGCAGCTTGGCGGTTTCGGTGGCGAGATCGAGGACGGCGATATTCATTGTCGTGGTTCCAATCTTGTTATTCTCAGAAGCGAGTTTCGCTTCAGAGCGCTTATCGCTTCTTAGAAGCGGGCATCGGCGAAATGGGCGACCTGAGCGCCGGCTTCGTACCATAGTTCCTTGAGTGCCCGGAAGCTCGGTTCGGTGGGCGAGGTCAGTGGCAGCGGCAGATCGGCTTCCGAAAGCCGGCCGAGAATATGTTCGGCCAAGATCCGGCCGAAGACCGTGCCGGGGGCAATGCCGCGGCCATTATAACCCGAAAAGCCGATCACGCCGGGCGCGAATTTATGAAAGCGCGGCAGCGCATCGTCGGTCATGCCGATCTGGCCGTACCATTCGCATTCGAATTCGACATCGCCGATCATGGGGAAGAGCCGCTTCAAGGCGCGCTTGGCCCAGCCTTTGTGAACGGCAAGCCCGGTATTGCGCAGCGCCCCGACACTGCCGAAGACGAGACGCCCGGCCTGGTCCATGCGGAAGGAGGACAGAATGTCCTTGGTGTCCCATGCGCCTTCCCGTCCCGGCAGGATCGATTGGCGCAGATTGTGGCCGAGCGGCACGGTGGCGAAGTTGAAATAGGGCAGATAGACCTGTTCGTTGCGCACCTGCTCGAAGGGGCCGGTGCTGTAGGCATCGGTCGCGACGATGATCCAGCCCGCGCTGACCTCGCCGTTTTCCGTCTTCACGGTCCAGCGGCTGCCGTTGCGCTCGGTTGCGATGACGGGGCTCGACGTATGGATGGCGACACCCGCCTTGACGGCGGCATGGGCAAGGCCGCGCGCATAGGCCAGCGGCTGCAGCGTTCCGGCGCGCATGTCGAGCAGCGAACCGGTATAAGCGTCGCTGCCGATGCGTCTGGCCGTCTCCGCCGCGTCGAGCAGCGTCACGGGTGCGCCGCGCGCCGACCATTGCGCCGCGCGTTCCTCGATCTCCTTCAGCCCCTGCGCGCCGACCGCACAGTGCAGCGTGCCGCTGCGTTCGAGTTCGCAGGCAATCCCGTGCCTGTCGATCAGTTCCATGACGAGCTTCGGCGCATTGCCGAGCAGTTCGAGCAGGCGTTCGCCATGCAGGGGACCGAGTACGCCGGGCAGATCGTCGGGCATCACCCACATGCCGGCATTGATCAGGCCGACATTGCGCCCGGCGCCGCCGAAACCGATCTCCTTCGCCTCCAGCAGCACCACCTTCGAGCCGGCTTCGGCAAGATGTAGGGCGGAGGAGAGGCCGGTGTAGCCGCCACCGACGATGACGACGTCGGCCGATACCGCGCCTGCGAGAGGCCGGGTTGCCGGCGGTTCGGCTGCGGTCTTTTCCCAGAGGCCGTGGGAGCGCGGATCATTCAGCATGGTTCAGTCCGATCGGAACGAAATCGCGGTAGTTTAACCCATATGATGAAGCGTTGAAGCGCGCATTTCACGCAACGGTCTTCAGCTGCAGGCCGGCAAGGCCGAGCGCCTCCATCGCTGCATCCAGCGAGGCGGCCTGGCGCTCAGCATAAAGCGCCAGCTCGTCCTGAACGGTGGCGCCGAGTGCGGCCTCGAAGGCGTCGCGGTTCGAGCGCGTCGCATAATTCTGCTGCTGATCGGTGCCGAGATTCGACTGGAAGATGCCGGCCGCGCTGACGGGCAGGAAGTCTTCGTAGACGATCGGCGAGAAGACAAGGTGACCCTTGGCGATCAGCGCTTCCGGATCGCCGGGCAGCGTGCCGTTGACCGCGGCGGCAATGCCTTCTGATGTGGCGGAATAGCGGAAGAAGGCCAGGTCTTGCCTGCGCAGCTCGTCCCAGCTGTCCGGCAGCGCCTTGAAACGCTCGGCGAGTTCCTGATCGTAAGCGCCGGCCTTGGCGCCGCCGGCGCCGACCTGCACCTCGCCGCGAACCGAGGCGAGCAGCCGGTCGTAAAGCGCCCGGCCCTTGGGCGTTAGCGCCACGCCGCGCTGTTCGATCTCGCCGAAACGCGCGGTATGCGTCCCTTGAACGGCTTCCGCGTCACCGGCAAAGACGATCGCCTCCTCCAGCGCCTTGAAGCTCGTCTGCCGCAGCAGGATATCGCAATGACGGCGCGGCGGCCCTTCGATGACGGCCTTCGGCGTGATGCCGCGTTCCGGCATACGGGCCTGGACCGCGTCGATATCGAGCGTGCGCGGCGTCAGATGGTTGATATGCGGGCCTTTGAAGCTGACGACGTCGGCGATCAGCCGATGTGCGTCGTGCAGGCGCTTGTAGGTTTCGGCACTGACCGTCGCCTCGCCGTGCCAACGGAAGGTTTCAAGCGCCTCGGCGACGAATTCCGCGGCTTCCGCTTCGGTGAGGCCGCCATTCTGCTCGTGACGCTCGATCAGTGCGACGGCGCGCGGCGAATAGATGCGCCGCTGTGCCAAAATGGCCTCGGCTTCGCTGCGCAGTCCTTCGTCCTCGATCAATTCCAGGCGCAGCAGCGAGGTGAAGACGCGGAACGGATTGATGTTGAGTGCGGCCTCGTCGATCGGCCGGAAGCAGGTGGAATGGACCGGAACGCCGGCAACCGAAAGATCGTAATAGCCGACCGCCTGCATGCCCATGACGGCGAACAGCCGGCGGATGGTGAAAAGTTCATCCGCCGTGCCGAGGCGGATGGCGCCGTGACGCTCGACATCAATGCGTTCGAGCTCGCCGGCGCGAGCCAGGCGCTCGCGCAGAGCCGGATCGCGTTCGAGGCAGCCGGCATTCACATCGGCGACCAGTTCGATCAGCGTGCCGTATTGCGGCACCTCCGTCCGGTACATCTGCGACATCGCCTCGGTGAAAAGCGAACGGATGCGGTCAGTGGAAACGAAGGTTTGCGGCATCTTGAAAACTCCGGCTCATTCCGTTTTTGCAGGATGAAACTCTTTACAACCGCTGCGAAGCCGGAAATATCGCTAATTCGGAAATAGCTTATTCTGAAACGGAATGATCATGATCGCTTCGAGACGCTTTCTGCCGTCGATTTCACATCTCGCCGCCTTCGAGGCGGTCGCCCGCACCGGCAGCGTCACGGCGGCCGCGCGCGAGCTCGATCTGACCCAGAGCGCCGTCAGCCGCCAGGTGAGCGCGCTGGAGGAGCAGCTTGGCGTCGAGCTCTTCCTGCGCGAACGCCAGACCATGCGGCTGACGCTTGCCGGCGACAGTTATGCCCGCGAAATCCGCGAGGCGCTGCGGCGCATCTCCAGCGCCTCCTTGAACCTGCGCGCCAATCCGCATGGCGGCACGCTCAATCTCGCCATCCTGCCGACCTTCGGCACGCGCTGGCTGGCGCCGCGCCTCGGGCGCTTCCTCACCGCCAATCCCGGTGTGACAATCAATCTGGCGACCCGGCTTTCGCCCTTCGATTTCCGCCTCGATTCGATCGATGCCGCGATCCATTTCGGCCATCCGCACTGGCCGGGCGCAGAGCTCGCTTTTTTGATGTCGGAGCGCACGGTGCCGGCCTGCAGCCCAGACTTTCTGAAGCAGCACCGGATTTCGGAACCGCAGGATCTGCTCGCCGTTCCGCTTTTGCATCTGACGACGCGCCCGGATGCCTGGGAGCAGTGGTTCGCCGGCAACGGCGTGCCCTTCGAAAGCGTGCATGGCATGCTCTTCGATCAGTTCGCCACCGCCGCACAGGCGGCGATCGCCGGTCTCGGCGTCGCTTTGCTGCCGACATTCCTGATGCAGGAGGAACTCAAGCGCTGCGATCTTGTCGCCGCCGTCGACCGGGAGATGGAAAGCCCCGAGCGCTATTATCTCGCCTTTCCGCGCGAACGCGCCGACTATGCGCCGCTTGCCGCCTTTCGCGACTGGATCGTCGCGGAAGCCGCCGCCAATCCGGCTGCGTGAGGAACGGCTTGCATCGGCATGGCGCTTTCGACCATTATATCAGCCAAACAATCTCTGCAGGAAATCCCATGAAGCCGATCTTCGTCCAGCTCCAATGCGCCCCCGGCAAAACCTATGACGTCGCCGACGCCATCTACCAGACCGAACTGGTTTCGGAGCTCTATTCCACCAGCGGCGACTACGATCTGCTGCTGAAGGTCTACATCGAGGAAGGCCAGGACATCGGCAAGTTCATCAACGACAACCTCGCCAATATTCCCGGCATCGTCCGCTCGCTGACGACGTTGACCTTCAAGGCCTTCTAAAGCAATTTCAGCAAAAGTGTGCCGCGGTTTTGCGTCCGGAATTGCGTAAAAACAAAAGACAGAGCATTTCCGTGATTCGAAGAAAAACGGAAATGCTCTAAGCTCCGTCAGACGCGGTTAACCCTTTTCGCGAAGAATCGCCTTTCCCAACGTCGCTGAAACTGCGGCTTAACGCCTGAGATATCTCATCGTTGCTATAAGAAGGCCGCCTCGACAGGAGGCGGCGTGCGCAGCGATAGGTGGAAAATGGCGATCGTCGAGGCAGGCAGGGTGCACGAGAGGCCGCAGCCGGAAACGGCGCCGCTGATCGTCCATGTCGTTCGCCAGTTTTTGCCCAATCGCGGCGGTCTGGAAGATGTGGTTGCCAATCTCGCCCGGCAGACCGTCCGGCGCGGTTATCGCGTTCGCGTCGTCACGCTCGATTCGCTGTTCACAGCACCGAAGGATAAACTGCCGGCGCGCGAAGACATCGACGGCATCGAGGTGGTGCGCATTCCCTGGTCTGGCAGCAGTCGATATCCGCTGGCGCCCAAGGTTTTCCGCCATCTCACCGATGCCGATCTCGTGCATGTCCATGCCATCGACTTCTTCTTCGACGCGCTCGCCTGGGGCCGGCTGCTGCATCGCAAGCCGATGATCGTCACCACCCATGGCGGATTCTTCCACACCCGGAAATACGCCGCCATCAAGAAGATTTGGTTCCGTACGCTGACCCGCGCTTCCGCACTGGCTTACCGGCGCGTCGTCTGCTGCAGCGCCTCCGATCTCAAGCAGTTTTCCGCGATCGCACCCGACAGCCTGCTGATCGAAAACGGCGCCGATATCGGCAAGTTCGCCGGCAGCGCGTCGCAGCGGCCGAGGCGCCGCATCGTCACCATCGGCCGCTTCTCGGTGAACAAGCGGCTGGAGCATCTGCTCGACGCGATGACCGTACTGAAGAGCCGCGATACGGATTGGCATCTCGACATCGTCGGAGCCGAATCCGACCTGAACCGGGCCGGTGTCGAAGCCGCCATCGAAGGCCGCAACCTTGCCGGTCGCGTCACCCTGCACGTCTCGCCCGACAACAGCGCTATCCGGCGCATCATCGCCGAGGCCTCGCTGTTTGCCTCAGCCTCGGAGTATGAAGGCTTCGGGCTGGTGGCGTTGGAGGCGATGAGCGCCGGCCTGCTGCCAGTGCTGAATGCCAATGACGCCTTTACAACGCTTGCCGGCCGGCATCCCGTCATCAGGCTAGCCGATTTCACGCTTCCGGAGACCGCCGCGACAGTGATCGAAGCGGCCTATGAAACACTCGCGCGCCAACCGGATGTCGTTCGCGCCGAGCTGGTCAACGCCGTGCGCAGCTATTCCTGGGATATTGTCGCCGGACGTTATGTCGATCTTTATCGATCGCTGAACATCGCCGCTGCCGACCGGATCTGATCCTGCCAGCCTGAAATCCCCGTCACGCTTTGGCGAGACGGATAATCTCATCGAGCACGAACCTGCGTGATTGCGGCGGCGTCAGATTGTGATCGGCGTCCGGCAGCATCAGCAGCCGCACGTTCGGATAACGCGAGAGCTTGGCACCGCGTGGTCCAAAGTGGAAATAGACGTGGTCGAGGCCGACATCGCCTTCGCTGTAGATCAGCGTCAACGGCACCTTACGCTTGCCGAACTCAGCGAAGGAATGCCGGACTTCGCGGGCGATGTGGCGCCGGTCGGGGAGCAGCTCGAGCAGCGGCGCGATCCATGGGGACAGACGACGACCGGCAGCGATGACCATGTTCTGCAGCGCAGCGACGACGTCCACCTGGCCGCGCAGCAGCCGCTTTAGCGTATCGAGCCGCGCCAGGCGCTGGCCGTAATCATCGAGGCTGCGGGGAACGGAGACAACATGTTCCTTACGCACCGGTATCTCAGGATCCCAGTAATAAACGAAGGGATTGATCGACACGACGGCCTTCAGCCGCTCGTCGGCGACGCCGGCGCGGAAGGCGACATAGCCGCCACTGCATCGGCCGGCCACCATCACCGGCCCGGCGGCGACGCCTTCGAGCAGATCGAGCGCGGCGACCGCATCGGCGGTCTGCGTATCGGAATAGAGCACCTGCTCCGGTGCATCAGGCCGCGGCGGACTGTCGCCGACATTGGCGGAATCGAAGCGCAGCGAAACCACGCCCTGGCGTGCAAGCTCGCGCGCCATATCGACCGTCGTCCGCCCCCAGCCGGCGTGCCGGTCATAGGCCGTCGACAGGAAGAGCACGGCACTGCCCTTGATCTCGCCGGGCGGTCGGCTGACGACGCCGACCAGGTGATCATGGCTTCCGAAGCGGACCGGCATTTCGACAAACCCATCGAAGGCCAGCGGCGGATTCTCGATTTCTGCCGGCGAAGGGGCGGCGGATGTTTCCACCGTGGCGCCCTCCAGCCAGGTCGTCAGCAGATCGACGACAGCCATCGGCGTCTTGGCGAAGAGCGGATTGGTGACGAGTTCGTCATAGCCTTCGAAAACTGTCTGCTCGACATCGGCGCCAAGCGCCTTCAGTGTGTCGGCAAAGCCGGTATCGTCGGCCCTGGCGGGACGTTCGAGGATCAGATAGCGCGACGCCGCCAATCCCTGCGGCGAGGCGATGTTGAGCTTGGCGAGCTCGCCGGCGATCTCCTCGGGCATGACGAGCCCGGCGATCTGCACCTTGGCGGTCTGGACATGTTCCTTGCCGAGGCCGAGATCGGCATCGATGATCTTCGACCACATGGTGAGTTCGCGCAGATAGGCCCGGCCGCTCAGCACCGGCGCCAGCATGACGAGGCTGTCGACGCCGTCGATCGAAGAGCCGATGCGTTGGGCAAGCGTTGCGCCGAGGCCCTGACCGATGAGGATGATACGGTCGCAGCCGGTGAGCGACTTAAGCTTGGCGGCCGCCGCGCGGATCGAATTTTCCCAGGTTTCCAGTCTCGCCGGCAGCGCGTCGAAATCGAGCGCATCGCCGGTGCCGCGATAGTCGAAGCGCAGGCTCGGCACGCCGATATCGGAGAAATGCTCGGCCGCAACGCGGAAGAACTTGCGGCTGCACATCTCCTCGAAACCCCAGGGGCTGACGAACAGGACGGCGGCCGAACGTTTCTTCGCCAGAGGGTTCTCAGGCATGAACAGCCCGATCGTACCGTCGAAGACGACAGGCAGGGCAGCGCTGCGTCCCGCACCCTCGGCCGGTTCGAGCGAGAATTCGCCGGGCGCGACCTTGGCGCGGTCGGGGTCGCCGGGAAGCCGCGGCGCGATGAAATTGATCGCGTGTCCCACAGGCCGCTTGATCAATGACGGCATCTTATCCAGAATGGCGCGCATGACGTCGACATCTTCGGCCGGCACGGCGCGCAGCACGCGGAGTGCGGCGAAATAGCAGAATGTGCCGGCAAGGATTGCAGCAACGAGGCCGGCCGGACCCTGGATGAATTCCAGCGCCGAAATCGCCCCGCAGGCACAAAGCACGGCAGCGAGCGCCACCTTCGTCAGGCTCGTGTAGAGGCCCGATAGCTGAGATCCGAATCCTGTCTGTCTGATCATCATCACCGACATTGCAACGAAGACGAGGATGCGCACCAGCGCGGCGCCCTCGGCTGCAAGCCTAGGTATGATCAGTAAACAACCCGCTACCATCACGAGGCCACCTATCACACTGATATTCAGGCGGGAGCGGGCCCTGTCCATCGATAGGAGGTAGAGGCTGAGGATCTGCATGAAAGTATAGGCGGGCGCCACCAGCGCCAGCAGCGCCACCACCGTGCCGCTGCGGCGGAACGCTTCGCCGAACACCACGAGCACCAGTTCGCTGGAGATCGCCGCAAGTCCGAGGCTCATCGGCAATACGATGTAGGCCATGCTGCGCGTGACGGCGGCGAATACCTCGACCGGCAGGGTCGAATCGTCGCTGTTATGTCGCCGCTCGGAATAATAGGGTAGCAGGCTGCCGGTCATCTGAATCGGCAGTTGCAGCGCGATATTGGCGATCGACAGGCCGACGGCGTAGTAACCGACCATCTCCACCGACCAGAACTGCTGCAGGAAGAGCAGCTCGAGCCGGTTGAGGAAGATGGAATCGATAATGAACTGAATCGACAGGATGACGGAGGACGAGGCGAGGTACTTCAGCGAGACCCCGCACCAGTCGCGCCGCGCCAGCAGGATCGGCAGTGTGGCGAAAAACAGCACGAGCTGGCCGAGCGCATAACCGACGAGAACCCCCTCGACGCCATAGAAAACGGCGCAGGCTGCAACGCCGGCAAGCTGCACGATCGAGACGCCGACCGTCAGCTTAAAAAAGGCGCCAAGCTTCTTTTCCCCGATCAGGTAGAATTTGACGAAGGATCCGATCGCCTGGACGAAAAACAGCGCGCCCGTGACCAGAGCGACGGACGGCGCGGTCTCTGCCCAGTGCATCTCCTCGGAGGTCAGGAAGAACAGGGCGTAAAGCGCCAGCAGCGCGATGGTCGAAAACATCATGAAGCTGACGAGGATGGCGGCAAATCCTCGCCGGCGGCGCTCGTCATAACCTTCCGCCGAAAGCTGCGGCATGGTCTTCAGGAGCGTGATGCTGGAGCCGAGCTCCGCGATCGAGGCGCCTGTCATCACCAGCCACAGCGAGAAGGCGACGATGCCATTGGCCTCCGGCCCAAGCAGCCGCGCCGTGATGATCGAGGAGACGAAGCCCGTCAGCAACAGCAGCATGCCTGCCGCCGCATTCATCACCGAATTTGCGATAATACCCTTCGACATCCGTCCATCCGCCAGGCTCGGCCTAAGGCCTGATACCCGCCATCTCTAATGCGAAAATGTTAAAATAAAGCAGAGTGGCACCTTAGCTCGCCTGCATCGCCGCCAGCGTCTGAAGCGCCTTCTCATAGCTGTTTTCCGCGAGGTATCGCAGCAGGAGCTCCCGCGCCTTCTCAGCCTTCTCTCGTGCACGCTCGGGTGCGCGGAAGATGTCTTGCAGGTGCGCGGCCGCCGCATCAGGAGAGGGATCCGCCCAGACCGCGCCCGCGAGCCCGACAAATTCCGGATGAGTATCGACCACCGGAATGAGGGGAGAGTCGACCAGCCATGTATTGTCCGGATCGCAGAAATCCGCCGTGCCCGACCATGCGGTTGAGATAACGGGCGTACGCTGCATGATCGCCTCGGCAACCGTCAGCCCGAAACCCTCGGAACGATGCAGCGAAAGATAGGCGTCGGAAGAGCTGATGAGGCCATTGATATCGGCGTTCGACAGCCTGTCGGTGACGATCCTGATCCGGCTGTCGCCCGCAACCGAGGCAACCAGCTCGCGCAGGCCTTCGTCCTTGTTCACATCGCCGCTGGCCTTCATCAGCAGGACGGCACTTGGGGCTTCGGCGGCAAATATCCTGAAAGCCTTGATCACGGCCTGCGGATTCTTCCGGTTGATCGAGGAGCCGGCGCTGAAGATGAAGCTGACGAGAAAGGCGTCCTTCTCGATACCGAACTTCTGCCGCATGCCTTCGGTCGCCGGCGCGTCGGTAACCGGATGTGGAACGACGATGACGGGCGCCTTGGTCAGCGGCGCGATCGCCCGCCGGGTGAATTCCGACGGCACGAAGACGGCGTTCATATAATGCATTGCATTGCGCCATTCCGCCGGCACGACTTCGAGCTCCCAGGCGAAATAGCCGATGTTGAAGGCGCGGGTGAAATTCGCGACGCCCTTCTTCAGGATAGCGCGCGGCAGCATCGGCGGATTGAGATGCCAGATACGGCTTCCCGGCGATTCGGTGGAGAGAGGCAACGGCGTCCAGCCGGCGAAGGAATGCTCGTCGGGATGGGTGCTGACGTCGGAGAGTGAAATCGCCCGCCCGGCCTCCGACAGAGCCCCGGCGCAGAGCCTTGCCGATTCGCCGACGCCGACGGCCATCGAGAGATAGCCGACGATTTCCACCGGCCTGCGCGGATTGAAGGCCAGACGCGACCGCGGAATCAGCCGCTGCAGGACATGGGCGCGCAGAAAGCGGTATATCGTTCTCAAATCACGGGTCTTTCTCAATGCGTCGGCATTATTTTGGCGGAAGCATCAGCCCTGGAGCATGACGCGATGTGAACTGCCCAGACTTCTGATCTCGCCCGCAGGTGGAAGATCGCTTTCCGTGCCGGAGAGCGCGTGGAGCTTCACGCGCCGCATCGCGCCGGGGGCCAGATGGAACCAATCGTCGTCGGCCCGATAGCCTTCGACGTCGATATGCACCGATTGCGCCAGCCGGTCTGTCCTGAGATCGACGAACCAATCGTCGCCGACCTTGCCGAGCGATGCCTCAATGCCCGCATCGTGAAGCGCTTTGCCGCGTCCTACGGGGAAGTGGAAGCTTTCAGCAAGAACGGCGCCGTCGGCGAGCGAGCGCAGTCGCGCCACGCCCACATCATGCGCCGGCGGGCCGAAGCGGAAGGCATAGGTCGTATCGAAGAAGGCGCCGAACAGCGCGGTGGCCGCAAAACGTTCCACGCTCCTTGCCGCCAGCGTGAAGCCGGTATTGCCGCTGACGACCTGCTGCTTGCCGTCGCGCAGGCAGAAGACTTCGAGCTCCACGTCGAGTGCGGCGTCCGTCTCGTTGACGACATGCACATCGAGGCCGTTGGTTCCCTCATCGGTAAAGACAGTCTGAACCGGCCGGAATGCGCGGCGCATCGCATACCAGACCGGCTTGGGCTCGCCGGTTGAATCGATCACCCCCCAGCCGGGGCCGGGCAACAGGTCCTGCAGCGTCCAGACGAGCGCGCCGCTGCAGCCGGAGCCCTTGCG
This sequence comes from Rhizobium sp. K102, assembly GCF_022385315.1. Classification (NCBI taxonomy): domain Bacteria; kingdom Pseudomonadati; phylum Pseudomonadota; class Alphaproteobacteria; order Hyphomicrobiales; family Rhizobiaceae; genus Rhizobium; species Rhizobium sp. K102. The sequence goes on from NZ_CP092436.1 coordinate 3,717,948, forward strand.
CCGCCATTCGGCAAAGGTTTCCTCGAGTACCTCGCCGGTGACGGCGCGGGAGAGATCGAGATAATGTTCCGGATCCTCGCGGCGCAACCGGGCCGGATCGCAGCCGTAAAGCAGCTCCAGATAGAAGTCGCGAACGTCCTCGAAATCCCACGACGCGCTGCGGTCGCGCGGCACGCGCACCTTCCAGAGCGGGCTGTGGACGGCGGGCACGTCGAGATGACGATGCAGCGTCCTTTGCTGCGGCACATGCGCGAAGGCGAGGCTTTCGGAGGCAAACCGCACCTCGGCACGGCGGGCGTCGGCAATCGGCCGCATATAGGCGCCGACGCCGTAATAATGCGCGATACCGGCATTCGGCGAAAAAGGCATTGCGCCGCCATAGGGAGAATTCGGGACATAGGGCACGTCGGGACGCATGCGCGCGATGACGGCCGGGATGATCTCATCGGTGATCGGCCCGCTCCAGAATTCCATCGGCAGGCCGAGCATCGCCGCTTGCTGGTGGATCTCGCTGCCGCCGCAAAGCACCGCGAGCGAAGGCGAGGCCTGGACGCCGTGCAGGAATTCCTCGACCTCGGCATGCACGTGACCGAGAAAAGACTTGTCGTTGCGCGGATAGTCAAAATTGGCGAACATGAAGTCCTGCCATACGAGCAGGCCGAGCTCGTCGCAGAGCGCAAAGAAATCCGGCGTCTCATAGGCCATGGTGCCGCTGATGCGGATCATGTTCATGCCGGCGTCGGTGGCAAGACGCAGGAACGGCTCGTAGTCCGCCCGTCGGCCTGGCAAGCGCGCGATATCCGCCGTCGTCCACACCGCGCCGCGGCAAAAGACGCGCTCGCCATTGATGAGAATCGCGAAGTCGTCGCCGTCATCGCCGCGCTCGACCTCGATACGCCGGAAGCCGGTGCTGCCGAGCGAGTACTCGGCGCCGTCAGAAACCAGCGTCAGTTCGTAAAGACGTGGAGCGCCATGCGTGTGCGGCCACCAGGGCTCGATGTCGGCAAGCTTGAGGATAGCCGAGTAATGATTATCGCCAACCTTCTCGAACGGCTGTTCCATGCCACCGCAGTGCAGCAGCATCGAAGGGTTGTCGGCATTGTTGTGCAGGGAAACGCTCAGCCGGCCGACGCCACTCTCCTCCAGGACGGCGCGAATGGAGACATTGTCGATCGAGATGGGATTGCGGCGCAGCAGCGAAATCGGTCGCCACGGGCCGACCGCATGAATATCGGGGCACCAGCCCGGCATATGGCCGAGCAGCGTCGTGCGGAAATTTCTGAGGCCCACCGGGGTGATCATCTGCGGCCGCCAGCGCGCGCGCGGGCCGGGCTCCGACAGACGCGGGCCGAGCGCACGGAAACAAAGCGCCAGTTCGTCGCCGCCCGTAAGCGTCACCGGAATCTCGTGCGCCGTAAACATGCTTTCGGAAAAGAGGATTTCCTGGCCGTTCAGGAACACATGGCACAGCGTTGCAAGCCCCGCCAAACGCAGGATCGCTTCGCCGGGCTCAGAATCGAAGAGGCGGCAGAGATACCAGGCATCTTTCGTGTTCAGCGGTTCCGGATTTTCCCGGTCGAAGAGCCCGGCTCTTTCGAGTGCGGCGGCGACGGTGCCGGGAACGGGTGCAGGAATGAACCGCGCGGAGAGCGGAATGTCGTGCGGCACCGCACAGGCATCCGGTTCCGTCAGGACCAGGTTCCAGCCTTCGGAAAGCACGCTTTCCTCGGCTCCGATGCTTGCCAAACGCCCCCGCATGGTCTGATCTCCGGCCTCAGATTCGCTCTGCAAGCGATGCCATCATCAAATCCCATGCATCGGCGGCCGGATCAAGAGCTGCCTGCAGCGGCTCAAACTTCCGGCGGGCGACGGCGCGGGCGAGCTGGAACTGCACGGATTTCGCTGCGTCCGAAATGCGCCTGGCATGCTCGGCGGCCGTTGCGAATTCATCCGCGGAGAGCCACGCCAGGTGATCGGCCGCCAGTTCGAAATTGGCGCCGACCTGACGAAGCGTATTGAAGGCATATTTGTGAAAGAAGCCGAACGGCCGCTCGGCCACCGCTTCCACCTGTTGCGGAAAGACGGCGGCGAAAGCGCGGATCGGGTTCTGTCCTGGACGCCTGATGAAATGAACCCCGGCAAGCCGACGCGCGGTCGCGCGCAGATGTGCTTCGTCGGCGGGCTTTTCCGGGAATCGTGCAAATTCCGTATAAGGCAGGAACGGCGGGTTGTTCTCCGTCAGCTGCAGCTGGAACAGCCCGTCGAAATCCTCGCCTTCGAGGTGGAAATAGCCGGCATTGTGGAAATACTCGACACGCTTTGCCGCAACGTCCAGCCGGTTGATCGCAACCGTCGTCTTGCCGTGTTCCTGCCGGTAGGCGGTGCCGCGCGTGTCCGGCATGTAGAAGGAATCCATCTCGATCAGGCAGAGGCGGCCCCGCGCGATCTGCACCTCGACATGCCGCTCGACCCGGTCATAGATGGCAAGCTCGCTCGCGCGGATGCCGTAAAGCGTTTCGAGATCCTCGAGCGGCACCTTGAAGAAGGTGAACTGGTCGCCTTCGAAATCCTGCGCCAGGGTGAAACCGAGCATCGCCTCGGGTGCCGCCCCCGATGTCGCGAGCACTTCGATCCACAGGTCGACGTAGCAGTTGGTTTCCGGCCAGGCGCGCTCGCTGGAATGCAGCGCGTGCTGCCGGTAGCTTTCCGGGCTGATCCCCGGGAATACCGATGTCATCGAGTAGCTCAGCCCCACAGCGCTTTCCGCACATTGGCCGGCCATTCCTTCACGTCGAGCCCGTGATGGTGGAACAAGGCAAGCGCGATGCGCTCGAGCCCGAAGCCGACACAGGCCGTGTGTGCAACGCTGCCGTCTTCGAGGTTGAGGCCCCATTTCGCGCCGAAGGCATCCTGATGATAGTTGAAGCTCATGCAGGCGGTCGGATTGGCGGTCGAGGTGATCGGGATCAGCAGTTCGAACTTCAGGTTCTGGTCGCGCTGATTGTTGGCGAGCATCTTGCCGGCGCGGCCGAAGAACGGATCGTTGGCAATATCGATCGTCACGTCGAGGCCGACGGCCTTCATCATCTCGAGGCCGCGATCCATCCAGCGTTGGCGGAAATCGGTGACGTGCTGCTCGGTGCCCATGCAGACATATTCGCGCATACGGAACAGCTGCTGGCGGGCCGGGTCTTTCGACGGCTCGTGGCGGAAGCAATAGGATTGCAGGTCGAAGAGGCCGCCGGTCTTCGGCAGATTGCCGCGCTTGGCAACCGTCGGATAGAGCGGATAGCAGGCCGCCGGCGTCAGCACGATATCCGTCGCCTCTTGCCCCTTGGTCCAGTCCTCGCCGACTTCCATGCATTGCAGCAGGCTGACATGGTCAAGTTCGCTACCGCAGAAGCTGTGCACCGTGCCGGCCAGCTGCGGGAAGCTCTTCATGTAGCCGCTCTTTTCGAAGAAGGCGCGGTTCATGCCTGGAGGAAAGCGCATGGCCTCCGCACCGTCGCCGCCGCCGACCTTGTCGATGAGGCGCTCGAAGGCAGCGATCACCTCTTCGAACTGGCCGCTGCGGCCATAGAGTCCATCGATGCCCGTGTCGATCAGCAGGCCGGCTTCGAAAAGCCGGTCGAGAAACGAGGTCTGCATATCCATGACTGTTACCCCAGTAGGCTAGTGTCCTGCTTGTGGACAAGAAGCATGCTCGACGTATTGCCGAGGATGCGGTCGTTCGAGATCATGAGTTGTGCGGAATGCGCGTCGCGCAGATGGCGTCCGAGGCTGAAGGGCGTGCCGTTCTTGTAGCCCATGATGCCGCAGATCAGCATGGCATGGTTGACGATCTCCAGGATCGTCTCCGACGAGGCGATCTTGACGTTGTTCATCGCCACGGCAAAGCCCATCGACGACAGCCTGTCGGGATCGGCCTTGGCATGTTCATAGGCCTTCAGGCCGGCCACCACATTGGATTTCACCATCTGCAGCAGGTTCGAGACCTCGGCAAGGCGCAGGGCGCCGGGCGGCTGGGCATCGGGGGCCTTGCGGGCAGCAGCACGCACGAAGGCCTGGGCGCGAGCAACGGCGTCGACCGCAATCCCGTACCAGACGCCGCTCCACAGGAGGTGCGAGGAAGCGAGCATGGATTGCGCGGCGATTTCCGCGAAAGGCTTCGGCAGAATCTGATGCGCCGGCGCTTGCCCTTTGAAGAGGAAACCGTCGGAACAGGTGCCGCGCATGCCGAGCGTATTCCAGACATGCGTCTTTTCGAGCGTGTACTGATCCTTGAGAAAGGCCGTCAGCACCTGATCGGAGGAGGCGGCCTGGGCGTGGGCGCGCGAGGTGATGAGAATGGCGTCGGCATGCGAGCCGTAGGAAATGACGGTCGCATCCTTTTCGAGGCGGCAGATATCCCCATCGATTTCGACCGCGCAAATACTGTTGCGCAGGTTTCCGCCGATTCCGCCCTCGGTGGTGGCGGAGGCGATCAGCAGTTGCTCGGCAGCAATGCTGCGCATGAAATGGCAATGCCATTGGCTGTCGGCGCCGTGTTCGACAAGGCTCGACAGCTTGATGTGGTGCATGGCGAAGACCATGGCGCTCGCCGCGCAAGCCTGGCCGAGCATCGAGCACAATTCGGCGATCTCGGTGATCGAGGCCGATTCACCGCCGAGATGGTGCGGCACCTGGATGCCGAGCAGCCTCTCGGCCTTCATGGCATCCACGGCTTCCCGTGGGAAACGGCCCTCGGCGTCAACGGCATCGGCATGTTTGGCCGCGATTTCGGCGACGCGAGCCACCCTTGCGACAAGACCGTCCTGCATGATCTTGACGGGGAAATTCATCAGGCGACCTTCCGACCGTCCCGGATGAGATCGACCGTTTTAGCGATCGCCGAGATGCTCGCGAAGGATTTGCGGTTCAGGAGATTGTCGGGAAATTCGATGTCGAACGCCTCTTCAATGCCGAGCATCAGCTGCACCGAAGCGAAGGACGTCAGACCTGCTGCATAAAGATCGGCATCGTCGGCGATCTGGTCGATCGACGTCGGAAGCTTGCCGAATTTGGCTACGAGGTCGCGGATTGTCGTATTCATCCCATCACTCCAAGATTCTCATGATCCCGAACCGGCGTTCATCGCCTTGTCATGAGCGTTCTTTTAGTGCGGAAAACAGAACATTCCGCTAATTTGTTGGGTTAAATATGATTAGCACTCACAGTTAGGATTTTAGCGATCGGCCCGGCTGGAGTAAAAATAACAATTCTACATCAATAATTTAATAGAGTTTCGTCGACGAAACTTGCGGCACTCTCCGACGCGACGAGTACAGAAATGACACGCAAAGCGCCATTTTGCGTCAACCGGCGGGGGGATAGGAATGATCGCCGCCGCGATAGTCCGAGACGGAGTAACATCCGTCACCTGTTGCCCTGACAACGCTTTCGCTGATGACGGCCTTGCCGTGACCGCCCGGGATATCGAGGATATAGGCCGGCTGACAAAGCCCGGAAATCCGTCCGCGCAGCGCCGCGACGATCCGCTGCCCCTCGTCGATCGTCAATCTGAAATGGCCGGTGCCGGGCGCGAGATCCGGATGGTGCAGATAATAGGGTTTGACACGGATCTCAACGAAGGCCTTCATCAGTTCGGCGAGCACGTCGGGATCGTCATTGACGCCCTTCAGCAGTACCGACTGGCTGATCATGGCGATGCCGGCGTCGACCATGCGGGCGCAAGCCGCGCGCGCTTCGCTTGTCAGTTCCCTCGGATGGTTGGCATGCAGTGCCACATAGACCGTCTTGCCGCTTGCCTTCAGGGCATCGATCAGCGCCGCATCGATCTTTTCGGGATCGACCACGGGAATGCGGGTGTGGAAGCGCACGATCTTGACATGCGCGATTGCCGACAGCGCCTCCATGATGTCGCGGAGCCGGCGCGCGGAAAGTACCAGCGGATCGCCGCCGGTGAGGATGACTTCCCAGATCTCCTGGTGGCCGGCTATGTAATCGAAGGCTTTCTGCATCGCCGCCGCATCGAGCGTGCCGAGACCCTGCGGTCCCACCATTTCGCGCCGGAAGCAGAAACGGCAATAGACCGGGCAGATATGCACGGCTTTGAGCAATACGCGATCGGGATAGCGGTGAACGATGCCTTCGACGGGGCTGTGGACATGATCTCCGATCGGATCGGCGCGTTCCTCGGGCGCGACCGTCAGTTCGGCGGCGTCGGGCACGAATTGCCGTGCGATCGGATCATCGGGATCGCGGTCGATCAGCCTCGTGACGGCAGGCGTCAGCGCGATCGCGTAACGCGCGGCCACTTCGTCGAGCATTGCACGATCGCCGGGCAAGACCAGCCCTGCCTGCAGAAGATCATCGACGCTCTTGAGCGGTTTGACGACGTTCATCGCCCATACTCCGCAACCGGTGCCCAGAGCACCTGATCGATGCGCGAAGCGCCCGTCGCCAGCATGACCAGCCGGTCGAAACCGAGCGCAATGCCGCTTGCCTCGGGCATCGACGAAAGTGCCGCCAGGAAATCCTCGTCGATCGGGTAGGTCTCGCCATAGACCCGCATCTTCTCGGCCATCTCGATCTCGAACCGCCGCTTTTGTTCGGCGGCGTTGGTGAGCTCGCCGAAGCCGTTGGCGAGCTCGACGCCGCAGGCATAGAGTTCGAAACGCTCGGCAACACGCGGATCGCCGGCTGATGGGCGGGCAAGGGCCGCCTCCGAGACCGGATATTCGTCGAGGATGGTGATGCGGCCGAAGCCGAGATGCGGCTCGATTTTCTCGACAAGCACCCGGCTGAAGAGATCGGCCCAGCCGTCGTCTTCGGCCACACGCATGCCAGCGTGTCTGAGCTCGGCTGCCAGATGCTCACGATCGGTCGAACCGTCGGCGGCGACGGAGGCGAGAAGATCGATGCCGGCGTGGCGCTCGAACGCTTCGGCGACGCTCACCCGCTCCGGCCCCGCAAAGGGATCGCTCTCACGACCGCGATATACAAGCCTGTCAGTCTTCGCCGTCTCGGCCGCAAGCGCCAGAATGCGCACGCAATCCATCATCAGGCTCTCATAGCTTTCGCCGGCCCGATACCATTCGAGCATGGTGAATTCCGGGTGATGCAGCGGCCCGTGCTCGCGATTGCGGTAGACATGGGCAAAGCAGGAGATGCGTTGCTCACCGGCTGCGAGCAGCTTCTTGCAGGCGAATTCCGGCGAGGTGTGCAGATAAAGCGGCGCCCTCTGCCCGTCCGTCGTCACCGCTTCCGTCGCGAAGGCATGCAGGTGCGCCTCGTTGCCCGGCGAGATCTGCAGCACCGCGGTATCCACCTCGATGAAATCCTCGCGTGCGAAAAACCCGCGCAACGCCGCCTGGATCGCATTGCGCCCGATGAGGAACGGGCGGCGATCGGCATGCACGGACGGGGTCCACCAGGGGGACGCTTTGGCCGCAGAGTTCATTCCAAGCTTTCTTCGCCGGAGAAGCCGGTATGGGGTGGCTATTTCCCGGATTTTAGGTTAGTTGCGCCCCCAAAGAAAAACATTTGCGTCTTCGGGGCGTTTCGACAGTCCTCTACGACGCCGAAAGCCGAGTTACAAGGAAGTCTTATGGTCAAGGTCATCGCCTCTTCGGTCCGCAAGGGCAACGTTCTCGATGTCGACGGCAAGCTCTACGTCGTCCTCACTGCCCAGAACTTTCATCCGGGCAAGGGCACGCCGGTCACCCAGGTCGACATGCGCCGCATCGTCGACGGCGTGAAGGTCTCGGAGCGCTGGCGCACCACCGAACAGGTCGAGCGCGCCTTCGTCGAAGACGTCTCCTTCCAGTATCTCTATGAAGACGGCGAAGGCTTCCACTTCATGAACCCGGCGACCTACGACCAGGTCGTGGTCGACGTCGAAACCATGGGCGACCAGAAGGCCTTCCTTCAGGAAGGCATGTCCTGCATCCTGTCGATCCATGAAGGCATTCCGCTGGCGCTCGAATTGCCGCGCCACGTCACGCTCGAAATCACCGAGACCGAGCCGGTCGTCAAGGGCCAGACGGCGTCGTCTTCCTACAAGCCGGCCATGCTGTCGAACGGCGTGCGCACCATGGTGCCGCCGCACATCAATGCCGGCACCCGCGTCGTCATCGCGACCGAAGACAATTCCTACGTCGAGCGCGCCAAGGACTGATTCTGGTTGCATCTCGCGCAAAAGGCCGGCTCAGACCGGCCTTTTTTGTATCCGCGATATCAGAGATGCGGATTGCGCGGCCTGTACTTCTTCACCAGCTTCTGATTGATCTCGGCCGCCCCCGGCATGTTGGCGCTGAGATAGACCGGCGCATCGCCGGATTTGGAAAGCTCCGAGGCGACTTCGGCAAAGATCGCATTGATGACTGTGACCCCGACCGCCGTCGAGACCGGGCCGACCCGAAGTCCTGTGCCTGCGAGGTCGAGAACGGCATCACCCGGAGGCAGCCCGTTGTCGAGCACGATATCGGCGACTTCTGCGAGCCGCCGGCGGCCATTGGCGATCGCTGCGGAATAGGCGATCGAGGTGATGGCGATCACCTTGGCGCCGATTTCATGCGCATAGTCGGCGGCCTCGATCGGCGCGGCGTTCACGCCGGAATTCGAGGCAATGATAATAACGTCGCCCGGCTGCATGCCGTAGCGCTCCAGCATCGGCCGCACGAGGCCCTGGGTGCGTTCATAGACCGAGCTGATGACCGCTCCCTCGTGCAGCATTGCCGACCCGACAAGCACCGGCACGGTGAAGGCAAGCCCGCCGGCGCGGTAGTGCACCTCTTCCGCCAGCATGTGCGAATGGCCGGTGCCGAAGACATAAACGCGCTTGTCGCCGCGGGCGGCATCGAGGATGACCGACGCTGCCTGCGCCATCGGCTCGGCAAGTACCTGTTTCAGCGTCTCCAGTCGACCGATCAGATTGGAGAAATAGGCATCGGTGATATCAGTCATGCCACGTCTCCTTGATGTCAGGCCGCCTCGCCGGCGAGCCAGGTGGCGGTAACAGTCAGCTCATCGGTAAGATGGACGAGATCGGCGCGCGCGCCCGGCGAGAGATGGCCGCGATCGGCAAGTCTGAGGAAACGCGCGGGATAGAGGGTCGCCATGCGCAAGGCCTCGGCGAGCGTCAAGTCGAGATAAGCGACGCCGTAACGGATCGTCGAGATCATATCGACGTCGGAGCCGGCCAGCGTGCCGTCGGACAGCACCAGCTTCGAGCAGAAGCCGCCTTTTTCGCGCCGGACGGTGCGCCCGTTCAGCGTGAACGAATCCTTTTCCGATCCGACGAGCGACATCGCGTCGGTGACGAAGAACAGTTTGCCTTCGCCGCGTTTGGCGCGCAGCGCCGTGCGCAAAGCCTTCGGATCGACGTGATGGCCGTCGGCAATGATGCCGCACCAGGTCGAGGGATGATCGATCGCCGCGCCGACGAGGCCGGGGGCGCGATGTCCCATCTGGCTCATCGCGTTGAAGAGATGCGTGACGCCGCGCGCCCCGGCATCGAAACGTTCCTCCGCCGCCTCGCTCGAACAATCGGAATGGCCGATGCTGACGGTGACGCCGGCTTCGGCAAGTTCGCGCACCTGGGCAACCGTCACCTGTTCGGCGGCAATAGTGACGAGCAGCGTGCCGATCGCCTCACGCGCCCGGATGAAGGCCTTGACGTCGCGGTCCTCCACCGGCCGCATCAATTCGGCCAGGTGCGCGCCTTTGCGCGCCGGCGCCAGATGCGGGCCTTCGAGATGCAGGCCTGCGACGCCGCGGTTGCCTTTGACAGCCTCGATCGCGGCCTCGATCGCGGCAATGGAGGCCTCTGCCGTATCCGTGATCAGCGTCGGCAGCAGCGACGTCGTGCCGTAGGGCCGATGCCCGCCGGCGATGATCTCCATCGAGGCGACGGATGGTTCGTCGTTCAGCATCCGTCCGCCGCCGCCGTTGACCTGCGCATCGATGAAGCCGGCCGAAAGCACGCCGCCGGCAAGCGTCACCGTCTCGCCGTCCGGCAGATCGTTTGTCGCAACGATCGCTTCGACCCGGCCGTCGGCGACGATCAGCGCCTTGTCGTCGTGGAAGCGCTCGCCGTGGAAAATACGGGCGCCGATGAAGATCTTGCGGGCCATCAGACCGTCTCCGTCACCTTGAGCAGGTTTGCCGGCTTGTCCGGATCGAAGCCCTTGCGGCGCGTCACCGACTCGATCAGCCGGTAATAGACGAGCAGCGACACCAGCGGATCGACGAGACCGTTGCCCGTCGTCGGCACCCGCAGATTGAGGCCAGAGAGTGGCTGCGTGGAGAAACCGACAGTGGTGGCGCCGAGCTTCTGCAGGCGCTCCAGCGCCTGGCCGTTATTGGCGAAGGCCGCGTCGTCAGGCGCAAAGGCGACGATTGGAAAGCCCGGCTGCACCAGGCGCATCGGACCGTGCATCAGTTCCGCCAGCGAGAAAGCTTCGGCATGCAGGCCGGCAGTTTCCTTGGCCTTCAGCGCCGCTTCAAGCGCGATAGCGAAAGCCGGGCCGCGGCCGCCCGTATAGAGCGAGGTCGCATGGAAGAGCACTTCTTCGGCTGCCGCCGTATCGATCCCGGCGGTTGCCGAAAGCGCCTCCGGCAGCTTGGCGAGCGCTGTCTGCAGGTCGAACGCGCCGCCGATCGCAGCCGTCACGCCGGCAAGGGCGGCAACGGAAGCGATGAAGGACTTCGTTGCCGCAACGCTCTTTTCGGCGCCGGCATTCAGGCCGAGAACGATATCGGCCTGTTTCGCCAGCGGGCTGTCGGTGACGTTGACGACGGCGATCGTCGTCGCCCCGCCCTTCTTGGCCGCCTCCTGCAGCGCCACGATATCGGGGCTTGCACCCGATTGCGAGACGGTGAAATGCACGCCGCCCTTCAGATGGAGCGCGGCGCCGTAAACGGAAGCGATCGACGGACCGACGGACGCAACCGGAACGCCGCAGGTGATCTCGAAAAGATATTTGAAGAAGGTGGCGGCGTGATCCGAGGAACCGCGCGCCGCCGTCGTCACGACGCTCGGGCGGGCGGACGAAAACAGCCGGGCGATCTCGTCAAAGACCGGCTTTTCCTTTTCGAGAAGTGTGGCTACCACCTCCGGCGACTGGCCGGCTTCCTGCAGCATCAGCGACTGGTTCTCACTCATAGGTCATCTCCGATTCTCAATTCGGCAACGAAATCATAGGCATCGCCGCGATAGTGCGAGCGGGTGTATTCAACGACGCGCTGGTCTTCCAGGCGCGAGACGCGCTCGATCAGAAGCGCCGGCGCGCCTGATTTGACGTTCAGGATGGCGGCCGAGGACGGGTCGAGCGTGACCGCGGTCAGCCGCTGCAGCGCCCGCACCGGCCTGTGGCCGTTGGCCGCCAGCGCATCGTAAAGCGATCCTTCGCCGCCGGCATCGTCGCCCAGGAACTTGATCGGCACCACCGCGCGCTCGATCGCCAGCGGCAGGCCGTCGGCAAGACGCAAGCGGTCGAGCCGCAGAACCGACTCGTCGCCACCGAGGCCGAGCAGGAAGGATTCCTCCGGTGACGGCCTGTTGACCGACCGCGACAAGATCCGTGCGGCCGGCAGCCGCCCGCGCGAGCGCATGTCGGCGGAGAAGGAGGACAGCCGCCAGAGCGACTGTTCCATGCGCTCCACTCTGCTCGATACGAAAGTACCGCTTCCGTGCCGCGATTCCAGTACGCCCGACGCCATCAGATCGCGATAGGCGGTGCGCACGGTGACGCGGCCGAGCTTCAAGGCCTCGGCAAGGTCGCGCTCGCCCGGAAGCGCTGCGCCAGGCTTCAGCAGGCCTTCTTGCACAAGGCCGGTCAGGGCCTGCGCCAGCCGCTTGTAGAGCGGCCCGGTCAGCCCCGCGTCACGCAGGCCGCGGCTATTCAGTTCCCCTATCAGACTGGTTCTATCCATGGGCAGGTAATAGAACCTATTTAGAACCAATCGGCAAGACTCAATCGGATGTCGATAGAAAAAAGCCTCCCCGGCGAGTGTCCGGAGAGGGTTTCATAGCGCTCGAATTGACAGGCGTTCCTCCGGCGGACGCTCAGCTCTTGGTAAAGATATAATCCGTCTCCTGGCGCAGCACTTCGCCGGGGCGCAGCACCGCATTCGGGAAACCTTGGTGATTGATGGCATCCGGCCAGACCTGGGTTTCCAGGCAGAAGCCGGCGAAGGGGCCGTATTTGCGCCCACCGAGGCCGGGCGCCCCGGTATTCAGCTTGAAACCGGCATAGAACTGCACGCCCGGCTCGGTGCTGCGCACCTCAAGCGACATACCGGAATAAAGGCTGCGGGCGAGCGCGACGCTGCGCTTGGCGGTGCGTTCGGCTGACAGGCAGAAATTATGGTCGTACAGCACCTGCTCGCTGCCGACGAAACGCTTCATCGGCGTCATTTCGCGCAGGTCGAATTCCGTGCCGGCAACGGAACGAATCTCGCCGGTCGGCACCTGCCGCTCATCGGTCGGCAGATAGTGATCGGCGGCGATCATGATATCGTGGCCAAGCGCATCCTCGCGGCCGTCGAGATTGAAATAGGCGTGCTGGCAGACATTGGCGAGCGTCGGCTGATCACTGGTCGATTCGTAGGTAACCGACAGTTCGCCGTTGCCGTGCACCCAGAAGGTTGCCTGGATGGTGCAATTGCCGGGATAGCCGGCGCGGCCATCGGGATCGACGATCTTCAGCACCACGCGGTCGACGTCATGTTCGACGATCGTCCAGTTGCGTTTGGCGATATTGTCGCTGCCGCCATGCAGATGCGTGACGCCGTTTTCGTTCGGCTCGAGCTGATAGTCCTTGCCGTCGAGCGTGAATTTGCCGCCGCCGATCCGGTTGGCGCAGCGGCCCGGCGTCGCGCCGAAATAGGCCGAATAGAGCGGATAGCTGTCGAACTTCTCAAAGCCGAGCGAGAGCGGCGCGTCATGTCCGTCAAGGCGCAGATCCTGGATGACCGCGCCCCAGCTGATGATCTTGGCCGTCAGCCCGCCGCCCTTGATGACGACGCGATAGACCGTTTCGCCCGCCTTCGTCTGCCCGAAAACTTCCCGCTCCAACTTCTCCGACATGATCGACATCCGTTCCGTTCTATCCTTGGGGTTCAGGACCGGAACCTGCCCGCATTTGCTTCAATCCGCAACCGGTCGGAACAGAAAGAAATGCCGCGGCATCCGCTCATCCGCTCAGAGATCCATGCCGATCTCTTCAACGTCATAGGGCGTCGTCTGGTAGATTTCGTTGATCCAGTTGCCGAACAGGAGATGCGCGTGGCTGCGCCAGCGGTTCTGCGGCGCAAGCGCCGGATCGTTATGCGGGAAGTAATTGTGCGGCATCTTGATCGGCACGCCGGCGTCGACATCACGGAAATACTCGTCCGAGAGCGAGGTTGAATCATATTCGACATGATTGAACATGTAGAGTCGCCGGCCCCTTTTCTCATGCACGAGGCAGACGCCCATCTCGCTCGATTCCATCAGAATTTCCAGGCTGTCGGATTTCTCGATGTCGGCGCGCCGCACCTCCGTCCAGCGCGACACCGGCACTTCGAAATTATCGGAAAAGCCGTTGAGATAGATCGAGGAAGGCTTCAGGTTCCGGTGGCGGTAGACGCCGAAGGCCTTCTCCTTCAGCTCGTATTTCGGAACGCCGTGGAAATGATAGATCGCCGCCATGGCGCCCCAGCAGACGTTCATCGTCGAATGGACATTGGTTTCGGTCCAGTCGAGAATCTCCTGCATCTCTTTCCAATAGGTGACGTCTTCATAGGGCAGGAGTTCGATCGGCGCGCCGGTGATGATGAAGCCGTCGAATTTGCGCTGCTTTACCTCCTCCCAGGTCTGGTAGAAGGCAAGCAGGTGATCTTCGGAAGTATTCTTCGCCTTGTGCCCGCCGATGCGGATCAGCGACAGCTCCACCTGCAGCGGCGAGGCGCCGACCAGGCGGGCCATCTGCAGTTCGGTCTTGATCTTGTTGGGCATGAGATTGAGCAGCCCGATCTGCAACGGGCGGATGTCCTGTCGGATCGCCATCGTCTCGGTCATTACCCGTACACCCTCCTGGACGAGGGTTTCGAAAGCGGGCAGCGTATCGGGGATCTTGATGGGCATTGCGGTCACTCGATCAAAAATAAAAAACCGGCGGCGACAAAAAATCGCTACCGGTCCGCACGCGGCCCTTTAGCGACTTTTTTAACGTGGCTGCAAGCCGGCCGGCCAAATCACCACGGAATGCCTTAATTAGCCCCAGTTGCGCGACGAATCAACTGCCGAATGCATGCAGCGGCGACTCAGGCAAGCCTCATCACAGTTTAATGACTGATAGAATCTGTTGATAGACCGGTAACGCCACCATGCTAATAATGACAGTATGGGCGGTGTTGGAAAAGCGTGATGGCAGATAAGACCAAGGGGAGGCCGGGTATCCGCAGGCAGGATGGAGTAGGGTATGATTTCAGCCTGACTTATCGCCTCGGGGTGATGTTCTCAGCATTCTGGAATTCTGAAGTGCGTGGCAAGGTGCTGTTTCTGGCGACCGTGCTGATCCTCGTCATCCTGGCGACGTCTTATGGCCAGGTCATTCTCAATGAATGGAACGCCCCCTTCTACGATTCGCTCGAGCGCCGAGACCTCGGCGAATTTTTCCACCAGCTCGAAATCTTCGCGATGATCGCCGGCACGCTGCTGCTGCTCAACGTGCTGCAGGCTTGGCTCAATCAGATGACCGCGCTTTATATGCGCGAAGGCCTGTCGCGCGATCTCGTCGACCAGTGGCTGAAGCGCAAGCGGGCGCTGCGGCTCGCCTCCAGCGGTCTGATCGGCGTCAACCCGGATCAGCGGCTGCACGAGGACTCCCGCAATCTCGCCGAAAGCACGACGGGGCTCGTTCTCGGCCTGCTGCAGTCGACCATTCTTCTGGTGAGCTTCATCGGCGTGCTCTGGCAGCTTTCCAGTGGCTTCATCTTCCACATCAACGGCCACAGCTTCTCCATTCCGGGCTACATGGTCTGGGCCGCAATCTTTTACGCCGCCTCCGCCTCGGTGCTGAGCCAGGTCGTCGGCCGCAAACTGGTCAAGCTCAATGCCGACCGCTTCTCGAAAGAGGCCGAGCTTCGCTTCACGCTGATGCATGCCAATGAGAACATGCCGGCGATCACCGTCGCGCGCGGCGAGGAGAACGAGCGCCGGCGCATCAACACCGATATCAGCTCGGTGCTGAGGGTCGTCAAGCGGCTCGCCATGGCCAATACCAACCTCACCTGGGTTTCGGCCGGCTACGGCTGGCTGGTGATCGTTATCCCGATCATTGTCGCTGCGCCCGCCTATTTCTCCGGCGGCCTCACCCTCGGCCAGCTGATGATGTCGGTCGGCGCCTTCAACCAGGTCAACACCGCGCTGCGCTGGTATGTCGCCAATTTCGGCCCGATCGCCGAATGGCGCGCCACACTGATGCGCGTCACCGATTTCCGCCAGGCGCTGCTCGACATGGACGAGGACTACGACCTGAAGGACAGCATCGCCTATGAAAATACCGCACCCGACACGCTGACGCTGAAGGATGTAGTGATCAACGCCAAGATCGGTGAAGATATCGACGAATGCGGGGGTTTCCGCCTGCGCGAAACCGATGTCGTGATCAAGGCCGGCGAAAAAATCATGATCAACGGCGATCATAGCGTCAATCGCAAGCTGCTGTTCCAGGCCATGGCCGGCCTCTGGCCGTGCGGCAGCGGCACGATGGGTCTGCCGCCGGTCGACGATATGCTGTTCGTGCCGCAGATCGCCTATGTTCCGGGCGGCACGCTGCGCGAGGCGCTGGCCTTCCCCGAAAGCTCCGATGCTTACGAGAAAGCCGCCGTCGAGGCCGCCCTCGACAAGGCCGGTCTGCATTCGCTGATCACAAGGCTCGATACCCGCGCCCGCTGGGACAAGCTGCTCGACAGCGACGAACAGAAGGCGATCGGTTTCGCCCGCCTGTTGCTCGTACGTCCGCGCTGGATCATCTTCGACGAAGTGCTCGAGGGCATGGAGCCGGAGTGGCAAGCAACGATGGCAAAGCTGCTGACCTCCATGCCCGAAACCGGCATGATCTATATCGGCCGCTCCGAAGCCTATCTCGAGGTGCTGCAGCCGCGCGTCCTGCATCTGCAGGCGCTGCCGTCAAAATCCGAAGAGCCGCAGCCGCAGGTCGCCCAGACGGGCGCCAGTACGGGCGCCGCCGCCGTCCCTGCCCCGGCGCTTTAGCGCCGCTCCGGCCGTCCGGCCGGTACTCTGGTTACATGGATGACGCGAGCGGCTGAGTTGCGAAAGTCAGCCCTCCAGCTCTTCCCGCAGCATTTCGAGCTCCAGCCACTCCTCTTCCATCTTCGTGAGGCTGGCGCGCAGTTTCTCCATCTCGACGGCAAGCCGGTTGAAGGCAGCGGGATCACGCGTGAAGAGATTGGGATCAGCCATCACAACTTCGCGCTTGGCAATCTCGGCTTCGGCTTTCGCCATCTCCTTCGGCAGGGTTTCCAGCGCGAATTTCTGCTTGAAGGAGAGCTTGCCCTTCGCGCTTCCCGTGGCAGGCGCCGTCTCCTGGGTTTTCGGCCTCTCCGCCGTCTTCTCGGCCTTCTTACGCTCTTCAAGCGCGCCCTTGCGCTGGGCTAGCATATCCGAATAGCCGCCCGCATATTCGATCCAGCGGCCGTCTGGCGCATCCGGCACGGCGGGCGCGATCGTCGAGGTCACGGTGCGGTCGAGGAAATCGCGGTCGTGGCTGACGAGAATGACGGTGCCGGGAAAGCCGGCGACGATTTCCTGCAGGAGGTCGAGCGTCTCGATATCGAGATCGTTGGTCGGCTCGTCGAGGATCAGGAGGTTTGCAGGGCGTGACAGGATGCGGGCCAGCATCAGCCGGGCGCGCTCGCCGCCGGAGAGGCTCCTGATCGGCGTCCGCGCCTGTTCCGGCTGAAACAGGAACTCCTTCATGTAGCCAGTGACATGCCGTTGCTCGCCGTTGACGATCAGGTTTTCGCCGCGCCCGTCCGTCAGGTAGTTTGCAAGCGTATCCTCGGGATCGAGATCCTCGCGCTTCTGGTCGAGTGTCGCGATCTCCAGATTGGTGCCGAGCTTTATCGTGCCGCTATCCGGGGCAAGCAGCCCGGTCAGCATTTTCAGCAATGTCGTCTTGCCGGCGCCGTTTGGCCCAACCAAGCCAATGCAATCGCCGCGATGCACGCGGATGGAGAAGGGCGTGACGATGGCCCGCTCGCCGAAACTCTTGGTGATCTTGTCGGCCTCGATCACCAGCTTGCCGGATTCCTGGGCATCTGAAACCGTCGCCTGCACCGTGCCCTGCGGTCCCTTATGGCCGCGATACTGCGAACGCATCGTCTGCAGTTCGCCGAGGCGGCGCATATTGCGCTTGCGCCGCGCCGTGACGCCGTAGCGCAGCCAGTGTTCCTCGCGCTCGATCGCCTTGCCGAGCTTGTGCTGTTCCAGCTCCTCGGCCTCCAGGACCTGGTCGCGCCAGGCTTCGAAATGCGCAAACCCCCTGTCGAGGCGGCGCGAGCTGCCGCGGTCGAGCCAGACGGTTGCGGTCGAAACCTTTTCGAGGAATCGCCGGTCGTGCGAGATCAGAACCAGCGCGCTGCGCGTCTTCTGCAGTTCGCCTTCCAGCCATTCGATCGTCGGCAGATCGAGGTGGTTGGTCGGCTCGTCAAGCAGGAGAATGTCAGGTTCCGGCGCCAGGACGCGGGCAAGGGCGGCACGGCGCGATTCGCCGCCGGAAAGGGTGTTCGGGTCTTCCTCGCCGGTCAGTCCGAGATGCGACAGCAGATAGGTGACGCGATAGGGGTCGTCGCCCGGCCCAAGCCCGGCTTCCGCATAGGCCTGCACCGTGCCGAAGCCGGCAAAATCCGGCGCCTGTTCGAGGTAACGCACCGTCGAAGAGGGGTGGCGGAAGACCTCGCCGGACTGCGCCTCGACTAGGCCGGCGGCAATCTTCAGCAGCGTCGATTTTCCCGAGCCGTTGCGGCCGACGAGACAGATCTTGTCGCCGGGCTCAACCTGCAGCGAAGCGCCCGCCAGAAGCGGCGCGCCGCCGAAGCTCAGGAAGATATCGTCGAGTTTCAGAATGGGAGGGGCCAAAAATCAGACTCCGGAAAGATCATAAGGTCGGGCAAGCACGATCGCCCGGCCGCTGCTGAGCGAAAAACGAACCTTGCCTTCCGCCACGTTGGAAATGGTGCGCGACGAGCCGAAAGGCAGGTGGAAATCTGTGAGCGGATAACGCGCATTTTCAATCGAAAGGCCGGTCAGCGGGCCGAATCCGGGAACGGAAAACAGGCTGCCTTTGGGAAGATCGAGTTCGATCGTGCCGGCAATCAGCGGCACTGCCTCCTCCTTGCCCGAAGTCAGCAGCACATCGAAACCCGCCTCCGCCAGGCCGACAGCCGACAGCAAATGCTGAAGGGCATGATCGGAGCGTTCGCCGCCGAGCGCGCCAGCGAGGATCAGCCGCCGTGCACCGCGGGCGATCGCTTCCGATACCGCGATTTCGCCATCCGTTGCCGCCTTCGCTACGGGATAGGGCTGTTTCGGCACATCGGGAAACGCCTCTTCGAGATCGGCCGGCGTCGAATCGAAATCGCCGACCCAGAGCTCCGGCGTCACGCCGAGTGCGGCCGCATACCGCATGCCGCCATCGGCTGCGATGAAGCGGCTGCCGCCGATCGCACGGCGCAGACGCTCCGTCAGGCTGAGTTCGCCGCCGAGCAGAATGGTGAAGGTGGATTGGCTCATGGGCATTGCCCTTAGCGCAAACGGGGGGTCGAGGGGAAGGGCCGAAGGATCGGCGGATCACCTCAACCCGGCGTATCCTTGTCACGCGATAAGAAGATCGCCTCGTAACCGCCGATAAAGCGATCGAACAGCGTCGCGAAACGTTCGACATCCTCTTCAGGCCACTCGGAGACGATCTGAGAAATGATTGCGAATTTCTGCGCGCGGATCTCCGCAAGCAGGGCCTCGCCCGCCGCCGTCATGACGACGACGATCCGCCGCGCATCGGCCTGCGACGCCTCGCGGCGCAGCACGTTGCGTCCGACCATGTCGGCGACCACCCGGCTTGCCCGTGAGGGATCGATGCGCAGCATCTCCGCGATCAGGCCGACCGTGACCTCGCCGGCAGGCTGCGCCCTGCGCACGGCATCGAGCACATCGAGATGCGAAAGCTCGAGGCCCGGTGCGGCGCTTTGGATCGCCAACCGGCCGATCAGCCGCCGCCCTGTCATCAGCCGCATGCGCGCCATGCTCCGGCCGATGAGAGGCACTTTGTCGTCGTCCGGCTCGGCCGGACTGTTGGACAGGATGCTGGTCAGAGTTTCATTCATGACGGCACCATAACAGAGCGGAAGCGGAAACTGAATATGCCGACGTCAATAATGTGCTATTGACAATTATATGCTAACAGCACATAAAAAGCCGACCAATCGGAACGACGCTCCATGGACATGCAACTCGCGCCTGCGCCGCTGGTGACGGACCCTCGTCGCCGGCTTATCCTCTTCTTCTTCCTGATGACCGCCATGTTCATGGCGACGCTGGATAATCAGATCGTTTCCACGGCACTGCCGACGATCGTCGGCGAATTCGGCCATCTCGAACGTTTCGGCTGGATCGGCTCGGCCTATCTTCTGGCGCTCAGCGCCGTCATGCCGCTCTACGGCAAGCTCGGCGATCTCTTCGGTCGCAAATATGTGATGATGACGGCGATCGCAATTTTCACCGTCGGCTCCGCGGTCTGCGGCCTCGCCGTCTCGATGGATACGCTGATCGCCGCGCGCGTGCTGCAGGGCCTCGGCGGCGGCGGCATCATGGTATCGATCTTTGCCGTCAACGCCGATCTGTTCGAGCCGCGCGAGCGGGCGCGCTATCAGAGCTATTCCAGCCTGGTGCTAATGGCGTCGGGCGCGATCGGACCAGTGCTCGGCGGCACGATGAGCGACTTCTTCGGCTGGCGCTCGATCTTCCTCGTCAACGTGCCGATCGGCGTCATCGCGCTGACCGGCCTCGCCTTCATGCTGCCTTACCGCAAACCGCATCGCCGCCCCAAGATCGACTATGCCGGTGCGCTGCTGCTTGCGCTGACGGCGACGAGCATCGTGCTCGCCACCGATAGCAGCGAACTGTTCGGCGCATTGATCTCGCCTGAGAGCATTGGCGTCGTCGCCTTCGGCGTCGCTTCCGCCGTCGCCTGGGTTTTCGTCGAGCGCCGCGCATTGGAGCCGATCGTGCCGCTGCAGCTCTTTCGCAATTCGACCTTCAGCCTCTTGCTGATCATCTCGATCATGGGCGGCGCCATCGCCATCGGAATGGTCAACTATCTCGCTCTTTTCCTGCAGACGACGACGGGTCTTTCGCCCTCCGCCGCCGGCCTTCTGTTCATCCTTCTCACGGGCGGTCTCGTGTGCGGATCGCTGTCGGCAGGCCGCATCATTTCCAGAACGGGACGTTACAAACCCTTCGCCATCGCCAGTTTCACCTGTAGCGCCGTCGCATTCGCGCTGATGTCGCAGATCCACGCCGGAACGCCGATCGCCTTCATCGGCGCGATTATGCTGCTGCACGGAATCGGCATCGGCCTTGCCCAGCAGGTTCCCGTTATCGGCGTGCAGAATGCCGCGCCGGCCCGCGACGTCGGCGCCGCGACCGGCTCGGTGACGCTCTCGCGCATGGGCGGCGCCTCGATCGCCATTTCCATCTACGGCGCCATCATCGCCTCCGGTCTCGGCAAGGCCGGCGTTCCCATTGCCGGTGTTGCCGATATCGAACAGCTGACGCCGAAGATGATGGCCGCCCTTCCCGAAGCTAGCCGCCAAGCCGTCGCCGATCTCTATGCCGCCGCCTTCTCGCCGCTCTTCATGACTTCCTGCGCCATTGCCCTGATCGGTCTTGCCGCCGCCGTGATGCTGAAGCCGGTGCAGCTGCCACGCGCCGGCGAGACGAAGCAACTGCAACCGGCAACGGCGGAAGCGGCGGAATAGCCCAATGGCAAGACCGGAATGCCTCACATCAGGCGTTCCCTCCTCCAAATCACGATCAAGAGTTGTGATTTTCCCGCGCGGCTGCTGTTTCCACGGCGATTGCCTCAATCAGCCCGTTCTTTTTCCGTGCCGCCGACAAATCTGCGCCGCGTGACGGAACTTTCGCCATAATTTCATCCGAGCGAAGGGAGGCCTCAAGGCTGAGGCATTGCCAAAATGCAACGGCGCCACAATTAAACAGAGTCTCGCTATGCAACCGATGCGTAAATCAGCTACAGCAATGACTTGTATCGGCCTATCGTGCAGCGCGAGATCAGGGGTGCACACCTGTTGAGTTCCCCTTGCCAAGGCCGGTCCCGATTTGCGGCAAACCGGCAAAGCAGCGACATGATGCGGAGAACCAGACTGGACAGCTTGACGACGTGGAAATCACCCGCGCTTTCCAGTGATGCCATCTCCGCGCCGCGCCGTTTCGCGCGTCGCCTGATGTTGCTTTCAGCCATCGCAGTGACGCTGAACGGGTGTCAATCGCTGATCGAACAATCCTATCAGCCGAGCATCTCGCCGTCTTCCAATCCGCAGATCGTTGACGAGGTGCAGAAGAACGACCCGCGTGCGGCGATGGGCGCCCGCGAACATCCGCGCATCGTGGCAAGCTACGGCGGCGAATATAAGGATGCCAAGACCGAGCGTCTCGTCGCCCGCATCGCCGGCGCGCTGACGGCGGTGTCGGAAAATCCGAGCCAGTCCTACCGCATCACGATCTTGAACTCGCCGGCCATCAACGCCTTTGCACTGCCGGGCGGTTACCTCTACGTTACCCGCGGCCTGCTCGCCCTTGCCAATGACGCCTCGGAGGTCGCCGCCGTGCTGTCGCATGAGATGGGCCACGTGACGGCGAACCACGGCATCGAGCGGCAGAAGCGCGAAGAGGCGGAGGTCATCGCCAGCCGTGTCGTCGCCGAAGTCCTTTCCAGCGATATTGCCGGCAAACAGGCGCTGGCCCGCGGCAAGCTGCGGCTCGCCGCCTTTTCCCGCCAGCAGGAGCTGCAGGCCGATGTCATCGGCGTGCGCATGCTTGGCGAAGCCGGCTACGATCCCTATGCGGCCGCCCGCTTCCTCGATTCCATGGCGGCCTACAGCCGCTTCATGTCGGTCGATCCGGAAGCCGACCAGAGCCTCGACTTCCTGTCGAGCCACCCGAATTCCGCCCAGCGCATCGAGCTTGCCCGCACCCATGCGCGGGCCTTCGGCCAGGAAGGTTCGGTCGGCGACAAGGGCCGCGATTATTATCTGGACGGCATAGACGGCCTACTCTACGGCGACAGCCCGGAAGAAGGCTATGTGCGCGGTCAGACCTTCCTGCACGGCGGTCTCGGCATCCGCTTCGACGTGCCGCCGGACTTTCACATCGATAACAAGGTCGAGGCGGTGATGGCCACCGGCCCGAGCGACATCGCCGTTCGTTTCGATGGCGTCGCCGACAACCAGAACCAGAGCCTTACCAATTATATCTCCAGCGGCTGGGTGACTGGTCTCGATCCGTCGACCATCCAGCAGATCACCGTCAACGGCATGGAAGCTGCCACCGCACGCGCCAGCGCCGACCGCTGGGATTTCGATGTCACCGTGATCCGTAACAATGCGCAGATCTTCCGTTTCCTCACCGCGGTGCCGAAAGGCAGCGCGGCCCTGGAGCCGACGGCCAATGTTCTGCGGGCGAGTTTCCGGCGCATGACGCCGGCGGAGGCGGCCTCGCTGAAGCCGTTGCGCATCCGTGTCGTCACGGTGCGGCCGGGCGAGAACATCTCGACGCTCGCCGCCCGCATGATGGGCACCGATCGCAAGCTCGATCTCTTCAAGCTCATCAACGCCCTGCCCATGGGCGCGGCCGTTTCACCCGGCGATCGCGTCAAGATCATTGCCGAGTAAAAAAAGCCCGGCTTGCGCCGGGCCAGTCTGTGCTGCTGGAGGGGAACGAGGTTTACGGCGCGCGTCCTTTCAGACGCGCAAAGGATGCTCTAAGCACTGTCGGACTAAGCGTAGGCCGCCATATGCGGGTCGGCGCTGACCAACGCACTGCGAAGCTTTTCCATCGCCCGGCTTTCGATCTGGCGCACGCGCTCCTTGGAAATGCCGAGATCGGCGCCGAGTTCTTCGAGCGTGGCGCCATCTTCGGCTAGTCGCCGGGCGCTGATGATCTTCATCTCGCGTTCGTTGAGATGTTTCAGCGCCGAGGCGAGCCAGACGCGGCGGCGCTCGCCGTCGATCATGTTGGAAACCTGTTCGTCCGGCAACGGGTCGTCGCTGACGAGGAAATCCATCTTCTCCGCGCTCTCGGCATCGCCGGAGACCGAGGGCGCCTGCAGCGAAGCGTCGTTGCCGGAAAGTCTGGCATCCATGGTCTGAACGTCGGCAAGGCTGACGCCGAGGGCGGCGGCGATTTCCTGATGAATGGATTGCAGGGTCAGTTGCGTGTCGCCCTTGGCGAGCTTGGCGCGCAGGCGACGCAGATTGAAGAACAGCGCCTTCTGTGCCGAACTCGTGCCGCCGCGCACGATCGACCAATTGCGCAGGATATAGTCCTGGATCGAGGCCCGGATCCACCAGCTGGCATAGGTCGAAAAGCGCACATCACGTTCCGGTTCGAAACGCGCGGCGGCCTCAAGCAGGCCGACATAGCCCTCCTGCACGAGGTCGCTCATCGGCAGACCGAAATTGCGGAACTTGCCGGCCATTGAGATCACCAGGCGCATATGCGCCATGGCGATTTGGTTGCGCGCACCGCGATCGTCGTGATCTTTCCAGCGGGTGGCGAGGTCGTGCTCTTCCTGGCGGGCGAGATAGGGGGCGGCCATCGCGATTTTGATCATGCGCCGATCTGCAGACATGTTCTTCATTTCGATCTCCCAAAACAGGCCTTCGCCCTCAAAATGAACAATAAAACTCACCTTCCGGAACATCGCTGTCCGGACTGAATGGGGTTGCGAGTGCATGAAGGCCTCACCCCTGGACTTTTCAGGGGGAGGCCCTAATTCTCATCATGTGCCGCTAAGACGGCCGGGCCGGACCTGTTTCTTCACGTTGCCGGATGGGCGATAATGAAAAGGCATGATCCGCTCCTCACCGAACATTGACGGAATGGCAGTTCGCCCGACGAGCCAGCGCCCGACGAGCAGTCCGCAATTACGTGTGATAAACGCGGCAGCGGGGAAAAAGTTCCAATAAAAAACCCGGCACGAAGGCCGGGTTTTTTCATAGGAAAAACAGCTCGCCTTATGCGGCTTCGTCCTGCGAATCGTCTTCCTCGATGGCCTTGCCGCGCTTCGGACCCTTGTTGAGGTTGGTCTCGACGAGGCGGACAGCCTCGGTTTCCGACATCTTGTTGACAGCGGCGATTTCGCGCGCCATGCGGTCGAGCGCAGCCTCGTAGAGTTGGCGTTCGGAATAGGACTGCTCTGGCTGGTTCTCCGCACGATAAAGATCACGCACGACTTCAGCGATGGAAATCAGATCGCCGGAATTGATCTTGGCATCATACTCCTGGGCACGCCGGGACCACATGGTGCGCTTGACGCGCGCCTTGCCCTGCACAACCTTCAATGCACGATCGACGAAATCCGTTTCCGAAAGCTTGCGCATGCCGATGCTCATCGCCTTCGCGACCGGAACCTTCAGGCGCATCTTGTCCTTCTCGAAATCGATAACGAAAAGTTCGAGCTTCATGCCGGCAACTTCTTGCTCTTCAATAGCCGTGATGGTACCGACGCCGTGAGCGGGGTAGACGATCGATTCACCGGTCTTGAAGCCGTGACGTGCTGTAGAAGGTTTTTTCTGCTGAGTCGTCATTCTATTCAAAAACTCCCTGTTACGCATCCGGCGGCGGCCGGAGCCGGGTCAGTCAGGCCCGGTTGAGACGGTTGCATCCGTCGGGTGACTTCACTCTGGTCCCATCAGGCAAAAGCAAAGACTTCTTGCGCGCGATCTGGGGGACCCGGCGCTCAAAGCGTTGATATGTCACGGAAACCGCGTACGGATTGGTTTTGCTTTCGTGATGGTTTTGGGCATGCGTCATGCCACAAATGGAACAGTAGGCGAAACCTATCATAAAAATATGAGGAAATCAATAATTTGGTTCGCCTGAGTCATGCGGGCAACACACATCACCCATATCAGACACGCAGGATTTAAAACGTTTCATCGCGGAAACGCCCAAATCCGGCGGTCGATCGGGCAGCCGTGTTAATCACCGGAACCGGGTTTTTCGGAGAAATACTTCTCGAATTTTCCGGTCTGGCCGTCCATCTCCTTGGCCTCCGGCAGCGGGTCCTTCTTGACCGTGATATTCGGCCAGATGCTGGCATATTCGGTGTTGATCTTCAGCCACTTGTCGAGGCCTGGCTCGGTATCCGGCTTGATCGCCTCGGCGGGACATTCGGGCTCGCAGACGCCGCAATCGATGCATTCGTCGGGATGGATAACGAGGAAATTCTCGCCTTCATAGAAGCAGTCGACGGGGCAGACTTCTACGCAATCGGTGTATTTGCACTTGATGCAATTGTCGGTCACGACATAGGTCATGAAGAACTCCAGGATTTCCATGCGGATGGGGCCGGGCAACCTGGAACGTCGCGCCTATCCCCGTGCCGGACGAAGCGTGGACAGGCTTGGGAGGCAAGCACGCTTCCGGCAGGTTGTCAGTGACGTATCGGCTTTATCGCCGGATTTCAAGGATAAACGATCTGCAAAAGCCGCCGCCGCAGACAGAGTTTTCTAATCCTCGTCCGACATCAGCCTGTCGATTGCGCGTCTTTCCTTTTTGGTCGGACGGCCGGTCCCGGTCGCCCGGATCGCCTGCTCGTAGGGGGTGAGGCGTTTTGCCTCATCCGGCGGCGGGGATTGGTCATCATAGAGGAGGCGGGCCTCCTCATAGGGACCCCGCCGCTCCCCGGCGAGACGTACGATGAGAACGACGTCACGCCGTTCCAGCGTCAACTCGATGCGGTCGCCCGGCTTGACCATCTGACTCGGATGGCTGCAGCGCTCGCCGTTGATGCGAACGTGCCCCGACTGGACATGGCTCTGCGCCAGCGAACGCGACTTCACCATGCGCGTGAAGAACAGCCACTTGTCGATGCGCTGGCGCGAACCGCTTGCCGGCTGTGTCTCCCCGCCCATGACTACTTCTTCATCTGTTCCTTGAGAGCGGCGAGCTTGGCGAAGGGCGAATCCGGATCGATCGGCTTCTCCTTGCGTGGCGGCTTAGCCTCGAAGCGCAGCGGCTGTGCGCCGCGATTGTTGTTGCGATCGTTACGGTCATTGCGATCGTTGCGCTCGCCGCGATCCTTGCGATCGCCACGGTCCTGCCGGTCGCCGCGCGACTGGTCCTTGCGCTCGCCGCCCCTTGCCTGCTGCGGCCGGCCATCGCGACCGCCGTCCTTGCCGCGGTTGTTGCGGTTGTTGTCGCGTCCGTCGCCGCCGCGATTGCCCTCGCCGCCTTCACCGCCGCCCGGACGGCGATTGCGCTCGCCGCGCTCCTGGTTCTGCCCGCGATCGTGGCCCTGGCCGCCGCGGCGTTCGCCATGACCACGCGCCTGGCGATGATTATCGTTACGGCCGCCGAGGCGCCACAGAAGAACCGGCTTCGGTTCCGCCGGTTCGCCAGCCTCCCCGGAAGCAGCGGCCGCGTCGCCGGCAGCCGAAGCCTCCGCCGAGGCGGATGTTTCGACCGCTTCGGCCGCAGGGTTGCCTTGGAGTGCTTCTGCCGCGGGCGCGTCGGCTGTGGCCAAGGCCGCCTCGGCTGGGGATGGCTCGGAAGCAGTCTCCTCCGCCGCCGCGTCGGCGTCGTCATGATCGGCTTTTTCCACCGTCTCTTCCGCGGAGGTTTCCGCAGCGGCGGCAGGCGCCGAAGCGGCGTCCTGCACGGCAAGATGAGCCGAGGCCTCTTCCGCCTTCACGGCATCGGCGCGATAGCCGAGACCCTTGAGGATTTCTTCCATGTCTTCGAGCGTCGCGCCGAGGATCGACAGCATCGCCGTCGTCGTCGTGAAGCGGCGGCCGTCATAGGCGCCCTCCGGACGGTTGTTCTGACCGGGTTTCCACTGCAGCAGCGGACGGATGATATCGGCAAGCCGCTCAAGAATGTCGATTCGCACGGCGCGCTTGCCGAGGAAACGGAAGCCGGCGAGCTTGTAGAACATCCGCTCGTAGCTCGGATCAGTCACGACGGAGGTTCGGCCGGCGGCCAGCACGGGAATAAGGTCACCGTAACCCGGCTTGTCGAGACCGTCGTTCTTCAACGCCCAGAGCAGCGTGATCAGTTCGGCCGGCGCCGGCTTCAGAAGTGCCGGCACGAAGATATGGTAGGCGCCGAAACGCACGCCGTAGCGACGCATGGAGGCGCGGGCCTCCTGATCCAGCGACTTCACCTCCTCGGTCACGTCACGACGGAAGAGCACGCCGAGATTTTCGACGAGCTGGAAGGCCAGCCCCTTGGCCAGCCCCTGCAGGTCCTCGGCGCGCGACAGATCGTCGAGCGGCTTCAGCACCGTGCTGATATGATGATTGACGAAGCGCTCGATGCGGGCGGCGACGTGATCGCGGGCATTGCCCGTCAACTGTTCGTCGGCCAGCAGGATCACCCGCGGGCGCATGACGTGATCGCTGCCCGAAAGCCGCGCCACCGGGTCGCCGAGCCAGCGGATCAACCCGTCCGAGCCGATCGCCAGATCGCTATTGCCGGCGGCATGCATCCGCGCCGCTCTGGCTTCGAATTCGAGCGCGAGCGCCTTCTGTGACGCAGCCTGAACCGCCTTGGCATCCGGTCCGTCCGTTCCCGCCACCGGCGTGAAACGGAATCCGCTTAACTGCCCTACATGATGTCCTTCAACGAAGACATCGCCATTCACACTGATTTCAGCTTCCAGCATCGCATTCTCTCTCAGGCGCTTCATGAGCACAGATGTCCTGCGATCAACAAAGCGTTTCGTCAACCTTTCATGTAACGCATCGGACAATCGATCTTCGATTTCCCGCGTCTTTTCCTGCCAATGTGTCGGATCAGCCAGCCAGCCGGGCCGATTCGAAACATAGGTCCAGGTCCTTATCTGCGCGATTCGCGCCGAAAGCGTGTCAATTTCCCCATCTGTCCGATCGGAGCGATGAACCTGCTCCGCCAGAAACTGCTCGTTCACCGTGCCATAGCGGACGAGATCGGAAAAGAGGGTCGAGATAAGATCGGCATGTTGTGCCGGAGTGATACGCCGGTAGTCGGGAAGTGCGCAAGCCTCCCAGAGTTTTTCGACGCGGGCCGGCCGATCGGCGAGATCGATGACCTCGGGATAGCGCGAAAGCTGTTCGAGCGCCTGCTGGTCGACCGCGGGCAGTGCTCGCGTCAGCCCCGCCACGCGCGGTCCCGCCTCGAGGCTGGCGCGCAGCGCTTGGATCGAGGAAAAGTCCATCTCGGTCGTGCGCCACTGCAAGACTTTGACACTGTCGAATTCATGGCCTTCGATGCGCTGCACCAATTCTTCTTCGAAGGGCGAGACCTGGCCGGTGACGCCGAAGGTTCCGTCGCGGACGTGCCGCCCGGCGCGGCCGGCGATCTGGCCGAGTTCACCCGGATTGAGGTTGCGGAACTGGTAGCCGTCGAATTTTCTGTCCTGGGCGAAAGCGACGTGATCGACATCGAGATTGAGGCCCATGCCGATCGCATCGGTCGCCACCAGATATTCGACGTCGCCCGCCTGATAAAGCGCGACCTGCGCATTGCGGGTGCGCGGGCTGAGCGCGCCCAGCACGACCGCCGCACCGCCGCGCTGCCGGCGGATGAGCTCGGCTATGGCATAGACCTCGTCGGCCGAAAAAGCGACGATGGCGGAGCGCTGCGGCAGCCGGGTGATCTTCTTCTGCCCGGCATAGAAAAGATGCGAAAGCCGCGGTCGCTCGACGATGGTGATACCGGGCAGGAGCTGCTGCAGGATCGGCCGTATCGTTGCCGCGCCGAGCAGCAGCGTCTCCTCACGGCCGCGAAGGTGCAGGATGCGGTCGGTGAAGATATGGCCGCGCTCGAGATCGCCGGCGAGCTGCACCTCGTCGATCGCGACGAAGGCGGCCTTGGTGTCGCGCGGCATCGCTTCGACGGTACAGACGGAAAAACGTGCGTTGGCCGGCGAAATCTTTTCCTCACCGGTGACCAGCGCCACGTTCTGCACGCCGACCTTCTCCACCACCCGCGTATAGACCTCGCGCGCCAGCAGCCGGAGCGGCAGGCCGATCACGCCGGTCCCGTGCGCAACCATGCGCTCGATGGCATAATGGGTCTTACCGGTATTGGTTGGTCCGAGCATCGCGGTCACACCGCGCCCGCTCAGAATCATCGGCTGCGAAGTCAGAGTCATGGTCCATGCAAATGAGGCAGGCGGCCCCAGGAAAACTGTCGCCTCGCGACGGAGGCATAGAACACATGGACAGCTGCCGCCGCAAACGCAAGGGCAGATTTTAAAATGCTTCCGCGATTACGACCTTTGCGAGTCATCGGGAACGCCTGCATTTCCGATTCGGAACAGCGTGAGAACGAATCAGCGACGAATCGCTGACTCCCGCTGATTCAGCTTTTGTTCACGGCTAAGTATTGATTTTGAATCACTTTTTCCCACTAGATGCTGAATCGCGAGACTCTGTCCCGTTCGCATTTCCGTCGCCTTGCCGGCTGTCTGCCGCGCGCTTTTTGCCGAGCGAAATTCCACCCAAATTAACCCTCGACCAAATCCGGAACGAATCGGAGACGAATCGCCGACCGAACCGCTTTCACCTTTCGTTCATGGCGAGATCTGGTGCCGCCGCCCTATGCCGCCGCTAGATGCAGGGAGGCGACAGATCCTCATGTCTCACCGTTCGGGCGGGCGTTAACCTTTTGACGACCAAATTCACACAGTCTTAACCCGGAAACCGCTTGCGCGATCGGATCGATCAAAAACGGAACGAATCACCGACGAATCGGAGACATTGCGACTTTCCCGCTTTGTTCATCGCAACATATTGTATTTAAACGTCTTTTTAACCATATCGACAACTTTCCGGGAAAGACGGATCGCAAACCATGAATCGCGTCGCATCACAATTCGCGCGCTCAACCGGGAACAAAAATCGCCAATGCGTGTTTCTTGTCCATTCAGATTGCGGATGAAATGAAGGAAATACACCATGCTTGGCACGATACTTCTCGTTATCCTCATTCTGCTCTTGATCGGAGCCCTGCCGAATTGGGGTTATAGCCGTGGCTGGGGCTATGGACCTTCCGGCGGTTTGGGGCTAGTTCTCGTCATTATCATTATCCTTGTACTAATGGGCCGCATCTAAAGCCCGACAACCTGGGGAGTTACGACATGATGAAGAAGATAGTTCTCGTTGGCGCGCTTGTAGGCGCTCTCGCATCCTGCACGGCGACCGAGCAGGGCACGGCAATCGGCGCCGGCACCGGTGCGGTCATCGGCGGCGCGGTCACCAACAGCTGGGGTGGTGCCGCTGTCGGCGCCGTGGCCGGCGGTCTGACCGGCGCTCTGATCGGCCAGTCGGTCGAACGCCGCGGCTACTGCATCTATCGCGACCGCTACGGCCGCCGCTACGAGGCCCGCTGCCGCTACTGACCGGCAAGCTCATATCGGACTTCCCAACGGGCGCTTCGGCGCCCGTTTTTCTTTGCGGCCGCCAACGGTGGCATGCCGGACAGAAAAGGAGCGCATCCAGTCGGATGCGCTCCTTTTTCAGTCTACGCGATCATTTCGAAATCGATTCCGATGCTCGCAGAATGAGCTAGACGAAGAACTGTCCGCCATTGGCCGTCAGCGTCGAGCCGGTAATGAAGCCGGCATCGTCGGAGACGAGGAAGGTGACGCAACGGGCGATCTCTTCCGGCTCGCCGAGACGGCCGACGGGAATCTGGGGAATGATGCGTTCGTTCAGCACTTTCTCCGGCACGGCAAGCACCATTTCCGTTCCGATGTAACCGGGGCAGATGGCGTTGACCGTGATGTTTTTCGCTGCCCCTTCCTGGGCAAGCGCCTTGGTGAAACCGAGATCGCCGGCCTTGGCGGCCGAATAGTTCGCCTGGCCCATCTGGCCCTTCTGGCCGTTGATCGATGAGATGTTGACGATGCGCCCGAAGCTGCGGTCGCGCATGCCTGTCCAGACCTGATGGGTCATGTTGAACAGGCCGGTGAGGTTGGTATTGATCACCTCGTGCCACTGCTGCGGCGTCATCTTGTGGAACATTGCATCGCGGGTGATGCCTGCATTGTTGACGAGAATCTCGACCGGTCCGATCTCGCTTTCAACCGTGGCGATCCCTTCACCGCAGGCGGCGTAGTCCGAAACGTCCCACTTGAATACGGCAACGCCGGTGACCTCGTGGAAGGCTCTGGCCTTCTCGTCATTGCCGGCATAAGTCGCCGCAACCCTGTATCCGGCGTTTTTCAGGGCCATGGATATGGCTGCGCCGATGCCGCGTGTACCTCCGGTGACCAGAGCCACTCTGCTCATGTTCCGCTCCCCTTGTGTTTTCGCCCGCGTTTGGCGGGATTTCAATCAATGACGGATCGTATCGTATGCTATTAAAATGCCTCGAAGCACATTGCGACGCCCATGCCGCCGCCGATGCAAAGCGTGGCCAGGCCCTTCTTCGCGCCGCGGCGCTTCATTTCGAACAACAGCGTGTTGAGAACACGCGCGCCGGAAGCGCCGATCGGATGGCCGATCGCAATCGCCCCGCCATTGACGTTGACGATGGCCGGATCCCATCCGAGATCCTTGGTGACGGCGCAGGCTTGCGCCGCAAAAGCCTCGTTGGCTTCGACGAGATCGAGATCGCCGACCGACCAGCCGGCCTTTTCGAGCGCCTTGCGGGACGCCGGGATCGGGCCGGTGCCCATGATCGAAGGATCGACGCCCGCCGTTGCCCAGGAAACGATGCGGGCGAGCGGCTGGATGCCGCGGCGGACCGCTTCGGTTTCGCTCATCAGCACCGCGGCGGCGGCGCCGTCGTTGAGGCCGGAGGCATTTGCAGCCGTCACCGTGCCGTCCTTGTCGAAGGCCGGACGCAGCTTGCCCATCGCCTCCAGCGTGGCGCCGTGACGGATATATTCGTCGGCATCGATGGTCACGTCGCCCTTACGCGTCTGGATGACATAGGGGATGATCTCATCGGTAAAGCGGCCGGCTTTCTGGGCGGCCTCCGCCTTGTTCTGCGAAGCGACGGCGAACTGATCCTGCTCGTCGCGCGAAAGCTGCCATTGGCGCGCAATATTCTCGGCGGTGATGCCCATGTGGTAACCATGGAAGGCATCGGTCAGGCCGTCCTTGATCATCGTGTCGACCATCTTCGCGTCGCCCATCTTGACGCCGCCGCGCAAATGCACGGCATGCGGCGCCATCGACATGGATTCCTGGCCGCCGGCAACGATGATCCTGGCATCGCCGGTGGCGATCTGCTGCATGCCGAGCGCGACGGCACGCAGGCCGGAGCCGCAGAGCTGGTTGACGCCCCAGGCCGTCGCTTCCTTGGGAATACCGGCCTTGATCGCCGCCTGGCGGGCCGGGTTCTGGCCTTCGCCTGCGGCCAGCACCTGGCCGAGGATCACCTCGTCGACTTCGCCGGCGTCGACGCCGGCGCGCGCGAGCGCACCCTTGATGACCGCCGCGCCGAGTTCATGGGCGGGGACCGTTGCGAAAGCGCCGTTGAACGAACCGACTGCGGTTCGACCTGCGTTGGCGATGACGACGGATGAATTGCTCATGGGGAGGCTCCTCGTTTTTCGTCCCACTTACATAAGGGGAAACTGGCAAAGCTTTGAGCACAAGTCAAACGCGAAGACCGGCCGTCGGCATTTTTCGGCGGCGGCCAGTAAAGCCATTTCGTATGATCTGTTAAAGGTTTGCCGCATCGCACAAAGAGATTGTCACCGGCCTTCTTTTGCGTTTACAGTCTGAAGTGGAGGAACATCCATAAATCAGACGGGGGTTCAGGAGACTGATATGGCGAAGAATGAGGGTCAGATAGTCATCAAGAAATACGCCAATCGCCGCCTGTACAATACAGGCACCAGCACCTATGTGACGCTGGAAGATCTGGCGGAGATGGTGAAGAGGGGCGAGGATTTTACCGTCCAGGATGCAAAAAGCGGAGATGACATCACCCATTCGGTGCTGACCCAGATCATCTTCGAACAGGAATCGAAGACCGGCAACACACTGCTCCCGATCTCCTTCCTGCGCCAGCTCATCACCTATTACGGTGACCAGATGCAGATGGTCGTGCCGAGCTTTCTCGAACATTCGATGCGCGCCTTCAGCGAACAGCAGGCGCAGATGCGCGAGCAGGTGAACCGCGCCTTTGGTGAAACGCCGCTCGGCAAGAACCTGCAATTGCCGATGCAGATGGTCGAGGACCAGGTTCGCCGCAATACGGAGCTGTTTCAGCAGGCAATGCAGATGTTCTCGCCTTTCATGAACCCGCCGGCTGCCAAGGAAAGCCGCAAGGCCGAGGCCAAGGATATCGACGAGCTGAAGGAACAGCTCCGCGCCCTTCAGAACAAGCTCGATAACCTATAAGCCGATCGAGACATCCCGCCCGGCGCTTCGGATCGAAACGGCAAAACCGCCGATCACATCGATTAGAGCGATCGTCATCAGTATGAAGAATACCTGCGTCGCAGCGTCCTGGACGAGCAGAAACTCGACCAGGAAGGCGATGAACACCAGCATCGACAAGATGTGGTTGATGAGGTTGCCGGGGCCGGTTCTGGTTGCCTTCAGGATTTCGAAGAAGAGCACGACGAGCGCTATGACGATGAAGAGATCACCGAGCGCCATGCTCCAGATCGCGCCCGAGAGCATCGACAGCACAATGATGTCGTGCTGCAGCGCTGCAATGCCGCCGTCGCCCATCAGGCCGAGCATCGCCAGGTTGTAGAGAATAAACGGGATAATCATCAGCGGCATGGCGGCTATCATCGGCAATCTCTCCTTGGCGACCGGAAGAATACTGCCGTAAACCGTTGCCCCACCGCAAGTCATTGCAAATATTATATCGCCGAAATGCAAAAGGCCGGCGTGACGCCGGCCTCTGAAACTTTCGAGCGGACAAGCCGGATCGGAAAATTATGCGCTTTCCTTCGGCGTCAGGACCTGGCGGCCACGATACATGCCGGTCTTCAGGTCGATGTGATGCGGGCGGCGCAGTTCGCCGGAATTCTTGTCTTCGACATAGGTCGGAGCCTTCAGCGCATCAGCCGAACGGCGCATGCCGCGCTTGGACGGGCTCGTTTTTCTCTTCGGTACAGCCATTTCTCTTACTCCACTTGCGGGCAAAACATTCCCACGGCCAGACTGGCGGCCGAAACGGACATGTCGCGATTTCGGAAATTTTGCGCGCTTATACATGCAAGGGGCGGCCTTGACCAGTCCCCATGAATATTTTTTGCGAGGCGACGATTCCTGCCTCAGACTTCGTCTTCCGCCACGATCCAACGTTCGGCGCGGGCCGCCTCTTCCCATTTGCGCCAGGCCGGATGCGCCTTCATCGTCGTCATATAGGCGAGCGTGTCGTCCCGATCGACGAGGTCATAAATGTCGAACCGGTTGACGACAGGCGCAAACATCGCATCCGCACCGCTGAAGGCACCGAAGAGAAACGGTCCGCCGGATTTCTGCAGAAGGTCGCGCCAGATCGTCTCGATACGGCTGATATCGGCGGCGACACCATCCGGCAAGACGATCCTGGCCTTCGGCCGGCGGATATTCATCGGGCAGGCGCCGCGCAGGGCCCGGAAGCTCGACAGCATCTCCATCGAAACCGAACGGGCGAGCGCCCGCGCAGCGCGATCCCTCGGCAGAAGGCCGGCTTCGGGATAAAGCTCGGCAGCATATTCGATGATCGCCAGCGATTCCCAGATCTTCAATGCGCCGTGCTGCAGGACCGGCACATTGCCGCTTGGCGAGATGGCCTTGATGTCGGGATTGCCGCCGGGATAGTCGAAGGGGATCAGGATTTCCTCGAAATCAACACCGGCGCCGGTCAGCGCCATCCATGGCCGGAACGACCAGGAGGAATAGTTTTTGTTGGCGATGTAGAGCGTCGGTCTGTCCATGGGCTTCTCCTATTCAGGCGTCGAAATCAAAGATCAGCAGTTCTTGGAAATGATTCATGTCCTCGTAGACGCAGAATGCCGGCGGCATCAGCTCGAAAACAGGGATTTTACGGCGAATATCCTCGACCACCTCGTCAAGCATCGCCTGCCAGCGCGGCAAGGCTTCGTCCTCCAGCCATTCGATCGGATAGGCGAACGTGATGTGGAACGTGTAGTCTGGATGGTTCGGTTGGCGATATCCGAATAGATCGGCAAAGGCATCGCGCCAAGCGCGCATGATCCTGCGGTCCTTCTCGGTTGCCCCATCGACAAGCAGTCCCGACGCTCGGGCTCCGGTGACGGCGACCTCGAAAGGCTCGGCCATCGAAAAACCTTCGAGCCGAGCCGCCAGCAGCGCTGTCATGTCCTCGATGGGCGTCTCGAGAGGAAGATCGGCCGGCCAGCGCTCCTGCCGCCGCATGGTCTCGATGATGCCGTCGAAGAGCGTCATGTGAAGGCTGGAGATCGGTGAAGAGGAATTGCGGCGCCTCCGGCATCGCAAGATATTTGTCCCGCGCCTCGCTCAATGCCGTCAGCGTCCTTGAACCCTTCACCGGGTGGCAGACGATGGTGTTGCCGGCCTCCGGCAGGAACCCGCCGACCTTGCGATAACGGCTGCCGAGATGGGGGGCGGGCTGGGATTGTGCCTCTTCGAATAAAGGAGAAGCTCGGGAGAAAAGGTCATGGCGGTCATGGGCGACTCAAGAGTTCTGGCTGGACTGCACTCGCCCATATGGCAGGACCAAGAATGTCAGATGACGCTTGCGGCTTCTAACGACAAGTTCTGATCTCAATCATAGATACATTTGACGTAATCGCCGGAACCCTGCGCACGCCTCTCGATCACGCCGGCCAGCCGACGAAGGCCGCGTCCGGGTTTGCCGGCATTGCGGTCGATCGGGTTCGGCAGCGAGACGGCAAGCAGCGATGCCTGCCGCCGCGTCAGCTTTGAGGCCGGCACCTTGAAATGATGTTGGGCTGCCGCCTCGACGCCGTAGATACCGGGACCCCATTCGGCGATGTTGAGATAGATCTCCATCAGCCGCCGTTTCGACAGCACGAAATCCGTGGAGACGGCGAGCGGAAGCTCCATCGCTTTGCGCACGAAGGAGCGGCTGTTCCAGAGAAAGAGATTCTTGGCCGTCTGCATCGGGATGGTGCTGCCGCCGCGCGTTGCCTGACCCTTCAGCGTATCCACGACCAGCATGCGCATCTCGGCCCAGTCGACGCCGCCATGGAAACAATATTGCCCGTCCTCGGACATCATCACCGACTGCACCAGGGCCGGAGAGACCTCGTCCAGCGACACCCATCTGCGGTCATAACCGCGCAACAGCACGAGATCGCGCAGCATCAGCGTCGAGACCGGGTGGATGAAGGGCAGCAGATACAAAAAGATCAGCACGTAGGGAAGGACGACCAACGCCAGCACGGCAAGAACGATGCGCTTCAACACAGGCCGATTTTCGAACCATCGCCGACGGGCCGGCATGTCGGCGATATCCTCTGTCTCCGGCGCTATATCCAAAATGTCCCCAGTCCACTTCGCTCCCCTGTCGTTCTCATAACGCCTGTGAGGCGCTTATGCCAGAGCACATGGGAAATCTTGCGGTGGCCATCGACAATTCCGTTGCAAGCCCCCTTGCCCCATGCCAAACAGCGCCGATGGACGCGAACCGGGACACTTTCGAAACGAGGCTGAAGAATAACGCCCGCGAGATCGAGGCGCTGCTCGTCGCATTGCTGTTGCCGAACGCCCTCTCCGACGAAATCGCCAGGCCCGAGACCCTGCGCAGCGCCATGCACTATGCCGTGTTGAACGGCGGCAAGCGGCTGCGTCCCTTCCTGGTCGTCGAAAGTGCCGCTCTTATCGGCGGTGATGCGCAGGCCGCCCTTCGTATCGGCGCCGCGCTCGAATGCGTGCACTGTTATTCCCTCGTGCATGACGATCTGCCGGCCATGGACGACGACGACATGCGCCGCGGCAAACCGACGGTGCACATCAAGTTCGATGAAGCCACCGCGATCCTCGCCGGCGACAGCTTGCTGACCTACGCCTTCGACATAGTCGCAGCACCGGAAACGGCGCTTCCCGATGCCAGCAAGGCATCGCTGGTGCTGGCTCTTGCGCGCGCCGCCGGTCTCGGAGGCATGGCCGGCGGCCAGGCGCTCGATCTGGCGGCGGAAAGGCAGGCTCCAGACGAGGCCGGCATTATCCGCCTGCAGGCGATGAAAACGGGCGCGCTGATCCGCTTCGGCTGCGAGGCCGGCGCCATCATCGCGGGAAGCCCGCAGGACGATCGCCGCCGCCTGCGCGCCTTCGGCGAAAAGATCGGCCTTGCCTTCCAGCTCGCCGACGACATTCTCGACCTGACCTCGGATGCCGCGACCATGGGCAAGGCGACCGGCAAGGATGCGGCCCGAGGCAAGGGAACGCTCGTGGCGCTGCATGGCGTGGAATGGGCCGAGACCGAGCTCCGCCGGCATGTCGCCGACGCCGAGGCGTTGCTGGCTCCCTACGGCGCCCGTGCATCGACCCTCATCGCCGCGGCGCATTTCATCGCCGACCGGAAGAGTTAGATTAGGCCGCCAATATTTCCTTGAGAGCGGACACCAGACAGGCGCATTCCTCGTCTGTGCCGATGCTGATGCGCAGGAATTCCGAAATGCGCTGCTTGGCGAAATGCCGCACGAGAACGCCACGTTCCCGCAGCGCCGCTTGAAGCGCGGCACCCGGCCGGCTTACGTGCCTTGCGAAAACGAAATTCGCCTGAGACGGCAGTACCTCGAAATCCAGCGCTTCGAGTTCCCGGACGAGAGCGTCCCGACTGGCGATGAGCTTCTTCCGGCACGTCCCGAACCACGCCTCGTCCTTGATCGCCGCCGTCGCGGCGACCTGCGCCAGGCGATCGAGCGGATAGGAGTTGAAGCTGTCCTTGACGCGCACCAGCGCCTCGATCAGCTCCCGCTGCCCCAGCGCAAAACCGACGCGCAGACCCGCAAGCGAGCGGGATTTCGACAAGGTCTGAATGACAAGCAGATTGGGATATTTGGAAATGAGCGGGACAGCGCTTTCACCGCCGAAATCGACATAGGCCTCGTCGATCGCCACGACCGCATCCGGATGGGCGGCGACAAGCGCCTCTATGTCGGCAAGCGGCAGGCCGATGCCGGTCGGCGCATTCGGATTGGGGATGAGGATCGCGCCGCACGGCCTGTCGTAATCCGCCGGCCGGATCCGGAACCTGTCGTCGACAGACACTTCGATGGTTTCGACATCGTATAGCAGGCTATAGGCTGGATAGAACGGATAGCTGACATCCGGATAGAGAAGCGGCAGCTCGTGTTTCAGCAGCGCCTGAAACGTATGAGCGAGCACCTCGTCGGAGCCGTTGCCGACGAAGACTTCATCTGCTGCCAGACCGAAACGAGCCGCGATCGTCTCGCGCAATTCCGTCGCAGTCGGATCGGGATAGAGCCGCAGACGATCGTCCGCCGCTTGCCCGATCGCCTCGAGCGCCCTGGGAGACGGCCCGTAGGGATTCTCGTTGGTGTTAAGCTTGATCAGGCCGGGAATGCGGGGCTGCTCCCCCGCGACATAGGGCCGAAGCTTGCTGACAATGGGCGACCAGTACCGGCTCATCCAAACATGCCGGTCTTCATTCCGCCGCTGTCCGCTGGCCGAAGCGCTTCTCGA
The DNA here is from genome assembly GCF_022385315.1 of Rhizobium sp. K102. NCBI lineage: Bacteria > Pseudomonadati > Pseudomonadota > Alphaproteobacteria > Hyphomicrobiales > Rhizobiaceae > Rhizobium > Rhizobium sp. K102. Next base: position 3,756,876 of record NZ_CP092436.1, read on the forward strand.
TATAATCGACGACAAGTGCTTCGAAATCAGCGGCGATATTGGGGCCGCGCAGCGTCAGCGCCTTCTTGCCGTCGATGAAAACGGGTGCGGCCGGCGTCTCGCCGGTGCCGGGAAGCGAAATGCCGATATCGGCGTGCTTGCTCTCGCCCGGCCCGTTGACGATGCAGCCCATGACGGCGACATTCAGCGCCTCGACGCCGGGATATTTCTCGCGCCAGACCGGCATGTTCTTGCGGATATCGTTCTGGATGTTCTGGGCCAGTTCCTGGAACACCGTTGACGTCGTGCGTCCGCAGCCCGGACAGGCGGCAACGACGGGCACGAACTGGCGGAAGCCCATCACCTGCAGGATTTCCTGCGCCACCTGGACTTCACGCGTGCGGTCGCCGTTCGGCTCCGGCGTCAGTGACACGCGGATCGTATCGCCGATGCCATGCTGCAGCACGAAGCCCATCGCCGCCGACGAGGCGACGATGCCCTTGCTGCCCATGCCGGCTTCGGTCAGGCCGAGATGCAGCGCATGGTTGGAGCGCTCGGCGAGCATGGAATTGACGGCGATCAGATCCTGCACCTGGCTGACCTTGGCCGAGAGGATGATGCGGTTGCGCGGCAGGCCGATTTCCTCCGCGAGCGCCGCCGAAAGCAGCGCCGACTGCACGATCGCTTCGCGCGTCACCTGCCGGGCCGAGAGCGGCGAGCCGGCTCTAGCATTCTCATCCATCAGCGCCGTCAACAGGTCCTGATCGAGCGAGCCCCAGTTGACGCCAATGCGCACCGGCTTGTCGTAGCGGATCGCCATCTCGATGATCTCGGCGAACTGCTTGTCCTTCTTATCCTTGAAACCGACATTGCCGGGATTGATGCGGTATTTCGCCAGCGCCTCGGCGCAGGCAGGGTGATCGGCGAGCAGCTTGTGACCGATATAGTGGAAGTCGCCGATCAGAGGCACGTCCATGCCGAGCCGCAGCAGCCGCTCGCGGATCTTCGGCACCGCGGCCGCACTCTCGTCGCGGTCGACGGTGATGCGGACCAGCTCCGAGCCTGCCCGGTGGAGGGCCGCGACCTGGGCGACGGTCGAGTCGATATCGGCCGTATCGGTGTTCGTCATGGATTGCACGACGATCGGCGCGCCGCCGCCGACGATGACGCCGCCGACATCGACGGCAACGGAAGCGCGGCGCGGTTTCGGATCAAAATCGGCGGCTGACAACATTGAAAGCTCTTGCACCCCTAAGCATGTCGCGCAAAAGTGCGCAGCGGTTTTGCGATAACGACATGCGTAAAACAAAGATCTAAAGCGCGGCAAGCGAATCTGAAAAGATTGCGCCGCGCTTTAGAAATGGTGCCTTTCAGGTGGATCATGACCGCTTTCTTGTCAACCGCCCCCTATATCACTTTTGTTTGGAGGCGGCTCAATGGCCGCCGCCGGAAACTCCGTCGGCGTAATGGGCCAGCTTCGAAAACGCGAGAACGAACAGCAGCAGCACCGGCAGCGCCATAAAGACCACGGCAAAGCCGATATGTTCAGCAACGAAACCGATCAGCGACGGCGCGACGAGCATGCCGGAATAGCCCATCGTCGTGACGACGGAGATGCCGATGCCGGGTTTGAGGCCGGGAATATTGCCTGCCGCCGAGAAAGCGATCGGCACCATATTGGAAATGCCGATGCCGCAAAGGGCAAAACCCAGGATGGCGATCTCGGCGTCCGGCGCAAGGCCAGCAAGCAACATGCCGACGATGGCAAAGAGCGTGCAGATGCGTAGCGTCTTGACGCCTCCGAGGCGATCGCGCACCAGATCGCCGGCAAAGCGCATGGTCGCCATGGTCGCCGAAAAGGCTGCGAAACCGAGACCCGAAAGGGCGACCGACGCATCCATTTCCTGCCGGAGGTAGAGCGCGCCCCAATCCAGAACCGCGCCTTCCGGCACCATGGAGAACAGCGCCATCAAGCCGAGCAGCCACGGCAGCGGTACCATCGGCAGTCTCGTCTTCTCCTTCTTGGCATCGGGATGGGGCGGATCCGCAAGGATCATCGGCCAGGCGATGGCAACGAAGATCGCCGCCAGCACGGTCGCCAGTTGGGCATGGCCGAGAATGCCGAGCTTGGCGATGACAATGCCGCCGAGACCGGAGCCGATCAACCCGCCGAGGCTCCAGAAGGCGTGGCAGGACGACATGATGGCGCGGCGCATGGATTTTTCGACAGAGACCGCGTTGGCATTCATCGCCACGTCCATGGCACCGATGAAGCCGCCGAACAGGAAGAGCGAGATAGCCGCGGTGATCACGTTCGGGGCGAGCGTCAAAGCCAGGAGCAGCGGCAGCACGCAAACGGCGGTTGCCCGAACGACGACACGCGAGCCATGTTTGGCGATCTGCGCGCCGGCGATCGGCATCATGACCAGCGAGCCGACACCGAAGACGATGATCATAAGCCCGAGCTCGAACTTGCTCAGCCCAAGACGCTCGGCAAAATCCGGGATCTTCGGCGCCCAGCAGCCGACGACGAAGCCGTTCATGAGAAAGAGCAGGGAAACCGCCGCCCTGTTTCTGGTAATGAAGCCGCTCCTGGCTCCCCGCGGTGCACTCACATGACTGTCCATTTGTCGGTCTTTCCTCGTTGCCGGGTCTAAACAAGCCCGGTTTCCCTAAACTCTATGACAGCGGTCTCAGTTCGTTTGCTCGGCGATGACGGTCCTGCAGCCGCGTTCGCGGTAGCCGGCAAGGACGGCCGGGTCGGCATCGTGCTCGACAACCAGGCATTCGCAATGCGCCATCGGCAGGATGCTGTGGGGGCAGCGGTGCCAAATTTTTCCGAGGTCACGGCCACCAGAACTTTTCTGCTTTTCGACGTGGCAAACCGTTTGAACTCCGCATCCTCGAAGCCGAACGCGGTGATGCCGGCCTCGAGATCGACGCCGCAGGCGCCGAGAATGCAGAGATCCGGCGATATCTGTTCCATATCCCGCAGCGCCTTGGCGCCGAGCGCCCCGCCGGTCTGCCGATCCACCATGCCGCCGATCAGGATGACGTTGACGGCGGGCTTGTCGATCAGCACCGCGGCAATCGCCGGCGCATTGGTCGCAGCCGTCAGTTCGAGTTCGGCCGGCAAGGCATTGGCAATCGCCAGATTGGTGCTGCCGGCATCGAAGAACACCGTCAAACCGGCCGCGATCTGCTTTGCCGCGGCCCGCGCCAGTGCCTGCTTCCGGTCGGCGGCAAGGCCGATGCGCTGAGTCAGGCTTCCATAGGCCGGCGCGACCGGCAAGGCACCGCCATAGACCCGCTCGCAGAGCCCCGCCGCCGCCATCTCGCGAAGGTCGCGCCGCACCGTATCTTCGGAGACGCCGAATTCGAGCGCAAGTTCCGCCGCCAGCACGCGGCCGTTCAGCCGCAGCCTCTCGGAAATCACACCTTGGCGCTCTCGCAACAGAAAGTCCTGCATGTTTCTACCAGATCGAAAGTTGAATGGTACGAAACGTGCATAAACGCTTACGACCGTGCATGCAACATGCACGGTCACACGTTTTCTGACCTATTGAAATAAAGTCTCACCAACGAAGGGCAAAATGGCCCGGTTCCAGGCAATTCGAGGCCCGGTCGGCCGCTTGAGAAAAATATTTGCACTTGCTGCTTTTATTCGCAGTTTTCTTCGCTTCCGATGCCCTAGTTTTCTGCCAACTATGCCGCATCCGATCACAACCTCCCGAGGATGGATAAAACAATGAACTGGTTGAAAACCGTCGCCGCCGCTGCCCTCATTCAGGCTGCTGCCCTCCTGCCCGCTCATGCCGGCGAAAACCTTGCCGCCATCAAATCGGCCGGCGTCTTCAAGATCGGCACCGAGGGCACCTATGCGCCCTTCACCTATCATGACGAAAGCGGCAAGCTCGTCGGCTTCGACGTCGAGATCGGCGAAGCGATCGCCGCAAAGCTCGGCGTCAAGGCCGAATTCGTCGAAGGCAAGTGGGATGGCCTGATCGCCGGCCTCGACGCCAAGCGCTACGACACCGTCATCAACCAGGTCGGCATCACCGAAGCCCGCAAGCAGAAGTATGATTTCTCCGAACCCTATATCGCTTCCAAGGCGGTGCTGATCGTCCGCGACAGCGACGACAGCATCAAGACCTTCGCCGATCTGAAGGGCAAGAAATCCGCCCAGTCGCTGACCAGCAATTTCGGCAAGCTCGCGACCGAAGCCGGCGCAGAACTCGTCGGCACCGACGGTTTCGACCAGTCGATCCAGCTCGTGCTGACCAAGCGCGCCGATGCGACGATCAACGACAGCCTCTCCTTCCTCGATTTCAAGAAGCATAAGCCGGACGCGCCGGTGAAGATTGCCGCAGAGCAGGAAAATGCCGATTACTCCGGCATCATCATCCGCAAGGGCGAGCCGGAACTGCTCGCCGAAATCAACAAGGCGCTCGCCGACATCAAGGCGGACGGTACGTACAAGAAGATCGCCGACAAATATTTCGGCCAGGACGTATCGAAGTAAGCTCGGGGAAAAAGCCCCTCCCCAACCCCTCCACAAGGGGGAGGGGCTAACTCGCAGCATCCGCTTGCAGAAAACAGCAGCCTTCCTGCGGATGAAACGACGAGGTGGAAAGCGTCGGGGGCGGCATCCAAGCCCCTCCCCCTTGTGGGGAGGGGTTGGGGAGGGGTATTCGAGATATCACCACCCAACCGACGAGAAGGAACGCCCTTGCAGCACTGGCTTCAACTGATGGCGGAATCGCTCCCCTCGCTCCTCTGGGCGGGGCTGATCTTCACCATCCCCCTCACGCTGCTGTCCTTCAGCTCCGGCCTGATCCTCGGCCTGATCACCGCGATCGCCCGCCTCTTCGGTCCCGCACCGGTCGCGATCGTCGCCCGTTTCTATGTCTGGGTCATCCGCGGCACACCGCTGCTCGTGCAGCTCTTCGTGATCTTCTACGGCCTGCCGAGCATCGGCATCCTGCTCGATGCCTTTCCCGCCGCCCTCATCGGCTTTACGTTGAATATCGGCGCTTACAGCTCCGAGATCATCCGCGCCGTCATCTCCTCCGTGCCCAAGGGCCAGTGGGAAGCGGCCTATTCGATCGGCATGAGCTGGCGCCAGGCGATGAGCCGCACCATCCTGCCGCAGGCCGGCCGCGTCGCCGTACCGCCGTTGTCGAATACCTTCATCTCGCTGGTGAAGGATACGTCGCTTGCCGCCGCCATCACCGTGCCGGAGCTCTTCCAGGCCGCTCAGCGCATCGTCGCCACCACCTATGAGCCGCTGATCCTCTATATCGAGGCGGCGCTGATCTATCTTGTCCTGAGCTCCATCCTCTCGCAGCTGCAGGTGCGGCTGGAACGCCGCTTCGCGCGATATGGCGGCATGCTGGAGGCACATGCATGATCGAGCTTTCCAACATCGAAAAGCGCTTCGGCGACGCCATCATCCTGAAGGATATCAGCATTCGCATCCCCGAGGGCAGCGTCACCGCGCTGGTCGGACCCTCCGGCGGCGGCAAAAGCACGCTGCTGCGCTGTATCAACCTGCTCGAAATCCCGACATCAGGTGCAATCCGCCTCGGCGAGGCAGAGCTTTCCTTCGCGCCCGGCAAACGCGTCGGCTGGCAGGCGGTTCAGAAAATCCGCCGCCAGACCGGCATGGTCTTCCAGAACTTCCAGCTCTTCCCGCATCAAACCGCGATCGAAAATGTCATGGAAAGTTTGGTCACGGTGCTGAAATGGCCGAAGGAGAAAGCCCGCGAACGCGCCACGGAACTCTTGACAAAGGTGGGCATGGCGCACAAGGCCGATGCCTGGCCCTCGACATTATCGGGCGGCCAGCAGCAGCGCGTGGCGATCGCCCGGGCGCTGGCGCCGTCGCCGCGCGTGCTTCTGTGCGACGAGCCGACCTCGGCGCTCGATCCGGAACTCTCGGCGGAAGTGGTCGATGTGCTGGGCCAGCTGGCCCGGGAAGGCACGACCATGGTGATGGCGACTCATGATCTGCGCCTCGCCTCCAAGATCGCCAATGACGTCGTCTTCCTGGAAGCCGGCAGTGTGGTGGAAACGGGCAGCGCCAGAGCGATCTTCACCGCGCCGGAGCGCGAACGCACCAAGCGGTTCATCTCGACGATCAACGCGGCGCATACCTACGATATTTAAAACGGTGCCGGGCTATCGCCCCGGCACCGCCGGCATTTCGATCAAGCGGCCGTGACGACGGCGCGCGCGGCCTTCAAGGCGTTGCCCCACCAAGTCAGCTGGTCGACCATGTTCTTGGCGGCTTCGTTGAGATGCGCGTAGTCCGCAAGCTGCTTCCCCTCCTTGAGAACGGCAAGATATTCGCTGAAGGCAATGTGAACACCGGTCTTGACGGAGGCTGCGCTCATTTCGACGAAGATCAGGCGAAGCTGCTCGACGGCCCGCGCCCCGCCAACGCCGCCATAGCCGACGAAGCCGACCGGCTTCTGGATGAACTCGCCGAGATCGATGGCATTTTTCAGAACCGCCGTCGGCGCATGATTGTACTCGGCGACGGTGAAAATGAAGCCGTCGAATTCGCGCAGCTTCTTCTTCCACCGCTCGGCGGCTTCGCTTTCCGCCGTCGTTGCGCGCTCTTCGCCGAAGAAATGCATGGGATAGTCGAGAAGATCGAGAACCTCACATTCGAGATCGGAGCGCTGGCCGACGAGCCCGGCGATCCACTTGGCCGGATGTTCGGCGAAACGGCCAATACGCGTGCTGCCGACGATGACGGCAATCTTCAACTTGTTCATGGAGAGGATTTCCTGGTTGGTCTTGGGGCGGATAATACGACCTCAAGTCTATGAGAAAGCCTCCTCGCCGGGCAAGGCGAGGAGGCCGTAAACGCTTCGAAAAATCAGCTTTCCGACAGCCCGATCACACACAATCGGGTGATTGGCCGAAGCGGCCGGCCAGTTGAACAAGCCTCTCGGCAAGGCTCAACCGGCATAGACGACAAGCAGGTCCTTGGCATCGATCTGGTCGCCGGCCTTGACGAGGATTTCGGCTATGGTTCCATCCTTTTCCGCATGAATCGCCGTTTCCATCTTCATCGCCTCGATGGATACGAGCACGTCACCGGCGCTGACGGCCTGGCCGGACGAGACGAAGACGCGGCTGATGACGCCGGGCATCGGCGCGCCGACATGGGCACCATTGCCGGGCTCCGCCTTGCGGCGCACGGCCGCCCCCGTTGCCCCATGCGCCCGGTCCGGCACCTTGATGCGGCGCGGCTGGCCGTTGAGCTCGAAGAAGACGGTGACCATGCCCTGGCTGTCGGTGGCGCTCATCGCCTGATTGACGATGACGAGCGTCTTGCCCTTTTCGATATCGGCAAACAGCTCGTCGCCATCGGCCAGCCCATAGAAATAAGCCGGCGTCGGCAGCACCGAGACCGGGCCATAGGTATCGGAGGCGAGCGCAAAGTCGGTAAAGACCTTCGGATACATCAGGTAGGAGGCGAACTCGAAATCGCTGACCTGGCGCTCCAGCTTGGTCTCGATGACCTTGCGCTCGGCATCGAGATCGGCTTCCTTCAGCAGCGAGCCGGGACGCACCGTATAGGGCTTTTCGCCCTTCAGCGCTTTCTTCTGCAGCGCTGCCGGCCATCCCGACGGCGGCTGGCCGAGATCACCCTTCAGCATCGAGACCACCGATTCCGGGAAGGAGACTTCGCGCTCGGGGCTGACGACATCGGCGACCGTCAGGTCCTGGCTGACCATCATCAGCGCCATGTCGCCGACGACCTTGGAGGAGGGCGTCACCTTGACGATATCGCCGAACATCTGGTTGGCGTCGGCATAGGCCTGCGCCACCTGGTGCCAGCGGGTTTCCAGCCCCAGCGAGCGGGCCTGCTCCTTGAGGTTGGTGAACTGGCCGCCCGGCATTTCATGCAGATAGACTTCAGAAGCCGGCCCCTTGAGGTCGCTTTCGAAAGCGGCATACTGGTTGCGCACCGCTTCCCAATAGAAGGAGATGCGGCGGATCCATTCCGGATCGAGGCCGGGATCGCGCTCGGAGCCGGAAAGCGCCTCGACGATCGAGCCGAGACAGGGCTGCGAGGTGTTGCCGGACAGCGCATCCATCGCCGCATCGACGGCATCGACACCGGCTTCGACGGCGGCAAGAACGGTCGCGGCCGCAATGCCCGAGGTGTCGTGCGTGTGGAAGTGGATCGGCAGGCCGGTCGCCTCGCGTAGCGCCTTAAACAGCACCTTCGCGGCGGCCGGCTTCAAGAGACCCGCCATATCCTTGACGGCGATGATATGGGCGCCGGCCTTTTCGAGCTCGACGGCAAGATCGGTATAGTATTTCAGGTCGTATTTCGGGCGGGCGGAATTGAGGATATCGCCGGTATAGCAGATCGCCGCCTCGCAGAGCTTGTTCTCCTCGGCGATCGCATCCATCGATACCCGCATGTTCTCGACCCAGTTCAGGCAGTCGAAGACGCGGAAGAGATCGATGCCGCCCCTGGCCGCCTGTCGGACGAAATATTTGACGACATTGTCGGGATAGTTGGTGTAGCCGACGCCGTTGGCGCCGCGCAGCAGCATCTGCAGGAGCAGGTTTGGCGCCCCCTCGCGGATCAGTGCCAAACGCTCCCACGGATCTTCGGTGAGGAAGCGCATCGAGACATCGAAGGTCGCCCCGCCCCAGCATTCGAGCGACAAGAGGTTCGGCAGCGCATGCGCATAGGTGCCGGCGATGCGGGCGATATCGTAGGTACGCATGCGGGTGGCGAGCAGCGACTGGTGGCCGTCGCGCATCGTCGTATCGGTCAGAAGCACGCGCTTCTCGTTGCGCATCCACTCGCCGAACTTCTTCGGGCCGAGCGTGTCGAGCAGCTGCTTGGTGCCGTCCTTGACGCCATCGCCGTTGGCATAGGGCACCACGGGCTTGGCGGCGTTTTCCAGCGGCTTCGGCCGGTCCTTAGCCTCGGGATGGCCGTTGACGGTGACGTCGGCGAGATAGGTCAAGAGCTTCGTCGCGCGATCCTGGCGCTTGACCTGCTGGAAGAGCTCCGGCGTCGTGTCGATGAAGCGGGTGGTATAGCTGTTGTCGCGGAATTTCGGGTGGCCGATGATCGCTTCGAGGAAGGTCAGGTTGGTGGCGACGCCGCGGATGCGGAATTCGCGCAGCGCCCGGTCCATGCGGCTGATCGCTTCGGAAGGGTTCGGCGCCCAGGCCGTCACCTTGACGAGCAGCGGATCGTAATAGCGGGTGATGATGGCGCCGGAATAGGAGGTGCCGCCGTCGAGACGGATGCCGAATCCGGAAGCGGAGCGATAGGCGGTGATGCGGCCGTAATCCGGAATGAAGTTGTGCTCCGGATCTTCGGTGGTGATGCGGCACTGCAGCGCATGGCCGTTGAGGCGGATGTCGGCCTGGGCGGGAACGCCCGATTCCGGGGTGCCGATCGCAGCCCCGTCAAGGATATGGATCTGCGCCTTGACGATATCGATGCCGGTGACGACTTCGGTCACCGTATGCTCGACCTGGATGCGCGGGTTGACCTCGATGAAGTAGAATTTGCCGGTATCGGCATCCATCAGATATTCGACGGTACCGGCGCCGATATAATTGGTCGCCGCTGCGATCTTCAGCGAATAGGCGGCGAGCTCCTGGCGCTGCGCCTCCGAGAGATAGGGTGCCGGCGCGCGCTCGACGACCTTCTGGTTGCGGCGCTGGATCGAGCAGTCGCGCTCGAAGAGATGCACGACATTGCCGTGCGTGTCGCCGAGGACCTGGCTTTCGACATGGCGGGCGCGCTCGACCAGCTTTTCCAGATAGACCTCGTCCTTGCCGAAGGCCGCCATCGCCTCGCGCTTGGCCTCCGTCACCTCGCGGGCGAGATCCTTCGGATCGCGGATCGCGCGCATGCCGCGCCCGCCGCCGCCCCAGGAAGCCTTCAGCATGACGGGATAACCGATCTCTTCGGCCATCTTAGCCACTTCGGCCATATCGTCCGGCAGCGGCTCAGTCGCCGGCACGACGGGCACGCCGACCGAGATCGCCAGATTGCGCGCCGCCACCTTGTTGCCGAGCTGGCGCATGGTATCGCCCTTCGGGCCGATGAAGATGATGCCGGCCTTGTTGCAGGCATCGACGAACTCCGGGCTTTCCGACAGGAGGCCGTAGCCGGGGTGAATGGCGTCGGCGCCCGAAAGCTTGGCGACCCGGATCACCTCGTCGATCGACAGATAGCTTTCGATCGGCCCGAGATCGCGGGCAAGATGCGGGCCGCGCCCGACCTGATAGCTCTCATCCGCCTTGAAGCGATGCAGCGCCAGCTTGTCCTCTTCCGCCCAGATCGCCACCGTTTTTATTCCAAGCTCGTTGGCCGCGCGGAACACGCGGATGGCTATTTCAGAGCGATTGGCAACGAGTATCTTGGAAATGGGCAAAACGGTCTCCTCCGTCGTTCAGACGCGGGCATGCTGCACCCGCGAAGAAAATTCTTAACTTCTTGTCACAGGAAGTTCAATTTCTCTTGCGACTGCGAAACGCAATTTCTCGCCATGCAAAGACATGTCGACTGACAGTATGCAGCGATCTTGGCGAAATGGATAAGGAAAAGCTCAGCTTATCAGGCCATGACGGAAAGCAAGCGCCACCGCCTGTTGCCTGTTCTTCGCCTTCAGCTTGTTCTGCAGGCCGTTCATATACCAATCGACGGTGTGGTTCGAGATCTTCAGCATCTTGCTGATCTCCATCGACGTCATGCCTTCGGCGAGATAGTGCAGGATTTCCATCTCGCGCCGCGTCAGCGGCGTCTCAGACGGCAACAGCGTCTCCAGCGCCTCGGCTTCGCCTGTCAGCTCGAGCAAGCGCCAGAACGTCTTGCGCGCCACGGCCTCGAGCAAGGCGATCTCCACCGGCGACAATTCGACCGGTCTGCCGCCGAGACTGAGGCTGCCCAGAATGCCGTTGCGCCCGTGGATCGGAAAGAGATAGCCGTCCTCCAATCCGTGGCCGAAGGCATCGACCATCATCTGCTCCATGCGGCGCCGATGTGCATCGCCGTTGAACGCCGCCATACTCTCCCGCCAGCGGAACGGCCGTTGTGCATGGGTGAGATAGCGCACCATCGGATCGATCCGGACATATTTTTTCGCGGCATATATCTGCAGCCATTGTTCCGGCCAGCGGCCGGCGAGCGGCGCGGCCCGCAGTTCCTGCTGCGCCGGACTTTGCTGCAAATGGCGCAGCAGACCGTAATACTCGAAGCCGGAAAGGTGGAGGACCTGCTCGAGTTCGGCGACGACGGCGTCCGGATCGGAGCATTCTTCCAAAATGACAAGCAATTGAATTAACGAACTAATATTCACAAAAACGCCCTTTGTCCGGACCCCAAGTCCGCATCGAGGCCGTTGGCGGCATTCTCACCTTGGTCGCGGAACGGTCTTCTTCAAAATATGCAGTCTCTATTTAATGCTGTGCTAAACATTTATTAAAATGCAAGCGCAAATTGTTGCGGCATATAAGGTGCCCGCAATTCCCGCGCCAGACCCCGATAACGAAAAATGTGAGTTTTTGTCACCCGATCCACTGCTCTATGTTGTTGATGCCGCTTCGGATTAGCCGCAAGCCGCGAAAGTCGGCCCAGGTTGATTAACCCTCGGATGAACTCTGAATACTCCGTTAATCGCCGGTTCAGGTAGCCTTTCGTAGCATTGCTCCATTCCCGTTTTTCGCAGATGCACAAGAGGTTAGACGTGTCGCTATTCAAGGTCTATGCAAGAGCTCTGCGCTATCTTGGCGCCTACAAGCTCCGCGTATCCCTGGTCGTTATCGCCAATATTGTTCTGGCGACCATCACCATTGCGGAACCAATCCTGTTCGGTCGCATCATCGATGCGATCTCGGGCAAGGGTGAAGTCAAGCCCATCCTGTTCATGTGGGCGGGCTTCGCCGTGTTCAACACCATCGCCTTCGTCCTGGTGTCGCGCGAAGCCGACCGGCTTGCCCATGGGCGGCGGGCCACGTTGCTGACAGAGGCTTTCGGCCGGATCATATCCATGCCGCTCGCCTGGCACCACCAGCGCGGCACCTCCAACGCGCTGCATACGCTGCTGCGCGCCTGCGAGACGCTGTTCGGCCTCTGGCTGGAATTCATGCGCAACCATCTGTCGACGGTCATCGCGCTTGCCCTGCTGGTGCCGACCGCAATATCGATGGATCTGCGCCTGTCGGCCGTCCTCATCGTGCTCGGCATTGCCTACTGGCTGATCGGTCGTGTGGTCATGAGCCGCACCAAGGATGGCCAGGCTTCGGTCGAGAACCACTACCATACCGTCTTCTCGCATGTCAGCGACTCGATCAGCAACGTGTCCGTTCTGCATAGCTACAACCGCATCGAGGCCGAAACCAAGGCGTTGAAATCCTTCGCCGACCGGCTGCTCGAAGCCCAGTATCCGGTGCTCGACTGGTGGGCGATCGCCAGTGCGCTGAACCGCATGGCCTCGACCATCGCGATGATGGTTGTTCTGATCATCGGCACGATGCTCGTCCAGTCCGGCCAGCTGCGCGTCGGTGACGTCATTGCCTTCATCGGCTTTGCCAACCTGCTGATTGCCCGCCTCGACCTGATGCGCCAATTCGCCACGCAGATCTTCGAGGCCCGTTCCAAGCTGCAGGACTTCTACACGCTCGAAGATTCGGTGCGTGAACGCGAAGAGCCGGCCGGCAACGGCGAGATCAAGAGCGTCAAGGGTGCGGTCGAATTCCGCGACGTCTCCTTCGGCTTCGGCAACAGCTCGCAGGGTCTGCACAATGTCTCCTTCTCGGTGAAGGCCGGCCAGACGGTTGCCATCGTCGGCCCGACCGGCGCCGGCAAGACGACGCTGGTCAACCTGCTGCAGCGCGTTTACGACCCGCAGGGTGGGCAGATTCTGGTCGACGGCACCGATATCACCAAGGTGACCCGCAAGTCGCTGCGTCGCCATATCGCCACTGTCTTCCAGGATGCCGGCCTGCTGAACCGCTCGATCAGCGACAATATCCGCCTCGGCCGCGAGGGTGCCAGCGAAGAGGAAATGCGCCGTGCGGCCGAGGCCGCCGCCGCCGCCGACTTCATCGAAACCCGCAAGGACCGTTACGATACGCATGTCGGCGAACGCGGCAACAAGCTCTCCGGCGGCGAGCGCCAGCGCATCGCGATCGCCCGCGCCATCCTCAAGGATGCGCCGATCCTGGTGCTCGACGAGGCGACCTCGGCGCTCGATGTCGAGACCGAAGCCCGCGTCAAGGCCGCGATCGACAACCTGCGTGAGAACCGCACTACCTTCATCATCGCCCACCGTCTGTCGACGGTCCGCGAAGCCGATATGGTCCTCTTCCTGGACAACGGCCGCGTCGCCGAGCAGGGCAGCTTCGACGAGCTCAGCCACAGCAACGGCCGCTTCGCCGCCCTGCTGCGCGCCAGCGGCATCCTGACGGACGACGAAGTCCGCAAGGCCCACGCCACCGAAGCCGCCTGATCGGTCGGGTTTCAAAACAAAGGCCGGAAGGGTAGCTCCTTCCGGCCTTTTTGCTTTGGCGGGGTAAGGCCAGTCCAATTCCTCCGGGTGCCATGAGCCCCTCTGCCCTGCCGGGCATCTCCCCACAAGTGGAGAGATCGGCAAAAGGTTGACCCCGTAGTCCCTTTCCGTCGCCGTGTGGAACATAGGTTCGTTGTTGTTTGGGGAAGTCGGTGCGCCCAACCAATCTCCCCACCTGTAGGGGAGATGCCCGGCAGGGCAGAGGGGGTGCCATACACCGCCATTCCAAGCCGAACCCCGATTGACCACCCTGCCGATCTTCCTACCTTCCGCCTTGTCCAAGCATCGGAAGGAAAGCCCATGAAGGTCCTGCGCATCGTCGCCAATATTGCGGCACGCGACATCACGCCGGCGCGGCGGTTCTATCAGGATATCCTGGGTCTCGACGTCATCATGGATCACGGCTGGATCACCACCTTCGGCGCGGCAAGGCCTATGAACGTTCAGGTGAGCGTCGCCAGCCAAGGCGGCTCCGGCACGCCGGTGCCGGACCTCTCGATCGAAGTCGACGATCTGGATGCTGCTTTCGCGGCGATGTCGGCCGCCGGTTTTCCGATCGAATACGGCCCGGTGGACGAGCCCTGGGGCGTCAGGCGCTTCTATGTCCGCGATCCCCTGGGCAGGCTGGTGAACATCCTCGTTCACAAAAACTGAGCCGGCGGGCATGGCCCGCCGGCTCACTTATATCAAGGCAAGGCTGGCTGCTATTTCCGATTGGTGCGGCGATAGGTGTTTGCCGCTCCGCCGATCCGCACGGGCACCGGGACGGCGGCAACCTCGGTGACGAGCTTGCTCTTGACCTTGCCCTGTTGACGCTTGTGCTCGAGATAGTAGGCATAGGTGAATTGCGTCGCAATGCCGGCGATGACGAAGATCGGGCCGACCAGCGGATCCTTGTTGGTGATGTAGAGCACCACCTGGCCGACCATGGCGAGGATCGTGCCGGCGACAAAGATGTTGAGCGAATGGCGGCCGAGGATCGTCAGCGGGTGGTCCGCGGGACGCCGCAGGATGCGGGAGCATGCGGGGATGCTGATAATCAGATAGGTCAGCGCCAGCACATGCAGCAGCCGCGGCAGCGACAGGAAGGTCTTGTCGAAACCGGTGATAACAGGCGGCAGGCCAAGCGCTGCCAGCGAGTTGCCGAAAATCCAGAGATGACCTGTCACCCAGACGAAGGACAGCACGACGTAAGCGGTGGCGACCGTAAGCAATAGCGGATGCCGCGGGATCCGGCCGCCGCGCTTGATATGCAGGATCGAGACGATACCGATCGAAAACAGGAACTGCCAGGACAGCGGATTGAGGAACCAATAGCCCTCGATCAGCATGTTGTGCGGCGCCACCTGATAAATGCCGGCGAGCAGCCAGACCGTGCCCGAGACGGCAAGCGCCAGCAGCGGGCTTCGCTCGTTCAGGAGAAGGAGGATGGGCACCATCAGCAGCAATGCCCCGTACATGGGCAGGATATTGTTGTAGCCGATCTGGTGGCCGAGCAGGAGCAGCGCCGGGATGCCGTCCTTGAGGTTCATCAGAACCGCCAGAATATTGATTTCGACAAGCAGTCCGGGCCGGTGGAACAGCCAGGCGCCGCAGATGAACAGCGCCAGCGTCATGAAGGTCGTGATCATATGGGCGAGGTAAAGCGTGAAGGCCCGCTTTGCCGCCTTGGTCGCCATTCTGAGCCGGTTTCCCGGCTGAAAGCGGGAGCCGTAGGCAAGGCCGACGGCAATGCCCGATATCAGCACGAAGGCCTCGGCGGCATCGGAGAAGCCGAAATTCTTCGTCGTGGCATATTCGAAGAACTGCCCGGGAACATGATTGATGAAGATCATGATCAAGGCGAGGCCACGCAGCACGTCAAGCCGTGTATCGCGCCCTGGCGCAGCTACGGATAGGGAACTGCGCTCGGCGCCGATGGCCTCGGTCAGCGTGCTTGCCATGGGGTGTCTCCTGTTATCCGATTTGCAAACGCGACGACGGCCAAAAGGGTTCCCTTTTGGCCGTTCGCGAATCGCCGTGATGTCTGCGTGGAGAAACGCTTTTATCCGAGCGGATATCCCTCTTCGGGATCGGCGATTTCGCTGCCGTTGATGGACAGAGTGTAGCCGCTGGCATTGGACGCTTTTGAGACCGAAATGCGGTATTTGCCGTCGCCCCGCTCCACCTCTGCCGCAAAACCGTCCCATTCCGACGGGAGCGACGGACGCACATAAAGCCGGCCGTCCTTCAACCGGATACCGAGGATGCCCTCGACGGCAGCCCGGTAGAGCCAGCCGGCCGAGCCGGTGTACCAGGTCCAGCCGCCTCGCGCCGTATAAGGCTCATGTCCATAGACGTCGGCGGCCACGACATAGGGTTCGACCCGGTATTGCTCGGCCGAAGCCTTGTCGAGCGCATGGGTGATCGGGTTGAGGATCTGGAAGCAGCGGAAGGCATCGTCGCCCCGCTTGAGCTCCGCCAGCGCCATCACCACCCAGGTCGCGGCATGGGTATATTGGCCGCCGTTTTCGCGCACGCCCGGCGGATAAGCCTTGATATAACCGGGATCCCTGGCGGAATTGATGAAAGGCGGTGTGAACAGCCGGATGATGCGGGCTTCCTCGTCGACCAGTTGATCGAGCACGGCATCCATGGCCTTGACGGCGCGGGTCGGGTCGCCCTCGCCGGACAGAACGCTCCAGGACTGCGCGATCGAATCGATCCGGCATTCCGGGCTTTCCTTGGAACCGAGCAGTGCGCCATCGTCGAACGTGCCGCGGCGATAGTAGCCGCCGTCCCATCCCGCGGTTTCGAGCGCTTTCTTCAAGTCCTTGAGATGTGCAGACCAGCGCTTTGCGCGCGCCGTGTCGCCGCGTTCTTCGGCATAGGGAATGAAGGCGCGCAACGCGCCTGCCAGGAACCAGCCGAGCCAGACGCTGGTGCCGCGGCCGGCGATGCCGACGCGGTTCATGCCGTCGTTCCAGTCGCCGCCGAGGAACAGCGGCAGGCCGTTAGCCCCCTTGCGAGCGATAGCGAGATCGAGTGCCAGCGCCGCATGTTCGTAGACGCTCGCCTTATCCTCGGAAATCTCCGGCTTGTAGAAGGAGTCATGCTGTCCCTCGAGAAGCGCCGGACCTTCCAGGAAGGCAATTTCCTCGTCGAGCACGCTCTTGTCGCCGGTGACGCTGCAATAGTGGTGGATCGCATAGCTCAGCCAGACGACGTCGTCCGAGATCATCGTGCGGACGCCGGCACCCGTACCAGGCAGCCACCAATGCTGGACGTCGCCCTCGCGGAATTGGCGCGAGGCGGCGTTCAGGATCTGCCTGCGGGCGATCGAGGGTTCGTGCAGCAGGAAGGCCAGCGTGTCCTGCAGCTGATCGCGGAAACCGAAGGCGCCGCTTGCCTGGTAGAAGGCGGTGCGGGCCATGATCCGGCAGCCGAGGCTCTGATAGGGCAGCCAGGTGTTGACGAGATTGTTCATCCCGCGATCCGGCGTCGAGATCTGCAGCCTGCCGGTGAAATCCCGCCAGAAGCTGCGGTTTGCCTCGACGGCCTCGTCGAACGAAGCGTTGCGGATATCGGCGATGACGGCGCGCGCTTCTTCTTCCGTCGGCGTATCGCCGAGGAAGAAGGTGAAGTCGCGCTCCTCGCCGGCGTTAAGCTCGATGTCGATAGCCAGAGCCGCGGCCGGATCGCCGTCGAGTTCGGTCGCACCCGAAAGAGCAGCCGCTGACGTAACGGCCTGCGGCGCCTGGATCGTTCCCGCCTTGCCGATGAACTCGCGCCGGCTTGCGCAGACGCTCGAAGGCGTCTCGCTCGCCGCGAAGAAGGCGGTTCGGTTGGAAAAATCGATGCTGTACGGATTGGTGGCGAACAGCGCGCCCGTCTCCTCATCTTGGCTCGACAGGATGAAGGGGGCGGTGCGTCCGGGATTGCTGCCGAGCACCCATTCGACATAACCATAGAGACGCAGCCTGCGGCCAGTCGAGCCGGTATTTCGCAGGCGCAGACGCTGCAGCTTCACCGGCTTGTCGCGGGCGATCGTCTGCGTCAGCTCCAGTGCGATATCGTGCTGGACGCTCGAGAAGACCGAATAGCCGAGCCCATGGCGGGCTTCGAAACGAATGTCCGGCCGGCGCGACAGTGCTGCGAACGGCGTCATGACTGCCCCGCTGTCGAGATCGGCGAGATAGAAGGCCTCGCCCGAACGGTTGACCACCGCGTCGTTCGACCAGGAGGTCAGCTGGTAGTCGCGCGAATTGACGCTCCAGGTGAAGCCTGCACCTTCGGCCGACACGTGAAAGCCGAACCTGTCATTGGAAATGACGTTGATCCAGGGCTGGGGCGTTGCATGACCGCCGGGCAGGCGAACGACATATTCGCGGCCGTCTTGGGCAAAGCCGCCGATGCCGTTCCAGAAGTCGAGATCGCCTTCCTCCTCGATGACGACAGCCGGCACGACAGGCGGCGGCACCGGCGCGACGCGCTTGACCGGAGCCTTGTTCCGCTCGGCGCGTTCCATCTCCTGCAGCTCATCCTTCGACGGTGCAAACAGGGCGACGGCGCGGTTGATCTGGTCGATCACTTTGCCGTTCTTCGCATGCAGGGTGACGCGGGAGGCCGCGATCACCGCACGATAGGTGCTCTCCTCCATCAGGTCCTTTCGAACCGCGAAGATATGCTGGCGCAACCCGTCGGCCTGGCCCATGCGGCGCACGTTCTCGCACATGGCGTCGAGCGCGTGCTGCATGTCCTGTGCGTAGGAAGAGGCACGTTCGTTCATGATGATGAGATCGGCGGTGACGCCGCGCGAGCGCAGATATTCCTGCGCCAGCAGGGCCTCGCGGGCAATGTCGAGATCCATGTCGTCGTTGACGCGCAACGTGAAAATCGGAAAATCGCCGGAGATCGCCAAAGGCCACAGCGCCGATTGCGATTGCAGACCGGCCTCGACGGTCGCTTCATCCTTGCGCAGCTGCATGTCGGGATAGACGAGGTAGCGCCCGAGATGCTGGAAGGCTGCCGCCTGCTGCGAGGTGACGCCGACGTGGCGCATCTGCACCTGCGTGCGCGTCCAGGCCTGGACGAGCTCATGGTTGAAGGCGTCGGGATGACGGTAGCGATTGACCGCCTTGTCGACCTCGTCGCGGTTTGGCGCGGCGATCGTCCAGAAGAACACGCTGACCTTTTTGCCGGCCGGCACACGCACGGTGCGACGCAGCGACATGACGGGATCGAGCATGAAGCCGTCGCTGCCGGAAAGTGTGGCGCCCGGATCGAAGGCCGCCGCATCGGCGAGGCTGCGGCCACGGCCGATGAACTTGCGCCGGTCGGTCTCGAATTCGGTGTGACGGGTGTCGCCGGCATTGTCGACGATCAGATGCGCGATGCTGATGTTCGGCTCGTTCGGATCGCGTTTGTTGCGTTCCGCGCGAATGACGTCGCCGCGCTTGCCGATTTCGGTCTTGACGAACATGCGGGCGAATGCCGGATGCGCATTGTCGGTATCATCCGAGGTGATGACAGGTTCGAGATAGGAGGTGACTTCGATGAAACGGTCTTCCGTGCCCATGTTGAGCAGGGTGACACGGCGGGCCTCGGCATCATGCTCCGTCGCGATGATGCACTCCACCTCGCTCGTCAGATCACCAATCGTCTTGGTGAACTGCGCCTTTTCGTCGGCGAACTCGACTTTGATCTTTTCGCCCTCGACCCCCTTCGGCTCTGCTGTCGCCGACCACCATTCGTTGGTGGCGGTATCGCGCAGGAAGATGAAGGTGCCCCAGCGGTCTTCGGTCGGATCGGCCTTCCAGCGGGAAACGGAGAGACCGTTCCAGCGGGAATAACCGGCGCCCGTCGCCGTCAGCATCAGCGAGTAGTGGCCGTTCGACAGGAACACGAGTTCGCGGTCGCGCGAAGCCGGATCGCTGATCTTCCTGATCTCCGGCCGCAGCAGATCGTCCTGGATGCTGGCCGGCGTATCGGATTCATGTTTGCCGCTCATGACGGGAATGTCGCGCGGCGCCTTTTCCTGCAACAGAAGCTCCGCCGCCTCGATGACCGGGTCGGAATGGAAGAGCTCGCGCAGATGGCCGTTGAAGGCGACGTTGGCGACGGCGGCGATCGACATGCCGTGATGGTGGGCATAATAATTGTAGACCACCGCGCATTTCTTGCCTTCCGGCACCCGCGTCGGCGTGAAGTCGACCGCGTCGTGGAAGCCGAACTTGCCGAGCGCGCCGACCTTGCGCAGCCGCTGCAGGTTTTCGAGCGCGCCCGGCGGGTCGTACTGGCTGGCGAGCAGCGATGCATAGGGCGCGATGACGGCATTGTGGCCGAGGCCACGCTTGAGACCGAGCGTCGGCACGCCGAAATTCGTGTACTGATAGTTGAGGTTATGGTCGCGGGCATTGAAGGCCGCTTCCGAGATGCCCCACGGAATACCGAGCTTGCGGGCGTAGTTTATCTGCTCCACCACGACAAGATTGTTGGTCTGGTTGAGAATGCCGCCGCCGCGCTCCTGCATGACGAGCGGTGGCATCAGATATTCGAACATCGAGCCGGACCAGGAGACCAGCGCGCCGCGCGATCCGACCGGCACGACCTGGCGGCCGAGGCGATACCAGTGCTCGGTCGGCAGGTCGCCCTTGGCGATGCCGAACAGGCTGGTCAGACGGCATTCGGAAGCCAGCAGATCGTAGCAGGCCTGGTCGAGCTCGCCGCTTTCGACACGGTAGCCGATCGACAGCAGGCGCCGTTCCGGCCGGAACAGGAAACCGAAATCCATCGAGAAGGCAAGATCGCGGGCCTTGTCGCGCAGCGCCACCAGCCGCGGCCGGAGCGCATCGACCTTGGAAAGATCGAAGGTGCTGTCGGAGATATGCGCCTCGCAGACCTTGACGAGGGATGCCGCCCATTGGGTGACCTCTTCGCTCTGCTTCGACTTGACCTCGTGGTCGAGATTGGCGGCGAGCTTTTCGATGTCGCGGGCGAGAACGGCGAGGTTGATGATGCGGATCGAGGCGAATTCGTGCTCGCGTTTAACGGCGGCAAGCGCGTTCTGGAAGCCGACAATGCGCTCTTCCAGGCGCCGGCGCAGCGGGCGCACGGTCTTGCGGTCATCCGGCAGATCCGCCAGCACTTCGCCCAAAATGCCGGCCGTATCGCCGACACCGTCAAGATTGCCCTGCATATGGGCCGACGGCGCCTCGGCCCAGTTGCGGCA
Organism: Rhizobium sp. K102; assembly: GCF_022385315.1. Classification (NCBI taxonomy): domain Bacteria; kingdom Pseudomonadati; phylum Pseudomonadota; class Alphaproteobacteria; order Hyphomicrobiales; family Rhizobiaceae; genus Rhizobium; species Rhizobium sp. K102. The sequence continues at coordinate 3,777,633 of NZ_CP092436.1, forward strand.
GGCCGAAGAAATGGCGATCAGGTGGCCGGCGAGATTGCCGCTGTCGACCGCCGAGACATAACGCGGTCCGAGCGTCTGCAGCGTATCGCTGTGATACCAGTTGTACAGATGGCCGCGGAACTTTTCCATTTTGTCGATCGTGGCAATCGTCTGCTCCAACCGCTCGAGCGTTTCCTCGAAGGAGAACCAGCCGAAATGCCGGCCGGACACGACGGAAAGCAGATAGACGCCGATATTGGTCGGCGAGGTGCGGGCCGCGACGATGACATGCGGCGTTTCCTGGATATTGTCCGGCGGCAGATAATTCTGCTCGGCCGTGGTGAAGGTCTCGAAATAGCGCCAGGTGCGCCGGGCGATCTTGCGCAACTCGCTCGACACGGAGTCGGCGACTTCGAGCCGGTCCTCGGTCTCCGCCGACTGGCTGACATACCAGGCGACGACAGGCGAGAGGATCCACAGCAGCGCGAAGGGAATGCCGACCAGGAAGGCGTTGTCGCCGGGAAGGGCTGCGAAACCAAGCGCCAGCAGCGCCAGCACAGGCGCATGCCACATCTGCTTGTAATAAGAGGCGAGGGTGCCTTGCCCGCCGGCCTGAACGCTGGCAGCGGTCCGCCACTGCAGCATCAGCTTGCGGCTGACGAACAGGCGGTAGAGCGAACGGCCGATCGCATCCGCCATCATGGCTGCCGAATCGGCAATGAAGACGATCCGCAATGCGACCTGCGCATTGGCGGCCGTGATATCCGACCAGACGGTATAGAGATGGGCGCGGGCGACGATATCGCTGGTGCGCGGGATGATGCCGTTGATGAGCGACAGGGTCGGCGCCACGAAGAGGCAGAAGATCAGCAGAATCTGCCAGACCAGCGCGCCGAGCGGACCCATGAAATACCAGCCGAGCACCGAGGCGAAGAACCAGGCGATCGGCGTCAGCGAACGGCGCAGATTGTCGAACATCTTCCAGCGGCCGAGGGCCGTGACGCCGTATTTCGGATTGAACATGTAAGGCAGGAGCTGCCAGTCGCCGCGCGCCCAGCGATGCTGGCGCGAGGTCTCCACCTCGTAGCGGATCGGGAAATCCTCGACCAGCTCGAGATCGGTGACGAGGGCGCAGCGCGCCATCGAACCTTCGAGAAGATCGTGGCTGAGTACGGAATTCTCGTCGATCCGGCCCTTCAGCGAGGCTTCGAAGGCATCGACATGGTAGAGGCCCTTGCCGGTGAAGGTGCCCTCGCCGGCGAGATCCTGATAGACGTCGGAAACGGTGAAGACATAAGGATCGAGGCCGCGGTTGATCGAAAAGACGCGCTGGAAGACCGAGGCGTCCTTGCCCGTCGTCAACGACGGCGTGACACGCGGCTGCAGCACGCCGTAGCCGCTTTCGACACGGCCGGTTTTCGGATTGATGACCGGGCGGTTGATCGGATGATAGAGCTTGCCGACGAGCTTGGTGACGGCGTCACGCATCAGGCGCGTGTCGGCGTCGAGCGTCATGACATATTGCACATTGGCCGGCACGGCATTGGCGCCCGGCAGATAGGTCGTATCGCGGTCGCCGCGCAGCAGCATGTTCAGCTCGTGCAGCTTGCCGCGTTTGCGCTCCCAGCCCATCCAGACGCCTTCCGAGGCGTTGTAGAGACGGCGGCGATGCAACAGGTAGAACCGCGTCTTGCCGTCATAGGCATAACGGGCGGAGAGATTGGCGATCTCGCGCCTTGCATAGTCGAGAACCTCGAGATCGGCGGGTGTCTCCTCGACATCGCTGTCCGGCCAGTCGCTGAGCAGCGCGAAATAGATTTCGCCGCGCGGATTGGCGAGATAGTGGACCTCGAGATTGCGCACGTGATCGTCAACGCTGTCGCGGTTCGAGATCAGGCAGGGCACGACGAGCAGCGTGCGCGCATCCTCCGGAATGCCTTCCTTGAACTCGTAGCCGACGAGACGCGCCGGCGTCACGAAGAAGGAAAGCAGCGTGTTGAAGAGACCTGTCGCTCCCTCCGATGCCGGCAGCGAGAACATGATCAGCAGCACGGCGATTTCGATCGGACCCATGCCGGCATTCGCCATGAAGTTGCCGACAACAGCCATGGCGATGACAGTCAGCAGCATGACGGGAACAGCAATTGCCAGCCAGTTGAACTGGCGCACGGCGCGCACGAAATGCTGGGTGATCGTCGGGCGGTAATTCGCCCGGGACTCGAGCTTCGGCCGCTGCGCGCCGGACAGGAAGCCGCCGACGTTCGGTTCATGTGGCTGCGGCTCCCCGGAGGCCTTGGCGGCATCCGTCATATCGAGCGCCAGCTGGGCGATTTCCATCTCGGTCAGCGGCGAACGCTTGGCGAGCTTCTCAATCTGCTTGCGGTATTTGTTGCGCGAGCCGGAATCGAGGATGCCGTAATCCGAATGTTCCCAGAGCAGCTTGTCGACATGGCTGACCTGCTCGACCCAGACCGACCATTCGGTGTCGTCGATCTCGCGCAGGCTGCGGATGATGTTGCCCATCGTCACGTTGCCGGAGGAGAGACGGCTGTGTTCGGCCGTCGTCGCCTCTTCGGTGTTGCGGCCAAGCTCTTCCAGCCGCTCGTCGAGCCAGGTGATCGCCAGGCTCGAGGTCTGCGAGCCGTCACGCAGGCGATAGAGGAACTGCGTCGAGAAGGTATTGTCCTCGGCAAGCGGTTCCAGCGTCTTCAGATAGGCGGCCGCCCTGGCCGGATCGGTCAGGCGCACCAGCTCGTCAGCGGCCTCGTTGGCGCGGCGGCGCAGCCGGCGGCTGGCTTCGACACGGCTCGAAATACGGCGAAGGTTTTCGACGAGCACGTAGCGCACCAGCGAGGGCAGCGCCCAGAGTTCACCGATCCTCAGTGTCTCGTTGGCCTGGAAGCCGTCGACCAGAGCCGTCAGACTTTCCTGCGAGATCGTGCTGTGGGTATGGGCGACGTAGAGCCAGGCAAGCACCAAAGTGCGCGGAATCTCGACTCCGCCGACAGACATGGTCGGCAATTCGCGGTAGAAGCGGCGGGGGAAGTCACGCCGCACCTCCTGAATTGCCTCTTCGACGATATAATGGTTGTCCAGCAGCCATTCCGCCGCCGGCGTGATCGTCTCGCCGGCCTCGACATCCGTCGCCGTCGTGCGATAGACGCGCAGGATTTCCTTCTGATTTTCCTTGTGGCGTGCGAAGAAATCGAAAGGGGCGAAAGCCGGCAGCTTGTCGACGCCGTTACGGGCGACTGCATCGCCCATCGCCTTGATGTCCTCGATGGAAAGATAGGTCGAGCGGATCGAATCATTGTGATCGATCTGCTTCATCTCGGGTTCGCGGGGAAGGCTCGGAGAAAGAATGGCAATAGACATGGGTTCGGTTCTGGATCCAAACAAAGTTATGGCTGGTTTTGCTCAGCCTTTTGCACTGCTTATCATGACTGCTACATGAACGGGCCCCAATTCGTCGAAGATCGATGAAGCCGGGGTGAATGACGTCTGGCAAGCGATGCAACCGGGCGCGGCCCTGGCCCAGGACGACCCGAGGGCGATCAATGCACTCTCCGCAAAACCATGTCGAAAAGTTGGACACCATCGGAATAATTCAAGTCAAGAGGCTTGCGCCGCCTGACCGATGCGCTTGCGCGGCGGGGGATGGCGAGCATGCCGGCGCCTGGTTGCGGCGAGGCAGGCGCCGAGGGAGGATTTTCCGGATCTTCGGCTGTCCTTTGAGCGGCTTGTTCGCCTGCTCACGGTGTCCGGCCGGGGCGTGCGCCGACTTGAACTCCGCCAGACCTTAAGCGCGTCGCATCAAATTTGATTCACGCAACGCGCTTTAGCTCTTTGTTTTTATGCATGTCGTGTCCCGGAACCGCTGCACATTTCCGGGCGACATGCATAACGGGAGCAAAAATGCGCCGCGGCGCCCTTTTCGAGCGCGTGATAAGGGGAGAGGGATGATCAAGGGGCTTGAAACACCGAGACAGTGTCCGGCATTCAATATAGGCGGCAAACTCGCCGCAGCCTCGGCGCCTGCCGAGGCTTGTTATCTGCCGACTATCCGACGAGGCCGAAGACCAGGGCTACCACAAACAGGAATGCCGCGGTGAAGATTGTCCCATGGAGCACCGCCTGAAGCCTGTGACGCGTGGCGTGCGGCTTCTTGGTCGGTACGGAACCATAGTGGTTCACGTGAGTATGCGAAATACCCAGTTCTGCCATATGTCGCCTCCGTTGTTTTCGTGCGGCCGGTTGTGCGGCTCGCTGTTATATTTCTTATTCTCTATCAGGTAGGTAGAGATAAATTTCCGTCCAGAGGGAGCGGAAGAGAAAATTCAACCTGCTCTTAGCAGAGCTTGCGCCATGCCCAGATCAACGAGCGCTCGACGGCGTTCTCGTTCTGCGGCGGGTTGGAGGTCTCGATCAGGCGCCGGTCCTTTTCCCCAGGCATGGCGACCGTCATCTGTTCCTTGCGTTCGGCTTTGACGGGAGGATCGAGGTAGCCCATGGTCATCCCACCGAGAAAGAACATGCCTTGACCTCCATCGATCACGAAAGCTAACAATCGTTAACAGGATCATGACAGAAGCGGGGCAGCTGTCAATAGTCTAGCTGAATGGTCGTCTTTTAGCGAAACATTATCCTTAACGCCCGCGCCGCTTGTTTCTTTTCAATGGCTTGAAATGATTGCCTTTCAGGTTTTTACGAACCCTTTGCTCGCGATCATCAAATTTTTCGTATAGTCCTGTTGGACCGCGCCCTCCGCCAGCGCTTGCGAGCTCAACCGTTCGACAACGGCGCCATTGCGCATCACGGCGAGCCTGTCGCACATATGGGTAATCACACCGAGATCGTGGCTCACCATAGTGAAGGTGAGTTTGCGGTCGCGGCGGATCTGCTCGAGCAGGTTCAGCACTTCCGCCTGCACCGAGGCGTCGAGCGCCGACGTCGGCTCGTCGAGCAGCAGGATCGACGGTTCGACGATCAGCGCCCTGGCGATTGCCACACGCTGCCGCTGGCCGCCGGAAAGCTGATGCGGGTAGCGGAAACGGAAGCCATTGCCGAGGCCGACCTCGTCGAGCGCCCGCGCGATGCGCCTGTCGTTGTCCCCGATACCGTGGATCGCAAGCGGTTCGAGCAGCAGCCGGTCGATCGTCTGGCGCGGATGCAGCGAGCCATAAGGGTCCTGGAAGACCATCTGCACGCGCCGATAGAACGCCTTGCTGCGCTTTGCGCCTTTCAAGGCTTCGCCGTCGACGTGGATCGCGCCGCCGCTGATCGGCGCAAGTCCGGCCACGGCGCGCAGCAAGGTGGATTTGCCCGAGCCGGACTCCCCGACGAGACCGAAGGATTCACCGCGTTCGACATCGATGCTGACATCCTTCAGCGCGTGAAATTCATCGTAGACGACGCTGAGATTGTCGACGTGGAGTGCTGCGCTCATGCCGCCCACTCCGGCCTGCGGTCGAGCACCGGCAGCGGATGGCGGTTCGCGCCGATCTCGGGCATGCAGTTCAGCAGTCCTTGCGTATAGGGATGCTGCGCGTGTTTGAGATCGGCGGCCGCAAGCTCCTCGACGATCTTTCCGGCATACATGACGATGACGCGATCGCAGAAAGAGGAGACCAGTCTCAAATCATGGGAGATGAAGATCAATCCCATGCCGCGCTCCGACACCAGCCTGTCCATGATTCTGAGCACATCGAGCTGCACCGTTACGTCGAGCGCCGAGGTCGGCTCGTCGGCAATCAGCAGCTCCGGTCCGGCGATCAGCATCATGGCGATCATCGCACGCTGCCCCATGCCGCCCGAAACTTCGTGCGGATGCAGGTCGAAGACGCGTTTCGGATCGCGGATCTGCACGGCCTCCAGCATGACGAGCGCCCGCTCGCGCGCCTCCGCCTTGCCCACCTTTTCATGGGTGCGCAGCGTTTCGCAGATCTGCCGGCCGATCGTCATAACAGGATCGAGCGAATATTTCGGATCCTGCAGGATCATGGCGATGCGCTTGCCGCGCAGCCTGCGCCGTTGTCCCGCCGAGGCATTGAGGAGGTCGATACCGCTGAAATCCAGCCTGTCGGCCGTGAGGATGCCGTGTTTCGGCGTCAGGCCCATGATGGCCCGGCCGGTCTGCGACTTGCCGGAGCCGGATTCGCCGACGATGCCGAGCCTTTCCTTGCCGAGTGTGAAGGAGACGCCGCGCACGGCCTCGATCATGCCGGTGCGCGTGGGGTAGCTGACCTTGAGCTTGTCGACCGTCAGAAGTGTCGTCACTGGCCGCTCTCCTTCGGATCGAGTGCATCGCGCAAGCCGTCGCCGAGCAGATTGAAGCCGAGGCTGACGATGAGGATGGCGATGCCGGGCATCGCCGCCACCCACCATTGATCGAGGATGAATCGCCGGCCCGAAGCGATCATCGCGCCCCATTCCGGCAGCGGCGGCTGCGCGCCCAAGCCGAGGAAGCCGAGGCCGGCGGCCGTCAGGATGATGCCGGCCATATCGAGCGTCACGCGCACGATCAGCGAGGAAATGCAGAGCGGCATGACATGGCGCACGATGATGCGCAGCGGCGAGGCGCCCATCAGTCTCACCGCCGAGATATAGTCGGACCGTCGGACTGTCAGCGTTTCGGCACGCGCGATGCGGGCATAGGGCGGCCAGGAGGTGATGGCGATGGCGATGATCGCGTTCTGGATGCCGGGGCCGAGCGCGGCGACGAAAGCGAGGGCCAGCACCAGCTTCGGAAAGGCGAGGAAAATATCGGTGATGCGCATTAGCGTCGCATCCACCCAGCCGCCAGCATAACCGGAGACGGTGCCGACGATCAGGCCGATCGGCGCCGAGATGACGGCAACGAGCGCGACGACCAGCAGCGTCAAACGCGATCCGTAGATCAGCCGCGAAAAGATATCGCGGCCCTGGTCGTCGGTGCCGAGGAGGAATTCACCCGTTCCCGGCGGCAGCAGCCGGGCATTGCGCAGATCGCCGACGACGGGATTGTGTGTGGCGATGATATCGGCGAAGGCGGCGATGAAAAGCAGCGCCACGATGATCAGCAGGCCGACGACGGCAAGCCGGTTTGCGGTGAACTGCCGCCAGGTGACATAGGCGCGGCCGAGACGCGCCTGCATGCGCGATTGCGGCCGGTCGGACAGCAGCCAGTCGCGGCGGCTCATGATTGGCGATGGGCTGACGGGAGCCGTCATCGGTTGCGCGTCCTCGGGTCGAGCGTCCGGTAGAGAAGATCGGACAGAAGATTGATGCCGATGAAAACCGTGCCGATGACGATCGTGCCGCCGAGCACGGCGTTCATATCGGCATTCTGCAGCGAGTTGGTGATGTAGAGCCCGATGCCCGGCCAGGAGAAGACGGTCTCGGTCAGCACCGATCCTTCGAGCAGGCCGGCATAGGAAAGCGCGATGACGGTGACGAGCGGCACGGCGGCGTTGCGCAGCGCATGCCCCCATATCACCCGCGTTTCCGAAAGCCCCTTGGCGCGGGCGGCAACGATATATTCCTGCGACAGCTCGTTCAGCATGAAGCTGCGGGTCATGCGGCTAATATAGGCGAGCGAGAAATAACCGAGCAGCGAGGCGGGCAGGACGATGTGGCGGAACACATCATAGAAGACATCCCACTGCCCCTGCCAGGCGCTGTCGAGCAGATAGAAGCCGGTGATCGGAGTGAACGTATATTCGAAGACGATATCGATGCGGCCGGGAAAGGCCACCCATCGCAGCTGCGCATAGAAGATGACGAGCGAGATCAGCGCCAGCCAGAAGATCGGCACGGAATAGCCGATCAGTCCGATGACGCGCACCACCTGGTCGGCGATGCTGCCCCGGCGCACGGCGGCGAGAACGCCGAGCGGCACACCGACGCAGGCGCCGATCAGCGTTCCAAGTGTGGCAAGTTCGATCGTCGCCGGCATGACGCGGCGGATGTCGACCATCACAGGGTTGGTCGTCAGCACCGAATTGCCGAAATCGCCGGACAGCACGCCTTTGACATAGATGTAGAACTGCTCATAGAGCGGCAGATTGAAGCCCAGTTCCCGGCGCACACGCTCGACGACATGGGTGGGCGCGCGGTCGCCGAGGATGGCGAGCACGGGATCGATCGGCACGACGCGGCCGATGAAGAAGGTGACGGCCAGAAGGCCGAGATAGGTGGTGACGGCGGCGAACAGGAACCGCCCGACCGCCTTGGCGAGGGTGCTGGCACCGCCCTTTCGGGGCCGTGCCGCCACCTGTGTTGTTTCAATGGTGCTCAAGCGACCAATCCTGCCGGATCATTCCTTGGCGATCGGACCGACGAAATTGGTATCGAAGCTCGGACCCAGCTTGAAGTCCTTCAAATTCTTGCGATAGCCGGCCACTTCGGTCTGCTGGAAGATGATGACGAAGGGGCTGTTGGCGAGGAACTTCTTCTGAATGTCCTCGTACATGGCCGCACGTTTTTCACCGTCACGTTCCAGCAGCGCCGCCTTGGCTTGCTTGTCGAGCTCCGGCGCCTCCCAGGTGTTGCGCCATGCAAGCGTCTTCACCGTGCCGGCATCGGAATTGTCGGGATTGCTGGTGAACGTATCGGCATTCGAGTTCGGGTCGAAATAGTCCGAACCCCACTGACCGATATAGATATCGTGGGTGCGGGCACGATATTTGGTCAGCGTCTGTTTGCCGTCGCCGGGAATGATCTCTAGTTTGACACCGGCCTGCGCCAGCGTCTGCTGCATCGATTCAGCAATGCCGGTCACCGGCTGCGTGTTGCGCACGTCCATCGTCACCGAGAATCCGTCCGGGACGCCGGCCTTGGCCAGCAGTTCCTTCGCCTTGGCAACGTCGAGCTTGTAGGGGTTTTCATCAAGCGCCCCGAGCTGGCCCTTCGGCAGGAAAGTCTGGTGGATTTCGCCGATGCCCTTGATCAGGGTCGCGCCGATCGCATCGTAGTCGACCAGATATTTGAAGGCTTCCTGGACTTCCGGCTTCTTCAGGTTCTCGTTCTTGTTGTTCAGGCTGACGTAATAGATCGTGCCCTTCGGCGCGTTTGTCGTCGCCAGATCGGCGTTCTTGGATACGGCGTCGATGTCGCCGGGCTCGAGGTTGCGGGCGATGTCGATATCGCCGGCTTCGAGCGCCAGCCGCTGGGCCGAGCTTTCCTTCATATAGCGATAGATGACGCGGTTGAGCTTCGGCTTGTCGCCGTAATAATTGTCGTTGCGCTCCAGCACGACGACTTCGTTGGCCCGCCATTCGCGCAGCTTGAAGGCGCCGGAGCCGGCATAGCCGGTCTTCAGCCACTCATTGCCGAAATCATTGTCGTATTTGTGCTCGGCATCCGGCGTTATCGCCTTCACATGCTCCAGCACGAGCTTCTTGTCGACGACGGAAGCGACCGTCGCCGTCAGGCAGTTGAGCACGAAGCTCGGCGCGTAGGCCTTGTCGACCGTGAAGACGAACGTATTGGCATCGGCCGCCTTGGCTTTTTCGGTGACGTTGTCGCCGGTCAGACCGAATTGGGTCAGGATGAAGGCCGGGCTCTTGTCGAGCTTGACGGCACGCTCGAACGACCAAGCAACGTCTTCGGCGGTAACAGGATTTCCGGATGCGAATTTGAGGCCGGATTTGAGCTTGAACGTATAGGTAAGACCGTCATCCGAAACGCTCCAGCTCTCGGCGAGATCGCCCTTCACCTTGGATGTGTCGGCGAGATCGAGACGGACGAGCAGGTTGTAGCTGTTGCTGGTGATTTCGGCGGTCGAAAGCTCGAAAGCCTCGCCAGGATCCATCGTAATGATGTCGTCGAAGGCAAAACCCTCGACCAGCGTGTCTTTGGGCGTTTCGGCAAAGGCGGATGCCGTCATCATCAGGAGCGAAAGAGCGGCTCCGGCGGAAAGCAGGCGGAAATTGCGGCTGAGCTTGGTGATCATCATGGTCTGTTCCCCTGTTCTTGATTGATTACGAAGCGTTTTGTCGGTCGTACCCCATTAAAACTATTGTCCGTTCGCAGCGCGTCCAGAGGCGCGCCGCGCTTTAGGCGTAGTCCTCCCGCCAGGCTTGTGCGAGAATGCGAAGCCAATTTTCACGGGCAAGTTTCGTGAGATCCGCCTCACCATAGCCAACCTCCCTGAGAGCGGCAATCAGCTTCTGATTGCCTGATGCATCGCCGATTTCCTCAGGGATCGTGGCGCCGTCGAAGTCCGATCCGAGCGCCACGCAACCGATGCCGATGCGGTTCACGAGATGGTCGATGTGGCGGATCATGTCGGCAATCGGCGTATCGCTGTCCGAGCGGCCGTCGGCGCGCAGCATGGCAGTGGCATAATTGATGCCGACGAGACCGCGGCTTTCGCGGATCGCATCGAGCTGCCTGTCCGTCAGGTTGCGCGCGACCGGCGTCAGCGCATGGGCATTGGAGTGGCTGGCGACCAGCGGCTGGTCGGTGGTCTTCGCCACGTCCCAGAAACCATTCTCGGTGATATGGGCAAGGTCGATCAGGATGCCGAGGCGATTGCATTCCCGTACCAGCGCAAAACCGGCATCGGTGAGACCCGGCCCGGTGTCCGGTGACATCGGGAAGGCGAAGGGAACACCGTGGCCGAAGACGTTGTGCCGGCTCCAGACCGGCCCGAGTGAGCGCAGGCCTGCCGCATAGAATAACTCGAGCGCCGACAGGTCGGCGCCGATCGCCTCACAGCCTTCCATATGCATGACGGCGGCGAAAACCTCCTCCGCCATGGCGCCGCGGATGTCCTTGACCGTGCGGCAGAGACGCCAGGCACCGGCCTGGTCGAGCCGCAGCGCGATCGCCGCCATTTCGGTGGCGATCGCAAGGGACGGAAGCGGATCAAGCGGGGCAGCCATCGGCGTGACGTAACGGCCGTCGGCATCCGGATCGGCGAAGACGAGATCGCCCGAGGGAATGTAGATGGCGCAGAGACCCCCGGACAAACCGCCCGCTTTCGCCCGGCGCGCATCGATATGGCCGATCGTCGTGCCGTCCAAAAATTCCGCGATAGGGTCGCTGCCGTCTTTTGAATGTGTCCAGAGTCGAAGGAGAACGTCGTTGTGACCGTCAAATACGAATTGCATCTGTCTTCCTGCGCTGCCCCGAGGCGGGCGAATGAAGTGGCCAGAATAGAAAAGCTGACGGAATTCGCCATCTCTTTTTTGAAAATCGGCCGTCGCCGCGAAAACGCAAACGGGGGCCGAAGCCCCCGTAAAATCGCGAATGATGCAGGCAGAGATCAGTGTTTGCGACGCTTCTTCTGTCTGTAGACGTCGATCACGACAGCCGCGACGATGATGAGGCCCTTGACGATCTCCTGGTAATAGGCATCGATCCTCAGGAAGGTGAAGCCCGATGTCATGACGCCGAGGATGATAGTGCCGATGACGGTGCCGGTGATGCGGCCTACGCCGCCGGTGAGCGAGGTGCCGCCGATGACGGTCGCGGCAATCGCATCGAGCTCATATCCGACGCCCATGCTGGCCTGCGCGGTTTCCGCGCGTGCCGCCGTGACGATGCCGGCGAGGCCGGCGAGCAATCCGGCGATCACATAGACCTTGACGAGATGCGCCTCGATGTTGATGCCGGAGACGCGCGCCGCCTGCGGGTTGGCGCCTATCGCATAGGTGAACTTTCCGTAGCGTGTGTAGCGCAGCGCAATATGGAAGATCAGCGCGACGACCAGGAAGACGACGACCGGCCAGGCCTTGGTGCCGATGAAGTGAAACTGCTCGGTGATCCCGGAAACCGGCTGTCCCTTGGTGTACCACTTCGCGACGCCTCTGGCCGACACGAACATGCCGAGCGTTGCGATGAAGGGCGGGATTCTCGTGTAGGCGATGAGTGCGCCATTCGCCAGACCCGCAGCCGCCCCGATCAGCAGGCCGACCATGATCGGCACGACAGCCGGCAGGTCGGTCAGCGAGGGGAAGACTGCCCGTCCCCAGGTGGAGGACTGGGCGAAGCTTGTCGCGATCATCGCGGTCATGCCGACGACCGAGCCGGATGAAAGATCGATGCCGCCTGTGATGATGACCTGCGTGACGCCGACGGCGATGATGCCGATGACCGAAACCTGGAGGATCATGATCGTCAGACGCTGCGAATTCATCAGAAAGCTCTGGCCGATGAACATCCAGCCGAGCGCTTCATAGATGAGTGCGATGCCGACGAGCACGAGGAAAATGCTGAGCTCGGTCGGTAAGCGCCGCCGCCGTTGCCGGGTTGCGAGCGGAGCCGCGCCCTCTGCTGCCTTGGTACTCATGTCAAACCTCCCTTGGGCGATTGCAGACCACGCATCACTGCGCAGCCAGCTCCATCACCTTGATCTGCGTTGCTTCATCGCGATTGAGAAAACCGGTCACGCGTCCCTCGTGCATGACCATGATGCGGTCGCTCATCCCGAGAACCTCGGGCATCTCGGATGAGATCATGATGACTGCCACGCCGTTTCGCGCCATTTCGGTGACCAGCCGGTGAATTTCCGCCTTGGCGCCGACATCGATGCCGCGCGTCGGCTCGTCGAGAATCAGGATTCGCGGATTGGTGAGCAGCCAGCGCCCGATCAGCACCTTCTGCTGATTGCCGCCCGAAAGATTTTCCACCCGCTCGTAGAGATTGGGCGTCTTCACCCGCAGCTTCTTTGCCATGTCTTCGCAGGTCGCCTCGATCGCGCCCTGCTGCACGAAGCCGCCCTTGACATATCTGTCCTGCAGAACGGCGATCTGCATGTTCTCGAGAATATCGAGGATCAGCAGACAGCCGGTATCCTTGCGGTCCTCGGTCAGGAACGCCATCCGGTTGCGGATGGCCTCGGTCGGCGAAGAAATCGTCACCGGCTTGCCGTAGAGCTCGATCGAGCCGGAGCTTGCCGGCGTCACGCCGAAGAGCGTTTCGGCGACATTCGACCGCCCGGAACCGACCAGACCGGCCACCCCGAGGATCTCACCGGCCCTTACCTCGAAGGAGACGTTCTTGAAGACGCCGTTGAGGCAGAGATCCTTGACAGAGAGTACGACCTCGCCGATCGGCACCTCTTCTTTGGGGAACATCTGGGTGATCTCGCGCCCGACCATCATGCGGATGATGTCGTCGCGGGTGACGTCGGTCGATGCATGGGTGCCGATATAGCGGCCGTCGCGGAACACCGAAAACTCGTCGGCGATCTCGAAAAGCTCGTTCATCTTGTGGGTGATGTAGACGATACCGATGCCCTGCGCCCTGAGGTCGCGGATAATGCGGAAAAGGTGCTCGACCTCGCGCTCCGTCAACGCCGAAGTCGGCTCGTCCATAATCAGCACGTCGGAATTATAGGAAACCGCCTTGGCGATCTCGACCATCTGGCGGTTGGCGACGGACAGATACCGGACCTCGATATCGGGATCGATTGATATATTGAGCCGGTCAAACAGCTCTTCGGTCATGCGATGCATCACGCCGTGATCGACGAAGCCGAAGCGATTCTTCGGTTCGCGGCGGATCCAGATATTTTCCGCGACCGTCATGAACGGCATCAGGTTCAGTTCCTGATGGATCATGGCAATGCCGTTCTCCAGCGCGTCGAGCGGAGATTTCAGCTGGATTTCGATCCCCTTCAGGCGGATATCGCCTTTATCGGGCGTGTAGATGCCGGCCAGGATCTTCATCAATGTCGATTTGCCGGCGCCGTTTTCGCCCATCAGCGCATGCACGGAGGCGCGCTTCAGCCGGAACTGTACGTCGTCGAGTGCGACGACACCGGGAAATTCCTTGCGAACCCCTTCGGCGCTCAACAGATATTCCGCATTCGGAACTGCGCCGCTTGCGCGCACGGCTGCCATGGTTGTCGGGCTGACGGCCATATCATCTCCTCCGGATACGGACAGGCTGAAAGGATGCGGGCATAGCCCGCATCCTGCTTGGCACTCGTCTCAGTTCTTGGCGACGAAGTCCTTGACGTTTTCAGGGGTGACGAGCTGGAAGGGAATGTAGACCTTCTTCTCGACCTTTTCGCCCTTGGCAAGTTTGAGCGCCGTATCGAGCGCGCCCTTGCCCTGGCCGGCGGCATCCTGGAATACGGTAACGTCGAGGTCGCCCGCCTGCATGGCGGCAAGTGCGTCCTGCGTGGCGTCAACACCGCCGATGACGACCTTGCTCATATCCTTGCCGGCTGCCTTCAGCGCCTGGATAGCGCCGATCGCCATTTCGTCGTTGTTGGAGATGACAGCGTCGAACTCGACGCCGCTGGAGAGCCAGTTGGTCATAAGGTCGGCGCCCTGAGTGCGATCCCAGTTGGCCGTCTGCTCTTCGACGATCTCGATGCCTTTGCACTCATCGGTCTTGATGACGTCATGGATATCCTGGGTGCGCATCCGCGCGGCCTGGTTGGAAAGCTCGCCCATGATAACGACGGCTTTGCCCTTGCCACCGAGAATGCGGCAGATTTCCTGGGTTTCCAGCGTGCCGGATTCCTGCTCGTTGGAGGCCACGAAAGCCTGCTTCTCGGGAAGCGTGTCGACATTGACCGGCTGGCGGTTGACGTAAACCAGCGGAATGCCGGCATCGGCCGCGAGCTTCGACATCGCCGTCGTCGCGTCGGTATCAACAGGGTTGACGATGATTGCATCGACCTTGGAGGCGATGAAATTCTGGATCTGGCTCTGCTGCTTGGAAACGTCGTTTTGCGCGTCTTCGACCTGCAGGGTGACGCCGCTCAGCGTCTTGGCGTAATCGGTCATGCCGTTGCGCAGAACGGTCAGAAAGTTGTCGTCGAATTTCGCCATCGAGACGCCGACGGTTTCCGCGTGAGCGGCCGCCGACATGACGAGCGCCATCGCAGTGCCCAGGATAAACTTTTTCATTTTACTTCCTCCACAAACGGTGCCCGGCTGCACCCTCCTCACGCCGGAGCTCCAGGCATTTTGCCCTGGAGCCGCTATTCGCTCGCGCCGCCTCTCCCGCAGCGTTCCGCAAAACGGAACAAACAAACCGTAAAATTTGTTCTTCGGAATATTCATTCCATTTTCTGGGAACGGCGTCAAGCCTCTTTAGCGGCGACGAGATATGGACCGGGCGCGCAATGCCACGGGCCTTATGCTCCGGCACCTGCATTCGCTGCATTGCGGAAGACGAAGGGAGCCTCCATCTATGACGGGGTCGAAGACAGGTGGACCGCCGCAGGCGCCTTCGATCTCTCGCTGCGGCCTGATTATTTGAAGTTTTTGGAGACAGGACAGATGTCCATTTCGATCTATCGCCTGACCGTTCCGATGTTTCAGCGGGGCCTCGCCAGCCTGAAAACCTATCTCGACAAGGCCGAAGCCTTTGCGAGGGAAAAGAATGTCGATCCCGCCATATTGATCGCTGCACGCCTTGCGCCGGACATGCTGCCGCTTTCCGGCCAGTATCAGCGTGCCAGCGACAGCGCCAAATTCACCCTGGCTCGGCTGACCGGCACCGACGCCCCGAAGTTCGAAGACAATGAGAAGACGTTCGACGAGTTGCGCGAGCGCCTGGCAAAGACCGAAGCCTATCTCGCCACATTTTCGGCGCAAGCGCTGGAAGGCGTCGAAGGCCGCCAGATCACCCTGCCGGGCAGCAGCGGCATCGTGCTTCCGGGTGACGAATATGTCACCACCTTCGCGCTGCCGAACTTCTATTTCCACGTAGCGACCGCCCACGCCATCCTGCGCAATCAGGGTGCGCCGATCGGCAAGCGTGATTATCTCGGGTAAAAGAGATCAGGGCCGGCGCGTCACCGGCCCTTTTTCTGTCAACTCGGTATAGGCAAGCGTCTGATCCAGATGCCGCGCCCTCAGCGACAGCAGCTTTTCGGCATATTCAAGCCGGGTGGCCGCATAGGCCGGATCAGCCGCGACATTGTCGAGCTCCATCGGATCGTCGCGAAGATCGAAGAGCAGCGGCGCCAGTGCGGTAAAATGCACATATTTGAACCGCGCATCGCGGATCACTGCGAGATTGCATTGGTTGGACCTCAGTCCGAAATGCCGTTCCGCCTCGCCGGCGGCGATATCACGGAAATCGAATTCCCAGAATGCCGCATCCCGCCATCCCGGCTCGCTCCGGCCGTTGACGAAAGGCATGAGCGACCGGCCGTCGAGTCCGTTTTTCGCCTCGATACCGAGCTTTTCGCACAATGTCGGAAAAATATCCGCGGCGCTGGTGAAATCGTCGACGATCCCGCCTGCGGCACCGCTTGCGGGATCGCGGATGACAAGCGGAACATGATAGCTGCCGTCGAAGAAGCCGCCCTTGCCGAGCGTCCAGTGATCGCCCGCCATCTCGGCGTGATCGGAAGTGAAGACGATAAGCGTATTCTCCCAGGCCCCCGCATCCTTCAGCGCCTGCCAGATGCGGCCGAGTTGCGCGTCGACCTCAGCTATCATGCCGTAATAGATCGCCCGGATCGCAGCGAAATCCCCGCCATTCCAGCCGCTGAGCGGCCCGGTGGCGCCGTGAATGAAATTGCCCCTGCCGGTGCGTGGCATGGCATAGGCGAGATAGGGATGACCGGCCTCTTCCGCTTGGGCATTTGTCGCGCGCGCAAAAGCCGGTCCGTCACTCGGCCCGAACATCCGGTTGAACGGCTCCGGCACGGAAAAAGGCGGATGCGGACGCAAAAAAGAGACATGCGCAAACCACGGCCCGTCCTGCTCGCTCATCCAGCGGATGAATTCGCCGGCCAGGAAAGCGGTCTGGGTCTCGTCGCGGGAATAGGCCGGCGTCGCATCGGAAATTTCGCCGGCCTGCGCACCGACGGGAATATGGATGTCGCGGCTGACGGCATGCGCGTGGCCACGCGACCTCAGCCAGGAGAGCCATTGTCTTTCATGCTCGGGCAGAAGCTGGCGGACCGTAAAGCCCGGCAATACGCCTTCATAGGTCGCCATATGCGGATCGCCGGCATCCATGCCGCGCGGATCGGGCGCCGTGTCGGTATAGCCGAACAGCGTCGGATCATATCCCGCCCGCCGCGCCGCCAGCGCCAGATTGTCGAAGCGGCTATCGAGCGGCGAACCGTTGCGGCAGACCCGGTGGTTCATCTGGTAAAGGCCGGTATAGAGTGTCGCCCGCGCCGGCGAGCAGGGTGCCGCCCCGGCATAGTGCCGTCGGAAAAGCATGCCCTCCCGGGCCAAGGAATTCGATATTTGGCGTTTTCACGCAAGCATGACCGACTGAAGACAGGCAGTCGCCGCGCCACTGGTCCGCCGTGATCAGCAGAATGTTCGGCCGGCGGCTGCTCTCAATTCCGGCGGGCTCAATTCCGGTTGGCTCAATGCTGGTTGGATCTTGCATGCCAGTTCCAGGCGGAGCGGATGATCTCGGACAGATCATATTGCGGCACCCAGCCGAGCACGTCGCGCGCCTTGTCGTTATTGGCGACCAGCGTATGCGAATCGCCCTCGCGACGGCCGATATATTCGACCGGGAACGGCCGGTTCGACACGTCCTCGATCGCGCCGAGCAATTCCTTGACGGTCGTGCCGGTACCGGTGCCGAGGTTGAGCGCAACGGACTCTCCGCCCTTCAAGAGATATTCGACGGCGCGCACATGCGCATCGGCAAGATCGAGCACATGGATATAATCGCGCACGCAGGTGCCGTCGCGCGTCTCGTAATCGCTGCCGAACACCTTGAAGCCCTGGCGGCGGCCGAGCGCGGCATCGATCGCCAGCGGGATCGCATGCGTCTCCGGCTGGTGCCATTCGCCGATCCGGCCTTCGAAATCGGCGCCGGCGGCATTGAAATAACGCAACACCACCGAGCGCAGGCTCTTATACTGGTCGTAATCGGCAAGCGCCTGTTCGACGATATATTTCGTCCGCCCGTAAGGGTTGATCGGCACCTGCCGGTGCGTCTCGTCGAGCGGCACGCTCTGCGGCAGGCCGTAGGTGGCGCAGGTGGAGGAGAAGACGAAGGCGTTGATGCCGGCGGCCTGCGCCGCTGAAAGCAGCGTCAAGGTGCCGATCACATTGTTCTCATAGAAGGAAACCGGATCCTTGACCGATTCGCCGACTTCGATCAGCGCCGCGAAATGCAGGATCGCCGCCGGCTTGTGCCTGGCCAGCACCTCGTCCAGTCGGGTGCGATCGCGAATATCGCCTTCCTCGGCCGGCCCCCATTTGACGAACTCGCGATGGCCGTTGGAAAAATTATCGAAGACGACAGGCTTGTAGCCCTTGTTCGCCAGGTCGAGGCATGTATGCGAGCCGATATAACCGGCGCCGCCGACCACAAGAACCGTTTCACCTGCCATGCACCACCCTTGTTGTTCCTGAAAGACGGGAGAAACCTAGACGAGATACACGGCAATAAAAAGAAGGAACTGCGACAGGCGTGAATAGCAATCGGTCAAATGCCGAACCGCCCGGCGCCCCGTACGATTTGTGCCGGATCCGCGATTCGTGAATTATTCGCGTGATTTGCATAACCGCCCGTTTTAAGGGCTCATGTGCAACGGTCCGCAGCAACCAGCCAAGGAGCGCGTGAATGAGGAAGGCATTGGTCGTCTGGGGCGGCTGGCAGGGGCATGAGCCGGAGCAATGCGCCCATATCGTCGCCGATCTCTTACGCGAGGACGGCTTTGCGGTCGAGGTGACCGGCGATCTCGGCATATTCGGATCTCCGACACTGGCGAAAGCAGATCTGCTGGTGCCGATCATCACCGGCGAAACGCTAGAGAAGCCGCATGCCGCCGCCCTGGTCGAAGCAGTGCGCGGCGGGCTGGGGCTTGCCGGCCATCACGGCGCGCTTGCCACCTCCTTCAAGGAAAGCGCGCCTTTCCGCTATGTCTCCGGCGTCACCTGGGTCGCCCATCCCGGCAACATCATCGACTTCCGCGTCGCCGTCACCCGCCAGGACGATCCTGTTATGGAGAGCATTCCCGACTTCGACTACCGTTCGGAGCAGTATTACCTGCATTACGATCCCACGGTCGAAATCCTGGCAACCACCACCTTCACCGGCGCATATGATCCGGCCTCCCGCAATGTCGTGATGCCGGTCGTCTTCAAGCGCCATTTCGGCGCCGGCCGCATCTTCTATTCCGCTCTCGGCCATGTCGCGGCCGAATTCGACCATCCCTACATGCCGCTGATCCTGCGGCGCGGCCTCAGCTGGGCCGCCCGCCGGTAGATTTGGGAAGGGTTTCGTCGAAGTCGCAAGACGACTGCCGGCAAGGCCGATCAGGCGCCTGGATTGCCGCTGACCATTTTGACACACGGGGTATTGGCAATCGCCTAACGCGCCGCTTTCAGCTGCAGGTCGTCCTTGGTAGGGGGCGCAACCCGCATCAGCCGCCCGGCTGCCTTCAGCTTCTCGATGAGATCGTTTCCGTCGGGCGAAGCCTTCGTCAGCTCCAGCTGCTCGAACTCCTTGAGCGCCTGCGCCCAATGGCTTTCCCCGCGCCCATCCGGCCGGCCTTCCAGTTCCCACAGCGAATAAGCGCGCTGGCTGACCCAAGCGTCCTTAGTGTGACTCATAACCAACCCCAGCCGAACAATTTTTGGAAGAAAATATCGATGGGCGACAAGGTGCCAAAGCGGGCTTTAGGAGTCGTTACGAGGCAGCGTTATTTTTTGGCTAACGGCCATGATTCGGCGAGACTAACCGCCGATAAAGTCATACGAATTCGCGATACCACGCTTGCGCCTCCTCTGACCTTGGACTGATTTGAATACCGGGTTAGGGTCGGCGCGAAACGACAGCGGTGACCCATGGCGGCAAAGACGACTCTCAACGCGAAGAACCTGGAAGCTCTCGGTGCACAACGTCTCGCCGAACTGCTGATCGAAATCAGCACCGGCAGTGCTGCCCATAAACGGCGGCTTCGCATGGAACTGGCCGGCAATCAGGGCAGCACCGAGGTCGCGCGTGAGATCCGCAAGCGCCTCGGCAGCATCGCACGGGCGCAGAGCGTCATCGAATGGCATAAGGTAAAAACCGTCAATGCGGACCTCGAAACGCAGCGATCCGCGATCGTCACCGTCGTGGCCGCCGACGATCCGAAGGAAGCGTTCGATCTCATCTGGCAATTCCTTGCCGTTGCCGATTCGATTTTCCACCGATCCAACAGCAACGACATCGCCTTCCTCGAGACGTTCCATCAGGCATGTGCCGATGCCGGCGTCATCGCCAGCTCCGCGGGTATCGGTGCCGATGTCCTTGCCGACAAGGTCTTTACGGCGTTGCAGGATAACGACTACGGCCAATATGACCCGCTGATCGCCGAGATGGTTCCGGCGCTGGGCAAGGACGGCCTCGAACATTTGAAGGGCCTGCTGGTGCAATGGTTGAACGAAGCGGAGGAAGAGCCTGCCGACGCCGACAGGAAAATTCTCGACTGGGGCGGCAGCGGACTGAACGAGATCTATGCCAAGCATCGGCAACAGGCGGCGCGCATCGCTCTGCAGGACATTGCCGATGCCCAGGATGATGCCGATGCCTTCATCGCCCAGCAGCCGGAAGAGACCTTAAGGGCGCCGATGGTCGCGATCGCGATTTCCGACCGCTTGCTCTTGGCTGGACGCGCCGAGGAAGCATTAAGGATTTTGGACGGCGCCGATCACCGCGGACGGTTCGAAATGCCTTTTGAATGGCAGGACGCCCGCGCCGAAGCGCTCGACGCGCTCGGACGGGGGAGGAAGCGCAGGCCTATCGATGGCAATGCTTCGAGCAGTCGCTGAACGGTGAGCACCTTCGCGCTTTCCTGCGAAAGCTCGCCGACTTCGACGACATCGAGGCCGAGGAGAAAGCATTCGCCTTCGCGCACGGCTTTCCCGATGTTCATCGAGGCCTTGCCTTTTTCCTCGCCTGGCCCGCAGCTGCTGAGGCCGCGAAACTTATCTCCAGGCGCCAGGCAGAACTGGACGGCAACCTCTATGAACTGATGACGCCGGCCGCCGAAATGCTGCAGGAGAAACACCCGCTCGCAGCAACCATCGTGCTGCGCTCGATGATCGGCTTCGCCCTCGATTACGGCGGGTCCAGCCGTTACAGGCATGCCGCACGCCATCTGGCGGAATGCGCGTCGCTCGCGCCTCATATCGACGATTTCGGCAGCGCCCGGCCTCATGACGCCTATGTCGCCGAGCTGAAGCGCCAACATGGAAACAAGCATGGCTTCTGGAGCTTGATGCGTTAGGCCGGATAGCCGATTTCACGAACGGAAAGGACATCGCCATCAGGTGATTGACGCCACCTATGCCGAGAGCAGGCAGCGCCAAGCGTTCGGCATAAGACCCGTTCGCAACGAGGTTGTCATCCATGTCACAAGGACAGTTGTTACTATGTCTTCGGTATGAAGTTGGGAAAACTGGAGCGGGCGAAGGGATTCGAACCCTCGACCCCAACCTTGGCAAGGTTGTGCTCTACCCCTGAGCTACACCCGCTCAATCCGCATCGGTCCGGGGTAGTCGTTGGACCGTGGGCGCCGCCTCGTGGCGACGGGCGCTATATGGCCTAACGGATTTTCAAATGCAACAGGGAAATGACGAAGAGACGAAGAAAAATTCGTGCGGTCGCATGAGGCTGACGGGAAGGCCGCAAATGTGGGGGTAGAGCGTCGGTGGCGAAGATTGCCAAATGATGTGGACGGACTTAATCAGGACGCCTCGCTTTTCCTCGCCACCAACGGATTGCCCGATGCCCGAAAACACGCCCAAGACGAAAGACGATCTGTTCACCTTCCTTGACGGGCTCGGCATTGCCCATAAGACGGTCGATCACGCGCCTGTTTTCACCGTGGCCGAATCGGTTCGGCTGCGCGACGAGATCCCCGGCGGCCACACCAAGAATCTCTTTATCAAGGACAAGAAGGACAGGTATTTTCTGCTGACCGTGGAGGAGAATGCCGAGGTCGATCTTAAGCAGGTTCACACCCTTATCGGCGGCTCCGGCCGGGTTTCCTTCGGTAGGGCGGAGAAGCTGATGGAATATCTCGGTGTCGTTCCCGGTGCAGTCACCGCCTTCGGCGCAATCAACGATACGGCAGGAAATGTCACCTTCGTGCTCGATGCCGATCTGATGGCTGAGGAAACCGTCAACTGCCATCCGCTGTCCAACGACGCGACCACATCGATTGCAAGCGGCGACCTCGTCCGTTTCATGGAAGCGACCGGACATAAGCCGCTTGTCTTGAAAGTGACGTCCTGACATACGATTTTAGCGCTACA
The DNA here is from genome assembly GCF_022385315.1 of Rhizobium sp. K102. Lineage (NCBI taxonomy): Bacteria > Pseudomonadati > Pseudomonadota > Alphaproteobacteria > Hyphomicrobiales > Rhizobiaceae > Rhizobium > Rhizobium sp. K102. Next base: position 3,799,793 of record NZ_CP092436.1, read on the forward strand.
ATGATGCCGGCAGGATCGGCGCGGCGGGAGATACCTATGAGCGGCAGCAACAACCCCTATAACGGTTCCTTCGGAAATCAGATGTCGGCAACGGCAAGCTTCGGCGCTCAGTCCGCACCGGCGGCGGCTGGCAGCTATATCACCGACACGACGACGGCGAATTTCGGCAAGGACGTCATCGAGGAATCGCGCAAACAACCTGTGCTGGTCGATTTCTGGGCGCCTTGGTGCGGTCCATGCAAGCAGCTGACACCGGTCCTGGAGAAGGTTGTCAACGAGGCCAAGGGCCGCGTCAGGCTGGTCAAGATGAACATCGACGACCATCCCTCGATTGCCGGCCAGCTCGGCATCCAGTCTATCCCCGCCGTCATCGCCTTCGTCAACGGCCGCCCGGCCGACGGTTTCATGGGTGCGGTGCCGGAAAGCCAGATCACTCAGTTCATCGACCGGATCGCCGGACCGGCCGGCGCCGATGAGGCGGCCGAAATCGAGGCCGTCCTGACGAAAGCGGCGGAGTTGCTTGCCGCCGGCAACCTCAACGAGGCCGCGCAGCTTTACGGCGCCGTCATGCAGGCCGATCCCGAGAACGCCAAGGCGCTTGCCGGAATGGCCGAGTGCATGATCGCCGCAAACCAGCATGAGCGGGCGCGCGAAACACTGACCGATCTGCCGGAGGAGCTCGCGAAGGATGCCGGCATCCAGGCGGTCTTGAAGAAGCTCGACCAGATCGAGGAGGCGCGCAAGCTCGGCGATCCCGTTGCGCTCGAGCGTGACCTGGCTGCCAATCCCGACAATCACGAAGCGCGGCTGAAGCTCGCCAAGATCCTCAATGTCGAAGGCCGGCGCGACGAGGCGGCTGAACATCTGCTTCAGATCATGCGCAAGGACCGCGGCTTCGACGATGATGGCGCGCGCCGCCAGCTGTTGCAGTTCTTCGAGGTCTGGGGTTTCAAGGATCCGGCGACGGTTGCCGCCCGCCGCAAGCTTTCGGCGATGCTGTTCTCCTAAGATTAGAATAACGGCCCTTGCGTTTTTAAGCGGGGGCACCACATTCTCGTCAGAACGGGCATGCCCGTTTACAAGAATGCGGGACGGTTTCATGCAAGTCGGTAATGCCAGATACCTGAAGCCGGGCGATCTGCCCGATGCCATCGCCGTCTTCCCGTTGCCCGGGGCCCTCCTCCTGCCGGCCGGACAGCTTCCTCTCAACATCTTCGAGCCGCGCTATCTGGCGATGCTGGATGCAGCCCTTGCCGGAAACCGGCTGATCGGCATGGTGCAGCCGGCGCTCGGCGACCATGAGGACAAGGGGCACGAGCCCAGTCTTGCTACCGTCGGCTGCCTCGGGCGAATCACCTCCTTTGCCGAGACCGGCGACGGGCGCTATATCGTGTCGCTGACCGGCGTCTGCCGTTTCCGGCTGCTCGAAGAGAAGGTAACCGGCAATCCGTTCCGCACCTTCCGGATCGCGCCCTTCATCGCCGACCTCTCGGCGGAGAACGAGGAGGAGGCGGTCGATCGCACCGCCCTGCTAACCGCCTTCAAAGCCTATCTCGATGCCAACAAGCTGGAAGCCGACTGGGAGAGCGTCGAGCGGGCTAGCAATCTGACGCTGGTCAATTCGCTCGCTATGATGTCGCCGTTCGGACCGGCCGAAAAACAGGCTCTGCTGGAGGCGCCCGATCTCAAGACGCGAGCCGAGACGCTGATCGCCATTACCGAAATCGTGCTGGCGCGGGTCTTCGGTGACTCCGACACGGTTCTGCAGTAAACTGCGGCCATGGACGAAAAACTGAGCCGCGTCGATCCGAAACTGCTGGAGCTCCTGGTCTGCCCGCTCTCCAAGGGCCCGCTTTCCTATGACCGCGAACACAATGAGCTCGTTTCGGAAAAGGCGCATCTTGCCTATCCGATCCGCGACGGCATCCCGATCATGCTGGTGTCCGAGGCGCGGCGCCTCGACGAGTAGCGCTTTTCATCCTTGTCTTTAGATCGTCTGGCCGGTCAGCAGGCGGGGGTTGTCCTTCGCCGTCGTTCCGGCCGCCTGGCCGATGAAGAAGGATTTGAGACGCGGCAGCCGGTCGACAATGCCGAGGCCGACATCGCGGGCGACGCGGATCGGCATTGCGTCGTTGGAGAAGAGCCGGTTCAGCACGTCGGTCGTCACACCCATGCGGAAGGTGTCGAAGCGCCGCCAGGTCTGGTATCGCTCGAGAATGTTGATCGAACCGATATCGAGGCCGAGGCGATCGGCTTCCACGACGGTTTCGGCCAGCGCCGCCACATCCTTGAAGCCGAGGTTCAAACCTTGTCCTGAAATCGGATGGATGCCGTGGGCGGCGTCGCCGGCAAGCGCGAAACGCGGAGCGACGAAGGCGCGGGCCAGCGTCAGGCCGAGCGGAAAGGCGCGCTTGTCGCCGATCACCTTCAGCGCCCCGAGCTTGTGGCCGAAACGGCGTTCCAGCTCTTCTTCGAAGACCAACTCGTCGGCGGCGACCAGCCGGTCGGCATCATGTGTGCGCTCGGTCCAGACCAGCGACGAGCGGTTGTTCCTGAGCGGCAGGATGGCGAAGGGGCCGGCCGGCAGGAAATGCTCCTCGGCGCAGCCCTCATGCGGCCGCTCATGTTCGACGGTCGCGACGATGCCGGACTGGCCGTAGTCCCAGGTGACGGTCCTGATGCCGGCGAGATCGCGCAGCTTCGAGCGTACGCCGTCGCAGGCAACCACCAGCCGGGCTTCCAGCGTCCCGCCGTCCGAAAGCGTAACGGTGGCATGGCTGTCCTCGGTTTTGAGCTCCGTCGCGCCGAGTCCGTGGCGGATGTCGATGCCGAGCCGTTCGCAGGTGCCGCGCAGGGCCGCGACCATGGCGACGTTGGGGATCATGTGTGCGAAGGGCCGGCCTTCGGCCACTTCGCCGTCGAAGGTGAGGAAAATCGGGCGCACCGGGTCGGAGGTTCTCGAATCGGTGACGATCATCTTGGTGATCGGCTGAGCTTCCGGCTCGATCTCGTTCCAGATGCCGAAGATTTCGAGCATCTTCACCGCGGCGGCGATGACGGCGGAAGCGCGCGCGTCGTTCTTCCACGCATGCTCGGGTGCGGCCTCGACCACCGAGACTTTCAGATGCGGTGCTGCCTGCTTGACCGCAACGGCAGCGGAAAGGCCGACATAGCCCCCGCCCACAACCAGCATATCAAGCATCACGCCGCTCCCGTACCTTGTGCCTCAGATGTGATCTATATAGATCATCGCCACTTCACTTCCTACCGTCGGGAGACATACAAAATGACGCGCGAGACGACCGAGCCTTCGGCAATGGAGAGGCTGCTTGCGACACTCGACCTGGAACCGATCGAGGTCGATATCTTCCGCGGCCGCAGTCCTCAGGCCGGCTGGCAGCGGGTCTTCGGCGGGCAGGTGATCGGCCAGGCGCTGATGGCGGCGCAGCGCACCATCGAGGCTGAGCGTTTCGTCCATTCGCTGCATGCCTATTTCATGCGGCCCGGCGATCCCGCAGTGCCGATTATCTATCAGGTGGAGCGCATCCGCGACGGATCGAGCTTCAATACCAGGCGTGTCGTCGCGATCCAGCACGGCAGGGCGATCTTCGCGTTGTCGGCCTCTTTCCAGCTGGAAGAGCCCGGCTTCGACCACCAGATCGTCATGCCCGAGGTGCAGATGCCGGAGGCGCTGCTCGGCGAGCAGCAGATCAAGGAACAATATCTCGCGCATGCGCCGGAGGCGATCCGAAATTACTGGCAGCGTGAGCGGCCGATCGAAATCCGTCCGGTCTCGCTGACGCATTATTTTTCCGACAAGAAGCTCGACCCCAAACAGGACGTCTGGGTGCGGGCGACCGGGCCGGTTCCCGACGATCGGCGCTACCAGGCGGCAATCCTTGCCTATCTCTCCGACATGACGCTGCTCGACACGTCGCTTTATGCGCATGGTACGTCGATCTTCGATCAGAGCCTGCAGGTGGCGAGCCTCGATCACTCCATGTGGTTCCATCGGCCCTGCAGGCTCGACGACTGGCTGCTCTATACGCAGGATAGCCCGTCGGCTTCCGGCGCCAGGGGGCTGACACGCGGGAGCCTGTTTACCCGGTCGGGACTGCTCGTCGCCTCGGTCGCCCAGGAGGGTTTGATTCGTAAAAAGGCAAATGAATAAATAATAGGCATATTTCGAAATTTGGGCATTATTTGTGCGCTTATTGGTCAATCATCTGCCTGTTTATTGGCATCATCTAATTTAATCTTTATTTTTCAATAACTTATCTCGAGCCACGAATCTGGCACGTCCTTTGAATGTATATCGCCGGTCGCTGTTCAGGAACGTCAGCGGCAAGGAGAGTCGGCTCCGCGCCGAGGATAACGAAGGATGGGAAACCAGATGAAAATTGTGATGGCTATTATCAAGCCGTTCAAGCTCGATGAGGTCCGCGAAGCGCTTACGGCGATCGGCATTCAGGGCCTGACCGTGACCGAAGTGAAGGGCTACGGGCGCCAGAAGGGGCATACCGAAATCTACCGCGGCACCGAATACGCGGTCAGCTTCCTGCCGAAGCTCAAGATCGAAATCGCCGTTGCATCCGAACTCGTCGACCGGGCCGTCGAAGCCATCGCGGCGTCGGCCAAGACCGGCCAGATCGGTGACGGCAAGATTTTTGTCTATTCGATCGACCATGCCGTGCGCATCCGTACGGGCGAAACCGATTCAGAAGCGCTGTAAAGAACGGCAGACCAAGGAGCTTTTTTCAATGTCAATCTCGAAGTTTTCCTCCACCTTTGCGCGGGTTTGCGCAGCAACGGCTGCGCTTCTCGCGCCGGCGGTCGCTTTTGCCCAGGAGGCTGCGCCTGCCGCTGCTGCCGCCGCTCCTGCTCTGACGATGGACAAGGGTGACAACACCTGGATGCTCGTCTCCTCGGCGCTCGTGCTGCTGATGACCATCCCGGGCCTTGCGCTCTTCTACGGCGGTCTCGTCCGCGCCAAGAACATGCTCTCCGTGCTGATGCAGGTCTTCATGATTACCGCCGTCGTGGCGCTGATCTGGGTGACCTACGGCTATTCGCTCGCCTTCACCGACGGCGGCTCGCTGAACAGCTTCATCGGCGGCTTCTCCAAGGCGTTCCTTGCCGGCGTCAACACCTCGTCGCTCGTCGAAACCTTCTCGAAGGGCGTCGCCATTCCCGAATACACCTTCATCGTCTTTCAGATGACCTTCGCCTGCATCACGCCCGGCCTCATCGTCGGCGCCTTCGCCGAGCGCATCAAGTTCTCGGCCGTCATGCTGTTCGTCGTGCTGTGGGTCACCTTCATCTACTTCCCGATGGCGCATATGGTCTGGTTCTGGGGTGGCCCGAGCTCCTACACCTCGCCGGCCGGCCTGATCTTCTCCTACGGTGCAATCGACTTCGCCGGCGGTACGGTCGTTCACATCAATGCCGGTATTGCAGGCCTCGTCGGCGCCATCATGCTCGGCAAACGCACTGGCTATAAGAAGGAGATCATGGCTCCGCATTCGATGACGCTCACCATGGTCGGCGCATCGCTGCTGTGGGTCGGCTGGTTCGGCTTCAACGCCGGCTCCAACCTCGAGGCCAACGGCTACGCATCGCTTGCCATGATCAACACCTTCGTTGCGACGGCTGCCGCCGCCGTCTCCTGGTGCATCGTCGAAAGCCTCGCCCGCGGCAAGGCTTCGATGCTCGGCGGTGCTTCCGGTGCCGTCGCCGGTCTCGTCGCCATCACGCCTGCGGCAGGCTTTGCCGGCCCGATGGGCTCGATCGTTCTCGGCCTGATCGTCTCGCCGGTCTGCTACTTCTTCGTCGACGTCGTGAAGAACAAGTTCAACTACGACGACAGCCTCGACGTCTTCGGCGTGCATTGCATCGGCGGCATCCTCGGCGCTCTCGGCACCGGTATCCTCGTCAACCCGGCGCTGGGCGGTGCAGGCATCGTCGACTATTCGACGGCCGATTTCGCCGCCACCTATGCCGGCACCGCAACCCAGGTCCTGAACCAGGCAAAGGGCGTCCTGACGACGCTGCTGTGGTCGGGCATCGGTTCGGCGATCCTCTACAAGATCGTCGACGTCGTCGTCGGCCTGCGCGTGAGCGTCGAGGCCGAGCGGGAAGGTCTCGACCTTTCGACCCACGGCGAAGCCGCATATCATTCGTCTTGATCAAGGGGTTTGCGGCGCCTGGCAGAAGGGCGCCGCTTCACGGCCCGTCGCGGCTCTGACCATGAGCCGCCCTTGGCCCGAACCTTTCACGGTTCGGGCCTTTTTTATTTTAAACCGGGGAATACCTCTCCCTGCACGCATGGTTAACATCGCTTTAACCCGGCTCTGGTTAGGTAGAGCGGACGCATTTTGGCATGGCGAAGCTTCGGTGATTCGCATGCCCTCAGGCATTGGACGGGTTAGACACATGGCAAGAAGCACGTCGCCGGCGATGGATGGCCGTCCGGATCGGTTCTCCTTCTCGGCATTCATGCTGCGGCAGATCCAGGCGCTCATCGGCTTTGCGATCTTTCTGCTGCTGGCGTTCTGCGTCGCGGCGCTGGCGACATGGAACGTCGCGGATCCCAGCTATTCCTACGCCACCGCCAACCTGCCGACGAATATCCTCGGCTATAGCGGCGCGGCCTTTGCCGATATCGTCATGCAGTTCCTCGGGCTTGCCAGCGTCGTTTCGATGCTGCCGATCGTCGCCTGGGCGCTGACGATGATCTCGGGCCGCAGCTTCAGCCGCATTCCAGCCCGCATCGGCGCCTGGTTTGCCGGTTCGGTGCTTTCCTCCGCCGTCATCGGCTGTTTTCCGCCGCCGCTCACCTGGCCGATCCCGAACGGCATCGGCGGCGTCGTCGGCGATATGATCCTGCGGTTTCCGGCGCTCTTCGTCGGCGCCTATCCCACCGGCACCTTCGCCATGGTCGTCGGCTGCATCTTTGCCGTGCCGACCGCCTGGATGATGCTGTTTGCATCGGGCCTCGTCGGCCGCAGCGAAGCGGATGACGAAATCGAGGACGATTACGTCGAGACGACAAGCAAGGCGCGGGTCGTCGGCGACGAGGACGAGGAGGACGAGTCGCGCTGGGTCGCTTTCAGCGGCGCGATGACACATGCCTGGTACATGAGTCAGGGGCGGCTGCGCCGGCTCTTCGGCATGGGACCGCGCAAGCGGCGCCAGGGCGATTTCGAATCGCCCTATGATTTCAACGATGATGAGTTCGGCACGCTGAACGAACCGGTCCGCGCCAAGGCGCCCGCCGGGCGCGGCGAGCGCATGGAACCGTCGATGGAGCCATCAATGGGCGCAAGGGCGGCTTCGCCGCGGCGCGTCGTCGCCGCACCGTCGCTTTCCATCGACGAGGAGGATGAGGACGACGATCCGCCTTTCGATACCGACATGCCGCCGCGCCCGGCCGATATCCTGCCCGACGACGATGACGACGACTGGATGATCCGCGCACCGGCGAAAGCCGCCGGCAAGCCGGAGCCTCGCGTTGTGCCCGCGGCCGCACGGCCGAAACCCGGCGCCCGTGTCGAGCGTGAGGCGCAGGGTTCGTTCATTCGGCCCGAGGGTTTTCAGCTGCCCTCGATGCACCTGCTCGCCGAGCCGAGGAACGTGGTGCGCGATTCGACGCTGTCGGCCGACGCGCTGGAGCAGAATGCCCGCATGTTGGAGGGCGTGCTCGAAGATTTCGGCGTCAAGGGTGAGATCATTCACGTCCGTCCCGGCCCCGTCGTCACGCTTTACGAACTGGAGCCGGCGCCCGGCATCAAGTCGTCGCGCGTCATCGGCCTTGCCGACGATATCGCCCGCTCGATGAGCGCCATTGCCGCCCGCGTCGCCGTCGTGCCCGGCCGCAACGCGATCGGCATCGAGCTGCCGAACCAGACGCGCGAGACCGTCTTTCTGCGCGAATTGATCGCCTCCCGCGATTTCGACGGCAGCAAGGCCAAGCTTGCCATGGCGCTCGGCAAGACGATCGGCGGCGAAGCCGTCATCGCCGACCTCGCCAAGATGCCGCACCTGCTCGTCGCCGGCACTACCGGCTCGGGCAAATCGGTCGCCATCAACACGATGATCCTGTCGCTGCTCTATCGCATGACGCCGGAACAGTGCCGGCTGATCATGATCGACCCGAAGATGCTGGAACTCTCCATCTATGACGGCATTCCGCATCTGCTTTCGCCTGTCGTCACCGATCCGAAGAAGGCCGTCGTCGCGCTGAAATGGACCGTGCGCGAGATGGAAGAGCGCTACAAGAAGATGTCGAAGATCGGCGTGCGCAATATCGACGGCTTCAACACCCGCGTCGAGCAGGCCTTGTCCAAGGGCGAGGCGATCTCGCGCACGGTGCAGACCGGCTTCGACCGCCATACCGGCGAAGCAATGTACGAGACCGAGGAGTTCGACCTCAGGCCGATGCCCTATATCGTCGTCATTATCGACGAGATGGCCGACCTGATGATGGTCGCCGGCAAGGATATCGAAGGCGCCGTCCAGCGCCTGGCGCAGATGGCGCGTGCGGCCGGTATTCATGTGATCATGGCGACGCAGCGCCCCTCCGTCGATGTCATCACCGGCACGATCAAGGCGAACTTCCCGACCCGCATCTCCTTCCAGGTCACCTCGAAGATCGACAGCCGCACCATTCTCGGCGAACAGGGCGCCGAGCAGCTGCTCGGCATGGGCGACATGCTCTACATGGCGGGCGGCGGACGTATCCAGCGCGTGCACGGCCCGTTCGTCTCGGATGTCGAGGTCGAAGAGATCGTCTCCTACCTGAAGACGCAGGGCTCGCCGCAATATCTCGATGCGATCACCGCCGATGACGACGAGGATGGCGATTATGGCGGCGGTGGCGGCGGCCCTGCCGGCACGTCGAACCTTTCGGATTCGGAAGATCCCTATGATCAGGCCGTCGCCGTCGTGCTGCGTGACGGCAAGGCCTCGACCTCCTACGTGCAGCGCCGGCTCGGCATCGGCTACAACCGCGCCGCCTCGCTGATCGAGCGCATGGAGAAGGAGGGCATCATCGGGCCGGCCAACCATGCCGGCAAACGCGAAATCCTCGTTCCCACAGAAGACGACATCCTCGACCGCTGAGATAACAGCCATATATTTCAGATATGGCCGCTTTTGCGGAAACCCGATCGCAGCAAAGCCGTTACCTCTCGCGGGCCGATCGCAATGCCTTGAAGACGCCGCCTTTCGGCAGCATGCAGATCGCATAAAGGAGATTTAGATGCGTAACTCCGATTCCTTCCTCTCCGGCCTGACGATGACGCGGCGCGATCTTCTCGGCGCTTTCGTCGTGGCTGCGATGGCAAGCGCCATTCCCTTCGGTGCTCGCGCGCAGGCGGCGGCGCCCGCCTCCGGCACGGCGCAGGCGATTGCCGACCATTTCTCCGGCGTCACGACGATGCAGGGAGAATTCGTGCAGTTCGGCCCGCGCGGCGAGCAGACCGGCGGCAAATTTTTCATCCAGCGCCCCGGCAAGCTGCGTTTCAACTATGACGACCCATCGCCGATGCGGGTGATCGCCGACGGCAAGAATGTCGCCATCGGCAATACCAAGCTCAAGACCTGGGATCTCTATCCGCTCTCCAAGACCCCGCTCAGCCTGCTGCTGGCGCAGCGTATCGACCTGTCGGCCGGCATGGTGAAGGGCGTCAAGGAAGAATCGGACCTGACGACGATCGCGCTCGGCAACAATACGGTGTTCGGAAACTCGACCATCACCATGATGTTCGACCCGAAAACCTATGACCTGCGTCAGTGGACGATCACCGACAATCAGGGCAAGGACACCTCGGTGATGATCTTCAACGTCAAAACAGGCGTGCAGTTCGATGATCGTGTCTTCCGGGTTCCCTATGAGAGCATTCCCGGCACGCCGCAATCGCGCGACTGAGCCTTTTCGGTTGATCTCCTGACGCTTTTGCACGCGGCCCGGTTCCCTCCGGTCCGCCTTTGTTCTAAAGCCCTTTCATGAAAGCGTGAAAGGGCTTGCCGCATGGGCTTTTCGATTACCACCTGGAATATCAATTCGGTACGGCTGCGCATGCCGATCGTCGAGCAGCTCGTTCTCAAGCACAGGCCGGATATTCTCTGCCTGCAGGAAACCAAGGTGCCGAACGAGCTCTTTCCTGCCGCGCCCTTGCGGGCCATGGGCTATGATCACATCATCATCCACGGCCAGAAGGGTTATCACGGCGTGGCGATCGCCTCGCGCATTCCGCTGACCGAAGATCACCGGCAGGATTATTGCGGTGTGGGCGACGCCCGCCACATATCGGCGATCTTCGAACGCGGCAACCGCCGCATCCGGCTGCATAATTTCTACGTCCCGGCCGGTGGCGACGAGCCGGACCGGACGATCAATCCGAAATTCGGCCATAAACTCGATTTCATCGAGGAGATGAAGCTGCTGAAGGCCAATGGCGAGGCCAATACCTCGGCCATCCTGGTGGGTGACCTCAACATCGCGCCGCTCGAACACGACGTCTGGTCGCACAAGCAGCTGCTGAAGATCGTCAGCCACACGCCCGTCGAAACCGACGGGTTACTCGAGGTGATGAAGCGCGGCGCCTGGCTCGATCTCATGCGCCAGCACGTACCGGCCAGCGAGAAGCTCTATACCTGGTGGAGCTACCGCGCCAAGGACTGGGAAGCGGCCGACCGCGGCCGCCGGCTCGACCACATCTGGTCCTCATCGGATCTCGGGCCGCACCTGAAGCGGATCGAAATCCTGAAGGAAGCGCGCGGCTGGGACCGGCCCTCCGACCATGTGCCGGTGACGGCGCATTTCGACTTGTGACGGCGATCAGCTGAATCGATGGAACTGGCTTGCGGCCTTGGCCGCAAGTTCGGCGAGATTGTCGCGGATGCGATTTTCGATCAGACGGGCCGCATCAGGATATTCCTCGATCAGTCGATGGAAGAGGGCGCGGGTGATGCGGATGATGCTGGTGTCTTCGCGCGCGATCGCGGTGAACTTGCGCTCGACCAGCGTCACCAGCGCCAGCTCAGAAATCAGCGTGCCGGGGCCGGCAACGGCATCAGCCCGCTGCATGCCGTCGCTGCTCGTCGTGCGGAGTTCCAGGCTGCCGCTCAACACGACATAGGCGCTCTCGGCCGGCGCGCCCTGGCGAAACAGCATCTGGCCGGCGGCGATCATGCGCCGGTCGGCGCCGAAGGCGATCAGTCGCAGCTGGTCCTCGCTCATGTCCTTGAACAGCGGAAGCTGCGAGAGCAGATGAATGTCGTCCGTCAGCGCCATGCGGGCTTTTCGCCTTAGAGCAATTCCAACAAACTGCGTAGCCGTTTGCGTGCGGAACTGCGTGAAAACAAAGAGATAGAGCATTTCCGTGATTCGGAGAAACCGAGATGCTCTAGGGTATGATCTTGTAGCCGCCGTTTTCCGTCACCAGGATTTCGGCATTGGAGGGATCGCGCTCGATCTTCTGGCGCAACCGGTAGACATGGGTTTCCAGCGTATGCGTGGTCACGCCGGAATTATAGCCCCAGACCTCTTCGAGAAGCACGTCGCGGGTGACGACCTTCTGTTCGGCGCGGTAGAGATAGCGGATGATCGCCGCTTCCTTTTCCGTCAGGCGAATCTTCTGGCCGTTGTCAGTGGTGAGCAGCTTCTGGCTCGGCTTGAAGAGATAGGGGCCGACGGTGAAGGTCGCGTCCTCGCTCTGCTCGTGCTGGCGCAGCTGCACGCGGATGCGCGCAAGCAGCACGGCGAAGCGGAAGGGCTTGGTGACATAGTCGTTGGCGCCGGCTTCGAGGCCGAGGATCGTGTCGGAATCGGTATCGTGGCCGGTCAACATGATGATCGGCGCCTTGAAACCGCCCTTGCGCAGGAGCTTCACCGCTTCGCGGCCGTCCATATCGGGCAGGCCGACATCCATGATCAAGAGGTCGACCGGCGTCGAACGGGCGGTCGCCACACCCTTGCCGGCGTTGGCTTCCTGCAGAACCGTGAATTCCTCGTAAAGCGACAATTGCTCCGTCAGCGTCTGCCGAAGGTCCTCGTCGTCATCCACCAGAAGAATCGTGCGTGCGGTCATGCCGTTGCGTCCTCATGTTAGGTCCCCTAGTCCTACGCCAAATTGCGGGTTTGGCAAGGATCGGCCGGCGGTGCTGTTGCCGGGCAGGTTTTCATATGATTTCAATTAAAGCCTCAAGCAATGCAAGACATGCGAGAAAAATGGAAAAAGCAAGGCGGAGCCGGGGGATGAAGCCGTCCACGGTCGTGGTGCGCCCGGCGCCGGGAAGGAAGAGCCGAGCGATCGTGCGCATTGGCACAATCATTGTTCCGGCTGCAATCGGCCGCTCCGGCCGCACCGTGACGAAACGCGAGGGCGACGGCGCCACGCCGATCACATCGATGAAGCTGATATCAGGCTTCCGGCGCGGCGAGCGGAACGGCCGGCTTGTCACTTCGCTTCCCATCCGCCGGATCCGCGCCGATATGCTCTGGTGCGATCAGTCCGGCAATGCCAACTACAACCGCCTCGTCAGGGCGCCGTTCGGCGCCGGCCACGAGGAAATGCGGCGCAGCGACGGGCTCTACGATATCTGTCTGGTGATGGACTGGAACATCTCCTGCCGGGCGCGCAACCGCGGTTCGGCGATTTTCTTCCATCTCATCCGGCCGGGCTACGAGCCGACGGCCGGCTGCGTGGCGGTGAGCCTTGGCGACATGCGCCGCCTCCTGCCGCATCTTCGCAACGGGACGATTGTCCGGGTGGTCTGATTGTCTTCCGGATGCGGCTGCCTATATCTTTCCGGTGACCGAACGCTCAGGCTGAGATGCGTTCCGGGACGCCCCACGTGCGGGCGCAAATCATGCCTCGTCCAATTCTTCAAACTCCCGGAGATATATTGTGACCGCTCAACCCATCATCACTTTCCATGACGGACATTCCATTCCGCAGGTCGGGCTCGGCGTCTGGCAGACGCCGCAGGAGATTGCCGCTCCGACGGTGCGCACTGCCATTGCCGCGGGTTATCGCCATATCGATACGGCGTCCGGTTACGACAATGAAGAGGGTGTCGGCGAAGGCATCCGTTCTTCCGGCCTCGAACGTAAGGACATCTTCGTCACCACCAAGCTCAGGAACACAGATCAGGGCTACGACAATACGCTGCGTGCCTTCGACGGCAGCCTGAAAAAGCTCGGCTCCGACTATGTCGACCTCTATCTCGTTCACTGGCCGTCGCCGCATCGCGGCCTCTACACCGAAACCTGGAAGGCGTTCGTGCGCATCAGGGAAGAGGGGCGCGCCCGCTCGATCGGTGTGTCGAATTTTTATCCCGAGCATCTGGAGCGGATCATCGGCGAAACCGGCGTCGTTCCTGTCATCAACCAGATCGAGCTGCATCCCGACTTCCAGCAGAAGGCGGCGCAAGAGGTTCACAAGAAACTCAACATCGCCACCGAATCCTGGAGCCCGCTCGGCCAGGGGCAGTTCATCTCGAACCCTGTCATCGGCGAGATCGCCAGGAAACACCGGAAGACGCCGGCACAGGTCATTATCCGCTGGCACATCGACACCGGCCTCGTCGTCATCCCGAAGTCGGTGACGCCGTCGCGCATCGAGGAGAATTTCCAGGTGTTCGACTTCAAGCTCGATGCCGACGACATGGCGGCGATCGCCAAGCTCGACAGCGTCGGCGCCCGCATGGGACCGGACCCGATGACGGCGGCTTTTTGATTGCCGGTTGCGATCAATACCGCCGATCTCAACGCCGCAATATAAGAAGCCGCCCGATGCGCTAAGACGCAGCGGGCGGCTTTATCTTTCATTCGGCCGGACGGATCAATTCCACTCGCGGATATCGACGAAGTGACCGGCGATTGCGGCAGCGGCGGCCATTGCCGGCGAGACGAGGTGCGTACGGCCCTTGAAGCCCTGGCGGCCTTCGAAGTTGCGGTTCGAGGTCGAGGCGCAGCGTTCGCCCGGCTTCAGGCGGTCGTCGTTCATGGCGAGGCACATGGAGCAGCCCGGCTCGCGCCAGTCGAAGCCGGCAGCCTTGAAGATCTTGTCGAGGCCTTCGGCTTCCGCCTGTTCCTTCACAAGACCGGAGCCCGGAACGATCATGGCGTTGACGGTCGAAGCAACGGTCTTGCCCTCGACGACCTTGGCGACGGCGCGCAGGTCTTCGATGCGGCCGTTGGTGCAGGAGCCGATGAAGACCCGGTCAATGCTGATGTCGGTCATCGGCGTTCCCGGCTTGAGGCCCATGTACTCGAGTGCGCGCCACTTGGAGGCACGCTTCGTCTCGTCCTGGATTTCATCAGGATTCGGTACGATGCCCTGGACCGAGACGACATCCTCAGGCGAAGAACCCCAGGAGACCATCGGCGGCAGTTCGGCGGCGTTCAGCTTGACGACGCGGTCGAAATGGGCGCCTTCATCTGACTGCAGCGTCTTCCAGTAGGCGATCGCCTGTTCCAGCGCTTCGCCCTTCGGCGCGCGCGGCTTGCCCTTGATATATTCGAAGGTGATTTCGTCGGGGGCGATCAGGCCGGCGCGGGCGCCGCCTTCGATCGACATGTTGCAGATCGTCATGCGGCCTTCCATCGACAGCGCACGGATCGCTTCGCCGGCATATTCGATGACATAGCCGGTGCCGCCCGCCGTGCCGATCTCGCCGATGATGGCAAGAACGATGTCCTTGGCGGTGACGCCTGCCGGCAGCTGGCCGTCGACCTGCACCAGCATGTTCTTGGCTTTCTTCTGAATCAGCGTCTGGGTGGCGAGGACGTGCTCGACCTCAGACGTGCCGATGCCATGAGCGAGCGAGCCGAAGGCGCCGTGGGTCGAGGTGTGGCTGTCGCCGCAGACGATCGTCATGCCGGGCAGGGTGAAGCCCTGTTCCGGCCCGATGATGTGCACGATGCCCTGGCGCTTGTCGTTCTCGGAATAATATTCGACGTTGAACTCGGCGGCATTCTTGGCGAGCTGCTCGACCTGAATGCGGCTTTCTTCGTTCTTGATGCCGAGATGGCGGTCGGCCGATGTCGGTACATTGTGGTCGACGACGGCGAGCGTCTTTTCCGGCGCGCGGACCTTGCGGCCGCTCAAGCGCAGGCCTTCGAAGGCCTGCGGCGAGGTGACCTCGTGGACCAGGTGGCGGTCGATGTAGAGAAGACAGGTTCCGTCGGCCTGTTCGTCGACCAGATGGTCGTCCCAGATCTTGTCGTAGAGGGTACGCGGTGCGCTCATGGCGGTAAGTCCGTTTTTGATGCTTTTGGAAAATCGGGAAAAAGCGGATCAGGCTCCGCCGGCCGTCATTCGATCAACGAAGTCGGCTGTTGAGCGCACCGGATACGCATGCAAAGAACCGCGCCGGCAGGCGATAATGGTCCTGCAGCACGAAAATATGCGCGCCAGTGCATCTGAACTTGGATTCCATCGCCCGCATATAGCGATTTTTGAACGAAACGGCAATTCGAATCGTGCTGTGGCTCAGCGCGGCTTCTGCTTCATCTTCTTTTCAATGCGCCGCAGCGCCAGCGACAGGCCGATCGTCAGGATCAGGTAGATATAGGTGACGATCGAATAGGTCTCGAAGAAGCGGAAGGAGCCGGAGGCATAGACCTTGCCCATCTGGGTAATGTCGGCCACGCCGAGAACCGAGACAAGAGACGAATCCTTCACCATCGAGACGAAGTCGTTGGAGAGCGGAGGGAAGATGACCCTGATCGCCTGCGGGAAGACGACGAGCCGGAAGCGGCGGTAGCGCGACAGGCCGAGGGATTTGGCCGCCTCGATCTGGCCGATATCGACCGACTGGAAGCCGGCGCGGAAGATCTCGGCAATGAAGGAGGAATAGCCGATCATCAGCGCGATGATGGCGCGCCACATCAGCGACAGGTCGCGCACGAGGATCGGTTCGGCGACGCCGCTTTTCACCAGTGGCGTGATGATGACGTTATAGACCGCGACAAGACCCGGGGCGCCGACGAAAGCGATGTAGAAGAGCAGCACCAGGATCGGGATTCCGCGGATGATCTCGATATAGAAGCGGGCGATCTGGCGCAGCACGATGCTGTTGGCCAGGCCGAGCAGCGCGATGCCGAGACCAAGCACTGTCGCCAGCATGAAGGCGACGAGCGTCACGAACACGGTGATGCCGGCGCCATTCACCACGGTCCGGAAGACCTGGGTGTAAATGTCGTTGGTGATGATAACGACGGCGAGAACGAGACCGATCAGAACAAGCACGGCCAGCCACCACGGACGGTCGTCCTTCTCATGTCGCAGGGATGGTTGTGGCGCCATCTGCGATCGCTCGGGGTTATTCGCCCATCTTGTAGTCGAGGAACCACTTCTTGTTCAGCGCGTCAAAGGTGCCGTCCGCCTTCAGCGCTGCGATAGCGGCATTGACGGGAGCGACGAGCTCGGACCCCTTCGGGAAGATGAAGCCGAAATCCTCGGTGCCGAGCGCTTCTCCGACCACCTTCAACCCGCCGTTCGAGGAATCGACATAGCCCTTGGCCGCGACGCTGTCGGTCAGCACGAGGTCGACGTCGCCGGTCTTCAGCGCCTGCACGGTGGCGCCGAAGGTTTCGAAAAGCTTGATGCGCGGGTTCTGTTCGTTGCCATCGAGGATTTCATAGACGGCAGTATAAAAAGGCGAGGTGCCGGGTTGGGCGCCAATCAGGCCGTCGTTGAAGGCGGCAAAGCTCTTGGCGTCGGTGAAGCGCTTCTCGTCGCCGCGCACGAGCATGAACTGTTGCGAGCGCATATAGGGATCGGAGAAATCGACCTTCTGCTTGCGGTCGTCCTTGATGGTGATGCCGGTCATGCCGATGTTGTACTGGCCGTCGGAGACCGCCTGGATCATCGCGTCCCAGCTGGTGTTCTGATATTCGACCTTGAAGTTCAGCCGCTTGGCGATCTCGTTCATCGCATCATATTCCCAGCCGATCGCCTTGCCGGATTTCGGATCGACGAACTGCAGCGGCGGATAGGCATTTTCGGTGACGACGACGACGCTCTTGCCGCCGAGATCGGGCAGTTCGGCAGCCGACACGGTCAAAGGAGCGAGCGCAAGGGCGGCAAAGCCGGCAACAACGGTACGACGAAACAGCATGGAATGACTCCCGGATTGAACGCGAAAATTGTCACGGAAGACCTGCCGAAGGCAAGGCCGCCGGCGGCGCACCGACGCAAAAAAGAGAAAAGGCGACCCGAAGGCCGCCTTTCCAAGCGAAAGAATTTTGCTCCAAGCGAAGAATTGCGTGGCGCAGATCTTATTCTGCTGCCGGTTCCGCAGCGGCGGCGGCTGCTGCTTCAGCAGCGGCCTTGGCTTCGGCCGCTTCTGCTGCTGCCTTCTCGGCGGCGAGCGCCTGAGCGGCTGCAACTTTTTCAGCTTCGATGCGTGCCTTTTCCTCGGCAACGGCGGCGCGCTCGGCATCGTTGAGCTTGCGGGCGCGGACGCCGGTGTCTTCAACGATACGAGCGGACTTGCCGCGACGGTCGCGGAGGTAATAGAGCTTGGCGCGACGGACCTTACCGCGGCGAACCACGTCGACGCTTTCGATCATCGGCGAGTAGACCGGGAATACGCGCTCGACGCCTTCGCCGTAGGAGATCTTGCGAACCGTGAAGTTTTCCTGCAGGCCGCCGCCGGAGCGGGCGATGCAGACGCCTTCATAGGCCTGAACGCGGGTACGGTTGCCTTCCGTGACCTTCACGTTGACGCGGACGGTATCGCCCGGGGAGAATTCGGGGAGGGTGCGCTTGGCTTCGATCTTGGCGGCCTGTTCGGCCTCAAGCTGCTGAATGATGTTCATCGTCTTAACCTTTGGTTCTTCTGAAACAGCCAGAGCGCTCGGCACTGATCCCTTGGGCGAGCCTCAGGATTTTGCCCCTTCGGGGCGGGAGCGGATTCACCATTCTTTGTTTGCTGGCAGACGGGGCTAACCCCATTTCCGCGTGCGCCAATACACGAAAGGCCGGGGCTTGTCATCCCTCGCACGACATTTTTGTGAAGGGGAGGGTGGAATCAGCCGTTTTTCTTAGGCTCAGCCTTTTCGAAGAGATCCGGCCGCCGCTCCCGCGTCAGCCGCACCGCCTCCTCCTGACGCCATTTTTCGATGGCGCCGTGGTTGCCGGACGTCAGGATGGAGGGGATTTCCCGGCCTTCCCACTCCTGCGGCCTCGTATAATGCGGATGTTCCAGCAGTCCGCCCTCGAAGCTTTCGTGCAGGCCGGAAAGATCGTTGCCCATGACGCCGGGCAGGATGCGGATGATCGCATCGAGCACGATCAGCGCCGCCGGTTCGCCGCCCGACAGCACGTAGTCGCCGACCGAGACCTCTTCCAGCCCCCGCGCTTCGATCACCCGCTGGTCGACGCCCTCGAAACGGCCGCAGACGATGACGACGCCGTCGCCCGCCGCCAGGTCGCGCACGCGCTGCTGCGTCAGCGGCCGCCCACGCGGGCTCATCAGCAGGCGCGGGCGGGTATCGTTTTGACAGGTACTGTCGATGGCGCGGGCGAGCACGTCGGGTTTCAGCACCATGCCGGCGCCGCCGCCGGCCGGGGTGTCGTCGACGGTGCGATGTTTGTCGGTAGCGAAATCGCGGATCTGCACGGCGTCCAGCGACCATTGCCCGCGCTGCATCGCCTTGCCGGCGAGCGAAAAGCCCAGATGTCCCGGAAACATCTCCGGATAGAGTGTCAGCACGCTCGCCCGGAAAGCCATCACTTCTTCTTTTTCGGCTTGTCCGGGGTGAATTTCGAAAGTTCTTCGGGATCGTCGATCAAACCGGCCGCCAGCGGATCGATCAGCAATGTGCCGGCTTCGAGGTCGATCTCCAACACCGAGGCTTCCGAGAAGGGGATCAGCACCGGGCGCTTGCCCGGACCTTTAAGTTCCAGAAGATCGCCGGCGCCGAAATCGAAGACGCCGGTGACCATGCCGTAGCTGACGCCCTGATCGTCCCGCGCCTCGAGTCCTTCGAGATCGGCATAGTAGAACTCGTCGTCCTCCAGTTCCTCGTCGGGCAGATTGTCGCGCTCGATGTAGAGTTCCAGGCCGTTCAGCGCCTCGGCGGCGTTGCGGTCGTTGATGCCGCGGAAGCGGACCACGACGACATTCTTCGTCTCGCGGATTTCGAGGATTTCGAAGCTGCGTCCGTCCATGCTGTGCAGATGGCCGTAATCGCCGAGCGCCGTCGGATCGGCCGTGTAGGCCTTGGCGCGCACTTCACCGCGCAGGCCTTGTGCGCCGCCGATCGTCGCCATCAGAACGGGGTTTTCAAGCTTTGTCATGGGTTCCTTCATGTGAAGCCGGAAAGACAGGCTTCTCATAAACGAAGTGCGGGTAATTGGAAACGAAAACGGGCGGCATGTCGCCATGCCGCCCGTTCGATTGGGGAAGGTCCCGATTATTCCGCGGCGTCGGCAGCAGCAGCGGCGTCAGCGGCCTTCTGAGCCTTTTCAGCGGCGCGTTCCTGGGCGCGCTTGCCGGGCTTTGCCTTGACCGGGTTGTTCTTGGCTTCGCGCTTGGCAACGCCGGCTTCATCGAGGAAGCGCAGAACGCGGTCGGTCGGCTGGGCGCCGTTGTCGAGCCAGTGCTTGATGCGCTCGGCGTTCAGCTGAACGCGTTTCTCGTCGTCCTTGGCGAGCATCGGGTTCCAGGAACCGAGGTTTTCGAGGAAGCGGCCGTCACGCGGGCTGCGCGCATCGGCGAGAACGACGTGGTAGTACGGACGCTTCTTGGACCCACCGCGGGCGAGACGAATTTTCAGTGCCATGTTCTTTACTCCTTAGGCTTTTCTTGACCGCTTCGTGAGGCGGTATGGTTATCGGGCTGCGGCGCTCTGTTCAGCGTGATCCGCAGCGATCTGCTCATGATGCCGGATGACTTCCTTGATAACGAAGTTCAGGAACTTCTCGGCGAAATCCGGGTCCAGATTGGCGGCTTTCGCCAGCTGGCGAAGGCGTTCGATCTGGTATTCCTCGCGCGCCGGATCGGCCGGCGGCAGATTGTATTTGGCCTTCAGCACGCCGACCTCTTTGGTGCAGCGGAAGCGTTCGGCCAGCATGTGCACGAGAGCGGCATCGATGTTGTCGATCGACTGACGATAGCTCGTGAGCTGGGCTTTGACGTCTGGATCAATCATGGGGCAAACGATCCTTTCACTTCTTTTTCGGCAAACCGGGCAATCCCGGGAAACCACCGCCGAGGCCTGGCAGCTTGGCGCCGCCGAGGCCTGGCAAACCACCCGGCAGGCCGCCGAGACCGGGCATACCCCCACCCGGCTTTCCTAGCCCCGCTGCTTCGGCCTGCTTCTGCAGGGCTTCGAGCTGCCGGGGATCGATATTCGAGAGATCGGGCATGCCGCCACCCATGCCGCCGCCAAGCCCCATCTTGCCGGCAAGGCCGCTCAGCATCTGCTTCATCATGCCGCCTTTGCCCTTGCCGCCCATCATCTTCATCATGTCGGCCATCTGGCGGTGCATCTTCAGAAGCTTGTTGATGGCTGCGGCATCGGTGCCGGAGCCGGCGGCGATGCGCTTCTTGCGCGAATGTTTGAGCAGGTCGGGATTGGCGCGCTCGGCCTTGGTCATCGACTGGATGATGGCGATCTGTCGGCCGAAAAGCTTGTCGTCGAGGCCGGCGGCGGCCATCTTGTCCTTCATACCCGCCATGCCGGGCATCATGCCCATGATGCCGCCCATGCCGCCCATCTTCTGCATCTGGCGCAGCTGGTCGGCGAGATCGTCAAGATCGAACTTGCCCTTGGCCATCTTGGCGGCCATGGCAGCCGCCTTCTCGGCGTCGATATTTTCCGCCGCGCGCTCGACGAGCGAGACGATGTCGCCCATGCCGAGAATGCGGTCGGCGATGCGGCGAGGATGGAACTCCTCGAGCTCGCTCATCTTCTCGCCGACGCCGATCAGCTTGATCGGCTTGCCGGTGACGGCGCGCATCGAAAGCGCGGCGCCGCCGCGGCCGTCGCCGTCCATGCGGGTCAGCACGAGGCCGGTGATGCCGACGCGTTCGTCGAAATTGCGGGCGAGGTTGACGGCGTCCTGACCGGTCAAGCTGTCGGCGACCAGCAGGATTTCATGCGGGTTCGAACGCTTCTTGATGTCGGCCATCTCGACCATCAAGGGTTCGTCGATATGGGTGCGGCCGGCGGTATCGAGAATGACGACGTCGTGGCCGCCGAGCTTGGCCGCCTGCACCGCGCGGGCAGCGATATCGGTCGGCGACTGGCCGGCGATAACTGGCAGCGTGTCGATGCTGGCCTGGGCGCCGAGCTGGCGAAGCTGCTCCTGGGCTGCCGGACGGCGCGTGTCGAGCGACGCCATCAGCACTTTCTTCTTCTCGCGCGTCGACAGGCGATTGGCAATCTTGGCTGACGTCGTCGTCTTGCCCGAGCCCTGCAGGCCGACCATCATGACGACGACGGGGGCGGGCGCATGCAGGTCGATGCCGACGCCTTCACCGCCCAGCATCTCGATCAGTTCGTCATGGACGATCTTGACCACCATCTGACCGGGCTTGATCGACTTCAGGATCTCCGCGCCGACGGCCTTTTCACGCACGCGGTCGGTGAAGGAACGCACGACGTCGAGCGCGACGTCGGCCTCCAGCAGCGCACGGCGAACCTCGCGCAGCGCTGCGGAAACATCGGCTTCCGAAAGCGCGCCACGGCCTGTCAGTCCATTCAGAATGGATCCAAGACGGTCCTGGAGGTTTTCAAACATCGGCTCTTCCTTGATACGTTTCGGGCGGGTTCGATCTGCCCGGAAACGTCGTGCTTTTCCGTGACGAAAACAAGACGCACAGCCAAAAAGCACCCGAGGGCGCATCGCGCTGTCGGGTGTTGACCTCCGGGATCTCAGGTCCCGGTCGGCGGCTCGGAGTCATGCGGCTCGTCGCGGATTGGGCGCGATAAACAGGAAAGCGGCGCGAAAGTCAAGGCGAATGCGTGGATGACCGCCCGGCGGAGGTTTCGGACGCGCTTTCGGGTATATTTCACAGTAAAAATTCCGGCTGGCGGCCCTAATTCGCGATAGAGCCTAGTTGCAAAATATTCCACTTATGATTCTACTTTCTCCTTAAGTGCATCCTGTAAAATGATTCGTGAATATCCTTGATGCCGGATGATCCGGCGGAGATATCGAATGATCAACCCTGATATTGAGAGCTGGGCACTGGCGCGGGCTCATCATATTGTTCTGAACGAAGGCCTTAGTCTTGCAAAAGCGGCACAGGATCTGGATCGCAAGCGCTCCCGCTCCCTGGTCTACGAGCTGAGAAAGGTCATCACCGCCGCCATCGTCGAAGCGCATGCGGCGTCTTTCAATTCCAACGGTGCTGATCGTTAAAACCGGACTGCCTCGCAGGAACGGCCGGCGGCCATGGCTGCCCGGCACTCACCCACTGGTAATTCCTTCGTATTTCCGCCATATACAGCGGAAACACGGACGGAATGATACTATGAGCGCAACGGTCGAATTCGCGAGGATGAACGGGCTTGGCAACAAGATCCTGGTCGTCGACATGCGTGGCCGGCCGGATAAGGTAACGGCAGCTGCGGCTGTCGCGCTCAATGCCGATCCTGAGACCGAGTTCGATCAGATCATGGCGATCCATGATCCGAAGGCCGACGGCACCGATGCCTTCATCGATATCCTGAATTCTGACGGTTCGAAGGCGCAGGCCTGCGGTAACGGCACACGCTGCGTCGTGCAGGCGCTTGCCGCCGAGACCGGCCGGAAGGCCTTCACCTTCCAGACGGTCGCCGGCATTCTCAACGCCGTCGAGCACGAGGACGGGATGATCTCCGTCGATATGGGTAAGCCGGTCTTCGATTGGGACAGGATCCCGCTGGCGGAAGAATTCCACGACACAAGCCGCATCGAACTGCAAATCGGCCCGATCGATAATCCGGTGCTGCATTCTCCGTCTGCCATGTCGATGGGCAACCCGCATGCGATTTTCTGGGTGGACAGGGACGTGATGTCCTATGATCTCGCCCGCTTCGGGCCGCTGCTGGAAAACCACCCGATGTTTCCCGAGCGCGCCAACATCACTTTGGCGCAGGTGACCTCGCCGACATCCGTGACGACGCGCACCTGGGAGCGCGGCGCGGGACTGACGCTCGCCTGCGGTTCGGCCGCCTGTTCTGCAGCTGTCAGCGCCGCGCGCACCGGCCGCACCGGCCGCACGGTGACGATCAATGTCGCAAGCGCCAAGCCGCCGGCGACACTTTCGATCGAATGGCGCGAGCGCGACGACCATGTGATCATGACCGGACCGGCCGAATGGGAGTGGTCGGGCAAGCTCGATCCTTCGACCGGCCTCTGGTCGCGCGATGATAACCGAGGGGCGGAGGCGCAGTGAGCGGCATCGAGGTCATTACCTTCGGCTGCCGCCTCAACACATATGAATCCGAAGTGATGAAGGCGCAGGCCGAGAAGGCCGGGCTCAACAATGCCGTCCTGGTCAATACCTGCGCGGTGACCGGCGAGGCCGTGCGCCAGGCCCGCCAGGCGATCCGCCGGGCGCGCCGCGACAATCCGCATGCCCGCATCATCGTCACCGGCTGCGCCGCGCAGACGGAAAAACAGACCTTCGCCGCCATGCCGGAGGTCGATGCTGTGCTCGGCAACGAGGAAAAGCTTTCGAGCGCTTCCTATCGCAGCCTGCCGGATTTCGGCGTTTCGGCCGAAGAGAAGCTGCGCGTCAACGATATCATGAGCGTCAAGGCGACGGCGCCGCAGATGGTCAGGCACATCGATGGCCATGTGCGCGCCTTCATCCAGGTGCAGAACGGCTGCGACCATCGCTGCACCTTCTGCATCATCCCCTATGGCCGCGGCAATTCCCGCTCGGTGCCGATGGGAGCCGTCGTCGATCAGGCCCGCAAGCTCGCCGACAGCGGTTATCGCGAGATCGTCCTGACCGGCGTCGATGCCACCAGCTATGGCGGCGACCTGCCGGGTGCGCCGACCCTCGGTCTTCTGGCCAAGACGCTCTTGAAGCAGCTCCCCGATATCCGCCGCCTCAGGCTTTCCTCGATCGACAGCATCGAGGCCGATGCCCATCTGATGGATCTCATCGCCGAAGAACCGCGTTTCATGCCGCATCTGCATCTTTCGCTGCAGCATGGCGACGACATGATCCTGAAGCGGATGAAGCGCCGGCACTCGCGCGCCGATGCGCTGCGCTTCATCGAGGATGCGCGCCGACTGCGCCCCGGGATGAGCTTCGGCGCCGATATGATCGCCGGCTTCCCGACGGAAACCGAGGAAATGTTCGGCAATGCCGTGCGGCTCTCCGAAGAGGCCGGCATCGCGCATCTGCATGTTTTCCCCTACAGCCCGCGTCCCGGCACGCCGGCCGCCCGCATGCCGCAACTCGACCGGACGCTGGTCAAGGAACGCGCCGCACGGCTGCGCGCCACTGGACATAAGCTCCATCAATCCCACCTCGATGGCATGGTCGGAACCCGGCAGTGGCTGCTTGTCGAAAACAACGGCCTGGCGCATACGGAGAACTTCACCCTGGTCGCAGCCGCCGGCCTTCGCCCTGGCGAACTTGTGCCGGCCACCATCACCGGCCACAATGGCAAGCATCTCGACATGCAATTGACGGCCGCCGCGGCCTGACTTTCACGGAATTCTCATGGCTCTCAGTTTCATCAAAAAGGTCTTCACCTTCGGCAAGCCAGCTGAAGAGCCCGTGCCCGAAGCCGTGGAAAGGGAACTCGAGCCGCGCCCGCGCGACGAAGATCTGCCGATCGCTGACGATCCGGTTCTTCCCGAGGAGATGGATACGGCGGGTGGACCAGCGGCGGATATTGATGAAGCGTCAGTAGAGCCGGAATCTGTCGCGGCTGAAACGGAAGTGCTGCCGCCGGCCGATCATCCGGGCGACATGGGCGTCGTGCCGTTGTCGCTGTTGGAGGCCGAGGCGGAAGCGGAGGAAGATACCCCCCTACCCTGCCGGGCGTCCCCCCACAGGTGGGGGGACTGAGCAATTGGATGCCGCTCGCCAGTCAATGGATGTGGAGAGTGCGCCTGCAGATGTGGAGAGTGAGCCCGCTGCTTCGGATGAATCAGCCAATGTGGCGGAAGACATCGCCGCGAGTTTCCCCCCACCTGTGGGGGGATGCCCGGCAGGGTAGGGGGGAAGCCACAGATCGCGAGCTTTCCGTCGAAACGCCCCTGCCGCCATCGGAGCCGATAGAGCCAGCTCCAGCCATTGAGCCCATCCTCCCCAAAGGCTTCGCCACCGGCCCTGCGATCGTCGAACCGCAGCCCATCGCTCCGCAGGCGAAACTCAGCTGGTTCCAGCGACTGCGCAACGGGCTTGCGCGCACCTCCTCGCAGCTCACCAACCAGATCACCGCGCTCTTCACCAAGCGCAAGCTTGACGACGAGACGCTGCAGGATCTCGAAGACCTGCTGATCCAGGCCGATCTCGGCGTCGAGACGGCGCTACGCGTCACCGATACGCTCGCTTCGGAGCGCTACGGCAAGGACGTTACCGGCGAGGATGTCAGCCGGATCATGGCGTCCGAGATCGCTAAGGTGTTGAAGCCGGTCGCCAAACCGCTGCAGCTCGATCTCTCGCACAAGCCGCATGTCATCCTCGTCGTCGGCGTCAACGGCACCGGCAAGACCACGACGATCGGCAAGCTCGCGGCGAAGCTTTCCGGTGCCGGGTTGAAGGTGATGCTGGCTGCCGGCGATACGTTCCGTGCGGCGGCGATCGAGCAGCTGAAGATCTGGGCTGAGCGGACCAATTCCGAGTTCGTCGGCACCAAGCTCGGCGCCGATGCCGCCGGCCTTGCCTATGATGCTTTCGAGCAGGCGAAAGCGAAGAAATGCGACGTGCTGATCGTCGATACCGCCGGCCGCCTGCAGAACAAGGCCGAGCTGATGGCCGAGCTCGAGAAGATCGTGCGGGTGCTCGGCAAGCTCGATCCCGATGCGCCCCATACGGTGCTGCAGACGCTCGACGCCACGACGGGACAGAATGCGCTGAGCCAGGTCGAGATCTTCCGCAATGTCGCCGGCGTCAACGGGCTGATCATGACCAAGCTCGACGGCACGGCGCGCGGCGGTATTCTCGTCGCGATCTCCGCCAAGCACAAGCTGCCGGTCTATTTCATCGGTGTCGGCGAGGGGGTCGACGATCTCGAGCCGTTCGAGGCCGAGGATTTCGCCCACGCCATTGCCGGGCTTCCCCAATGATGCCACAGATAAGCCGCCGAAGGCCTGCAAGGGACGGTCGGGAAACGAATTTTTGGAAATAGCAGGTTCGAAGAACGCATGACCACCGAAAGCGATATCACGCCGAGCGCCGCCGACCGCCATCATCCGACGCTGAAACTGGCGCTGGAACTCGGGCCGCTGATGATCTTCTTCTTCGCCAATCTGCGCGGCCAGTGGCTGGTGGAGAGATTTCCTGCCCTTTCGGAACTGGGCGGTCCTCTGTTCGTCGCGACCGCGCTTTTTATGGCAGCGACGGTCACTTCGCTGATCGTGTCGAAGATCGTGCTCGGCCATTTGCCGATCATGCCCTTTGTCTCCGGCATCGTCGTCGTTATCTTCGGCTCTCTGTCGATCTGGCTGCAGAACGAGACCTTCATCAAAATGAAGCCTACCATCGTCAATGCGCTCTTCGGAGTCGCGCTGCTGGGCGGGCTCGCCTTCGGCCGCTCGCTGCTCGGTTATGTCTTCAACGCTGCCTTCCAGCTCGATGCAGAGGGCTGGCGCAAGCTTACCATCCGCTGGGGCGTCTTCTTCCTATTCCTAGCCGTGCTGAACGAAGTCGTCTGGCGCAATTTTTCGGACGATACCTGGGTCGCCTTTAAAGTCTGGGGCACGATGCCGATCACCATCATCTTCACGCTAGCGCAAATGCCGCTGGTGCTGAAACATAGCGTCAACCTGGAAACGGACGGTGAGACGTGAGCACAGCGGACGCCGAATACCGCGTCAGACAGCAGAGCTTCTGGTTCGTCGCCTGCCTCGCGGTGCTGGTCGCCCAGGTCGTCGCCGAATATCTGATGGGCCGGGTGCCGATCTGCGCCTGCGGTTATGTCAAGCTGTGGGAAGGCGGGGTCAATACCAGCGGCAATTCGCAGCATCTGTCCGACTGGTACACGCCGTCGCATATCATCCACGGCTTCCTGTTCTATGGGCTCGGCCACCTGATCCTGCGCCGCAAGCCGCTGGCGGCGCGGCTGCTCCTGGCGCTGGTGATCGAATCCGGCTGGGAACTGCTCGAAAACTCGCCGCTGATCATCGACCGCTACCGCACGGCGACGATCGCGCTCGATTATTACGGCGACAGCATCCTGAATTCGGCAATGGACACCGCCTTCATGTGCGTCGGCTTCTTTTTCGCCTCACGGGCGCCGGTGGCGGTCACGGTCGTAATCGGCATCTTCTTCGAGATTTTCACCGGTTTTGTCATCCGCGATAATCTGACGCTGAACGTGCTGATGCTGGTCTGGCCGGTGGAGGCGATCAAGGTCTGGCAGGGTGGAGCTTAACCTGCCTCGGTAACCCCCTTGTGTGGAGGGGTCTTTCTTGACTTACGAAGCCGGCTTCGCCAGCGCCCTTTCCATCGCCGGGAACAGCCCTTCCTTCAGGCTGATATCGTCGAAGGGGCCGACGCGCTTGTAGAGGATGGTGCCGTCGGCGCCGACCAGATAGCTTTCCGGGATACCGTAGACACCCCAGTCGATCGCCGCCTTGCCGTTCGGATCGATGCCGATCGCCCGATAGGGATTTCCGAGTTCGCCGAGGAAACGCAGGGCGTTGTCGTTCTTGTCCTTGTAATTGATGGCGATGATGTTGAGCCGACCGTCTTTCGCCAGTTCCTTCAAGATCGGATGTTCGTCCCTGCAGGGGAGGCACCAGGAGGCGAAAACGTTGACGAGGGTCAGCTTGCCCTTGATCGCCGCATCGGTGAGCGCCGGCAGGTTTGCCCCGTCGAGCGGCGGAAGATTCAGCGCCGGCGCCTTGGTGCCGATCAGGGCCGATGGGATTTCGGCGATGTTCTTGCCATGGAAATCCTGGTCGTAGAGCATCTTTGCGGCCGTCGCGGCAATGGCGCCGAAGACGATCAGCGGCAGAAGCGCCAGAGCGTAGCGACCAAGGCCGCGAGGCCTGACGGTTTTGGTTTCGGGCGCCTCGTTCATTCGCTGTCCCCCGCGCGCGCCGAGCGGCGGCGAATGCCTGCGGCTTCGAGCGCTTCGAGTTCACGCCGGCGCGCCCGCCCGTCGGCCCAGGTCCAGAGGGTGACCGCGATCGTCACGAGGGCTGCAAAGCCGTAAGAGGCGTAGACGTAGAAAGCATGCGTCATGGGTCTATTCCTCCCGGCTCGCCATCCGGGCGGCGAGACGGCGCTGTGCGGCGATGCGGCGGCGCCAGATTTCGTTCCTCATCGCCATGATGTGCAAGGTGAAGAAGAGGAGGGTGAAGGCGATCGCCATGACGAGGAGCGGGCGCAGGAATTCCGGGTCGATCGCCGGACCGCCGATCCGCAGGACGCTCGCCGACTGGTGCAGCGTGTTCCACCATTCGACGGAGAACTTGATGATCGGAATGTTGACGAAGCCGACGAGGATGAGCACGGCGCAGACCCGCGCGGCCCTCGACGGATCGTCGATGGCGCGGCTCAGCGCAATCAGGCCGAGATACATCAGAAAGAGGACGAAAACGGAGGTCAGGCGGGCGTCCCAGACCCACCAGGTGCCCCACATCGGTTTGCCCCAGAGCGAGCCGGTGACGAGCGCCAGCAGAGTGAAGGCGGCGCCGAGCGGGGCGGCGGCCTTGGCGGAGACGTCGGCCAGCGGATGGCGCCAGACCAGTGTGCCGATCGCCGAGACACTCATGATCGTGTAGCACATCATCGAGAGCCACGCGGCCGGGACGTGGATATACATGATACGGACGGTCTCGCCCTGCTGGTAATCGCCTTCGGTGGAGAAGCTGAGATAGAGGCCGGCCGCGAAACAGAGCGCGGTGATGCCGGCCAACCAGGGGATGACACGGGCCGCCAGCGCCAGAAACAGCGTCGGGTTGGCGAGATCGCTGAATTTGCGGATGGCAAGGCTTGTGTCGTTCATGGCTGCTTCCTTACCTTGATCCGGCTTTTCCCGCAATCGAATGACATTCAATCCGACGCGTTTCGCAGCGCAAGCGCAGCGGCGGCCGGGCCGATCACCGCGAAGAACAGCGTCAGTGCGGTCAGGATGAGGAAGGGTGGCAGGAACGGGACCGGATCCTCGACGGCGGCATAGGTGGCGCTGACGCCGAAGATCAGAACCGGGATGGTCAGCGGCAGGACCAGGATCGAGACCAGCAGGCCACCGCGGGGCAGGGCGACGGCAACGGCGGCGCCGACGGCGCCGATGAAGGTGATGGCCGGCGAACCGACGAGCAGCGTCAGCGCGGTTGCGCCGATCGCCGTCTCGTCCATATTCATGAAGAGGCCGAGCAGCGGCGAGGCGATGACCAAAGGCAGGCTGGTGGCCGTCCAGTGGGCACAGCATTTGACCAGTACGGTGAGGACGAGCGGTGTTTCCTGCGTCAGCATCAGGTCGAGCGATCCATCGTCGCGCTCGGCCTGGAACAGGCGGTCGAGGCCAAGAAGGGCTGCAAGCAGGGCGCCGATCCAGACGATGGCGGGGCCGATGCGGGAAAGAAGCTTGAGATCCGGGCCGACGCCGAAGGGGATGACGGCGACGACGGTCAGGAAGAACAGCACCCCGATCAGCGTGCCGCCGCCGGCGCGGATCGAGAGCTTGAGATCGCGGAGGAAGAGTGCGGTCATCCCCACACCCCCTGATCCACGCCGGCAAAGCCCGTCATCTTCAATTCCTGCACATTCTTCAACCCCAGCGGCTGATGTGTCGCCGCCAGCACGATGCCGCCTTTTGCCAGATGCGCTTCGATCAATCCGGCAAACAGCCGATCGGCGCTGGCATCGAGTGCCGCTGTGGGTTCGTCAAGGATCCAGACGGGCCGGTGGGCGACGAGCAGCTTGGCGAAGGCGAATCGGCGCTGCTGGCCGGCGGAGAGATAGCCGAAGGGAAGGTGGGTTATTCCCGAAAGGCCGACGGCTTCGGCTGCCGCTTCGAGTGATAGGTCGGCGGGCGTTTCCGTTTCGCCGAGGAAGGCGCGCCAGAAATCGAGGTTCTCTGCAACCGTAAGTTCATTCTTCATCGCATTTCGATGGCCGAGGTAGTGGCAGACCTCACCGGGATGCCGGCCTTCCCGGCTGCCGTCGCCATGAAAGATGACAGTGCCCTTTTCAGGCCTGAGGAGGCCGGCGACAACGCGCAGCAAAGTGGACTTTCCCGATCCATTTCTGCCGGTCAGGATAAGCGCCTCGCCGGCTGCCAAGTGAAAGGAAATGTTAACGAAAATGAGATCGTCACCGCGCCTTGCGGCCAGATTTTCGGCGGTGAGATGCATGCATCGGCTCTTTCTTCGTTTCGGCTTACGGAGGGGTCAAAAAATGTCCGATTTTGACCGTTTCCGGGTATGGCAAGTTTTTAGGAAATTATCTATAAGACCTGCAACCACGCCAGCGGTCGGCGTGAATTTCATCCTTGCGCCGAACTTGGAGCATCTGTTCCACGTGCGGACAGCGGAAATGGCCGTACCCGCATCCTGATGTGCATTAAGTGCATAGGCGTTCGCACGACTGTGTTGGCTATCAGAAACGGGGTCTCTCGTGTCTAAATCTCTTGACAGTTTCAATTGTCGTTCCACGCTTTCGGTGAACGGGAAGGACTATGTCTATTACAGCCTGCCCAAGGCTGAGGCAAACGGTCTGCCCGGCGTCTCGAAGCTTCCCTATTCGATGAAGGTGCTGCTCGAAAACCTGCTGCGCTTCGAAGACGGCCAGTCGGTTACCAAGGAGCACATCCTGGCCGTTGCCGAGTGGCTGAACAACAAGGGTGCGGTCGAAAACGAAATCGCCTATCGCCCGGCGCGCGTGCTGATGCAGGACTTCACCGGCGTTCCCGCCGTCGTCGACCTTGCCGCCATGCGCGACGCGATGGTGTCGCTCGGTGGCGATCCCGAGAAGATCAACCCGCTCGTTCCCGTCGACCTCGTCATCGACCACTCCGTCATCGTCGATGAATTTGGCACGCCGCAGGCTTTCGCCAAGAACGTCGAGCTGGAATATCAGCGCAACGGCGAGCGCTACCGCTTCCTGAAGTGGGGCCAGCAGGCCTTCAAGAACTTCCGCGTCGTGCCTCCCGGCACCGGCATCTGTCACCAGGTCAACCTCGAATATCTCGGCCAGACCGTCTGGACCAAGGAAGAGGACGGCGAGACGATCGCCTATCCGGATACTTGCGTCGGCACCGACAGCCACACGACGATGATCAACGGTCTCGGCGTTCTCGGCTGGGGCGTGGGCGGTATTGAAGCGGAAGCAGCCATGCTCGGCCAGCCGGTGTCGATGCTGCTGCCCGAAGTCATCGGCTTCAAGCTGACCGGCAAGCTCAAGGAAGGCGTCACGGCGACCGACCTCGTTCTCACCGTCGTGCAGATGCTGCGCAAGAAGGGCGTTGTTTCCAAGTTCGTCGAATTCTTCGGCCCCGGCATGGACAACATGCCGCTCGCCGACCGTGCGACGATCGGCAACATGGGCCCGGAATATGGCGCCACCTGCGGCTTCTTCCCGGTCGACGGCGAAACCATCAATTATCTCACCATGTCCGGCCGCACGCATGACCGGATCGCGCTCGTCGAAGCCTATTCGAAGGCCCAGGGCATGTGGCGCGAAGGCGATGGTTCCGATCTCGTCTTCACCGACACGCTGGAACTCGACCTCGGCGACGTCGTTCCGTCGATGGCCGGCCCGAAGCGTCCGGAAGGCCGCATCGCACTCGAAAACATCGCTTCCGGTTTCGCCGGCTCGATGGATGCTGACTACAAGAAGCCCGGCCAGCTGAACAATCGCTATGCGGTCGAAGGCACGGATTTCGATCTCGGCCATGGCGACGTGGCGATTGCTGCCATCACCTCCTGCACCAACACCTCCAACCCGTCGGTGCTGATCGCCGCCGGCCTTCTTGCCCGCAACGCCGTTGCCAAGGGCCTGAAGACCAAGCCCTGGGTCAAGACCTCGCTCGCCCCGGGATCGCAGGTCGTCGGCGAATATCTCGCCAAGTCGGGCCTGCAGGCTGATCTCGACAAGCTCGGCTTCAACCTCGTCGGCTTCGGCTGCACGACCTGCATCGGCAATTCCGGCCCGTTGCCGGCGCCGATCTCGAAGACGATCAACGACAAGGGCCTGATCGTATCCGGCGTCCTTTCCGGAAACCGTAACTTCGAAGGCCGCATTTCGCCTGACGTCCAGGCGAATTACCTCGCTTCGCCGCCGCTCGTCGTCGCCTACGCGCTTGCCGGCACGGTGCAGAAGGACCTGACCAAGGAGCCGATCGGCGAGGACCAGAGCGGCAACCCGGTCTATCTCAAGGACATCTGGCCGACCTCGAAGGAAGTCCAGGAATTCATCCTGAAATACGTGACCCGCGAGCTCTACGAAAGCAAGTATGCCGACGTCTTCAAGGGCGACGTCAACTGGCAGGCCGTCCAGGTTCCGCCGGGCCAGACCTATGCCTGGGACGACAATTCGACCTATGTCCAGAACCCGCCTTACTTCGTCGGCATGGGCAAGAAGGGCACCGGCGTGGCAGACATCAAGGGCGCGCGCGTCCTCGGCCTGTTCGGTGACAAGATCACCACCGACCACATCTCGCCCGCCGGTTCGATCAAGGCGGCATCGCCGGCCGGTGCCTACCTGATCGGTCATGACGTTGCCGTTGCCGACTTCAACCAATACGGCACGCGCCGCGGCAACCATGAAGTGATGATGCGCGGCACGTTTGCCAATATCCGCATCCGCAACCACATGCTCGGCCCGAACGGCAAGGAAGGTGGCTACACCATTCACTATCCGTCGAAGGAAGAGACCTCGATCTACGACGCGGCCATGCAGTACAAGGCCGAGGGCGTGCCGCTCGTCATCTTCGCCGGTGTCGAATATGGCAACGGCTCCTCGCGCGACTGGGCGGCCAAGGGCACCAACCTGCTCGGCGTCAAGGCGGTGATCGCTCAGTCCTTCGAGCGCATCCATCGCTCGAACCTGGTCGGCATGGGCATCATCCCCTTCGTCTTCGAAGAGGGCACGACCTGGCAGAGCCTTGGCCTCAAGGGCGACGAAC
Source organism: Rhizobium sp. K102 (assembly GCF_022385315.1). Lineage (NCBI taxonomy): Bacteria > Pseudomonadati > Pseudomonadota > Alphaproteobacteria > Hyphomicrobiales > Rhizobiaceae > Rhizobium > Rhizobium sp. K102. The sequence continues at coordinate 3,833,067 of NZ_CP092436.1, forward strand.
TCGTCACCATCGAGGGCCTGGACAAGATCAAGCCGCGCGAGCGGAAGATCGCCAAGATCACCTATAGCGACGGCACCGTGAAGGACGTTCCGCTGCTGTCGCGTGTCGATACGCTCGACGAGGTGATCTACCTCAACAATGGCGGCATCCTGCAGACGGTCCTGCGCGATCTCGCTGCCTGATCGCTAAGAGCCTGACATGATCACGGCCGCCGGAAAGCAATTTCCGGCGGCTTTCTTATGCAGCGACAGTCATCGAGCGAACTCACGATGATTTGTTTTCCGCGGCTTCCGGTCATGCCGCGTCTCACCCGTTCGTGACTTTTCGTTTGGACCCGGAAGGATTATTCGTACGTTCATATCTCAGCGCCTCCGGTTCCAATACGCCGTCGGCGCTGAAAAAGAGGTGCATGAATGTCCCCCCGTTTCTTGATCCCGCTATTGGCCGGTGTTGTTCTCGCAGGCCCGCTGCATGCCGAAGACGGCACGCCGAAAGGCGTCGTCGAGCTCTTCACGGCGCAGGGCTGCTCCTCCTGTCCCCCCGCTGATGCGGCTTTCCGCAAGCTGGTGAACCAGGGCGATGTCATCGCGCTCGCCTATCACGTCGATTACTGGAATTATCTCGGCTGGGCCGATACGCTGAGCTCGAAGGAAAACACCGAGCGGCAATACGGCTATGCCAGGACGATGGGCCGCAGCAACGTCTACACGCCGCAAGTCATCGTCAACGGGCGCGGCCATCTCGCCGGTTCCGATCTCACGGGCATCAACAGCCGGATCGACAGCTACAGCAGCGAAGGCAACGGATTGACCGTTCCCATCAGCGCATCGATGCGCGGCGACGAGCTGGAGATCAAGATCGGCGCAGGGCAGGGTAAAGCCAATGTCGTCATGGTCTATTTCGACAAGGAAAAGACGATCGAAGTCGAAAAGGGTGAAAACAGCGGCAAGAAGCTCTCCTATCTGCACAGCGTCACCAATGTCGAAACCGTCGGCATGTGGGATGGCAAGGCGACCAATCTGACGCTGCCGGCAAGCGTCCTGCAGCGGCCGCAACTCGAGGGTTGCGCTATCCTGCTGCAGTCGGCGACCGCGGACGGCGATCCGGCCGCGATCCTTGGCGCGACGGTGGTGATGGCGGGCAAAAATATCTGAGATTTCATCCTGATACGGATGAAGGTCCGGGCGGCCCGGCCGAGCGTATTCGGGGCTGGGGTTAAGGTCGATACGCTCCGCCGGGCCCTTTGGCGCGCTGGCGCCAAACCGGGATGCATAATTCTCCTGCAAATGAGGCGCTGTTTTGACTGAAATGCGGCGCTGCCGAGAAAGCGTCGACTCTTCCACTGCGGCCGAATGTGACGGGCCGCACTCTTGCAATTTGTAGCGGCTCGGGCAAACTGTCATTCTCCTGTCACAAGCGGAGGCCTCGGGAGACTGATGACAGATCAGCCGGATTTGCGACACGGCGAAAGCCGCTCCGTCGACAATAGTTCTTCAGTCGTCGTCGATCTCAGGGAATACAAACAAAGCAAAGACCCGCTTCCGGTGACTTTCCACAGGCGCGAACTCGACGCGATCCTGTGGATCTACGGCCGCATGGTCGGCGAGGGTGAATGGCGCGATTACGCCATCGATCACCTGAAAGACAGGGCGGTGTTTTCCGTCTTCAAGCGCTCCGGCGAAATGCCGTTCTTCCGAATCGAAAAGAACCCGAAGCTCGCCGCCAAGCAAGGCGCTTACTCCGTCATCAACGTCAACGGCATGATCCTGAAGCGCGGACACGAGCTGAACCACGTCCTCAAGGTGTTCGACAAGGCTTTGAAGCTGGTTGATAAGTAAGCCTGATCAGCCGGCGAACAGCGTGCCGGGATAGGCGGATGGATCCGGATCAGTCGTCATGCCCTCGCCGAGGCTGCGCTGCATGAGCATCGTGTCGAGCCAGCGGCCGTGCTTGTAGCCCGTGCCCTGCATCAGGCCGACCTCCACGAAGCCCGCCTTGAGATGAAGCGCGATCGAGGCGGGGCTTGCGCCGCCGATGACGGCCACCATCTGACGAAAACCGAGGACGGTGCAGCGGTCGATCAATTCGGTCATCAGTGCCTTGCCGATGCCGCGGCCGCGCGCTTCGGGCGCCAGATAGATCGAATCCTCCACCATCCAGCGATAGGCCGGGCGAGTGCGGAAGGCCGAGGCATAGGCGTAGCCGAGGAAGTTTCCGTCATCATCGGCTGCGGCGATATAGGGATATTGCTGGCCGACGATCGCCGCAAAACGCTGCGCCATCTCGGCCCCGGAGGGCGGTGTGATCTCATAGCTCGACGTGCCGTTCAGAACGGATTCACGGTAGATATCGGTGATGGCGGGAATATCGGCCTCAGAGGCGTCGCGCAGAAGGAAGGACATCGGGCAGTGGTCCAGCGGCGGGGCAGAGCTTCTCTAAAACCATTCCTCCGAAAACGGCGCAACAAAAAAGGCGGCCGAAGCCGCCTTTTCGATCTTGATGGACCTGCTTATTTACGGTTGCCCATGAACTGCAGCAGGAACATGAAGAGGTTGATGAAGTCGAGATAGAGCGTCAGCGCGCCCATGATCGCCTTGCGGCCGGCAACAGCAACGTCATCAGCTTCGTAGTAGAGCTCCTTGATCCGCTGCGTGTCGTAGGCGGTCAGGCCTGCGAAGATCAGCACGCCGATCACCGAGATGGCGAACTGCATCGCGGAGGAGGCCAGGAAGACGTTGACGAGCGAGGCGATGATCAGGCCGAAGAGACCCATGATCAGGAACGAGCCGATTGCCGACAGGTCACGCTTCGTCGTGTAGCCATAAAGCGACAGCGCGCCGAAGGAGGCGGCGGTAACGAAGAACGTCTGAACGACACTCTGGCCGGTATAGATCAGGAAGATCGACGAGAGTGACAGGCCGACCAGCGCGGCATAGATCGCGAAGGTCGTCTGGGCGGCGCTCACCGTCATGCTATGGATCCGGAAGCTCAGGAAGAACACCAGAGCCAGCGGCGCCAGAATGACCACCCACTTCAGCGGGCTCAGATAGATCGCCTGACCGAAAGCGGTAATCTCGCCATTGGCGAAAGCGAATTGGAACGACAGATATGCGGCCACACCGGTGATCGCCAGACCCAGCGCCATCAGGTTGTAGACCTTGAGCATATAAGTGCGCAGGCCCTGATCAATCATCTCGCCGGTTTGAGCGCGGCTTTGATAGTTACGAAGATCAGCCATAGTTTCCTCTTACAAGCTCCGATGGAGTTACGGTGTCGGGGTTTTCGACCCGGGCGCCGCTGCGGAGCTCCAGCATGCCTGCAGACAATATGAGGCCTTCGCCCCTCGCAAACAAGAGGCTTGCAAGGGCCTGGCCGGTTAAATCGCCGTAAGGTGAAGGGTTTGGGCGTCGTTCGCCGGTCAAAGCTCGCGCAGGACGGGCGCCGCCTTCTGTCCGAGGATGCGCCAGGTGCCGATGAGGCCGATGCCGACGGTCAGGACGAGCGCCGTCACCAGCGTCAGCCCCGCCACGTCGGGCAGAAAGGCCGAGGGCAGCCGCATGATGCGGGCGACGATGAACCAGGCGGCGGCGGCGCCGGCGATTAGCGCGAAGATCGCGGTCGCAAGCCCCAGGATCAGGTATTCGTAACTGAAGGCGCGGATCAGCATGGCCCGGGTGGCGCCGAGCGTCTTCAGCACCACTGCATCGTGGGTGCGCGCCCGGTTGCCGGCGGCAAGCGCTCCGGCGAGGACGAGGATCGAGGCGATGAGGGCCACCGAGGCTGCGGCGCGGATCGCGGTCGCCAGCTGGGCAACGAGCTGGTTGACGATATCGATCGCGTCCTTGACCCGAACGCTGGTGACCGTCGGATAGGTGTTGGTGACGGATTTCAGGATCGCCGCATCTTCGGCCGGCGTCGAGGCGGGATCGGTCAGTGTCGCGAGCCAGGCGTGCGGAGCGCCGCGGAAGGTGTTCGGCGAGAAGACCATGACGAAATTGATCGACAGCGATTCCCACTGGACGCGGCGCAAATTGGCGATCTTGGCGGTGATATTGCGGCCGAGCACGTTGACGGTAACGGTGTCGCCGATCTTCAGGCCGAGTTCATGGGCCTCTTCCGAGGAGAAGGAGACCAGCGGCTCGCCGCTGTAATCCTTGTCCCACCAGCTGCCTTCGGTCAGCGCAGCGTTTTCCGGCACGGCGTCGGAGTAGGTGATGCCGCGATCGCCGTTCAGCACCCAGCGGCCGGCGGCCGGCACGTTCAGCTTGGTGACGTCCTCGCCGTTGAAGGCGACGATGCGGCCACGCAGCATCGGCACCTCCATGAGCTTGCCCTTCGGCGCCTGCGCCTGGACGAGGTTGCGGAATGCGTCGACCTCGGCGCTCTGGATATCGACGAAGAAGAAGTTCGGCGCGCCCTCGTTCATGCGGCCGGTCAGCTGCTGGCGCAGGTTTCCGTCGATCAAGGTCAGCGTCACCAGCAACGCCAGGCCGAGGCCGAGCGACAGCACCACCGAGGGTGTCAGGGCGCCGGGTCGGTGGATATTCCCGATGGCGAGCCTGAGCGCCGGCGAGTGAACGCGCGGGCTGCGGCGGGCGAGCCAGGCGATCAGCGCGGCGACGAGCCGCAGGACGGCGAAGGCGAAGATGATGGCGGCGACGAAGACGACGGCGATGTAGCGGTCATAGGCGGTGAGGATGGCAAGGCCGGCCAAGGCTGCCATGAACAGCGTCGCAAGCAGGATATAGGGCCAGGAGGGCAGGTGGCGGGCCTCGAAGCCCTGCTCGCGGAAGAGCGCCGTCGCCGGCACTTCGCGGGCATGGCCAAGCGGCAGAATGGCGAAGGCGAGTGTCGTCAGGATGCCGAAGAACGCCGCAAGCAGCAGGGCGCCGGGATAGAGGGTCGGCGTCGTGGACACTGGCAGGAACTGCGCCAGGAACTGCGCGGCGAAGATCGGCGACAGGGCGCCGATGACGAGGCCGATCATGATTCCGCCAAGCGCAATGATGGTGATCTGGAAGAGATAGATCAGCACGACGATGGCGGCCGGCGCACCCAGGCATTTGAAGCTGGCGATGGTGGTGCGCTTGGAATCGAGGAAGGCGCGCACCGCATTGGCGACGCCGACGCCGCCGACGATCAGCGCGGTGAGGCCGACCAGCGTCAGGAACTGCGAGAAGCGGGTGATGTTTTCGGTAAGCGAGGGTGCGGCCCGATCGCTGGTGCGGATCGCCCAGCCGGCGGAAGGGAATTCCCTGGAGGCGCGCGCCTGGATGCCCGATATCGCGCGCTTGTCCTCCAGCCGGATCTTGTAGGCATGCTCGACCAGGCTTCCGGTCTGGATCAGGCCCGAGGCTTCGAGCGCCCGGCGGCTGACGAGCAGGCGCGGCGCAAAGCCGAAACCTTCGGAGAGGGCGTCCGGCTCGGTCTTGACGGTGCCGGTAATGCTGAGTTTGACATTGCCGAGCAGCAATTCGTCGCCGACCGCAAGGCCAAGCCGGTCGAGCAGCAGCGGCGCTGCGACCGCGCCATAGGTGCCGCTTTGGGCCGAAAGCAGGGCTGCAAGCGGATAATCCGGCTCGGCCGCGAAGCTGCCGTAGAGCGGGTAGGCGTCGTCGACCGCCTTGACCTCGACCAGCGCCTGGTCGGAACCATCAGGCTTGCGGGCCATCGAGCGCAGACCGGTCGACACCGAGACGGTGCCGAGACTTTCGAGGAAAGCCAGCTCCTGCGGTGTGGCCTCGCGGTTGTTGAGCTCGAAGCGGACGTCGCCGGCCAGGAGCTCCTGTCCCTGCGAGGCGATCGTGTCGGTGATCGACTGCGAAACCGAGTTGACGGCGGCAATCGCGCCTGTGCCGAGCGCGATGCAGGCGAGAAAGATGTAGAAGCCGCGAATGCCGCCGCGCAGCTCACGCAGTGCCAGGCGAAAAGCAAGCGCGGTGCGCGGCGTGATCATTCTCATGCGAATGCCGCCTCGCTGCGGCGGGCAGCGCTGTCGTCTTCGATCCGGCCGGAGCGGACGCGGATCTGGCGCGAGCAGCGGTTCGCAAGCGAGACGTCGTGGGTGACGAGAAGCAGGGTCATGCCGCGTTCGGCCTGTTTGGAAAACAATAGGTCGGCGATCTGGCGGCCAGTCTCGGTATCGAGATTGCCCGTGGGCTCGTCGGCGATCAGCAAAGCGGGCGAGGGGGCGAGCGCTCTGGCGATCGCCACGCGCTGCTGTTCGCCGCCGGAAAGCTGGCCGGGATAGTGGTTCAACCGTTCGCCGAGACCGACCGAATTCAGCTCGCGGTGGGCGATCTCGAAGGCGTTGCGGACATTGGCGAGCTCCAGCGGCACGGCGACGTTTTCCAGCGCCGTCATGTTGGCGATCAGGTGGAAGGATTGGAAGACGATGCCGATGTTACGGCCGCGGAAATCGGCGACCTCATCCTCGCTCAGCGCGTGGAGCGGCGTGTCGTTGATGTTGATTTCGCCGCTGTCGAGCTTCTCCAATCCGGCAAGCACCATCAGCAGGGTGGACTTGCCGGAACCGGAAGGGCCGACGATGCCGACGGATTCGCCCGCTGATATATCGAGATCGATACCCTTCAGCACATGGACGGAGGCCGCGGCGCTGCCAAGGGTCAGATCGGCGCTCTTCAACTCGATGATGGTTTTTGCCAACGGAAATCGCCCTATATAAGCCCGTAATCAAATTGCCGCATAACGGCACCCCGCCAATCTAGGGAAAGCAGGATGAGATTTAAAGTTGCCGTCCTTCAATTCACCGTCATTGCCCTCTCACTGATCTTTGCCGCCGGCGCAAATGCGCGGACAATCAATCTCGTCGGATTCGGGGACAGCCTGATGGCAGGCTATCAGCTGCCGCCCGGCGACGGCTTTCCCGAAAAGCTGCAGGCGGCCTTGAAGGCGAAGGGACTCGACGTCGCCATCGCCAATGCCGGCGTTTCGGGCGATACGACGACAGGGGGGCTGGCCCGCATCGACTGGTCAGTGCCTGACGGCACCGATGGCGTCATCCTGGAGCTCGGCGCCAACGATGCGCTGCGCGGCATTCCGCCCGAAGAGAGCGAAAAGAATCTCGACCAGATGATAACGCGGCTGAAGGAACGCGGCATTGCCGTGCTCCTCGTCGGCATGATGGCGCCACCCAATATGGGCGCGGATTATGCCGAACGCTTCAATCCGATTTATCGGAAACTTTCGGAGAAACACGGAGTTCGGCTTTATGCCTTCTTCCTTGACGGCGTGGTGCTCGATGCAGGGCTCAAACTCAGCGACGGCATGCATCCGAATGCGAAGGGCGTGGATGTCATGGTTCAGAAGATGGAAGCCGATGTCACAAATTTCGTCGGGACGATTTCTACTGTGAAGAAATAGGGGCTTGCGCGCTCATTGATTGCGTGATTCCGTGTAAGCACCTGCAAAAGATTTGGGGAGTGCTCGTTATGCCGAGACTGTTTACCGCCCTCGAAATTCCGCGCAATGCGGCGATGAGCCTTTCATTACTGCGCGGCGGCCTCCCCGGAGCACGATGGATCGATGTGGAGAATTATCACATCACCCTGCGCTTCATCGGTGATGTCGACGGCCGCACCGCCGATGAAATCGTCGAACGCCTCGACCGGATCGACCGGCCGGAATTCCAGTTCCGCCTCGAAGGCATCGGTTCCTTCGGCTCGAAGAAACCGCATTCGGTCTGGGCCGGCGTCTCGCAATCGCCTGAGATGTACGCCCTGCAGGGTGAGATCGAGCGCATCTGCCAGCGCATCGGCCTGCCGCCGGATCCCCGCAAATTCATGCCGCATGTGACGCTGGCACGGCTCAAATCGTCGCGGCTCGACGATGTCGTGCAATATCTGGCCGGGCGCGGCAACTTCCACACCGCAACGTTCACGGCGCCGCGCTTCGTGCTGCTTTCATCGCGCGAATCGGTGGGCGGCGGGCCTTACCTCACCGAGGAAGTGTTTCCGCTGCACGAGGCCCGCTCGACGCCCAGCGTTTCGAGCAGCGTGCTGCAGCCGGTCAAGAGCCTGGTATAGACCAGCTCAAAGCCATCGGGGCCGCCATAATAGGGATCGGGAATGTCCTCTCCCGTTCCTAGAGCCGCATCGCCAAACAGGCGGATATTCACCTTGGGCGGCGCGATCTTGCCAAGCGTCGCCAGATTGTCGCGGTCCATGGCAAGGATCAGCTCGAAATTGCTGAAATCAGTTGGCCGGATGCGGCGGGCGCGCTGCGCCGCTATGTCGATGCCATGGCGTTGCGCGGTGGCGATCGAACGCCGGTCGGGTGGCTCGCCCTCATGCCAGCCGCCGGTGCCGGCTGAATCGACGGTGAAACGGCCGGTGAGAGCAGCCTCGCTGACGAGATGACGAAAAATTCCCTCGGCAAGCGGAGAACGGCATATATTGCCCATGCAAACGAAGAGGATACTGATAGGCGTCATCGGTAGACCTGTCGGAAGAACAAGAGGAACATGGCATGAAATGGGAAAAACTGGAACGGGCGGCAGTCGAGGCGCAACTGGCGGGGCTTGCCGGCTGGGCGCTCAATGACGCGGCTTCCTCGATCTCGAAGACATTCAAGTTTTCGAATTTCATCGAGGCTTTCGGCTTCATGACGGAGGCAGCGATCACCGCCGAAAAGCTCAACCATCATCCCGAATGGTTCAACGTCTATTCCCGCGTGGATGTGACGCTGAACACGCATGATGCCGGCGGACTGACGGAGCTGGATTTCAAGCTCGCCAAGGCGATGGAGAAGGCGGCGGCACGACGTCTCGGCTGAAGGCCTTGCCGATCGAACGGGGTCGATTGAAAGGGGGCGATTGAAAGCCTGGGCGCCATCACCATATGTGCGCAGGGACGAAAGGATGTCAGGGATGGACGAGGTCAAATTCGGGGAAATCCTGCTGCCGGGCGACGAGGAGACCCAGAGCCGGCGGGAGAAGACGGTGCGGCAGAAGTTCTGGCCGACTTTCCGCCGCGCCGTGCGGCAGATCCCGTTCTCACGCGACGTCGTCGCCGGCTTTTACTGCGCGCTCGATCCGCAAACACCGACCAAGGTGCGCGGTGTGCTGCTCGCAGCACTCGCCTATTTCGTGATGCCGGTCGACATGATCCCGGATATTTTCGCCGTCGTCGGCTTTTCTGACGATGTCGCCGTGCTTTCGGCCGCCTTCGCCATGGTACGCAGCCATGTCCGGCCAGGCCATTACGACGCGGCGGACCGCGTCCTTGCCGACCCGCCAGCGGATACGATGAAAACGATTTGAAGGCCGGCGCCGGTTCAGCCGAACTCCTGCTCCAGCACCTTGCGGAGTTTGCCGAAGGCAAGCCGGATCCGTGATTTCACCGTGCCGAGCGGCAGCCCGGTCGCTTCAGCGATCTCGGCGTGCGACTGGCCGAGAAAAAAGGCGGCACGCAGCATGTCGCGCTGTTCCTGCGGCAGTTGGCCGAGCGCGGCACGGATTTTGGCGTCGCGATCGTCATTGACGATGATTTCCTCGGCGCCGATGTCGGCCGGCGGCTGCAGGGCCGGGTCCGTCTCGTCGAAGATGCGGGCGTCGGCGCGGCGCTGCAGGTCGATGCGGCGGTTGCGGGCAATGCGAAAGAGCCAGGTCGAGAGTGAAGACCGCGTGGCATCGTAGAGATAGGCCTTGTGCCAGAGCACGATCATGATCTCCTGAACCAGCTCCTCGGCCTCGCCTGAGGTCATTTTCCGGCGCATCAGCCAGGTCTTCAGACGCGGGGCGAAATAGTCGAACAGGATGGAGAAGGCCTGCTGGTCGCGATCGTCTGCGACAGCCTTTGCGAGGGCAGCGAAACGCCGTCTTTCCTCGGCATCCATGTCGTCTCACGAGCCCCCTGCGGCGAAAATTTCGTCCCGGATTTCCAAAGTCTTAATGAGGTACAACGGATTTTTGAAAGGTCAAACTCTTGCCTGAATCTTTGTGTCTTAGATTCACCCGAACGGCCGGCCGGTGACATCGGCGCACCGGCATCGCAGCCGATTTCAGCAAGGGGCAAAAGTCGTGGTCGAGCTGAAATGACACAGGCACATACAAATCACAGCTATTGTTGACCATTTGGTAACCTGAATTAAGTCAAAATAAAGCAGATCGTGATTATGCGCGCCCGCTATGATCGCTTCGGGCCTTGAATCGCAAGAACCGGCAGGAATCCATGTTTGTAAAAAGTATCGTATCCGCCCTCGCACTCACCCTTGGTATGGCCGGAGTTGCGACAGCGCAGCAAGCCGCGCCGACCCGCATTCAGCAGTTCCAGGCATGGGGCGCCTATTCCTACAAGTCGGGCGCCAGCACCGTCTGCTACGTGCTGTCCGTGCCGACGGCAAAGCAGCCGGCAAGCGTCGACCACGGCGACAATTTCTTCATCGTCTCGCAGCGCCCCGGCCAGAACATCTCCTACGAGCCGCAGGCGATGATGGGCTACACGGTGAAGGAAAATTCGAAGATCAACGTCGTCATCGACAACAAGACCTTCGTGATGTTCACCAAGGACAAGGCCGGCTGGGTCGAGAACGCGGCTCAGGAGCCGGCCCTCGTCGCGGCGATGAAGACCGGTCATTCGATGACGGTCAATGCGGTCTCGCGCAAGGGCACGGGCACGTCCTACAGCTATTCGCTCTCGGGCATCTCGGCGGCGCTGAAACAGATCGAAAGCTGCAAGTAGGCGCCTTTTTGGCCAACGGAATTTCAAGGGCCGGCCTTGCGCCGGCCCTTGCTGTTTTCCATCTGTAGTGACGCGCCGGCAAAATGATGCTAAAGGCCGGGCCAACAGCGGACAGATCGCGATATCAGTCGCCGTTCCGCCATTCAATTTCTGCCAATGTGCCGTCATGCGCCTCACCTCTTCCGGCTTGCTCCTGAAGTCTGCGGGGCTTGCGGGGGCGGTTACGTGTTCGAATTCGGGATCTAAAGACTATGTCCGTCATGGATGCGATTGATGTCACCAAGCCACGGGCGCAGAACGCTTCTTCCGGCGCCGAAAAGCCTTCCCTGATCGGGCTGTCGCGCGGGGAAATGGCGGCGGCGCTCAGGGAAAAAGGCGTGGCCGAGAAGCAGATCAAGATGCGCGTCGCGCAGCTCTGGAACTGGATCTATGTGCGCGGTGTCTCCGATTTCGACCATATGACGAATGTCGCCAAGGACATGCGTGAAATGCTGAAGCAGCATTTCACCATCGCGCGTCCCGAGATCGTCGAGGAGCAGGTCTCCAATGATGGCACCCGCAAATGGCTGCTACGCTTTCCAGCGCGGGGCGCAGGCCGCCCTGTTGAGATCGAAGCCGTCTACATTCCGGAAGAGGGCCGCGGCACGCTGTGCATTTCCAGCCAGGTCGGCTGCACGCTGACCTGTTCCTTCTGTCACACCGGCACGCAGCGGCTGGTGCGCAACCTGACGGCGGAGGAAATCCTGTCGCAGCTGCTGCTCGCCCGCGACCGGCTCGGCGACTTCCCCGATCGCGAAGCGCCGCAAGGCACGATCATGCCTGCCGAAGGCCGCAAGGTCAGCAATATCGTGATGATGGGCATGGGCGAGCCGCTTTATAATTTCGATGCGGTCAAGCAGGCCCTGCTGATCGCTACGGATGGCGACGGCCTGTCGCTGTCCAAACGTCGTGTGACGCTTTCCACCTCCGGCGTCGTGCCGGAAATCTTCCGCACCGGCGAGGAGATCGGCGTCATGCTGGCGATCTCGCTGCATGCGGTGCGCGACGACCTTCGCGATATTCTGGTGCCGATCAACAAGAAGTATCCGCTGAAGGAACTGATCGACGCCTGCAAGGCCTATCCCGGCCTTTCCAATGCGCGGCGCATCACCTTCGAATATGTGATGCTGAAGGACGTCAATGACAGTCTGGAGGATGCCAAGGGGCTGATCAAGCTTCTGAAAGGCGTGCCGGCAAAGATCAACCTCATTCCGTTCAACCCCTGGCCCGGCACCAACTATCAGTGTTCGGACTGGGAGCAGATCGAGAAATTCGCCGATTTCATCAATTCAGCGGGTTATGCCTCGCCGATCCGCACGCCGCGCGGCCGCGATATTCTTGCCGCCTGCGGCCAGCTGAAATCGGAATCCGAACGTATGCGCAAGACCGAGCGTCTTGCCTTCGAGGCGATGATGATCGCCAATCACGGCGCCGACGACTGATCAGCAAGTTTGATCCTCGCAACAATTCTCCGCGATTGATTTCAGGGGGCGCTTTTCCTAAAAGTGCCGCCAAAATCATATAGGAGGATACCCATGCGCCCGATCTTGCTCGCTCTTGCTGCCAGTTTGGTCCTTTCCATTCCCGCCAAAGCCGATGACGTGACCGTCGCGGTGACGGCGATCGTCGAGCATCCGGCGCTGGATGCGGCCCGCAAGGGTGTTCTCGACGTGCTGACGGCGGCCGGCTACAAGGAAGGCGAGAACCTGAAATTCGTGTTCGAATTGGCGCAGGGCAATCCGGCGACGGCAGCCCAGATCGCCCGCCAGTTCGCCGGCGACGAGCCCAATGTCATCGTGCCGATCTCCACGCCGTCCGCCCAGGCCGTCGTCTCGGCGACGCGCGACATTCCCGTCGTCTTCACGGCCGTGTCGGATCCGCTCGGCGCCCAGCTCGTCAAGAACATGGACAAGCCGGGCGGCAATGTCACCGGCCTTTCCGACATGTCCCCGGTCGGCGAGCACCTGGCGTTGATCAAGGAAATCCTGCCTGATGCGAAAACCATCGGCTATCTCTACAACTCAGGTGAGGCGAATTCGGTTTCGCTGCTCGCCGTGCTGAAGGCAGAAGCCGAAAAGGCCGGGCTGAAGGTGGTCGAATCGGCCGCCACCAAATCGGCCGAGGTTCAGGGTGCCGCCCGCGCCCTCGTCGGCCGCGCCGATGCGATCTACATCCCGACCGACAACACGATCATCTCGGCGCTCGAAGGCGCCGTCGCGGTTGCCGAAGAAAGCAAGCTGCCGCTCTTCACTGCCGATACGGATTCGGTGTCGCGCGGATCGATCGCCGCTCTCGGCTTCAACTATTACGACGTCGGCAAGCAGACGGGCGAAATCGTCGTGCGCGTGCTGAAAGGCGAAAACCCCGGTGACATCGCGGTCAAGACCGCCGCCGGCAGCGATCTCGTCGTCAACAAGGCGGCTGCGGCCAAGATGGGTGTCACCCTGCCCGAGAGCGTGCTTTCGCGGGCCAACAAAGTCATCGACTAATCGGCCGTAGGTCCATCGACTGTTCACATTCAGCCGCTCCCGTTTGCACGGGGGCGGCTGAAGTATTACAAGGCTGCGGTTTCGCGACGGGCGGAACAGAAACAAAAGGGGCTGAATGCCTTGAGCCAAATCGCATTCTGGGGGGCCGTCGAGCTCGGCCTGGTCTATTCCTTCGTCGCTCTCGGCGTCTATCTCGCCTTCCGCGTCCTCGATTTTCCCGACCTGACGGTCGACGGTTCCTTTCCGCTCGGAGCAGCGGTAACCGCCGTGCTGATCATCGCCGGCGCTAACGCCTGGCTTGCCGCTCTGATTGCCATGGCGGCCGGTGCCGTCGCCGGCATGGTGACGGCGCTGCTCAACGTGCGTTTCAAGATCCTCAACCTGCTCGCCTCGATCCTGACGATGATCGCGCTGTTTTCCGTCAATTTGAGAGTGATGGGCAAACCCAACGTCGCCCTCATCAATGCCGATACGATGATCAGCCCGTTCTTCGGCCATGGCCTGCGCGATTTCTATGTGCGGCCGCTCTTCGTCGGCGTTCTCGTCATCGTCGCGCTCGTCCTGGTCTGGCGCTTCCTCGAAAGCGACGCCGGGCTGGCCATGCGCGCGACCGGCGCCAATGCCAGGATGGCGCGGGCCCAGGGCGTCGACACCAGCCGGCAGATCTATCTCGGCATGGCGATCTCCAATGCGCTGGTGGCGTTCGGCGGTGCCTTGTTTGCCCAGACGAACGGTTTTGCCGACGTCACCTCGGGCGTCGGCACCATCGTCGTCGGTCTTGCCGCCGTCATCATTGGCGAGACCCTGCTCGGACGGCGCGGGCTGTTGATCGCGCTCGTCGGCTGCGTGCTCGGCTCGATCCTCTATCGCATCGCCATCCAGCTGGCGCTGTCGAGCGACGTCATCGGTCTGCAGGCCTCCGACCTCAATTTCGTGACGGCCGTGTTGGTGACCGTGGCACTCATCCTTCCCCGCCTTCGCAGAGGTGCCGCATCGTGATCAGCGTTAAGGATATCAAGGTCGTTTTCGGGCGCGGCACGCCGCTGCAGAAGCAGGCGCTGAACGGCGTCAACCTGACCATCGAGCAGGGCTCCTTCGTCACCGTCATCGGCTCCAACGGCGCCGGCAAATCGACACTGCTCGGCGTGCTCGCCGGTGACGTCCTGCCGAGCGAGGGGCAGGTGCTGATCGGCAAGAATGAGGTGACGCGCAAGTCGACGGCGGCGCGCGCCGGTCTGGTGGCACGCGTCTTCCAGGATCCGCTGACAGGAAGCTGCGGCTCATTGTCGATCGAGGAGAATCTCGCTCTCGCCGCCCGCCGCGGTGAGAAGCGCGGGCTTGTCCCGGCGCTTGGGGGCAAGAGGCGCGATTACTTCAAGGAGCGGATCGCCGAGCTCAATCTCGGGCTGGAAAACCGGCTGAAGGACCGCATGGATCTGCTTTCCGGCGGGCAGCGGCAGGCCGTTTCGCTCGTCATGGCGACACTTGCCGGGTCGGAGGTACTGCTGCTGGACGAACATACGGCAGCGCTCGATCCTGGGATGGCCGAGTTCGTGATGAACCTCACGCAGAAGATCGTGGCCGAGCGCAAGCTGACGACGATGATGGTGACCCATTCCATGCGCCAGGCGCTGGACTACGGCCACCGCACGATCATGCTGCATGGCGGCGAGATCGTTCTCGACGTTGCGGGCGACAACCGGAAGAACCTGCAGGTCGAGGACCTGATCGCAATGTTCCGCAAGATGCGCGGCCAGACGCTCGACGACGATGCTTTGCTGATTGGCTGAACCGGCCGCTATTTCGCCTGGGTGAGCAGGATCTTTGCGGCGAAGATCGAGAAGACGCCGGCGAAAGTATAGTCGATGCCGCGCAGCACCTTCCTGTTGTTCTGCAGCCAGGAAGCCAGCCAGTCGGCGGCAAGGATGACGCCGGCATTGACGGGCATGCCGATCAGGATAAAGCAAAACCCAAGGAACAGTAGCTTCTGCGTCACGGCGGGATCGCCGGCGCTGACGAATTGCGGCAGGAAGGTCATGAAGAAGATGATGACCTTCGGGTTCAGAAGATTGACCCAGAAGCCCGACGAGATGTTCGAAAGGGTGGTGCCCTTCTGCGCCTCGACCCTGGCGACGGTGAGCTTCGAGCCGAAGCGGATCGCCTGCACCGCCAGCCAGAGCAGATAAGCGGCGCCGCCGGTCTTCAGGATCAGGAAGGCGGTCGGCGAGGCGGTGATCAGCGCCGAAATGCCGAAGGCGACCAGCATGGTGTGAACGACGATGCCGAGGCTGGTGCCGACGACGACGAAGAGAGCGGAGTTCTTGCCCTGGGCCAGCGCGCGGCTGATCGACAGCGTCATGTCGGGACCGGGGGTTGCCGCGAGCAGCAACGTGGCGGCGGCAAAGCCGAGCAGCGTCGGCAGGCTGGGCAGGAGATCCATGGCACACTCCGAAAGCCGGAAAGACCTGACGATCTCTTAACCGGCTTTCGGAAAATTACCAATCAAACCTTCTGATGGCCTCCATTACTTCTGTTCCAAGAAGGCCTTGAACTTGTCGGCATGGTCCTTGTGCCAGCGCGACAGCGGCGGCCGGTTCTCGATAATGTCGCCCATCGCCCAGGCCATGCGTCGCTCGTCGACCGCGCGGCTCACGTCGTTGTCGGGGCAGAGGATATAGAAATCGCCGCGTGCGAGGCTTTCGACCATGAAATCGACCGTCTGCTCCGGCGTCCAGGCGCCGGCGGGTTTTTCCGCGCGGTCGCCCTTGGTGAGGCCGGTAAAGACGAAGCCGGGGATCAGCAGGTGCGCGGAGATCTTCGCTGCCGCGGTGTTGCGAAGCTCGTGCTCGAGCGCTTCGGTAAAGACTTTCACGCCAGCCTTGGAGATGTTGTAGGCCGGGTTGCCGGGCGGCGTGGTGATGCCCTGCTTGGAGCCGGTGTTGATAATCAGGCCGGGCTCGCCGTGCGACAGCATCTTCGGGCCGAAGACGCGCGTGCCGTTGACGACGCCCATCAGATTGACGGCGAAGATATGATCCCAGTTCGGCTGCGCGCTGAAGATCGAGGTCTCCGGGCCGATTCCGGCATTGTTCATCAGCACGTGCACGCGGCCGAAACGCTGGAGCACGGCGCGTTCGAGCGCTTCCAAGGAGTCTCGGCTGGCGACGTCGGTCTCGACCGCCATGACATCTTCTTCGCCGGCAATGGCCTTGAGTTCGTCGGCGGCTGTTGCCAGGCGGTCGCCGCCGAGATCGGCGATGGCGACGCTCATGCCGCGGCCGGCGAAATATTTCGCCGCCGCCAGGCCGATGCCGGACGCGCCGCCGGTGACGACCGCAACATTGGATTTCTTGAAAATGTCTTGAATATTCGTCACGGGCAGCCACTCCTCGAGCATTGTTCGGACGATGGCGAATATGGGCTCCGCTTTCGCGCTGTCAAACGCTATCGCGCCGGTGGCGCCGCACTTGCCCTTGCGTCACGCGCCAATCTCGCTAAAAGTGCCGCGATACCGGGTTTTCGCCGGCCTTTTATGCAACGGACCTCATCATCATGGCATCATACAAAGACGTGAAGAAAGTCGTTCTCGCCTATTCCGGCGGCCTCGACACCTCGATCATCCTGAAATGGCTGCAGACGGAACTCGGCGCCGAAGTCGTCACCTTCACCGCCGATCTCGGCCAGGGCGAAGAGCTGGAGCCGGCGCGCAAGAAGGCCGAAATGCTCGGCATCAAGGAGATCTACATCGAGGATGTGCGCGAGGAATTCGTCCGCGACTTCGTCTTCCCGATGTTCCGTGCCAATGCCGTCTATGAAGGTGTCTATCTGCTTGGTACCTCGATCGCCCGGCCGCTGATTTCCAAGCATCTGATCGATATCGCCCGCAAGACGGGCGCCGATGCGATCGCCCACGGAGCGACCGGCAAGGGCAACGACCAGGTTCGTTTCGAGCTCTCCGCCTATGCTTTGAATCCCGACATCAAGATCATCGCGCCGTGGCGCGACTGGGCGTTCAAGAGCCGCACCGACCTGCTGGCCTTCGCCGAACAGCATCAGATCCCGGTCGCCAAGGACAAGAAGGGCGAAGCGCCGTTCTCCGTCGACGCCAACCTCCTGCACTCCTCCTCCGAGGGCAAGGTTCTCGAGGACCCCGCCCAGGAGGCGCCGGAATATGTGCATATGCGGACGATTTCGCCGGAAGCCGCGCCCGACAAGGCGACGGTGATCAAGGTCGGCTTCCGCAAGGGCGACGCCGTGTCGATCAACGGCGTCGAGATGTCGCCGGCGACGTTGCTCGCAACGCTCAACACCTATGGCCGCGACAACGGCATCGGTCGGCTCGACCTCGTCGAGAACCGCTTCGTCGGCATGAAGTCACGCGGTGTCTACGAAACGCCCGGCGGCACGATCCTGCTTACGGCGCACCGCGCCATCGAATCGATCACCCTCGACCGCGGGGCCGCTCATCTCAAGGACGAGATCATGCCGCGTTACGCCGAGCTGATCTATTACGGCTTCTGGTTCTCGCCGGAGCGTGAGATGCTGCAGGCGCTGATCGACAAGAGCCAGGAGCATGTCGAAGGCGAAGTGACGCTGAAGCTCTACAAGGGCAATGTCATGGTCATCGGCCGTGAAAGCGAAAAGTCGCTCTATTCCGACAAGCTCGTCACTTTCGAGGACGACCAGGGCGCCTACGACCAGAAGGACGCAGCCGGCTTCATCAAGCTCAACGCGCTGCGCCTGCGCACGCTCGGCAAGCGCAACCTCGCGAAGTAATCACGCTTCGCTTTCGAACCGGATATGCGCCCGCCCGGCTTTGCCGCGCGGGCGTTTTCGTGGAAGCGGTAGCAAGCGTCCCTAGTCTCAGAACGTTTAAAATGACCGGATGCCCGGGATGTAGACATTCCGCGTGCGGGGTAGCCGCAAAATCTAGTCGCAGGTATCGGCGATCCTCTTCAGTTCGACTGCTGGCTCCAGAGTGACGTCGTCCTTCTTTCCGACGAAACGGTAGGTCCCGCGCCACAAGCCGTCCGCAGCTTCCGAAATGCGCAGCCGGTGATCGCCGTCCTTGCAACTCGCGTCATAGGCCAAGTCACCCATGTCGGTGAAATCCAGCTTGCATTTGGCGGCCTGCGCTTTCGGCAGAACCGGGTTCGTGTGGCTTATTACGGCCGTCTTGTCGTAACAAATCTGGAAGACCTGCTCATCGTTCTTCAGCTCTGGCGTGGGCACCGGCGTAAAGACCCTCACCTGCCAGAGTCCCGTGGGAAGGCCGCTCTCCCCAGCGAAAGCGGCGGCCGGGCTCAGCACGAATGCGGCGGCAAGAACACAGCGCATCATGGTTTTCGCTCTCCTCATTGGCACTCGCCAATCCGCTTGACCTGAACATCCGTGGCCGGCTGTGGCATGTCGGAATCGCCCTCGTAGACCTCGGTATAGGAGATCTGGCCACTAAAGCTTTCGCCGCCATTTTCCGGTTGGAGATGGAGCCCCCATGACGTGCCGATGCCGCCGTGGTCGCATTGTGCGCTCATCTGAACACCGCTGTCGTAGAAGTGGATCTTGTCGATCAGCACGCATTTGACGCCCGAGGGTTTGGGCATCAGCGGCAGGGTATCCGCGGTCATGTCGTTCTTGACACAGATGTCGCGGCTTGCGTTCCACCACCTTCATTTCCGTATCGGTATGCTGAAGGGTCTTCCAGGTGAAGCGCCAGAGGCCTCCCCATTCCGGTCGCTCCGTCGGCGTGCCTTCGGCGCGCGCCGGCGGGCTTTCCTGGGGCGTCGAGAGATCGGCCGTCTGCAACGCCAGCCGGCGCGAGAACCAGGCGCCGACGATGTTAAAGTCGTTGAAGGTGATGTGATACGGCTTGAGGATCTCATCCTGCTGCGCGAGTGCCGTGCCGGCGACCGAAACCTTGCGCCCGTAATAGACCTGTATCTCCCGGAATTTTTCCTCAGGCATCGGCTCGGTCTCCCGAAGCGGCGCCTGGTTCAGCACCGACTGGGCGACATCGCGGCCGAGCGCCGCATAGGTGCCTTGCGCCTCCTCGGCAAAATAAGCGCCGAACATTTCGACCATCGCGAAGGTCTGATCCTGTTTCATACGCTCGCTAAAGGTGGCGCCAGCCGCCTCATAACCGGCCCTGTCCGTCCCGAGCTTCTTAAAGATCGCCTCGTGATCGCCGTCCGGATCGAGGAACATCGCATAAGTGATGTGGCCGTAGGTGCGGTAGTCGATGCCGTTGACCGGTTCGAGCATCTTCACATCAAAACCGGCACGGCTGGCGGCGATCTTCGGCAACGATACCGGTGACGGGTTTTCGATGCCGGCCGGGGCGGAGTGAGATTGCGCCCACACGGAAGAGGGCAGGGAGGAAGCCATCACAAGCGATAGCGCTGCGACACCGGCAAATGACGGACGCGACATGATATTTATCCTCATTGAGCCGGGGACAGCGCGGCACGTCGGCGGACGCAGGCTCTCAGAGGAGCGACAGTCTTTCGATCGATCACTCCACTTGTCGCCCCGATGATGTTCAAGAATTTCTTTCCTGCGCGCCGTTTCCGCCGACTTAGATATGAAGGCCGCGCAAAAAGGAAAGGGTCGGTTCGGCGCGTCGACGCCTGTCGTGGTCGCGCTCCACGAAATTGGCGGCAACGATGTCAAGAAGAGTGAATGGGATCACCGGTGATCGTGGGGGAATTGAACAAAAATGGTGTCGACGCCCTTATCTGCCTTGAAGGGCTACAAAGGCCGGAACCATGGATGTCAGGCAGACAATCGACGCGTTCGAACAGTGGTTCCGAACGTTTGTCTTCAGCGAATGGACGCTCTACCAATTCGGGATTATCGCTGTCGGTTACGTCGCAGCGTCGTTCCTGGCATCACGCACTGAACCTGCGTTGGAAGCGAAAGCCAGGCGCATCAAAGGTAATCCGGACCTCTTGCGTGTCATAATCGCCTTCATGCGGCGCTTGAAGTGGCTCTTTCTTGCGGTATGGCTGTGGCTTGCAAACGTCGCTCTCACCCAAAACACCTGGCCGTCGCAACGGTGGCTCGTCTCGACCGCCCTGACGCTGACGGCGGCGTGGTTCATCATCTCCGTACTGACCAAGATTATCCATAATCCCACCTTGTCGCGTACGGTCGCAATCGTCAGTTGGAGCTACGTCGCGTTGTACGCGCTCCGGCTTGACGGTCCGGTGCTTTCCGCGCTCGATGGCCTGGCTGTCAATCTGGGGGCCGTGCGGCTCTCACTCCTTCTCGTGCTGAAAGCGGTCGTCTTGGCTGTCGCGCTCATCTGGGTGGCGGTTCTCGTCGGCAATGTCCTGTCCCGTTGGGTGCAGAGGTCGGGCGATCTTTCGCCATCGATTAAGGTCCTGATCAGCAAGTTCATAAAAATCGGCTTGATCATGATCGCCGGCGCAATTGCCTTGTCAGCGACCGGCATCGACCTTACGGCATTGACCGTTTTTTCCGGCGCAGTCGGCGTGGGAATAGGCTTCGGCCTTCAGAAAGTCGTATCGAACTTCATCTCGGGCATCATCATCCTGCTCGATAAATCCATCAAGCCAGGCGACACGATCACGCTCGGAGATACCTTCGGTTCGATCCGCGATTTGCGCTCGCGGTTCGTCTCGGTCATCACGCGTGACGGCAAAGAATACCTGATCCCCAACGAGGATTTCATTTCCCAACAGGTCGTCAACTGGTCGTTCTCCAGTGACTACGTCAGGATCGATGTCGACTTCGGCACGGCTTATGACAGCGATCCCCATGAAGTCGCCAGAATCGCAATCGCGACTGCCTCTACGGTGGATCGCGTTGCCAACGATTACAGGGCGCCGGTATGCTGGCTTACCTGCTTTGGCGCTTCGTCGCTTGATTTCCGGCTCCGCTTCTGGATCTCCGATCCCGCAAATGGTCTGACGAATGTCAGGGGCCAGGTGCTGATGGCGCTTTGGGACGCGTTCAAGGAAGCCGGGGTGTCGATCCCGTTCCCGCACCGGGAAATCATCATGAGGACGCCTGTCGAAATCAAGCAGTCGCGCCAGGACTAAGCGACGATATTGAGCCCGCCGGCAAATGCCGAGCGGGCTGTTATTGCTGCGTGAATTAGGCGACGGCTGCTTCGACATAGAGCCTGACGTCACGACGCCGCGGTCCCCAGCTCTCGGCCCAGAGCGGCAGGCCGACGAAATCGGCTATATCAGGCGCGGCCTTGACAGGATCAAGCCGGATTACTTCCTCTTGATCGGTGACGGCAAAGCCGTCTTCCGTCTGATCGAGACAGGTTACCGCC
Source organism: Rhizobium sp. K102 (assembly GCF_022385315.1). Classification (NCBI taxonomy): domain Bacteria; kingdom Pseudomonadati; phylum Pseudomonadota; class Alphaproteobacteria; order Hyphomicrobiales; family Rhizobiaceae; genus Rhizobium; species Rhizobium sp. K102. Next base: position 3,854,600 of record NZ_CP092436.1, read on the forward strand.
AGCCCGGCTTTGACCGCAATACCGCCGCGATCCGAGGTCAGATCATCTGCGATGGCCTTGCGGAGCATGAAGAGATCGAGCGGGGCGAGCCTTAGGCTACCTTGCCATTCGTTCGGTGCGTTGGTGGGGTCGACGACATTGACGCCAGGAAGTGTGGGAACCTCTCCCTTGAGGGGTCCGGCGCCGTGGCGAGTGGTGTAGCAGCGCGTCGCATATATCGCGTCCAACTCTGTGACGCCGGCCTCGGCGGCGATCGCGCGTATATTTGCTAGCCCGGTATTCGAACGGGTGACGTGAGGAAATGCGCCACGGTTCTGATCGAGGCATAGGCCTTGCGCCGCCTCGAAGATGACGGTGCCGCGTTCGCACAGCCGTCGGTCGGGCCACAGCGTGACGTGGTCGAGATAGGCGGCGCAATCAGCTTCGAAGCCGGCGATGGTGATGTCGTCAGCCAGTACGGCAGCCAGTTCTTCGGGTAAGGCGGTGATGCCGAGCGCGGCGAGCCGTCGAGGCACCCAGCCGTCGCGGATCGAAACAAGGCGGGCGTGCAGATCAGGGCGAAACAGGTCCTTTGTCGAAAGGGCGAATTCGGGTTGCAGGTTGCGCTCGATAGTCTCGCCGAAGCCGAGGCCGCAGCTTCCGTGGCGGGCAGTGCCCCGCGCCAATTCCACGGCCTGGTTGATCAGGACGTCGAAAGGTGTGGTGATCAGGGCGCGCGGGTCGCTGCTGGTCTGAGGCTTCGCACCCCGTTCATTGAGGGCGGCCAACTCGTCGAGAAACAGCATCGGGTGAGCGACGAAGAAGCGACTGAAGTGGGTGGCAGCTCCGGCAAAGCTACCCGAGCCGACATGGTGGAAGACGTGGCGGATGCCGGCGGGATCGACCACGGTATGGCCGGCTTGAGCGCCGCCATTGCTGCGAACCACCACCGCTCCCGGCGTCACCGCGGCAAGGCGATCGACCATTAGTCCCTTGCCTTCGTCGCCGTAAAGCGCACCGATCACGGCCTTTGCTTGGATACTCATCATTTTGCTCCTCGACGGCGCCCGGAGCGATCGCGCCGGGGCCTTTCAAATATCTCACTTAGAAGAGCGGCAGCAGGCGCCGGTTCTGGCGTTCGCCAATTGCCTTGGCCACGACTGCCGCCGCCGCATCCGGCCAGCTGGCAGCCACCTCGCCTACATCCCGGCCCTCGGTGATTTCGATGATCGAAACCACCAATTCGGCAATGCGCCTGTAGTCATCGAGCACGAAGGTGCGGCCGGGCAGCAGCGGCTGCCAACTCCGCAGCACCCGGTCAAGTCGCGTGGCTGCATAGCCCTCGCGGATGACGATGTGGAAGACCTCGTAGGATCTCTGCGCCATCGCTAGGCATTCCCGGGCGCTCAGACCGCGCGGTGGTTCGATGCCGAAGATGCGGGCGATCTGGTCGGCGGACAGTCCGTTGTGAACCGGCTCGTCACCGATGGTGAAGAGATACCCCTTGCGGCCGCGTCTTTCGAAGGCGTCGGTCGAGGTTTTGAGGGCTGCCAGAAGGTGGGCGGCGCTGTAGCTCTCGCCGTTATTGCCGCCGCCATTGCCTTCCAGCCACAAGGCGCGGATCTGGCTGGCAAGCGAGATATCGGCCTCGAACTGGGTGGCCTGCAGGGGTGCGGCATCGGTGAACGCATCGCCGACCGCCGCCACCATGATGTGCGGATCGGATACCGGCCGGCGGTCGTAGATCTCCGATGTCAAGGTGATGAGCCCGCCGCGCATAAGCTCGTGGGCGATCATGCCCATCGAGCCGGTCACATCCGAAGCCAGAATGATCGGAGTCGATTGCGGATTGTAGGCGCTGTCGCGGCTCTCGCGAGTGGAAAAGCGCGCCGGATCGAACCGCGGATCGATGCCGGTGGCGCCGAATATTTCCGACCGGCTGCGGCCGTCCACATGGCGTGCATTGTAGGCCGCCCAGTCTGCGGTGCTGAAACGTCCCATACCCATGGCATAACTCCTTTGCTGGCTGTCTTGGCGATCCGGCTCGGGCACCTCGCCTGCCGTCGTCATAGACAAGATATAGACTTGCAAATTGCACTTTGCAAGTTGCTATTTGCAAATTGTCTTTTCCCGGACTGGCCGCTATGAGGCTACGAAGGGCGGCAGGAACATTCTGATGGCAGAGGCTGAATTCGCACGACCGATCGTGACGGTCGACATCGTCTTACTGACGCTACACGAAGGACGGCTATGCGTGGCGTTGCTTGAGCGTCCCGCCGAGCCGTTTGTCGGCGATCCGGCGCTGATCGGCGGCTATGTGCACACGGATGAGGACGCCGACGCGGAGGCGGCGGTCCGGCGCATCCTTCGTTCCAAGGCAGGGGTCGAGGGCATATTCTTCGAGCAGCTCCGGACCTTCGCATCGGCACGACGAGATCCTCGCGACTGGTCGGTGTCGATCGCGTATTTTGCGCTGGTCCCACGGGGAGCTTTAGCAGGTGGCGCCAGTCTGCTGGAGTTGCGGCCAGTCGAGGCCGCAGGCAAGCTGCCCTTCGACCATAATGAAATCGTGGATGCCGCGTTGGAGCGGCTGCGCGGCAAAGGCGCCTATTCGACCATTCCGGCGAGGCTGCTTCCTGCCGTCTTTACGATGTCGGAACTGCAAGCAATCTATGAAACGGTGATGGGCGAACGGCTGGATCAAAGTGCCTTTCGCCGCAAGATCAACGATCTGGATCTGCTCGAGGTGGTCGAGGGCGAAAAACGCCAGACCGAGCGGGCCCGACGACCGACGACGCTCTATCGGCTGAAGACGCCGGTCGCCGTGTTCGACCGAAGAATTTGAGTGCATCAGTCGCCACCCATCGGATCGTGGGAACGAGCATGGTGAAAATGTCGAGCGCGGGCGAGACGCTTCCCTTGACGGGTGGCCACGATCGCATAGTCTGCCCCAATCACCCTCGGAGCAGTCCCATGACGCAGTCCCTGCTGTTCGGCGCCTTCCTGGCGGCGCTTTTCTACGTGCTCATCCCCGGACCCGCTTTCCTGCAACTGCTCGGCATCGGCGCCGGGCAGGGGCGCAAGGCGGGTGCCTTCTTCATGATGGGGCACCTAGTCGGGGATCTGATCTGGTCGTCGCTGGCGCTGATCGCGATCGTCGGTGCGAAGACGATCGGGACCTTCGTCTTCGATCTGCTCGGCCTCGCCTGCGGTTTCTATCTTGCCTGGATCGGCTGGAGCGCGGTCAATGCCAAGCCGAAAGCGGAAGGGCAGCCGCTGGTCATGGTCGAGCGGCCGTTTCGCCGCGGCCTGATCTTCGGCGTCACCAATCCGAAGGGTTATCCGGTGGCGCTCGCCACCTTCACCGCGCTGGTCGCCGGCTCTGCCGGCGCGCTCGATTTCGAGGCGCTGCCGGTGCTTCTCGGCGTGTCCTTCCTGGGATTCGTGACTGCCGACGTCATCCTGATCGGCATTATCGGCGCAGGCGCGGTGCGGCGCTTCTATCGCGCCCATGAACGGCTGATCGTACGCTGCTCCGGCGTCCTCTTCATGGGCTTTGCCGCCCAGGCGCTATGGCACGCGACGCCCGGCCTCATCGGCTGGCGCAAGGCCTGATTCAGCCGTCCAGGAAATTGACCACCAATTTCAGCGTCTGAACGTCGTTGGGATCGCCGATCGACATGGCGACTTGGAGCTGATTCTTGTAATAATCGAGGAAATTGAAGCTCGTGCCGTCGGTGACGCCGGAGAGGTCGATGATGTTGCCGAGCGGATCGATTGCGTGCATCGGCAGAGGCTCGGAGATCGCGGCGTAGGTGTTCTGATCGATCACGCCGCTGTCGAAGCTTTGGCGGGCGTAAGTGCGCAGCTCTCCGGGGCTGACGGCAGTAAAATCAGGCCCCTCGTCGGGATTGTCTTCGATCTGGAACGAGACGGGGGCCGGAGCCTTGATCTCGATGTGAATATCGGCAGTCTTCGAATTTTTTGCGTTATTAGGGTTGTTCTTAAATAGCAAACTCTGAGAAGACCGCAGGGAAAAAATTTCCATGGCGCATGTCCCCTGGCAGGAAGATCACCCGGAAACTAGCGCTTGTGCGTGATTCGCGTCAATCGTTAACAAATAGTTAATTTGTAGGTGACAAATCTTGTCCACCAAATCTGGCTGACGTGCATCAGATCGCTAGGCGAGGCGAAAGCCTGGCCGCCGCAACATACCAATTCCACGGCGGCCCTCCTATATTGACCCATCCATTCGCATACCAAAAGGAATTCTCCCATGCCTTCTCCCCATGATTTCAATCCGGCGCTCACCAACTGGGACGGCCTGCACGGCCTGCCGCGTTTCGACGCCATCGATGACGGCGATTTTGCTGCCGCCTTCGATGCGGCGCTGGCCGCGCATGAACAGGAAATCGACGAGATCGCCGGGAACAGCGATGCGCCGACCTTCGACAACACGGTGACGGCGCTGGAGATTGCCGGCGATGCGCTGTCGCGCGTTTCGGCGCTATTCTGGAACAAGGCGGGTGCGCATACCAATGATGTGATCCAAACGCTGGAGCGGGAAATCTCGCCGAAGATGTCGCGCCACTATTCGAAGATCGGCATGAATGCCGCGCTTTTTGCCCGCATCGACACGCTCTGGGAGAAGCGCGAGAGCCTCGGCCTGACGCTGGAACAGACGCGGGTGCTGGAATGCCATTGGAAGGACTTCGTCAAGTCGGGCGCCAAGCTCGAGAAGGCCGAGCAGGAGAGGCTTGCCGAAATCAACGAAAGGCTTGCCGGCCTCGGGACGCAATTCGGCCAGAACGTGCTGGCCGACGAAAAGGCCTGGGCCTTGGTGCTTTCCGACGGGTCCGAGCTCGACGGGTTGCCGGAATTCCTGCGCGACGCGATGGCTGCGGCGGCGCGCGAGCGCGGCGAGGAGGGCAGATTTGCGGTGACACTCTCACGTTCGATCATCGAGCCGTTCCTCACCTTCTCGGAGCGCCGGGATTTGCGCGAGCAGGCCTTCAAGGCCTGGGTGGCGCGCGGTGAAAACGGCGGAGAGACGGACAATCGCGCCGTCATCCGGGAAACGCTGGCGCTGCGCCATCAGGTGGCGAGCTTGCTCGGCTACGGCAATTTCGCCGAGCTGAAGCTCGACAACACCATGGCGAAGACGGCGGAAGCGGTGAACGGCCTGCTGAAAGCGGTCTGGGCGCGGGCGGTGAAACGCGCCGGCGAGGAGGAGATCGACATCGCGACGCTGATCGCCGAAGAGGGCCGGAACCACGAGGTGATGCCCTGGGACTGGCGCCACTATTCCGAAAAGATCCGGGCCCGGAAGTTCGATTTCTCCGAGGCCGAGCTCAAGCCCTATCTGCAGCTCGAGAAGATCATCGAGGCCTGCTTCGACGTCGCCGGCCGGCTGTTCGGCATCCGTGCGGTCGAGAAGAAGGGCGTCGCCGCCTATCACCCTGAGGTCAGAGTGTTCGAAATCAGGGACCGCGGGGACAGGCTGGTCGCCCTGTTCCTCGGCGACTATTTCGCCCGCGGTTCGAAACGATCCGGCGCCTGGATGAGTTCGCTGCAGTCGCAGCACAAGCTCGAACTGAAGAACGGCCGCCACGGCGAATCGCCCATCATCTACAATGTCTGCAATTTCGCCAAGCCGGCCGAAGGCAAGCCGGCGCTGCTGTCGCTCGACGATGCGCGCACGCTGTTCCACGAATTCGGCCATGCGCTGCATGGCATGCTTTCGAATGTCACCTATCCCTCGGTTTCCGGCACCGGCGTCTCGCGCGATTTCGTCGAACTGCCGTCGCAGCTCTACGAGCACTGGCTGACGGTGCCCGCCATCCTGAAGCGTTATGCCGTGCATTTCGAAACCGGCGAACCGATGCCGCAGGCGCTGCTCGACAAGGTGCTGGCCGCCCGTACCTTCAATGCCGGCTTCAACACCGTCGAGTTCACCTCGTCGGCGCTGGTCGACATGGCCTTCCATACGCGCGAGGCGGTCGAGGACCCGATGGCGGTGCAGGCGGAGGTACTGGCCGAGATCGGCATGCCGAAATCGATCGTCATGCGCCACGCCACACCGCACTTCCAGCATATCTTTTCCGGCGGTTATTCAGCCGGCTATTACTCCTACATGTGGTCCGAGGTGCTCGACGCCGATGCCTTCGCCGCCTTCGAGGAGACGGGCGACGCCTTCAACGGCGACATGGCGAAAAAGCTCAAGGAAAACATCTATTCCGTCGGCGGCTCGGTCGATCCGGAAGATGCCTACAAGGCCTTCCGCGGCAAGCTGCCGAGCCCGGATGCGATGCTGCTCAAAAAGGGACTTTCGACCTTCGAGGAATTGACAGGCAGCGACGCCTAAGACAATTTGATGACAATCTGTGATGCGGCGGGGCGACGGCCTTGCCGCAGCTTTTGCGCGTTTCCCCCTTTCGCAAGCGCAAAAAAAACTGTATGGACGCCCCAAACTAATAGGCGCGTCCTCATGAGCGTGCGCCCCAGCCTCAGAGATTTCACATATGGCACTTCGCAATATCGCGATCATCGCGCACGTTGACCATGGCAAGACGACCCTGGTGGATGAGCTTCTCAAGCAGTCCGGCTCGTTCCGCGAAAATCAGCGCGTAGCCGAACGCGTGATGGACTCGAACGATCTCGAAAAAGAACGCGGCATCACCATTCTCGCCAAGGCGACCTCGGTCGAGTGGAAGGGTGTCCGCATCAACATCGTCGATACCCCCGGCCACGCCGACTTCGGCGGTGAAGTCGAGCGCATTCTGTCGATGGTGGACGGTGCGATCGTTCTCGTCGATGCGTCCGAAGGCCCGATGCCGCAGACCAAGTTCGTCGTCGGCAAGGCGCTGAAGGTCGGCCTTCGTCCGATCGTCGCGATCAACAAGATCGACCGTCCGGACGGCCGCCATGAAGAAGTCATCAACGAAGTCTTCGACCTCTTCGCCAATCTCGACGCGACCGACGAACAGCTCGACTTCCCGATCCTCTACGGTTCGGGCCGTGACGGCTGGATGAACGTCAATCCCGAAGGACCGAAGGATCAGGGTCTCGCGCCGCTTCTCGACCTGGTGCTCAAGCATGTTCCGGAGCCGACCGTCGAGGAAGGCCCGTTCCGGATGATCGGCACGATCCTCGAAGCCAACCCCTTCCTCGGCCGTATCATCACCGGCCGCATCGCATCGGGCTCGATCAAGCCGAACCAGGCCGTCAAGGTTCTCGGCCAGGACGGCAAGCTGATCGAAACCGGCCGAATCTCCAAAATTCTCGCCTTCCGCGGCATCGAGCGCACGGCAATCGATGAAGCTCATGCGGGCGACATCGTCGCGATCGCCGGCCTCTCCAAGGGTACCGTCGCCGACACCTTCTGCGATCCGGCCGTCTCGGAAGCCATGAAGGCGCAGCCGATCGACCCGCCGACCGTGACCATGTCCTTCATCGTCAACGACAGCCCGCTGGCCGGCACCGAGGGCGACAAGGTGACCTCACGCGTCATCCGCGACCGTCTCTTCAAGGAAGCGGAAGGCAACGTCGCCCTGAAGATCGAAGAAGCTGAAGGCAAGGATTCGTTCTACGTCTCCGGCCGCGGCGAACTTCAGCTCGCCGTTCTCATCGAAACCATGCGTCGCGAAGGCTTCGAGCTTGCCGTGTCGCGTCCGCGTGTCGTCATGCACAAGGATGAAAGCGGCCAGCTGCTGGAGCCGATCGAGGAAGTCGTCGTCGACGTCGACGAAGAACATTCCGGTGTCGTCGTGCAGAAGATGTCCGAGCGCAAGGCCGAAATGGTCGAGCTGCGTCCGTCGGGCGGCAACCGTCTTCGCCTGCGTTTCTACGCACCGACCCGTGGCCTGATCGGCTATCAGTCGGAGCTGCTGACGGATACGCGCGGCACGGCGATCATGAACCGGCTGTTCCACGACTACCAGCCCTATAAGGGTGCGATCGGCGGCCGCGTCAATGGCGTGCTGCTCGCCAACGCAGCCGGCGAAGCCGTCGCCTATGCGATGTTCAACCTGGAAGATCGCGGCCCGATGATCATCGAGCCGGGCGAAAAGGTCTATGCCGGCATGATCATCGGCATCCATTCGCGCGACAACGACCTTGAAGTCAACGTCCTGAAGGGCAAGCAGCTCACCAACATCCGCGCCGCCGGCAAGGATGAAGCGGTGAAGCTGACGCCGCCGATCCGCATGACGCTTGATCGCGCGCTCTCCTGGATCCAGGACGACGAGCTGATGGAAGTGACGCCGAAGAATATTCGTCTGCGCAAGATGTATCTCGACGCAAACGATCGCAAGCGTTTCGAAAAGTCGAAAGCGGCTCTCTGAGAGCGCAATGCATGTCGCCCGGGAGTGTGCAGCGGTTCCGGGATAACGAAATGCATAAACAAAGAGAGACATTCTCTGAAAACCCCGGCCTTCGAGCCGGGGTTTTTTATTGTGCGCTGCGCTGATTCCGACTTGTGACAATCGTTAAAAAAGCGTTAAAATTTATTCGTCGTCCACATATCAAGTCTGTGGGCAATCGAGCCGAATGCGTCATCGCGTATGGTTAATTGCCCCCGGCAGGACCAGAGTAAACGTTATGAAGACGTTGTCGATCGATGTCCGGCGGGCAGAACCGCACGATGCCCGAGCCATATCGGAAACCCATAGACTCGCCTGGCAGCACACTTACGCAGGCATCATTCCGCATCGCGCCCTGACGCAGATGATCGAGCGACGCGGCGAAAACTGGTGGCGCAAGGCAACGCGTGGACCTGCGACATTGCTGGTTCTCGATGTCGCCGGAACGGTTGCCGGTTATGCGACGCTCGGGCTCAACCGCGCCCGCGCTTTGCCGCAGGAAGGCGAGATCTACGAGCTCTACCTTCGTCCCGAATATCAGGGCATCGGTCTCGGCCGTATGCTGTTCGGCGAGGCGCGCCGGCTGTTGAAGTCACTCGGCTGCAGCGGGCTGGTCGTCTGGTGCCTCGAGGAAAACGAGACCGCCAGCCGCTTCTACCGTCATCACGGCGGGATCGATTTCTGCGAAGGCATGGAAAATTTCGACCACAAGCAGTTGAAGAAAATCGGCTTCATCTGGAACTGAGCCATCCAGCCTGCAGATCGCTCATCTCCTGCTAGAATTTTGATGTGGTTGGGTGCCGACGCTATCACGCATTGGTGATCTCCAATGTTGCGTTGCCGCATGAAACTGATTATCTGGCTGCGAGCAATTCAACCTCGCAGGAGTTTCGTATGCGCATCGACGCCGTTTCCATCGGTAATAATCCCCCTGAAGACGTCAACGTTATTGTCGAGGTTCCGGTCGGCGGTCATCCGATCAAGTATGAAATGGACAAGGACGCCGGCACGCTGGTCGTCGATCGTTTCCTCTATACGCCGATGACCTATCCGGGCAATTACGGTTTCGTGCCGCACACGCTGTCTGAGGACGGTGACCCGATCGACGTGCTGATCGCCAGCACCCGCCCGCTCGTTCCCGGCTGCGTCATCAACGTGCGCCCGATCGGCGTCCTGAAGATGGAAGACAACTCGGGCAAGGACGAGAAGATCATTGCCGTGCCGTCGCCGAAGCTGACGCTGCGCTATGAGAAGGTGAAGGATTATACCGATCTTCCCGAGATCACGCTGAAGCAGATCGAGCACTTCTTCGAGCATTACAAGGATCTGGAACCCGGTAAGTGGGTGAAGATCTTCGGCTGGGGCGATTCCGGCGAAGCCGGTGCCCTTATCCTCGAGGCCATCGAGCGTGCCAAGAAGACGAAAGGCTGATCATTCAGCCTGAAAGTGTTTCGAGCTTTTTTGCCAAATCCTCCGGGTCACCCTCGATCCGGAGGATTTTTTTGCGCGCGGTTTCGCCGGAAACGAGGCTGACGCTGGATTTGGCAACACCGACCGATTTGGAAACGAGCGCGATCAGGGCCTTATTGGCCTTTCCCTTTTCCGGAACGGCGGTGACGCGCGCCTTCAGATAACCCTCCCCTTCGCTGTCCGTCTCAATGCCGTCGAACGCGTTGCGCCCGCCATTCGGCGTCAGCCGAACAGTCAAGCGCCGATGATCAGCGAAGAGCCTCCAGGGAGGGCTCAAGCGACCAGCGGATAGACTGTCGTCCAAAGGAAGGTGCGCAGGAAGAAGATGATCACCAACAGGATGATCGGCGAAATGTCGATGCCGCCGAGGTTCGGCAGCCGACGACGGATCGGCTTCAGCACCGGCTCGGTGACATTATAGAGGAACATGCCGACCGAGTTGACGAACTGGTTGCTGGAATTGATGACGTTGAACGCATAGAGCCAGGAGAAAACGGCGCTGGCAATCAGGATCCACGTATAAATATTCAAAACCAAATCAATGGTTTGAAACAAGGCAAACATCGTCGTCTCCAATTGGTTGTTGACAGACATGTAGACATTGGCAACTAAACGAGCAAGTGCCGTGTGGGAACGCAGGGCAAATCATGTTTAACGGGCGGCCTCGCAACCATTCCGGCGCCCGCTTCCTCGGACAAGACTCATGTCGTTTTCGCCCACCGGAGACCGTTTTGCCGCGTTCCGGCATTCGTCTTACACCCGCTTCTTCTTCGCCCGCTTTCTGCTCTCCTTCTCGCAGCAGATCGTCAGTGTCGCCGTCGGCTGGCAGATGTACGACCAGACGGGCAAGGCGATCTATCTCGGCCTGATCGGCCTCGTGCAGTTCCTGCCGTCGCTGCTGCTCATCCTCGTCACCGGTTCGGTGGCCGACCGGCACAACCGTCGGGCCATTGCCGCGCTGTGCTCGCTGGTGAGCGCGCTCTGCACGCTGGCGCTGCTCGTCATGACGGCGACAGACACGTTCGCGCCGTGGCCGGTGTTCGCGGTGCTCCTGATCTTCGGCATCGAACGGGCCTTCATGTCGCCGGCGGTGCAGTCCCTCGCGCCCAATCTGGTGCCGGAGCATGCGCTTTCCAACGCGATCGCCTGGAACTCCTCGTCCTGGCAGCTTGCGGCGATCACCGGACCGGTGCTCGGCGGTCTGCTCTATGGCATCAGCGCCTCGACGGCCTATACGGTTGCGGTGGTCTTTTCCATCCTCGGCGCGGCCCTTCTCTATATGATCCCGAAGCCGGAACAGAAAACGACGGGCGAAGCGAAGAGCTGGGCGATGATCCTCGGCGGTTTCAGTTTCATCCGCGCCGAGAAAGTCGTGCTCGGGGCGATCTCGCTCGATCTTTTCGCCGTGCTGCTCGGGGGCGCTACGGCGCTGATGCCGATCTTCGCACGCGATATCCTGACGCTCGGGCCCTGGGGCCTCGGATTGCTGCGCGCCGCTCCCGGGCTCGGCGCCATCGTGATGGCGATCTTCCTAGCCGCCTATCCGCTGAAGCACCGCGCCGGCCTTTATATGTTCATCGGCGTTGCCCTGTTCGGTGTCGGAACCATCATCTTCGGCGTCTCGACCAGCACCGAGGTCTCGATTGCCGCACTCGCCCTGATGGGGGCGGCCGACATGATATCGGTCTATGTGCGTGAGAGCCTGATCGCGCTCTGGACGCCGGATCACCTGCGTGGCCGGGTCAATGCGGTCAACATGGTCTTCGTCGGCGCGTCGAACGAGCTCGGCGAATTCAGGGCAGGCACGATGGCATCGATCTTCGGCGCGGTGCCGGCAGTCGTCATCGGCGGTATCGGAACGCTAGCGGTTGCGGCGATCTGGGCTTCGAGTTTCCCCAAACTGCGCCGCATCGATTCCCTCGACGCGCCCGGCGCATCGGCATAGAGCGCGGCTGCCGGGCCGCGGCGGTCTATGCGGAAAGGGTGATCGGGGAGGCGGCTTTCGCCGTCTTGCCTTCGAAGACGATATCGAGAAATTCGGTCAGCCAGGCTCTCAGCGGCGCGTCGAACAGCATGCGGCCTTCCAGATGTTCGCGGCCCTGCTGGGCGTTCGGCAGGATGAAGCGATGGGCGCCGTGCACGACCCAGCGATGCATCATCACCCGGGTGAGTTCGGCATGGAATTGCAGGCCCCAGGCGTTGCCGTCGTAGCGGAAGGCCTGGTTCGGATAGGCATCGCCTTCGGCCAGGAGATCGGCGCCATGCGGCAGCTCGAAACCCTCGCGGTGGAAATGATAGACCATCTTCGGCCAATGCATCAGCAGCCGGCCTCTCTCCGTCGGTCTGAGCGGATACCAGCCGATTTCCGTCGAGCCGTCGGCATTCGCCTGCACCTTGCCACCGAGATGATGCACCAGCATCTGCGCACCGAGGCAGATGCCGAGAAAGGGACGGTTCTCCCGCAGCGGAATTTTGATCCAGTCGATCTCCTTCTTGATGAAGTCATCAGGATCATTGGCGCTCATCGGCCCACCGAAGACGACGGCGCCGGCATGATCTTCGAGCGTTGCCGGAAGCGGCTCACCGAGCACCGGTCGGCGGATGTCGAGGCGGTAGCCCTTTTCAACGAGCAGCTGACCGACACGGCCAGGGCTCGATCGTTCCTGATGCAGGACGATGAGGATCGGACGCTCGTCGCGGTGCTGAATTCGCTCAGTCGGAATCATCTTGCAAAACCCGGACATCCGTCACCCTGGCGGCGGCCTCCTGCCGTTTCTGGATGCGCTCGCGCGCGGAAACGCCCAGCAGATCGGCGATACGCCAGATCACATGATCTTCCATCTCGCTGCGTTCGCCATCGGCATAGACGATGTCCCAGAGGATGCCGATCAGCTCCAGCCGTTGCTCGGTGTTCAAGTGCCGCTTCAGGTCGGATGTGAAGCGATAATGGTCGACCGCGGAGCTTTCGGCCTCGAGACCGGCGGCCATCAGGGCGTCGAGCTGTTTGCCGTCGAGCGCATACTGTTCCTTCAGGAGCTTGCGCAGTCGCTTCTTCTCGCTGGCCTTGATCTGCCCGTCGGCCTCCATGACCTGCATGCACAGCGCCGCCACCGCGATGCGCGGATCATCCGGGGCGAACCCCTTCCTGGGGTGGTCGGCGGTGAGCTTCTGAAAGAATGCCTGAAAGCGTTCGAACATGCGGTTTTCGTTCCATTTCAGAAAAGGCGAAGCCGTGTCTTGGGTTCCGGTTCCGCCCTGGAATCGCGAACGCCGGGATCATCCGGCAGCCCGCCAAAGAAGGGCTTTGCTTCGTTCGGCAGCGGCGGTTTATCACCGGCGACCGGTTCGACGGGCTTCGGCTTTGCCGGCGCCGGCGCGGGGCGCACGGCCTCGGCGATCGTCGCGGCGCGTTCGAGCTCGATGATGCGGTGATCGTTGGCCGGGCTTTCCGGCCTGACGTCCCGCAGCGGCGGCAGGGTCTTCAGGGCAGTTTCGATCGCGGCGGGCGCCGAACCGTCTTCGAGCGGACCCTCGATCTGGCCGAATGGCGCCTTCCATTCGAAGGCATCGAGACGGCCGGTGACGGGCGACACCGGCAGCCATTTGTCGGAGACGAAGCCGTCCGCCACCCAGGCCGGATCGCGCGGGGCCTTCAGCGCCTGGGCGAGCCAGTGGCGCACGCGGCCCTGATCGCCGGTCTCGGCCTCCTCGATGTCGGCGAGCAGCAGGAAGGCAGCTTCGCGCGGCTCGATGCGCGCGGCCGCTTCCGCCTTGGCGCGGGCCTTGGCGAATTCCTGCGCGTCGAGCGCGGCCTGGGCGACGACGAAAAGAGATTCGACATTGTTCGGGCGCAACGCCTCCAGCCGCTCGGCGCGCTTCAGCCGGTCGAGCGTGGAGTCGCCACTGCGGGCTCTGACATAGGTCTGGCCGATTTCGGGATGTGGCGCCGATTTCCATGCCTGTTCGAGGATCGAAGCGGCCTTGCGCAGGCCGCCTTCGCGGAACAAGGCCTTGGCGGCGATGAGGGCGGCCGGGACGAAGTCGGCGGCGAGCTTCAGCGCCTGCAGCGCGTCGTCGCGTGCGCCGGCCGGGTTACCTTCCAGCTTCTCGGTGGCGCGCGCCGTCAGCAGCACCGCGTGCAGGCGGTTGGCTTCGGTCTTTTCGACGACGCGGGCGGCCTTCTGCTGTTCGAGCAGCCGGATCGCATCGTCCCAACGGCCGGCCTGGCTGCGATATTCGAGTGTCGCCTGGGCGGCCCAGGGCAGATAAGGCGCGTTGTCGGCGGCCTTTTCGGCATATTGGCGGGCGGCCTCGTTGGCGCCGAGACGGCGGGCTTCGAGATAGAGGCCACGCAGGCCGAGCTCGCGCGTTTCCGGGTCGTTGGCCATGGCCTCGAACTTGGCGCGCGCCTCGTCGTGGCGGCCTTCGATCAGGGCGGCCTGGGCTTCGAGCAGGTTGATCAGCGGTTCCTGATCGGCGCGGATGAGACCGCGCGAGCGGGCCGCCATCTTGCGGGCAAGGAGTGCATTGCCGGCGCCGGCGGCGATCAGGCCGGTCGACAGCGCCTGGTAGCCGCGGTCGCGCTTGCGGGCACGGAAATAACGCGTCACCGAATGCGGCGAGGTCCAGATCAGGCGAACGAACCACCAGACGATCATCACGGCGGCGATCAGAGCGATGATCGCGCTCACCGCGACGATCAGCTTCGTCTGGTAGATCTGGCCTTCCCAGATCAGCGAGAGATCGCCGGGACGATCGGCGAACCAGGAGAAGCCATAGGCGAGAAGCAATACGAGCAGGGCGAAGACGACGAGTCGGATCATGGTCTCAGCCCTCCTTGCCGGCGCCGCTGACCGCTTTCGACAGCGCCCCGCCGACCAGTTCCTCGACGCGGATGCGCGCCTCCAGCGACTGCTTGAAGGCAGCGGACGCCTGCTTTCCGGGAGCCGGCAGAGCATTCCATTCGGCGGAAGCACCGGGCAGGTCGCCGTTCTTCACCTTATCCTCCATGCGGGCGGCGATCGCTTCGACGCTTTCGCCCTCGATATTGCCGACGGGGCGGACGGTCACCAGCGATTTTGCGCTCGCCATCAGCCGATCCGACCAGCTCTGGTTCGGATCCGGCTGGTTGACGGCTTCGACGATCGCGGTCGCGACGTCGGGAACCTGACGCACGAGTTCGGTGCGCGAGGGAATGCCGGTCTCGGCAAAACTACGCAGGTCGGCGACGGCAGGATCGTCGGGCGCGACGCCGGCGAAGGTCTCGAGTTCAGCGAGGAACGGGCCGCCGCGGTCGATCGCCGCCTTGAGGGCGGCTGCCGCGATCGCCCGGGCGACGGCGACATCCTGGCGCGGTTCGTTCAGCTTCTTTTCGGCCTCCTCGAGGCGCTTGGCGATATCGGCGCCATTGCTCGTCTGCTGCTCGGAGGACTGGGCAAGTGTGGCGCGCAGCTGATCGACCTGGCCGCTGAGCTCGGCAATCTTCTGGTTGAGCGCCTCGACATTTGCCGAATCGGCCGGCGTCGCCGCTGCGGGGTTTTTCGCAGCCGCTTCCAGCGCCGCGAGGCGTGTCTCAAGCGCGCCGTCGCCCGTGCCTGCGGGATTGGCGGCTAGGTTGGCGACGGTCTGTTTCAGGCCGTCGATCTCACCGGAAAGATCGGCGATGTCAGGCGATGCCGTCTGCGGCGCCGAGGAGCCCGGAAGGTATCCGGCATATTGAATGGCGCCTGCGCCAAGCAGCGCCACGAGGCCGCCGAAGATGCCGGCAGCGATGAGAGCGGAGGTGCCGGCGCTCCGCGGCGCCTGCTGTTCTGGAGCGGGCGTGAAGGAAGGTTCCGGCGCTGCCGGCTCCTCTTCTCGCGCATCCGTCCCTGGCCGGCCTTCGAATTCCGGCTGTTCCTGTTCGGCGCGTTCATGCTCGGTCAGCGACGCGGCTTCGGTTTCGGGCGTCACGCCGGCCTCGGCGGGGCTGTTGTCGGTATCGCCGACATCATTTTCCACCGGCTTTTCGGTATCGGCTGCAGAGGCAAAATCCTGTGCTTCAAGGTCGATCGTGACCGGCTCGTCGGCGCTCTTCGAATGGCGTGGCGGGTTTCCCGATACCATGAGGTCCTCTTTATCCTGCATTGCAACGAAACTAGACAGTGATGCCAATTAAGGGAAGAGGTTAGATCAAATTTGGGCGGCTAGGGCATTCAAAGCAGCGACAAAAGGCTTATCTCATCCGGCATCGGCGAAATCGTCACGCTTCCCTTCAGGGAGGTCGGAATGGCCTGCGCCACCGCCTCGCTGAGGCAGAGGAGGCGGATTCCACCCTGTTCCAACAGAGCTGATCGCAGCTCTGCCACCTGAAAGAAATCCTCGGCCGTCTGCCGGGAATAGAACAGAACGGCATCCGGGCGATGGCCCGAAAAAATCGCCTCGATGTCGGCCGGGCCGGGAGCGACCGGCTGCATGCGATAACATTCGGCGACGGAAAAGCGGATGCCGAGTTCACGCAGTCTGCCTTCGAAGGTTTCGGCGCGCGGCAGGCCGGCGAGATAGAGCAATGCCTCCGTTTTCTGCGCGGCGACGAGATCGGCGAGATCGCGGCCGTTGCCCGAAGAGGCGGTGACGGACCGGAAGCCAAGGCGCCGCGCCGCTTGCGCCGTCATCTCGCCGACCGCAAAAATCGGGCGGTCAAGGTGCGGACCAAGTATCTCGCCGAGAGCCGACAGGACCCTCATGGCTTCGGCGCTGGTCACCGCGATCGCGCCGCCGGTGGCGGCAAGCGCGCCGGCGGCTGCGGCACTGTCATGTTGTGGCCGACGCAGCGGAAGCAGCAGTGGCTCGTGGCCCATGTCGCGCAGACGTTGTGCGGTTGTCTCGGCCGAATGCGCGGGGCGGGTGACGAGCACGCGCATGGCCGCTTCAGTGCCAGTCGTCGAAGAAGGCGCTGCCGGCCCTTGCGCGCACGTCCTGGCCGGCGCGGGTGCCGAGGGCGGCGGCATCGCGGCGATGTCCGTCGGTCGTCACGGCATGCTGGCTGCGGCCGTCGGGTGTGATGATCAGGCCGGAGAAGCGGATGAGGTCGCCCTCGCAGACGGCATAGCCGCCGATCGGCGTGCGGCAGGAACCGTCGAGGGCGGCGAGGAAAGCGCGTTCGCAGGAGACGGTGTCGAAGGTCGCGGCGTCGTTGACCGCCGCCAACAGGTCGTCGATCCCCGTATCGCCGACGCGGCTTTCGATGCAGATCGCTCCCTGGGCCGGCGCCGGCGGGAAGCTGTCGGGATCGAGGATATCGGTCAGCACCTCGACCTTGCCGAGACGTTTGAGGCCGGCAAGCGCCAGCAGCGTCGCATCCACCTGACCTTCTTCGAGCTTGCGCAGCCGGGTTTCGACCGAACCGCGGAAGGTTATGACGTTGATGTCGGGCCGCATGCGGCGGATCAGTGCCTGGCGGCGCAGTGACGAGGAGCCGACGGTGGCGCCATGCGGCAGGTCGATCAGCTTGGGCGCGGTGCGGCCGACGACGGCGTCGCGGATATCCTCGCGCGGCAGATAGGCGGAGAGATGAAGACCGTCCGGCAGGCGCGTCGGCATGTCCTTGGTGGAGTGCACGGCGAAATCCAGCTCGCCCGAGACAAGCTTCTGTTCGAGCTCCTCGGTGAAGAGGCCTTTGCCGCCGATTTCGGCCAGCGACCGGTCGGTGATGCGATCGCCCTTGGTCGACAGCACGACGATCTCGAACATCTCTTCGGGCAGGCCATGCGCCGCCATCAGCCTGTCGCGGGCCTCATGGGCCTGGGCGAGCGCCAGCGGGCTGCCCCGCGTGCCGATCCGGAAAGGTTTTATTTGCATCCGCTCTGTTCCGTTGTTACCGGAGTTCTCGTAACCGGGTTTCGGCCCCATCGCAATGAACGAACAGGCCTTATGGTTCCCTTTCTGCGCATCCTTGGCATCGAGACGAGCTGCGACGAGACCGCCGCGGCGGTTGTCGAGCGCGATGCGGAGGGGCATTCCAGAATACTCTCCGACGTGGTGCTTTCCCAGCTCGATGAGCACAGCGCCTATGGCGGCGTCGTGCCGGAGATCGCCGCGCGCGCCCATGTCGAGGCGCTGGACGAGCTGATCGAGGCGGCGCTGAAGCGCGCCAATGTGTCGCTGGCCGATGTCGACGCCATCGCCGCCACGTCGGGGCCGGGGCTGATCGGCGGGCTGCTGGTGGGATTGATGACCGGCAAGGCGATCGCCAAGGCCGCCGGCAAGCCGCTCTATGCGGTCAACCATCTCGAAGGCCATGCGCTGACGGCGCGGCTGACCGACGGGCTTTCCTTTCCCTATCTGATGCTGCTCGTCTCCGGCGGTCATACCCAGCTCATCCTGGTGCGCGGCGTCGGAGATTACGAGCGCTGGGGCACGACGATCGACGATGCGCTCGGCGAAGCCTTCGACAAGACGGCGAAACTGCTCGGCCTGCCCTATCCCGGCGGCCCGGCGGTGGAACGCATGGCGCGGGACGGCAATGCCGGCCGCTTCGATTTTCCGCGGCCGCTGGTCGGCGAGGCAAGGCTCGACTTCTCCTTCTCCGGCCTGAAGACGGCCGTGCGGCAGGCGGCGCAGGAGATCGCGCCGCTCAGCGATCAGGACGTGGCGGATATCTGCGCGTCGTTCCAGCGGGCGATTTCGCGCACCCTGAAGGACCGCATCGGCCGCGGTCTGCAGCGGTTCAAGACGGAGTTCCCGGCGACCGGAGAGACGCCGGCGCTGGTCGTTGCCGGCGGTGTCGCCGCCAATCTCGAGCTGCGGGCGACGCTGCAGGGGCTTTGCGACAAGAACCGCTTCCGCTTCATCGCGCCGCCGCTGAGCCTCTGCACCGACAATGCGGTGATGATCGCCTGGGCAGGCCTGGAGCGGATGGCCATAGGTATCGCGCCCGATCCGCTCGACGTGCAGCCGCGTTCGCGCTGGCCGCTCGATGCCAATGCCGAAAGGCTGATCGGCTTCGGAAAGAGAGGAGCCAAGGCATGAGCGAAAAAATCGCCGTCATCGGATCTGGCGCTTTCGGAACGGCGCTTGCCGCCGTCATCACCCTTGCCGGCCGCAGCGCGGTGATACTCGTCGGACGCAATCCGTCACTGATGGCCGATCTGAAGGCCGAGCGTCTGCATGATGCCGTGCTGCCCGGCATTGCCCTGCCGGAATCGCTCGAATTTTCCGCCGAGGCGGAGGCGATCGGCGGCGCCTCCATCGTGCTTTTTGCGATGCCGTCGCAGGCGCAGGCCGATGCGGCGCGCCAATATGGCCCCTATCTGTCGAAGGATGCCGTCGTCGTCACCTGCGCCAAGGGCATCGAGCGGGCGACGGGCAATCTGTTGACCGACATGCTGGAGCGGGAGCTGCCGGACCATCCGGTGGCGGTGCTCTCCGGTCCCGGTTTTGCCGCCGATATCGCCAAAGGCCTGCCGACGGCGATGGCGATCGCGGCGGCGGATATGGAGACTGCCGAGCGGCTCGCCCAGGCGATATCGGGCCGGACCTTCCGGCTCTACGCCTCCAGCGACCGCATCGGCGTGCAGCTCGGCGGTGCGCTGAAGAATGTGCTGGCGATCGCCTGCGGCATCGTCGAGGGCCGCGGCATCGGCGAATCCGCCCGTGCGGCGTTGATTGCCCGTGGCCTCGCGGAAATGTCGCGCTTCGTCGTCGCCAAAGGCGGCCAGGCGGATACGGTGCGCGGGCTCTCCGGCCTCGGCGATCTGGTGCTGACGGCGACGAGCCATCAATCGCGCAATCTGCGCTTCGGCATCGCGCTCGGGCGCGGCGAAAAGGCCGACCCGCTGCAGGGCGCGCTGGTGGAAGGGGCGCTCGCCGCCTCGGTCGCCTCGCGGCTTGCCGCGGAGCTTTCGATCAGCATGCCGATCACCGACGCCGTTTCCGCCATCATCGACGGCAGGCTCGATATTTCGGACGCCATCGAGCAGTTGATGACGCGTCCCATCACCACCGAATAGGAGAACAGACATGCTTTTCGCCCTGCTCTGCAAGGACAAGCCGGGACATCTGAACGTCCGCATGGAGACGCGGCCGACGCATCTTGCTTATCTCGACAAGCTCAATGCCGAAGGCAAGCTCTCGATGGCCGGTCCCTTCCTCGACGACGAGGGCAAGGCCTGCGGCAGTCTGGTGCTCGTCAAGGCGGAGACGGCGCAGGAGGCAAAGGCGCTCGCCGATGCCGACCCCTACGCCCAGGCCGGGCTGTTCGAAAGCGTTGAGATCAAGCCCTTCAACTGGGTCTTCAACAAGCCGGAGGCTTAAAGCATGGCGCATTGGCTCTATAAGTCCGAACCTGCCTCCTGGTCCTGGGAGCAGCAGAAGGCCGCCGGCGATAAGGGCACGGAATGGACGGGCGTGCGCAATTATCTGGCGCGCAACAATATGCGGGCGATGCAGATCGGCGACAAGGGCTTCTTCTACCATTCCAATGACGGGCTGGAGATCGTCGGCATCGTCGAAGTCTGTGCCCTGTCGCATCCCGATTCTACCGCCAAGGGCGATCCGAAGTGGGATTGCGTCGACATCCGCGCCGTCATGGACATGCCGAAGCCGGTGACGCTGAAGGACGTCAAGGCGAGCGAGAAGCTTGCCAAGATGTCGCTCGTCACCTCCATGCGTCTTTCCGTGCAGCCGGTGACCGACGACGAATGGGCCGAGGTCTGCCGCATGGGCGGGCTCGACAATCCGCCGCGCTGACGACCTTTGAAAACCGATCCGGAAGCCTTCATCCGCGCCAATACCAGTCTGATGGCGCCGCCGCATGTGCCGGAGATTTCGCTCCATCTGGCAAGCGAGGCGCATGAGCTCTGGCTGAAGACCGAGGAGGAGCTGGAAGCCATCGGCCTGCCGCCGCCCTTCTGGGCTTTTGCCTGGGCGGGCGGGCAGGGATTGGCGCGCTACATCCTCGATCATCCTGATATGGTGCGCGGCAAGCGCGTGCTGGATTTTGCCAGCGGCTCCGGCCTCGTCGGCATTGCGGCTGTCATGGCCGGCGCCCGGGAGGTGACGGCTGCCGATATCGATCCCTGGGCGCAGACGGCAATCCGGCTGAATGCCGAGGCCAATCATGTCGCGCTCGGATTCACCGGCGCCGACCTCGTCGGTGCGAGCGTCGAGGCGGATATCGTGCTTGCCGGCGATGTATTTTACGACCGCGGCTTCGCCGACGCACTTATTCCCTGGTTCGCGAGGCTGGCTGGCGAGGGAAAACCGGTGATGGTCGGCGATCCCGGGCGCAGCTATCTGCCTCGGGACCGGCTGGAATTCTGCGCAGCCTACCAAGTGCCGGTGACGCGGGCGCTGGAGGACAGCGACATCAAGAAGACGACGGTGTGGCGCTTCGTGTCAGCTCTCAAGGCCGGATGACGCAGACATTGGCTTCGTATGAGCAGGGATCGTCCTGCACGGCGACGTCGATGACTTTCGCCTTCGGGGTCAGCGGCTCCGGCCGCACATTCGGATAGAACCCGTAGCCGTCGCCGCCGACATAGGTTCCGCCATCGGCTTGATAGACGTAGGCGGAGCCGGAATAGGTGCCGCCGCTATCCCAGCCCGGCGCCTGCGGCGCCAGGATGACGAGGCTGTCGTGCACCGTGCGATGTGTCGCCGCTGACGAGAACCGCGTCAGTATCGGCATCCTGATCCTGCCGGGCCGGCGGCCGTAAGCATGGTCGAAACGGATGCCGCGATCGCGCCAGTTGGCACGTTCATCGCGCCAGTTCGCACGTTCGCCGAGAAACATTCCGCCATGGAACCCGTGGCGATGGCCGGCAAAGCGATAGTCATGGCGGCGCTCGCCTGCCGTGGCCGGGAATGCGGCAAGCGCGGCGAGCGCAAGCAGGATGACTGGGGACAGACTGCGGAACATGGCGCCGAACTCCGGAAATCCAATCGTTAACAAATCGTTAACGCCAGATTGCGCCAAAAGCCGCGGCTTGTCCAATCAAAGGGGAGGCGCGGCGTAAATATTGAGCGTGAAAGCACAGTTTCGCTAGCCCGCAAACTTCCCGGTAACCCGAATCGATTAAATTAAAAGCAGACAGCGATTGTGCTTGTCGTCGGGCTTTCCGGTGAGTAAACGTCGCAATTGATGCAACGCACACAGAGAATTTTGTCATTCGTGTGGTTGACTGAGCATGCTCCGAAATCCGGGAGCGCAGAGAAGCCGCCGCGAGGTTCTGATGGCGAACGTGACAAATAACCGGCCCTTGTCGCCGCATTTGCAAGTCTACAAACTTATTCCCACCATGGTCATGTCCATCGTCCACCGCATTACCGGTGGGGCGCTCTATGTCGGCACGCTGCTCGTCGCCTGGTGGCTGATCGCGGCGGCAAGCGGCCAGAGTTCCTACGACTGGGCCAACTGGGTGCTCGGCAGCCTTCTCGGCAAGCTCGTGCTGCTCGGCTATACCTGGGCATTGCTGCACCACATGCTCGGCGGTTTGCGCCACCTCATGTGGGATCTCGGCTACGGCTTCGAGAAGGAAGTCTCGACCAAACTTGCCATCGCCAACATCATCGGGTCGCTCTGTCTGACCGTGCTGGTCTGGGTGATCGGCTTCCTCATTCGCTTCTGAAGGTCCTCTCATGGATATGCGCACCCCCCTCGGCAAGGTTCGCGGGCTCGGCTCCGCCAAGGAAGGCACCAGCCATTTCTGGCGTCAGCGGCTGACCGCCGTCTCCAATATTCCGCTGATCCTGTTCTTCGTCATCTTCATGATCGCCTATGCCGGCGCGCCCTATGCGGATGTGGTTCGCGCCCTGTCGAACCCCTTCGTCGCCGTCGTCATGGGCTTGATGGTGATCTCAGGCGTCATCCATATGAAGCTCGGCATGCAGGTCATCATCGAAGATTATGTGCATGGCGAATTCGGCAAGATCGCTCTGCTGATGCTGAACACGTTCTTTGCGATCGTGATTGCCGGCCTCTGTCTCTTCGCCATTCTGAAAATCGCATTCGTAGGATAAGCTCGATATGGCACCGACTTCACCCGCCCAGAACGGCAAGGCCTACAATTATGTCGACCACTCCTATGACGTGATCGTCGTCGGCGCCGGCGGCGCCGGCTTGCGCGCCACGCTCGGCATGGCCGAGCAGGGTTTCCGCACCGCCTGCATCACCAAGGTGTTCCCGACCCGCTCGCACACGGTTGCGGCGCAGGGCGGCATCGCCGCCTCGCTGCGCAACATGACGCCCGACAGCTGGCAGTGGCACCTCTACGACACCGTCAAGGGCTCCGACTGGCTCGGCGATGTCGACGCCATGCAGTATCTGACCATGGAAGCGCCGAAGGCGGTCTATGAGCTCGAACATTACGGCGTGCCGTTCTCGCGCAACGAGGAAGGCAAGATCTATCAGCGTCCCTTCGGCGGCCATATGCAGAATTACGGCGAAGGCCCGCCGGTGCAGCGCACGTGCGCCGTCGCCGACCGGACCGGCCACGCCATCCTGCACACGCTCTACGGCCAGTCGCTGCGCCACAATGCCGAATTCTTCATCGAGTATTTCGCGCTCGACCTGATCATGTCGGAAGACGGCAGCCGTTGCACCGGCGTCGTCGCCTGGTGCCTGGATGACGGCACGATCCATCGCTTCGCCGCCAAGATGGTGGTGCTGGCGACCGGCGGCTACGGCCGCGCCTATTCTCGGCGACCTCTGCCCATACCTGCACCGGCGACGGCGGCGGTATGGTGGCACGTGCCGGCCTGCCGCTGCAGGACATGGAATTCGTGCAGTTCCACCCGACCGGCATTTACGGTTCGGGCTGTCTGATCACCGAGGGCGCACGCGGCGAAGGCGGCTACCTCGTCAACTCCGAGGGCGAACGCTTCATGGAGCGTTATGCGCCGTCGGCCAAGGACCTTGCCTCTCGCGACGTGGTTTCGCGCTGCATGACGCTCGAGATCCGCGAAGGCCGCGGTGTCGGCAAGGCGAAGGACCACATCTTCCTGCATCTCGATCATCTCGATCCGGCCGTTCTTCATGAACGCCTGCCGGGGATTTCCGAGAGCGCCAAGATCTTCGCCGGCGTCGACGTCACGCGCGAGCCGATCCCGGTTCTGCCGACCGTTCACTACAATATGGGCGGCATTCCCACGAATTATTGGGGCGAAGTGCTGAACGCCGACGGTGCCAATCCGGAACGGATCATTCCCGGCCTGATGGCTGTGGGTGAAGCCGGCTGCGCTTCAGTGCACGGCGCCAACCGTCTCGGCTCCAACTCGCTGATCGACCTCGTGGTCTTCGGCCGCGCCGCTGCGATCCGTGCCGGCGAGGTGATCGACCGCGCCGCGCCGATCCCGCATCTCAACGTCGCAGCCTGCGACAAGATCATGGACCGCTTCGACGGTCTGCGCTACGCCGGCGGTGGCACGCCGACGGCTGACCTGCGCGAGAAGATGCAGCGCGCCATGCAGGAAGACGCCGCCGTCTTCCGCACCCAGGAATCGCTGGAATCCGGTTGCCGGCGCATCTCGGCGATCTGGCAGGAAATGCGCGACATCAAGGTCACCGACCGCTCGATGGTCTGGAACTCCGATCTGGTGGAGACGCTGGAGCTGCAGAACCTGATGGCCAACGCCATCACGACGATCTACGGCGCCGAGGCCCGCAAGGAGAGCCGCGGCTCGCATGCCCGCGAGGATTATACCGAGGGTGCATTCGCCGGCCGCGACGACGTCAACTGGCGCAAGCATACGCTGGCCTGGGTCAACGAGGCAGGCGACGTCAAACTCGATTACCGGCCGGTCCACACCGACCTGATCGCGGAAGGCATCGATCCGCACAAGATCGAGCCGAAAGCCCGCGTCTACTGATTTCAAGAGGAACCTGGTATGGTTGAACTCGCTCTCCCCAAGAATTCTCAGATGCGCGAAGGCAAGGTCTGGCCGAAGCCGGCGGGTGCGACGAACACCCGCGAGTTCCGCGTCTACCGCTGGAGCCCGGATGACGGCCAGAACCCGTCGATCGACACCTTTTACATCGATGTCGACGATTGCGGCCCGATGGTGCTCGACGGCCTGCTCTACATCAAGAATAAGATCGATCCGACGCTGACGCTGCGCCGGTCCTGTCGCGAGGGCATCTGCGGCTCCTGCGCGATGAATATCGATGGCACGAACACGCTGGCCTGCACCAAGGGTCTCGACGATATCAAGGGCGCGGTGAAAATTTACCCGCTGCCGCACTTGCCGGTCGTCAAGGATCTGGTTCCGGACCTCACCAACTTCTATGCGCAGCATCGTTCGATCGAACCCTGGCTGAAGACGGTGTCGCCGGCGCCGGCCAAGGAGTGGAAGCAGAGCCATGAGGACCGGCAGAAGCTCGACGGCCTCTATGAATGCATCCTCTGCGCCTGCTGCTCGACCTCCTGTCCGAGCTACTGGTGGAACGGCGACCGCTATCTCGGTCCGGCCGTGCTACTCCAGGCCTATCGCTGGCTGATCGATTCCAGAGACGAGGCGACCGGCGAACGCCTCGACAATCTCGAGGATCCGTTCCGCCTTTATCGCTGCCACACGATCATGAATTGCGCGCAGACCTGCCCCAAGGGCCTCAATCCGGCCAAAGCTATCGCCGAAATCAAGAAGATGATGGTCGAGCGCCGGGTCTGATCGCCGTGAATGCCGATGGCGGAATAGACGGCTTCGATCCAGAAGCCGTCAGAGAGATCAGGTCACGGCTCGCCTCGGTCCGCGAGCAGGGCATCCGTATCGGTTTTGCAATCGAAAGCGGCAGCCGCGCCTGGGGGTTTCCGTCTCCCGACAGCGATTATGACTGCCGTTTCGTCTATATTCGTCCCGTCGAACATCATCTTGCGCTTGCTTCGGTGCGCGATGTCATCGAGTTTCCGATCGTTGGCGATATCGATACCGGTGGCTGGGATCTGCGAAAGGCGCTGCTGCTTGCCCTCAAGGGAAACGCAGTGGTGGTCGAATGGCTGAAATCGCCGATCGCTTATGAAGAGGAAGCGGGTTTTTGCTCGCGTCTCGGCGCGCTGCTTGATCTCATCATGGTGCCGGAAAAGGTCGCTGCCCATTATATCGGGCTCATGCGGCAGCATTTTCAGAGCCAGGGCGAGGGGGCGATCAAGCTGAAGAAGCTGCTTTACACCGTGCGCCCGGCCGTCGCGCTCGAATGGATGCGGCAGCGCTCGTTTCGCGCGCTGCCGCCGATGAATATGCTGGAGTGCCTGGAGGCGGTCTCGATCGCTCCCGATGTTCGAACGGCGATACTTGATCTCGTGCATGTCAAGAAACAGACGCGCGAAATGGGGGAAGGTCTGCCGCCAGTGCTGGTGCGATCCTTTCTGGAGAGTTCGTTCGAGCGTTATTCGCAGATATTGCGGGAGTTCGAATTGGATCCGGACAGAGATCGGCACGCACAACACCTTGCTGACAAATTCTATGTGCAGGAAGTTTTGCAGCGGGACAGTTGAACCGTATCGTTTTTCGGTTAGTTGTTGTCACGGGCAATTTATGCCGCCCGACTTGATTAACCAAAGCGAATTACGATAATCGGATCTTGTCTCAAGCCCGTTTCTCTGCGGCGACAGCCGAATTTCAGGAGTATGATGATGCAGTTGCGATATGCGATGACAGGTCTGGTGGTGGCTCTCGCGCTAGCCGGTTGTCAGCGTACGGCATATGATTACAGCTCGAATTCTCCCAGCGCCGCGCCGGCGCCGCTGACGGCGCAGCCGGTTCCCTCCGTGCAGGGCGGACAGCTTCCGCCGCCGACCGGCAGCTCGCAGTTCCCGGCCGCGCCGGCGTCGACATCGTCGATGCCGGGTGCCCAGCCGGGCGCGGTCGCCGCGAATGCGCTCGATGTCACGAAGGAATCGATGGTCGGAAACTGGCGTGTCAACGGCAGCTGCGACATGTTCCTGACGTTGACCAATCTAGGCAGCGGGTCGCGCGGCGGCACGCGCGGCTGCGTCGGCGAGTTGACGGCGATGGGCTCCTGGGAAGTCGCAGGCAAGCAGGTGCTGCTCAAGGACCGTTCGGGCAACCAGATCGGCAGCGTCTACAAGACGGCCGACAACCGCTTCCAGGGCCAGACGAATACCGGTCAGCCGATCAGCCTCAGCCGGTAATCTAACCCGGCGCGGTAAACGATCCGGCGGCGCCCCGCCGATGACCGACAGGCGGACATGCCCTTATGCAGCCAATGCCAGATTATGCGCTCAGCGTCTGCGAACAGCTTAAATCGCTGACGCTTTCCGGTGCTTTGCAGGTCGACTCCGCCCAGATGGATGTGGCCAAGAGCCTGGATCGGGTGCTCGCCGGGCTGAAGCAGCAGCGGCCGGCGGCGAAATCGAGCGCGCTCGGCTGGCTGTTCGCCTCGAAGAAGAAAGCCGTAGGCGGCATCAAGGGGCTCTATATCCACGGCAGCGTCGGACGCGGCAAGACCATGCTGATGGACATGTTCTTCTCGATGGCGCCGTGCCGGAAGAAACGGCGGGCGCATTTCCATGAATTCATGGCGGATGTGCACAACCGTATCGCGGCGCACCGGCTGAAGCTCAAGAACGGCGAGACGAAGCAGGCCGATCCGATGCCGCCGGTCGCCGCAGCCCTTTACGCGGAAGCCGAACTGCTCTGCTTCGATGAATTCACCGTCACCGACATTGCCGACGCCATGATCCTGTCGCGGCTGTTTTCCGAACTCTTCGCGCGGGGATGCGTGCTGGTCGCGACGTCGAATGTCGAGCCGGACAATCTCTACAAGGACGGTCTCAACCGCGGCCTGTTCCTGCCCTTCGTCGCGCTGCTCAGGCAGCATGTCGATGTCGTCACCCTGGATTCACCGACCGATTACCGGATGGAAAAGCTGAACAGTCAGCCGGTCTATCTGGTGCCGATCAACGAACATAACGACATGGCGATGGAGGCGTCCTGGACGCAGGCGCTGCATGGGCGCAAGGCGCAGCCACTCGACATTCCGATGAAGGGGCGCGCCATCCATGTGCCGCTCGCCGCCGACCGCATGGCGCGGTTCTCTTTCGCCGATCTTTGCGAGAAGCCGCTCGGTGCTGCCGACTTCCTGGCCATCGCCAAACGCTTCGATATCGTCTTCGTCGATCACGTTCCCCTGCTCGGACCAGAAAAACGGAACCAGATCAAGCGCTTCATCATTCTGGTCGATACGTTCTACGATCATGCCGTACGGCTCTACATTTCGGCGGCGGCGATGCCGGAGGACCTGCTCGTCGGCCGCCGAGGCACCGAAGGCTTCGAATTCGACCGCACGGCGTCGCGTCTGTTCGAAATGCGCAGCGCCGAATATCTTGCGCTGCACCATGACAAACGCGCTGCCGAGTAACGATCTAGTGACAAATTTTCTTACGTTTACGTAAGAATTTTAGTATCTAAACGATTGAAAACGCTACATCAAAATTAATGGATTGCCATTTTTAGGCTTTGGGTCTATGCGATTGCGTCATTGAGCGGTGCCTCAGCGTCGTTCGACGAATTTGATCGCAAAGGAAACAGCGAAATGGCGCGTAACAAGATCGCACTCATTGGTTCTGGCATGATTGGTGGCACGCTGGCGCATCTCGCCGGCCTGAAGGAACTGGGCGATATCGTCCTCTTCGACATCGCTGACGGCATTCCCCAGGGCAAGGGCCTCGATATCGCACAGTCCTCCCCGGTCGAAGGCTTCGACGCCAATCTGACCGGCGCCAGCGACTATTCCGCCATCGAAGGCGCTGACGTCTGCATCGTCACCGCCGGCGTTCCGCGCAAGCCGGGCATGAGCCGTGACGATCTTCTCGGCATCAACCTCAAGGTCATGGAGCAGGTCGGCGCCGGCATCAAGAAGTATGCGCCGAACGCCTTCGTCATCTGCATCACCAACCCGCTCGACGCCATGGTCTGGGCGCTGCAGAAGTTTTCCGGCCTTCCCGCCAACAAGGTCGTCGGCATGGCCGGCGTTCTCGACTCTTCGCGTTTCCGCCTCTTCCTCGCCAAGGAATTCAACGTCTCCGTTCAGGACGTGACGGCCTTCGTTCTCGGCGGCCACGGCGACACGATGGTGCCGCTCGCCCGCTATTCGACGGTCGGCGGCATCCCGCTCACCGATCTCGTCACCATGGGCTGGGTCACCAAGGAGCGCCTGGAAGAGATCATCCAGCGCACCCGTGACGGCGGCGCCGAAATCGTCGGCCTGCTGAAGACCGGCTCGGCCTATTACGCGCCGGCCGCCTCGGCCATCGAGATGGCCGAATCCTACCTCAAGGACAAGAAGCGCGTTCTGCCCTGCGCCGCCCATCTCACCGGCCAGTACGGCGTCAAGGACATGTATGTCGGCGTTCCCACCGTCATCGGCGCCGGCGGCGTCGAGCGCGTCATCGAGATCGACCTCAACAAGACCGAGAAGGAAGCCTTCGACAAGTCGGTCGGCGCCGTCGCCGGTCTTTGCGAAGCCTGCATCAACATCGCGCCTGCCCTCAAGTAATCGGCGCCGAAGTCATCGAAACAGGGATAAACCCATGAACATTCATGAATATCAGGCCAAGGCTCTGCTGAAGGGCTATGGCGCACCGGTTGCCGAGGGTGTGGCCGTCCTCAAGGTCGAAGAGGTCGAGGCTGCCGCCAAGGCGCTTCCCGGCCCGCTCTATGTGGTCAAGAGCCAGATCCATGCCGGCGGCCGCGGCAAGGGCAAGTTCAAGGAACTGTCGCCGGAAGCCAAAGGCGGCGTGCGTCTCGCCAAGTCGATCGACGAAGTGGTCGCCCACGCCAAGGAAATGCTCGGCAATACGCTGGTGACGGCGCAGACCGGCGAAGCCGGCAAGCAGGTCAACCGCCTCTATATCGAGGACGGTGCCGACATCGCTCGCGAGCTTTATTGCTCGCTGCTGGTCGACCGCTCGGTCGGCCGCGTGGCCTTCGTCGTTTCCACCGAAGGCGGCATGGACATCGAAGCTGTCGCCCATGACACGCCCGAAAAGATCCAGACGATCGCCATCGATCCGGAAGCCGGCGTGACGGCTGCCGACGTCGCCGCGATCTCCAAGGCGCTGGCGCTCGAGGGTGCCGCTGCAGAAGACGCCAAGTCGCTTTTCCCGGCGCTCTACAAGGCCTTCAACGAGAAGGACATGGCGCTGCTCGAGGTCAATCCGCTGATCGTCATGAAGGATGGCCATCTGCGCGTTCTCGACGCCAAGATGTCGTTTGACGGCAACGCGCTCTTCCGCCACGACGACGTCAGGACACTGCGCGACGAGACCGAAGAGGACGCCAAGGAAATCGAGGCTTCCAAGTGGGACCTCGCTTACGTCGCGCTCGACGGCAATATCGGCTGCATGGTCAACGGCGCAGGCCTTGCCATGGCGACGATGGACATCATCAAGCTCTACGGCAAGGAGCCGGCCAACTTCTGCGACGTCGGCGGCGGTGCCGGCAAGGAGAAGGTCGCTGCGGCCTTCAAGATCATCACTGCCGATCCCAAGGTCGAGGGCATTCTCGTCAACATCTTCGGTGGCATCATGAAGTGCGATGTCATCGCCGAGGGCGTCATTGCCGCGGTCAAAGAAGTCGGCCTCAAGGTTCCGCTCGTCGTGCGCCTTGAAGGCACCAATGTCGAGCTCGGCAAGAAGATCCTGAACGAGTCGGGTCTCGCGATCACGGCGGCTGACGACTTGGACGATGCGGCCAAGAAGATCGTCGCGGCGATCAACGGCTAATTTGAAGGATCGGAAAGAATGTCTATTCTCGTCAATAAAGACACCAAGATCCTGGTTCAGGGTCTGACCGGCAAGACCGGAACCTTCCACACCGAACAGGCGCTTGCCTATTACGGCACGCAGATGGTCGGCGGCATCCACCCGAAGAAGGGCGGCGAAACCTGGACCGGCGCAAAGGGCGAAAGCCTGCCGATTTTCGCGACCGTTGCCGAAGGCAAGGAAAAGACCGGCGCTGACGCGACCGTTATCTATGTTCCGCCGGCCGGTGCGGCCGACGCCATCATCGAGGCGATCGACGCCGAAATCCCGTTCATCACCTGCATCACCGAGGGCATCCCGGTCATGGACATGGTGCGTGTCAAGGCGCGCCTCGACCGCTCCAAGTCGCGCCTGCTCGGCCCCAACTGCCCGGGCATCATGACGCCGGAAGAATGCAAGATCGGCATCATGCCGGGCTCGATCTTCCGCAAGGGTTCTGTCGGCATCGTCTCCCGTTCGGGCACGCTGACCTATGAAGCCGTGTTCCAGACCTCCAACGAGGGCCTCGGCCAGACGACGGCCGTCGGCATCGGCGGCGACCCGGTCAAGGGCACCGAGTTCATCGACGTGCTTGAGATGTTTCTCGCCGACGAAGCCACCCAGTCGATCATCATGATCGGCGAAATCGGCGGCTCGGCAGAAGAAGACGCTGCGCAGTTCCTCAAGGACGAAGCCAAGAAGGGCCGCAAGAAGCCGATGGCCGGCTTCATCGCCGGCCGCACGGCGCCGAAGGGCCGCACCATGGGCCATGCCGGCGCCGTGGTTTCCGGCGGCAAGGGCGATGCGGAATCGAAGATCGCAGCGATGGAATCGGCAGGCATTCGCGTCTCGCCGTCTCCGGCCCGTCTCGGCAAGACCTTGGTGGAAGTCCTCAAGGGCTAAGCCAGCCATATAGACCGGGCGGAAGAACGGCATCTGCGTTTCCGCCCGGTGTGACAGCACGAGACCAGCAGATGCGCCGCGGACAGGCGGCAATCGGAATGCGGCAGCCGGTGACGAAGCCGGCAAATTCATCAAAGTCAGGAGGCGGACGGAAGCGTCCGCATATCACCATGGCACGGCAAGAAGCCAACGAGCAGTTTCAGATTACCTCGTTTCTGGATGGCGCCAACGCGGCCTATATCGAGCAGCTCTATGCGCGCTACGAAGAGGATCCGGCGTCGGTCGACGACCAGTGGCGCGCCTTCTTCAAGGCGCTGGAAGAGGATCCTGCTGATGTGAAGAAGGCGGCCAAGGGAGCCTCCTGGCGCAAGAAGAACTGGCCGCTGCCGGCCGGCGGCGATCTGGTGTCGGCGCTCGACGGCAATTGGGGCATCGTCGAGAAGGCGATCGAAACCAAGGTGAAGGCGAAGGCCGAAGCCGCGGGCAAGCCCACTGATACCACCGACGTGCTGCAGGCGACCCGCGATTCGGTGCGTGCCATCATGATGATCCGCGCCTATCGCATGCGCGGCCATCTGCACGCCAAGCTCGATCCACTCGGCATCGCCGCTACCGTCGACGACTATCATGAGCTGTCGCCGGAAAATTACGGTTTCACATCAGCCGATTATGATCGCAAGATCTTCATCGACAATGTGCTAGGCCTGGAATACGCGACGATCCGCGAGATGATCGAGATCCTCGAGCGCACCTACTGCTCGACGCTCGGCGTCGAATTCATGCATATCTCCAATCCGGAGGAAAAGGCGTGGATTCAGGAGCGCATCGAAGGGCCCGACAAGGGCGTCGCCTTCTCGGCCGAAGGCAAGAAGGCGATCCTTGCCAAGCTCATCGAAGCCGAAGGGTACGAGCAGTTCCTCGACGTCAAGTTCAAGGGCACCAAGCGCTTCGGTCTCGACGGCGGTGAATCGCTGATCCCCGCATTGGAACAGATTCTGAAGCGCGGCGGCCATCTCGGCCTCAAGGAAGCGGTGTTCGGCATGGCCCATCGCGGCCGTCTGAACGTGCTCTCCCAGGTGATGGGCAAGCCGCATCGCGCCATCTTCCACGAGTTCAAGGGCGGTTCCTATGCGCCCGACGAAGTCGAAGGTTCCGGCGACGTGAAGTACCATCTGGGCGCGTCCTCCGACCGCGAATTCGACGGCAACAAGGTGCACGTCTCGCTGACGGCAAATCCGTCGCATCTCGAAATCGTCGATCCGGTCGTCATGGGCAAGGCTCGTGCCAAGCAGGACATGAGCGCGACGGTATGGGAAGGCGACATCATTCCGCTGTCTGAGCGCTCCAAGGTGCTGCCGCTGCTGATCCACGGCGACGCTGCCTTCGCCGGCCAGGGCGTCATTGCCGAAATTCTCGGCCTGTCCGGTCTGCGCGGCCACCGTGTCGCCGGTACCATGCACGTCATCATCAACAACCAGATCGGTTTCACCACGAATCCGGCCTTTTCGCGCTCGTCGCCCTATCCGTCGGACGTCGCCAAGATGATCGAGGCGCCGATCCTGCACGTCAACGGCGACGACCCGGAAGCCGTGGTCTATGCGGCCAAGATCGCGACCGAATTCCGCATGAAGTTCCACAAGCCTGTCGTGCTCGACATGTTCTGCTATCGCCGCTACGGCCATAACGAAGGCGATGAGCCGTCCTTCACCCAGCCGAAGATGTACAAGGTCATCCGCGCACACAAGACGGTGCTGCAGCTTTACGCAGATCGTCTCGTTCGCGAAGGCCTGCTCACGGATGGCGAAGTCGAAAAGATGAAGGCCGATTGGCGTGCGCATCTTGAGCAGGAGTTCGAGGCTGGCCAGCACTACAAGCCGAACAAGGCCGACTGGCTGGACGGCGAGTGGTCGGGCCTGCGCACCGCCGACAATGCCGACGAGCAGCGGCGCGGCAAGACCGCCGTGCCGATGAAGACGCTGAAGGAGATCGGCCGCAAGCTCTCGGAGATCCCGGCAGGCTTCAATGCCCACCGCACGATCCAGCGCTTCATGGAAAACCGGGCCAACATGATCGCCACCGGCGAGGGCATCGACTGGGCGATGGCAGAAGCGCTCTCCTTCGGGGCGCTCTGCCTCGAAGGCCACAAGATCCGCCTGTCCGGCCAGGATTGCGAGCGCGGCACCTTCTCGCAGCGCCACTCGGTTCTCTACGATCAGGAGACCGAGGAGCGTTACATTCCGCTCGCTAATCTTTCGCCGACGCAGGCGCGCTACGAAGTCATCAACTCGATGCTTTCGGAAGAAGCCGTGCTCGGCTTCGAATATGGCTACTCGCTTGCCCGCCCGAATGCGTTGACGCTCTGGGAAGCGCAGTTCGGCGATTTCGCCAACGGCGCGCAGGTGGTCTTCGACCAGTTCATCTCGTCGGGCGAACGCAAGTGGCTGCGCATGTCGGGCCTCGTCTGCCTGTTGCCGCACGGTTATGAGGGACAGGGTCCAGAGCACTCCTCGGCTCGCCTGGAGCGCTTCCTGCAGCTCTGCGCGGAAGACAATATGCAGGTCGCCAATGTCACGACGCCGGCGAACTACTTCCACATCCTGCGCCGGCAGCTGAAGCGCGACTTCCGCAAGCCGCTGATCCTGATGACGCCGAAATCGCTGCTGCGCCACAAGCGCGCGGTCTCGACGCTGGCCGAAATGGCCGGTGAATCCGCCTTCCATCGCCTGCTCTGGGACGATGCCGAGGTGATCAAGGACGGCCCGATCAAGCTGCAGAAGGACAACAAGATCCGCCGCGTCGTCATGTGCTCCGGCAAGGTCTATTACGATCTTCTCGAGGAGCGTGAAAAGCGCGGTATCGACGACATCTACCTGCTGCGCGTCGAACAGCTTTACCCGTTCCCGGCAAAGGCGCTCATCAACGAGCTGTCGCGCTTCCGCAACGCCGAAATGGTGTGGTGCCAGGAAGAACCGAAAAACATGGGCGCATGGTCGTTCATCGACCCCTTCCTCGAATGGGTGCTTGCCCATATCGATGCGAAGTACCAGCGCGTCCGCTATACCGGCCGTCCGGCCGCCGCTTCGCCGGCGACCGGCCTGATGTCGAAGCATCTGTCACAGCTCGCCGCATTCCTCGAGGATGCCTTGGGCGGTTAAATCAAGGGGGGCGCGATGGCTTACTTCTTTCTGAGACTGCTACCGCCGCGCCCCACTTTCCCGCATGACGGGACGGCGGAGGAAATGGCGGCGATGAAGCGTCATGTCGAATATTGGCATCGTCAGGCCTTTGCGGGATCGGCAATCGTCGTCGGTCCCGTGTTCGAGGGCGAAGGCGCCTTCGGCATGGCGGTCGTCGAAGTCGAGGATCAGGCGGCGGCCCAGGCTCTTGCCGACGGCGATCCGATCATCGCTTCCGGTTTCGGTTTCCGTTTCGATATCCTGCCGATGCCCTCGATCATCTTGCGGCCGCCCGCCGTCTGAAACGCTTAAAACGAACACACACGAAATCAGGATCTGAACAATGGCCACAGAAATCCGCGTTCCAACTCTCGGTGAATCCGTCAGCGAGGCAACCGTCGGCACCTGGTTCAAGAAGGTCGGCGACGCCATCAAGGCCGACGAGCCGATTCTCGAGCTTGAAACCGACAAGGTGACCATCGAAGTTCCGGCACCGACCTCCGGCACGCTTTCGGAAATCGTCGTCGCCGCCGGCGAGACCGTCGGCCTCGGCGCGCTGCTCGGCCAGATTGCCGAAGGTGCCGTCGCTGCCGCCGCGCCGGCCGCTGCTACACCGGCTGCCGCTCCTGCCCAGCCAGCTCCGGCCGCTCCTGCTCAGCCGGCACCGGTCGCCGCTGCCGCTGCAGCGTCGTCGAGCGCTTCCGTCTCCACCATGCCGCCGGCCCCGGCGGCGGCGAAGATGCTGGCCGAAAGCAATCTCTCCGCCGACCAGATCGACGGCAGCGGCAAGCGCGGCCAGGTGCTGAAGGGTGATGTCATTGCCGCCGTCGCCAAGGGCATTTCCGCTCCGGCAGCCCCGGCGGCAGCGCCCGCCGCAGCGCGCGGCCCGTCGACGGTCGAGGACGCTTCGCGCGAAGAGCGCGTGAAGATGACGCGCCTGCGCCAGACGATCGCCAAGCGCCTCAAGGACGCGCAGAACACCGCCGCCATGCTCACCACCTATAACGAGGTGGACATGAAGGCGGTCATGGACCTGCGCAACAAGTACAAGGACATTTTCGAGAAGAAACATGGCGTCAAGCTCGGCTTCATGGGCTTCTTCACCAAGGCGGTAACGCATGCGCTGAAGGAACTGCCGGCGGTCAATGCCGAGATCGACGGCACCGACGTCATCTACAAGAACTACTGCCATGTCGGCATGGCCGTCGGTACCGATAAGGGCCTGGTCGTTCCTGTCATCCGCGATGCCGACCAGATGTCGATCGCCGAAATCGAGAAGGACCTCGGGCGTCTTGCCAAGGCAGCCCGTGACGGCTCGCTCTCCATGGCCGACATGCAGGGCGGCACCTTCACCATTACCAATGGTGGGGTTTACGGCTCGCTGATGTCCTCGCCGATCCTCAACGCACCGCAGTCCGGCATTCTCGGCATGCACAAGATCCAGGAACGGCCGGTTGCAATCGGCGGCCAGGTGGTCATCCGTCCGATGATGTATCTGGCGCTTTCCTACGATCACCGCATCGTCGACGGCAAGGAAGCGGTCACCTTCCTCGTGCGCGTCAAAGAAAGCCTGGAAGATCCGGAACGGCTGGTTCTCGATCTCTAAGGAGCTCTTCCATGCGGAACCGGATCACGCGAGCGGCGCGCCTTGTTCTTTGCGCTGCTGCCGCGCATGTCCCGGTTTCCGCATCGGCGGCCGGTTGGGACGTCAACAAGGCAAGCATCAATTTCGAGTTGGTGGCGCTCAGCGACGCCGAGCTTTCCGGACGGTCGATCGGCGTGATCCATATGGGCAATGTCGAACTGACCTCGGGGCGCATCGTCGCCGCCGATCCGCTCGCCCAACCCGATCGGCCGGCACTCGCAAGAACGGTTGCACCGGGCGACTATCCGGTGACGCTCTACCAGGCTTTCGGGCGGATCGCCGCTGCCAGCATGCGGTTTGCCGAGGGTAAGCCGGATCATTGGGAGCTTGCTGTCCTGCCCGGACAAGATCCGGCGACGCTGAAGGACGACGAGTTCTTCGGCTACCTCGTCGACGCCGGCGTCGGCTGCTACATGGATGCGCAAACGCTTGATCGGATCGACGAGCGTCAAGCGCAGGTGCAGGCGCAAAAGCCGGACGCCGACATCAATTATTACGACGACGTGCTGGCTTCGGACCTCGATGCCAACAAGGGGCATTATGCACTGCACCGGCCGATTGCCGGCAAGAAGGGCAATGTCGCGGTGTTCTGGAGCGGCTGGGGCGATGGTTTCTATCCGGTCTTCTGGGGCCTCGACAAGGATGGCCGCCCGCTGGCGCTGTTGACGGATTTTGGTGTGATCGAGAATGCTGACGGACGGCGAGAGCCGAAGGTGCAATGAGCGGGACGATCGGGATCATGGCAGGACGGAAGCGCGTAGCTGCGATTGCAGCCGCCGCATTTTTCGCCATTCCGGTTGCCGCGTTCGCTATCGATTGCAAACAGGAGCAGGCCGTCTACACCGACCGTGACGGCGCCTATGAACTGCGCTTCGCGCCGCTGAATTCTCCCTCGGCTGCCGCCAGCAACCAGTTCAAGGTGAGCGCGCTAAAGACATCCGTCGTCATGGAAGGCTATGTCATGCCGTCGGAGGATCCGGTGCGCGCCATCGGCATCCTGATGTTCAACTGTCCGGAGGGAGATGTGACCGGCGCCGATCTCGACGCCTGCACGGTCTGGCAGGGCGCCGTCTACGGCATGGATGCCGAGGGCGAGATGAACAATCTGCAGCCGGAGGGCGCCGCGGCCGCCGAAAAGCTGGTGCTCCCCGGGCTTGGTCCCGCCATTCGCGAATCCAGTGCCTGGGGCGAGGGCAAGGCTTCCGTGGCGCCTTGGGACGTGCTGACATTCAAGGAGTGTGCGACATGAGCGATACACCTGTTGTTCTCGT
This sequence comes from Rhizobium sp. K102, assembly GCF_022385315.1. Classification (NCBI taxonomy): domain Bacteria; kingdom Pseudomonadati; phylum Pseudomonadota; class Alphaproteobacteria; order Hyphomicrobiales; family Rhizobiaceae; genus Rhizobium; species Rhizobium sp. K102. The sequence goes on from NZ_CP092436.1 coordinate 3,892,142, forward strand.
GACCGGCGGAAGCCGGGGCATCGGCGCCGCCGTCTGCCGCCTTGCCGCGCGCCAGGGCTGGCGTGTCGGGGTGAATTACGCCGCCAACCGCCAAGCGGCGGATGCCGTCGTTGCGGCGATCACCGAAAGCGGTGGCGAAGCCGTCGCGATCCCGGGTGATGTCGGCAATGCTGCCGATATCGCCGCGATGTTTTCGGCGGTTGATCGTCAGTTCGGACGGCTCGACGGACTGGTCAACAATGCCGGCATCGTCGACTATCCGCAGCGGGTCGACGAGATGTCGGTCGAGCGGATCGAGCGCATGCTGCGCGTCAATGTGACGGGCTCGATACTCTGCGCCGCCGAGGCCGTGCGCCGCATGTCGCGCCGATATAGTGGGCAGGGCGGGGCCATCGTCAACGTCTCCTCGATGGCGGCAGTCCTCGGTTCGGCGACGCAGTATGTCGATTATGCGGCATCGAAAGCGGCGATCGACACCTTCACCATCGGACTTGCGCGCGAGGTCGCCGCGGAAGGAATTCGAGTCAATGCCGTCAGGCCCGGCATCATCGAAACCGATCTCCATGCATCCGGTGGGTTGCCGGACCGGGCGCGCGAAATGGCGCCATCGGTCCCGATGCAACGGGCCGGCATGCCGGAGGAGGTGGCGGATGCAATCCTCTATCTCCTTTCACCGTCGGCGTCCTATGTCACCGGATCGATCCTCAATGTGAGCGGCGGCCGTTAGAAGGACAGAGCGAAATCACCATGAGCTACATCGTCGAATTCCTCGGCCTGATGGCCGTCTTCTCGATCTTCATCGTCGTGCCGGGCGCCGATTTCGCTGTCATCCTGCGCCAGGGCATCGTGCATGGGCGCCGCGCCGCCAGCATGACTGGGCTCGGCATCGCGACGGCGCTGGGCGCCTGGTTTGCCGGCGTTTCCTATTTCTTCACGGTCAAGACGATCCGTGACCGCTTCATCGCCAGCGGCAAATGGTTCAACCGCATCACCGGAGCGGCACTCGTCGGCTTCGGCTTCCGCCTCGCGCTGTCGCGCGCAGCCGACTAATTGAAAAATCCAAAGGGAAAGAAGCAATGTCTTACGATGTGATCGTTATCGGAACCGGCCCGGGCGGCTATGTCTGCGCCGTCAAGGCAGCCCAACTCGGCCTGAAGGTCGCCGTCGTCGAGAGGCGCGCCACCTATGGCGGCACCTGCCTGAACGTCGGCTGCATCCCGTCGAAGGCGCTGCTGCATGCCTCCGAAATGTTCCATCAGGCCGGCCACGGCATGAGCGCGCTCGGCATCGACATTTCGGCGCCGACGCTGAACCTCGCCAATATGATGGCGCACAAGGATGCGACGGTGAAGTCGAATGTCGACGGCGTCGCCTTCCTCTTCAAGAAGAACAAGATCGATGCCTTCCAGGGCACCGGCAAGATCATCTCGGCCGGCAAGGTTGCCGTCACCGCCGACGACGGCCAGGTGCAGGAGATCGAAGGCAAGAACATCGTCATCGCCACTGGCTCGGATGTCGCCGGCATTCCCGGCGTGCAGGTCGAGATCGACGAGAAGACCATCATTTCCTCCACCGGCGGCATCGCGCTGGAGAAGGTGCCGGAAACGCTGATCGTCGTCGGCGGCGGCGTCATCGGCCTCGAGTTGGGCTCGGTCTGGTCGCGCCTGGGCGCCAAGGTCACGGTCGTCGAATATCTCGACACCATCCTCGGCGGCATGGACGGCGAGGTCTCCAAACAGTTCCAGCGCATGCTTGCCAAGCAGGGTATCGATTTCCATCTCGGCGCCAAGGTCACCGGCGTCGAAAAGGGCGATTCGGGCGCCAAGGTCACCTTCGAGCCGGTCAAGGGCGGCGATAAGGTGACGCTCGACGCCGAGGTCGTGCTGATCGCGACCGGCCGCAAGCCTTATACGGCAGGTCTCGGCCTCGAAGAGGCCGGCGTTGCGCTCGACAATCGCGGCCGTGTCGAGATCGATGGTCACTTCAAGACCAATGTCGCCGGCATCTATGCGATCGGCGATGTGGTCAAGGGCCCGATGCTGGCGCACAAGGCGGAAGACGAGGGTGTGGCGCTTGCCGAAATCCTCGCCGGGCAGCATGGCCATGTGAACTATGATGTCATTCCGAGCGTCGTCTACACGCAGCCCGAGATCGCCTCGGTCGGCAAGACCGAGGAAGAGCTGAAGGCGGCGGGTATCGCCTACAAGGTCGGCAAGTTCCCGTTCACGGCGAACGGCCGCGCCCGCGCGATGCTGGCGACCGACGGCTTCGTCAAGATCCTCGCCGACAAGGACACCGACCGCGTGCTCGGCGGCCACATCGTCGGCTTCGGCGCCGGCGAGATGATCCACGAGATTGCCGTGCTGATGGAGTTCGGCGGTTCGTCGGAAGATCTCGGCCGCAGCTGCCACGCGCATCCGACGATGTCGGAGGCGGTCAAGGAAGCTGCGCTCGCGACCTTCTTCAAGCCGATCCATATGTAATCTCGATGGTCACAAAGCAAACAGCCGCTTGCCGCGAGGCAGGCGGCTGATTTAATTGTGGCGGCTCGCAAAGTTCGGCATGTGACGAAGGTTAGAAAATGCAAAAGCCGTCCGCCAAGGGTTACAGCCTCAGCCAGCGCTTGCTTCATTGGACGGTGGCGCTTTTGATCTTCTTCAATCTGCTGTTTCCTGACGGCATGAACATCTGGCATCGGCTCATGCGCAGAGGTCAGGTGCCGACGCCGGAGCAGGTTGCGTCGGCGAACATCCATGCCTATGTCGGCATCGCTATTCTGCTGCTCGCCGTCGTCAGGCTGGGCCTGCGTTTCATCAACGGCGTGCCGGCCGAGGCGGCGGAAGAGCCAGCGATCTTCCGTCTGACGGCAAAGCTCGCGCATGCCGGTCTCTACATCCTGATCTTCGTCATGCCGCTTACGGGCATCGCCGCCTATTATTTTGGCGTCAATCCCGCGGGTTCGTTGCACGCCGATATCCTGAAGATCATTCTCTGGGCGCTGCTTGCGGCGCATTTCGCGGGCGCGCTTGCCCATCAGTTCTATTGGAAAACCAATGTGCTGCGTCGGATGACGCTCGGCTGAGCGCCTGCCCCTCAGTTCACGGCGGTGACGGTGAAGCCCTGCTGGCGCAACAATTCGACCAAACCCCCGTCGACTGGCAAATGCGCCGCGCCCACCGCGATCATGGTGCGCCCGTTGTCGAGATAAGGCTTTGCCCGTTCCGCCATGACCTTGTTTCGATCGGTTATCAACCGGTTCTCGACTGCTTTTGCAGCAGCCTGATCTGTCGAAACGAACTCCATCAGCGAGAAGATCATTCCGACTTTGCCTTGATCATATAAATCGATCATCGTCTCGGATATGTCGTCCATGCCATTGGGAAGTGCCAGCAACTCCCGCAGATTTTGAAGCATGAAATTGTCCGGGACATCCGACATGGCTTCAAATTGCTCGGCCGGCGTTTCCAGGCCGACCAGGTGGATCCCGTCTTCGAGCGCGTCGAGGGCAAGAGCCTGGTCCAGGACCTTAAAGCCCTTTGCGCTGCGCCTGATATCGCAACCTCGTGTCTGGAGACCCACATAGAGGAACCATGGCCGCATCTTCGCCATCAGGTTCATATTGATTCCCCTTTTCTTCAAGCCGGCGGCGACGTCGCTGGTTGCGTCAGGGGGAAGGATATGGTCAAGCGTTTGGTCGCCCTGAAGCGTCGTCAGTTCGGGATGCTTCAAGATTTCGATCGCAAGCTTTTCTGGCTGCGCGACTTCCGCCAGCTCGACGGTCAGAGTGTCGATAGCATCATAGGCCTAGTAAAATCCTGCCGGCATATCCAGCACACGGGGATCGCTCACATGCATCGTACCGAGCAGCCAGGAAGGCTCGACGCCTGATTTTTCGATTTTCCAGAAAATCGCTTTGCCGTTCGGTATCGTCTCGGCTCTCTCAATGGCTTTTCTGAAACGAACGGGATCTTCTGTCTCCAACTGGGTGAAAAGGTTCTTGCCCGAGCAGGTGAGCTCGTCATCCGCCAGGGCATGCGAAAAGGAAAATATCGTCAGCACCGCCGCCATGATGAGCAGCGGGCCGTTCGCGAACGCTCTCGAGGTGAAAAGCATATTGTGCCTGGGCATTGAAAACTTTTCCTCTTGGGAGAAAAGGCTGCAAATGCCGCCATGTGACGTATGCAAACTGAGGTTGTCAATCTCGACGAGCTGCCATTGCGGCTGACTATTCGGGCGACATGCTTCAGTTTACGGCAGTCACCGTAAAACCCTGCTTGCGCAGCAGTTCGATGATGCCGCCCTGGCCGGGCAGGTGCAGGGCGCCGACGGCCATGAAGACGTTGCCGCCGTCGAGAATGGGAGCGGCGCGCTCGGCCATCACCTTGTTGCGATCGAGGATGACGCGCTGTTCGAAGGCGGCGTAATCGCCGGCCTCGTCTGCATTCGCCTGCGTCACGGTCTTCAGCATCGGCATCGTCAGGCCGATATCGCCGGAGAGGTAGAGATCGGTCATTGTTTCGACGACGTCGCTCATCTTGTCGCCGAGTTCCAGCGTCTCGATCAGCGACTTCATATGGAATTCGACCGGCAGGTCGGCCATGGCCTGGATCTGGTCCGCAAGCGTCTCCAGCCCCTTGACCTGCTTGCCCTGAGCAACGGCGTCGGTGGCGATCTTTTGGTCGAGGAACTGCACGCCCTTGGCCTTGCGGGCGAGTTCGCAGGCCGGAAGCGCGACGGCGCTCGAGATCATCCATGGCCGCATGCGGGAGACGGCGCTGAGCGGGATGCCGCGCTTCTTGAGGCCGGCTTCCAGCCGCTTGTAATCCTCGGCAGACAGCAGCTTGTCGATCGTCGTGCCGTCGGTGAACATCGTCAGCTCCGGCCGCGCAAGCAGGGCGGCGGTCGCCTTGCGTTGATCGAGGATCTCGTCGGATTCGATGATGATCGTATCGGCGGCGTCGTGGGCTGCCTTGGCGCGCGGCGGCAGGGCCAGCACGCGCGGATCGGTGACATGCATGCTGCCGAGCAGCCATGACGGCGCAAGCCCTGCTTTTTCGATCTTCCAGAATATGCCCTTGCCGTTCGGCACGGCCGCGGCTTCCTTGACCGCCTCGGCGTAACGGGTGGGGTCGCTCTGCTGCAGATCGATCATCAGATTGCGGCCGGTGCAGGCACCGTCTTCGGCCGACGCCGGCCGTGCCGCCAGGAAGGCGACAAACAGCGCCGCAAGAAGCAGCATGTGGAAGGCTGCAATCAACCAGAGCAGCAGGTTGCCGGATGCTGCGAGGAAAGAGGTCCGGCGGCCGATTGATGTCGTCATGATGATGTTCCGGTCACATGCCCTATGCTTCATGCTCTACGCTCGGCTTGCGCATAATCCTTTAAGAGAATGCGTTAACGAAAACTTAGCGCATCGTATTACGTCGGATTCATGGGCGCTGAGCTTGCCGATAGGCCGCGTGCCGCTGTCACAACCATGCATCAAGCGCGCGGATGGGCCCGATCATACACCTCCAGCAGCCGCGATGCATCGACGCCTGTATAGACCTGCGTGGTCGAAAGGCTGGCATGGCCGAGCAGTTCTTGGATGGTGCGCAGATCGCCGCCGCCGGCAAGCAGGTGGGTGGCGAAGGAGTGGCGAAGCGCATGCGGTGTTGCGGTCTCCGGCAGGCCGAAGGCGCTGCGCAGCTTTTGCATGGCGCGCTGGATGATCGCCGCCTGCAGCTTGCCGCCGCGGGCGCCGCGAAACAGCGGAGCGCCGCTTTCGAGATGATAGGGGCAGAGTGCGCGATATCTCTCGACCGCGTCGAACACCACGGGCAGCAGCGGAACCAGCCGCGTCTTGTTGCCCTTGCCGGTGATGCGCAGCGTCGCCGCCCCGTTCGGCAGGTCGGCAGGAACGAGATCCAGCGCCTCGGAGATGCGCAGGCCGCAGCCGTAGAGCAGCGTCATGACAGCCGCATCGCGCGCGGCGATCCAGGGCTCGTCATGGAGCTGGGCTTCGTTACTGACGAGGGTGATCGCCTGCGTGTCCGATAGCGGCTTGGGAAGCGACTTCGGCTGTTTCGGCGAGCGGATCGCGGCAGCACCGGCGGCATTGACCAGGCCCTTCTTTTCGAGATGGCGCAACAGTGAACGCAGGCCGGCCAGGTTGCGCCCGAGCGAACGGGCGCCGGAGCCCTGCTTGCGCCGCGCGGCAAGGAAGGCGCGGAAGTCGGCGGGGCGCAATTCCCTGATGTCGCTCAGCGTCACCGGGCCGGCGAGATGGCCGGTCAGGAAGGTCAGAAACTGGCGGGTGTCGCGCTCATAAGCATCGAGCGTATGCTCGGAAAGACGGCGTTCACGAGCGAGGTTTTCGAGCCACGCGGCGCGTTCCGCCATCAGGCGCGGGTCGGCGATAACAAGCAGTTCATTCACGTCGCTGGCCTTGAATTTGCCTTCAAGTCCGCCAATTTGAAGCAGGAACGGTTATGGAATTGCTAATGCCGGCCAAACCTTGTCATCCCTAGATCATATTCTACTGCGATAGCTTTATACCCCATAGACAGGATCTTTCATGGCACGGCGCGATTCCATGACGGCTTTCGGACAACTCGCGGAAGCGATCGCTCTTGTTTCACAGGGAAAGCCCGGTCATATCGTCGACACGCTGATTGCCGAACGCGGCCAGAGGATCGTCAAAAACCCGCTCTGGCCGGTCATGCGGCCGTTCCTCTACACGCTTCTGCGCTACAACAAGGCCATCGAATTCGCCAACGCGGTTGCCAAGATGACGGGCTTCCAGTCGTTCGAATATCTGAGCGGCGTACTGAAGCTCGACATCGGCATCGCCAATGGCGAGCGCATTCCGGATACAGGCGGCTTCATCCTCGTCAGCAACCATCCGACCGGCATCGCCGACGGTGTCGCCGTATTCGACCTCCTGAAAACGCGCCGGCCCGACATGATGTTCTTTGCCAATCGCGATGCGATCCGCGTCAATCCGCGTTTCGCAGAGATGGTCATCCCGGTCGAGTGGCGGGAGGAGCACAAGAGCAAGCTCAAGGCGCGTGAGACGCTGCAATTGACGAACCACGCGGTGAGGGAAGGCAAGGCGACGGTGCTCTTTCCATCAGGCCGTATCGCCTATTGGGCGAACGGCCGGCTGAACGAACGCCCATGGAAGACGTCGGCGGTCGGGTTGGCGCGCAAATACAATCTGCCGATCCTTCCGGTCCACATGACGGCGCGCAATTCCGGCCTGTTCTATTGGCTGGCGAAATGGTCGACGGAACTGCGCGACATGACGGTCTTTCATGAACTGTTGAACAAGCGCGGCGACCGTTTCGATTTTGTGATCGGCAATCTCATCCCCGCCGAACATCTCGACGGCGATCTCAACGAGGTGACGAAGGCGCTGGAGAAACACACCGTGCACGATATGGCCAGCGACGGCGACGCGACGTTTATTCCGGTTGGGCAGCCGGAAGCGCCGGTGCAGCGCGAGATTCCGGTTCCGGCAGCCTAAAGCGCGTCGCGATCTTTCCGATTCGCTCCTGGGCTTCAGGTCTTTGTTGCGCATGTCGCTCCCCTAAAACCGCTGACACTTTATGATTGATATCCGCGTGCTGCACGATCGATTGCCGCAAGAACTCGCCAATCTCGAGCCCGAGGCTGGACGGGAAGGCTATCTGCATATCGCTCGCCTTGTCGACGAATGGTCGGTCGGCACGCTCCGCTTCGAGGGCGATGGCGAAAGGCTGCTGGGCCCTATATCGGCGAGGCGCTCGTCGGCGTTGGCGGTGTGAGCGCAGAAGCCGCCTTGCTCGGAGCGTTGCGGATGCGGCGCTTCTATGTTCATCCGGCAATGCGCGGACGCGGTATCGGCCGTGCGCTGGCGCTGACTTTGCTGGAGCACGCAAGGCGCTTCTGCAGTTTCGTGACCGTCCATGCCGGAAACGACGGCGCGGCGAAATTCTGGGAGTCGCTCGGATTTCAGCCCGCCCGGCAGGATGGCTATAGCCACATTCTCGAGCTGCATGGACCCGGTCGAAATGGCCTGGGGTCAGATAACAAGTTCAGATAGCAAGGCGAAGTCGCTGCCGCATTATTGATAGTCCGCGGCAATCATGCTCGCCGCCTTCGATCCGATCGCCATCGCCGGTGCGTTGGTGTTGCCGGACGGGATAAAGGGAATGATGGAGCAGTCGATCACCCTCAGACCGTCGACGCCGCGCACCCGCAGCCCGCCGTCGACCACCGACATGGGATCGGTCTCCGGCCCCATCCTGAGGCTGCCGGAAGGATGGTAGTTCGTCTTGACCGTCTGGCCGGCGAATTTTACCAGCGACGCCTCGTCCCGAAGCGATCGTCCCGGCAGGATCTCCTCGGCGATCTTGCTCTTGAAAGGTTCTGTCTCAAGGAGCCGGCGCGCCGTCTTCAGCGAGGCGAGCGTCAAGCGGAGGTCGTCGGGATCGCCGAAGAAATTGCAGTCGACCAGCGGCTGGTCGGCAGGGTTCGCAGAGCGCAGCTTCACGCTGCCGCGCGCCTTCGGCCGCAGCAGGCAGGAGGTGAAGGTCATCCCATAGGTCGGCTTTGCCGACGAGACGTCGCGGTCGAGATAGACGATCGGCGCGCAATAAAGCTGGATCGTCGGACGGTCGCCGCCATCGGGATCGTAGAAGAGGCAGGATTCGATGCCCGTCGTGGTGACGGGGCCGGAATTGAACAGCAGATATTGCAGGCCGTTGCGGATCATCGGCCAGCCGCGATCCTGGCCGAAATAGCCGGATTTCGATTTCGTCGAGGCGATGACCGGAACTTCGTGGTGGTCCTGGAGATTGGCGCCGACACCGGGAAGGTCGGCGGCAACGGCGATGCCATGTTCGCGAAGGTGGTTGGCCGGACCGATGCCGGAAAGCATCATCAGCTTGGCGCTGTTGTAGGTGCCGGCGGCGACGAGCACCTCGCGTCCGGCGAGCACCCTGCGGCTTTCGCCGTTGCTGGTATAAACGATGCCGACGGCCCGCCCGTTTTCGATCAGAATGCGATCGACCCGGGCCTGCGTGACGATCTCCAGCCTGGTGTCGCCGGCAAGAGGATCGAGAAACGCCTTTTTGGCATCCGATCGCTCGATGCGCCGGCCCCATGACGCGAAAGTATGCTGCATGATGCCGACGCCGTTCTGCCGCGCGCCGTTGAAGTCGGGATTATAGGGGTGGCCAAGCCCCTGCGCCGCCAGGATGAAATCCTCCGTCGTATCGGAGATATGGCGCGGCTCCGAAACACGCAGATTGCCGGAAATGCCGTGATAAACGTTGTTGAAACGGCTATTGGCCTCGATGCCTTTGAAATGCGGCAGCATGTCTTCATAAGACCATTCGGCTCCATTGCCGAGATGGGCGGCCCAGCCGTCATAATCCTCCTTCTGGCCGCGCATATAGACCATGGCGTTGACGGCGCTGCCGCCGCCGAGAGCCTTTGCCACGGGCACGATCGGTCCGCGTCCGCCGAGTTGGGGTTGCGGCACCGTATGGTGCATCTCGAGAAAATCGTCGCGGGCGAGATATTTCATATAGCCGGCGGGAAAGGACATCAGCCTTGCCGTATCACGCGGTCCGCGCTCGATGACGAGCACCGAAAAGCCGAAGTCGCGCACCAGCCGCATGGCGGCAACGCAGGCCGCCGATCCGCCGCCTGCGATGATGAAGTCGAAATTCCTGTTCGGCGTCATGCACCGATCTCCTCAAGGCGGATGGCTTGGCGCGCCAAAAGCCGCTCGACATCGGCAATGTCGAGCGCCGACAGCCTAGCGCCTGGTTTGCGCAGGGTGGCGGATCCGATAACACCGCGCTTGGCAAGGACGTATTTGCGGCAGGCGAGACCAATGCCTAGCTGCTGTTCATAGCGGGCGAGCGGCAGATAGGCGTCGAAGATCTCGTGGGCGCGATCGGGATTTCCGGCGGCATAGGCTTCGACGACGCCGACCATCATTTCCGGATAACAAAAGCCGGTCATGGCGCCATCGGCGCCGCGGCCCATTTCCTCAGGCAGGAAAAGCCCACCATTGCCGCAGAGGATGGAGATGCGCCGCATTCCGCCCTTGTCGCTGGCGGCGCGAAGCGCGGTGATTTTCGACAGGCCCGGCCAGTCCTCATGCTTGAGCATGACGCAATTGGGCACCTCCCAGACGATGCGCTCGATGACGGCGGGCGCGATCGTCACATTTGTGGTAAGGGGATAGTCCTGCAGCACGAAGGGCGTGTCTTCCAAGGTCTCCCCAACCGACTGGTAGAAGGCGAAAACCTGGTCGTCGGTCTTGACGGTCCAGGGCGGCGCGACCATGACGCCGGCTGCACCTTCGCCCATGACGGTCTTGGCAAGCTCGCGCATCGGAGCAAGTCCGGGCGCCGACACGCCAACGACCACCGGCAGGCGCCCGTCAAGACGCTTCAACACGCGCTCGACCACGGCGCGCGATTCCGCGGCGGTCAGCTTCGGCGCCTCGCCGAGCTGGCCAAGCACTGTCAGGCCGGTGACGCCGGCGTCTTCATAGAAATCGACCATGCTGTCGACGCTTTCGAAATCGAGGGCGCCGTCATCGGCAAAGGGAGTTACGGCGATCACATAGACGCCCCTGGCATCTGCGGTCAGTCTGGCCATTCATACTCTCCGATTCAGCGGTCGAACACATCGTCAGGCAATGTATGCAGCCAATCGCTTGCCGGGCAACCATTTCGTGAGGGCGCTGCCACTCTCGGCAAGGCGTCGTCATCCGCATTCCCGCCCGATGCAGCGCCCTCGTCTTTGCGGTTCCAATTCCGTTGATTTGCGGGCATGGTCTCGCCCGATGAGCACAGATTCGTCCGATCTCTTTGGCGCGCTGTTCGAAGCACCGCCCCTGAACCGAACGGTTCCGGTGCTGGTGCCGATGCCGGCGCCGAAACCCTATTCCTACTCGGTGCCGGAGGGCATGGCGGTCGAGCCCGGCTCGGTCGTGCAGGTGCCGCTTGGGCCGCGACAGGTGATCGGCGTCGTCTGGGACGGCGGTGAGGATGGCGTCGATGCGAAGAAGCTCCGTCCGATCAGCCATGTCTTCGACTGCCCGCCGCTGTCAAAGGAGATGCGGGATTTCATCGACTGGGTGGCGGCCTATACACTCTCGCCGCCCGGCCTCGTCGCGCGCATGGCGCTGAGGGCGCCGAACGCCTTCGAGCCGGAGCCGATGGTCGAGGGGCTGAAGTTCGTCGGCGGCGAGCCGGAGCGGCTGACGCCGGCGCGCGCCCGGGTGCTCGAGACCGCTTCCGACGGCTTGTCATGGACGCGCAGCGGCTTGGCGCATGCGGCGGGTGTTTCGACCAGCGTCGTCGATGGGCTGATCACGCTCGGCATCTTCGAGACGATATTCCTGCCGCCGCCCCCGGTGGTGGCGATGCCGGATCCCGATTTTGCCGCCGCGCGCCTCGAAGGGCCGCAGAAAGACGCGGCCGCGGAGATCGTCTGCGACGTTCGCAAGGGCGAATTTTCCGTATCGCTGATCGACGGCGTGACCGGTTCCGGCAAGACCGAGGTCTATTTCGAGGCGATCGCCGAGACGCTGAAACGTGGCAGGCAGGTGCTGATCCTGCTGCCGGAGATCGCGCTGACGGCCAGTTTCATGGAGCGTTTTCAGGATCGCTTCGGGGCAAAGCCCGCCGAATGGCATTCCGACCTCGCCCCGCGCATGCGCGAAAAAGTCTGGCGCCAGGCAGTGACCGGCGAAGTGCGCGTCGTGGCCGGCGCCCGCTCGGCGCTCTTCCTACCTTTCGAGGATCTCGGCCTCATCATCGTCGACGAGGAGCACGATCCCGCCTACAAACAGGAGGACCGCGTCTTCTACAATGCCCGCGACATGGCCGTGGTGCGCGGCCGTATCGGCGATTTCCCCGTTGTCCTGGTATCGGCGACGCCATCGGTCGAAAGCCAGGTCAACGGCCAAAACGGGCGCTACACCACCGTGCATCTGCCGACGCGCTTCGGCGATGCGGCGCTGCCCGACCTGCATCTCATCGATATGCGCAGGCACGCACCGGAGCGGGGCGGCTTCCTGTCGCCGGTGCTGATTCAGGCGATCGGCAAGACGATGGAGCGGCGCGAACAGGCTCTGCTCTTTCTCAACCGGCGCGGTTATGCGCCGCTGACCCTCTGCCGGGTCTGCGGTCACCGCTTCCAATGCCCGCAATGTTCGAGCTGGCTGGTCGAGCATCGTTTCCGCAAGCAGTTGCAGTGCCATCAATGCGGTCATGCCGAGCGCACCCCGGAAGCATGCCCGGAATGCGGCACGCTCGACCATCTGGTTGCCTGCGGACCTGGCGTCGAGCGCATCGCCGAAGAGGTGGAGCGGCATTTCCCCGATGCGCGGACGATCGTTCTTTCCTCCGATATCATGGGCGGGGTGAAGCGGCTGCGGTTGGAGCTCGATGCCATCGCCAAGGGCGAGGCCGATATCGTCATCGGCACCCAGCTCGTCGCCAAGGGCCACAATTTTCCGCTGATGACGCTGGTCGGCATCATCGACGCAGATCTCGGCCTCGCCAATGGCGATCCGCGTGCGGCCGAGCGCACCTTCCAGCTTCTGTCGCAGGTGACCGGCCGGGCCGGGCGCACCGGGCTCAAGAGCCATGGGCTGCTGCAGACCTACCAGCCGCAGCATCCCGTGATGCAGGCGATTGTATCAGGTGATTCCGATGCCTTTTACGAGCGCGAGATCACCGAGCGCGAACGCGCCGCACTGCCGCCCTTCGGGCGACTAGCCTCGATCATCGTCTCGGCCGAAACCCGCCACGACGCCGAAAACCATGCGCGCGGCATGCGCAACGCAGCGCCCCAGGTGTCCGGAATCTCGGTGCTCGGCCCGGCGGAGGCGCCGCTTGCACTGGTGCGCGGACGCCATCGCTTCCGGCTTCTGGTGCACGGGCGGCGCAACTCCGACATGCAGGGCTTCCTGAGGGCGATGCTGTCGCAATCGCCGAAGGAGCGCGGATCGGTGCAAGTGCAGCTCGATATCGATCCGCAGAGCTTTCTGTAGATCGTTCCGCGCGCCGCGTTTCCGGATCCGACCGATCATGACATAAACGCAGAATTAGCTGATGATTTGGGGTCGAGGTATGGAATTTGAGTTTCCGATGGAATTTGGTGAGCAGCTTGCCTTCGGCGCAGCCGCCTTCACGGCCTTTGCCGGCTTCGTCATCATGTTTGCGCCGGGTCTTGCGATGAGGGTCTTTGGCCTGGCGCCGCGCGGCGAGCGGCGCGAAGGTTTCAGCGAGATCCGATCGATGGGGGGCTTCTATCTCGGTCTTGGCCTAGGTGCTATCGTGCTGGCTCAGCCGCTGATTTATACCGCCTTCGGAGCGGCATTCGCCATGGCCGCGTTTGCCCGCATCGTCTCCATCCTGTCAGATAAGGGGAGTGCTTACCTCAACTATTTACTTCTGGTTGTGCAGGCGATTATCGCAGCATTGCCGCTGCTGTATGTTTTCGGCTTCTTCCAGACATAATTTTCGCCGCCGGCGGCGGCTTGCGCGGCCCGCTTTCAGGCCATTGCGCAATTTTGCGAACAGAAATTCATGCGAAAGGCGTATTCGGGCATTACGCGTGTTGCGAGTCCGAACATCCTATGTTAGACGGACCCCGAATTTCGGAAGAAGCAAGAGGCTTCTCTTGTGATTTCTGGGGGAAATCAAAACGAATTCAAGATCATAGGTTCGGCGCCCGCCGAGAGCCGGATTTTGGATTGAAATCAGGGAAATTTGTGCCAGTGGCAGACACGTCCCAGCTTACTTCTGGTGTTGCCGAGCGCTATGCCTCGTCGCTTTTCGAGCTGGCGCTCGAACAGGGCGCCGTCGATAGCGTCACCGCCGATCTCGACCGTTTCCAGGCGATGCTGGATGAGAGCGCCGAACTGAAGCGCTTCGTCGCAAGCCCGGTTTTTTCCGCTGAGGACCAGCTGAAGGCGATTGCCGCCATCAGCGAGAGAGCCGGCATCAGCGGCTTCTTCGCCAATTTTCTGAAGGTCGTGGCGCGCAACCGCCGCCTGTTTGCCCTGCCGGGCATGATCAGGGCCTTCCGCCTCATCGCCGCGAATCATCGCGGTGAAATCTCCGCCGAGGTCACCTCGGCGCATGCGCTCTCCCAGGCGCAGGAAACCGAATTGAAGGCGGCACTCAAGAGCGTCACCGGCAAAGACGTGACGATATCAGTCACGGTTGATCCGTCAATTCTTGGTGGTCTGATCGTGAAGGTCGGGTCCCGTCAGATTGATACGTCTCTTCGTACCAAACTCTCTACCCTTAAGCTCGCATTGAAAGAGGTTGGCTGATGGATATCCGCGCCGCGGAAATTTCCGCAATTCTCAAAGACCAGATCAAAAATTTCGGCAAAGAGGCAGAAGTCTCGGAAGTCGGCCAGGTTCTCTCCGTCGGTGACGGTATCGCTCGCGTTTACGGTCTGGACAATGTCCAGGCTGGTGAAATGGTCGAGTTCCCCGGCGGCATCCGCGGCATGGCCCTGAACCTTGAATCCGACAATGTCGGTGTCGTTATTTTCGGCTCCGACCGCGACATCAAGGAAGGCGACACCGTCAAGCGGACCGGCGCCATCGTCGACGTTCCGGTCGGTCCGGAACTGCTCGGCCGCGTCGTCGACGCGCTCGGCAATCCGATCGACGGCAAGGGCCCGATCAATGCGACCCGCCGTTCGCGCGTCGACGTCAAGGCGCCCGGCATCATTCCGCGCAAGTCGGTTCATGAGCCGATGTCGACCGGCCTCAAGGCCATCGATGCGCTGATCCCGGTCGGCCGCGGCCAGCGCGAGCTCGTCATCGGCGACCGCCAGACCGGCAAGACCGCCATCCTGCTCGACGCCTTCCTCAACCAGAAGGCCATTCACGACAATGGTCCGGAAGGCGAGAAGCTTTACTGCGTCTACGTCGCCGTCGGCCAGAAGCGCTCGACCGTTGCCCAGTTCGTCAAGGTTCTCGAAGAGCGCGGCGCACTGAAGTACTCGATCATCGTTGCCGCCACGGCTTCCGACCCGGCACCGATGCAGTTCCTGGCTCCGTTTGCCGGCTGCGCCATGGGCGAATATTTCCGCGACAACGGCATGCATGCGCTGATCGGCTATGACGACCTGTCCAAGCAGGCCGTGTCCTACCGCCAGATGTCGCTGCTGCTGCGCCGCCCGCCGGGCCGCGAAGCTTATCCGGGTGACGTTTTCTACCTGCATTCGCGCCTGCTCGAGCGTGCTGCGAAGATGAACGACGACAAGGGCGCCGGCTCGCTGACGGCTCTGCCGGTCATCGAAACGCAGGGCAACGACGTGTCGGCCTTCATTCCGACCAACGTGATCTCGATCACCGACGGTCAGATCTTCCTTGAAACCGACCTGTTCTATCAGGGTATCCGCCCGGCCGTGAACGTTGGTCTCTCGGTTTCCCGCGTCGGTTCGTCGGCGCAGATCAAGGCGATGAAGCAGGTTGCCGGCTCGATCAAGGGCGAACTCGCCCAGTATCGCGAAATGGCCGCCTTCGCCCAGTTCGGTTCGGACCTTGATGCTGCGACGCAGCGCCTCTTGAACCGCGGCGCACGTCTGACCGAACTCCTGAAGCAGCCGCAGTTCTCGCCGCTGAAGACGGAAGAGCAGGTCGCCGTGATTTTCGCCGGCGTCAACGGCTATCTCGACAAGCTGCCGGTCGCTTCGGTCGGCAAGTTCGAGCAGGGCTTCCTCTCCTATCTGCGTTCGGAAGGCTCCGCCATCCTCGACGCGATCCGCACGGAAAAGGCAATCAGCGACGATACCAAGGGCAAGCTCACGGCTGCTCTCGATAGCTTCGCAAAGTCTTTCTCGTAATCAGGCCCTAAGTTAGGACGGATCACGGATGCCTTCACTTAAGGATCTGAAAAACCGGATCGCCTCCGTCAAGGCGACGCAGAAGATCACCAAGGCGATGAAAATGGTCGCCGCGGCGAAGCTTCGGCGTGCGCAGGAGGCGGCCGAGGCCGCCCGGCCCTATTCGCAGCGCATGGGTGCGGTTCTGGCGAACATCGCCAAGGCCGTCACCGATGCGGATGGCGCACCGGCGCTGATGACCGGCACCGGCCAGGACAAGGTCCATCTGCTGGTGGTCTGCACGGCCGAGCGCGGCCTTTGCGGCGGCTTCAACTCGCAGATCGCCCGCTTTGCGCGCGATCATGTCCGCAAGCTGCTTGCCGAGGGCAAGACGGTGAAGATCTTCACCGTCGGCAAGAAGGGTTACGACATCCTTCGCCGCGAATTTGCGCCGCTGATCATCGAGCGCAAGGAGCTGCGCGACGTCAAGAAGATCGGTTTCGAAAATGCCGACCAGATCGGCAAGCGCGTCATCGAGATGTTTTCGGCCGGCGAGTTCGACGTCTGCACGCTGTTCTACTCCGAGTTCAAGTCGGTGATCAGCCAGGTTCCGACCGCGCAGCAGCTCATCCCGGCCAAGGCTCCGGAAGCCGCTGCCGAAGATGCCGCCCATGCCGGCGCCGTCTACGAATACGAGCCGGATCCGGCGTCGATCCTCGACGATCTGATCCCGCGCAACATCTCCGTCCAGATCTTCCGTGCTCTCCTTGAGAACGTCGCGGGCGAGATGGGCGCCAAGATGAGCGCCATGGACAATGCGACGCGCAATGCCGGTGAGATGATCAACAAGCTGACGCTTAGCTACAACCGTCAGCGTCAGGCTCAGATCACCAAGGAACTGATTGAAATCATTTCGGGCGCGGAAGCGCTCTGAGTTAGGGAAAGAGGGTAAGAATATGGCTGAGGCAGCTACCCGCTCTGTCGGCAAAGTCACCCAGGTTATCGGCGCCGTCGTCGACGTTGCTTTCGAAGGCGAACTGCCGGCGATTTTGAACGCGCTCGAAACCGACAACAACGGCAACCGTCTGGTTCTCGAAGTCGCCCAGCATCTGGGTGAAAACGAAGTTCGCACGATCGCCATGGACTCGAGTGAAGGTCTCGTTCGCGGCCAGCTGGTTACCGATACCGGCGCTCCGATCATGGTTCCCGTCGGCAACGAGACGCTCGGCCGTATCATGAACGTCATCGGCGAGCCGGTCGACGAAGCAGGTCCGCTGGTCACCGCTCACAAGCGCGCCATCCACCAGGATGCGCCTGCCTATGTCGACCAGTCGACGGAAGCGCAGATCCTCGTTACCGGCATCAAGGTCGTCGACCTTCTCGCCCCGTATGCACGCGGTGGCAAGATCGGCCTCTTCGGCGGTGCCGGCGTCGGCAAGACCGTTCTTATCATGGAACTGATCAACAACGTCGCCAAGGCGCATGGTGGTTACTCGGTTTTCGCAGGCGTCGGTGAACGCACCCGCGAAGGCAACGACCTTTACCATGAAATGATCGAATCGAACGTCAACAAGCATGGCGGTGGCGAAGGCTCGAAGGCTGCGCTCGTTTACGGTCAGATGAACGAGCCGCCGGGTGCGCGCGCCCGCGTCGCCCTGACCGGCCTGACGGTCGCCGAACACTTCCGCGACCAGGGCCAGGACGTTCTGTTCTTCGTCGACAACATCTTCCGCTTCACGCAGGCCGGTTCCGAAGTGTCGGCTCTGCTCGGCCGTATCCCGTCGGCGGTCGGCTATCAGCCGACGCTCGCAACCGACATGGGCCAGATGCAGGAGCGCATCACCACGACGACAACCGGCTCGATCACCTCGGTCCAGGCCATTTACGTTCCGGCCGACGACTTGACCGACCCGGCGCCGGCAACCTCGTTCGCCCACCTTGACGCAACGACGGTTCTGTCGCGTTCGATCGCTGAAAAGGGCATCTACCCGGCCGTCGATCCGCTCGACTCCACCTCGCGCATGCTCGACCCGATGGTTGTCGGCGAAGAGCATTACGAAGTGGCCCGTAAGGTTCAGTCGACGCTGCAGCGCTACAAGGCCCTGCAGGACATCATCGCCATCCTTGGCATGGACGAACTGTCCGAAGAGGACAAGATCGCCGTTGCCCGCGCCCGCAAGATCGAGCGCTTCCTTTCGCAGCCGTTCTTCGTCGCCGAAGTCTTCACCGGTTCGCCGGGCAAGCTCGTTGCCCTCGAAGACACGATCAAGGGCTTCAAGGGTCTCGTCAACGGCGAATACGACCACCTGCCGGAAGCTGCCTTCTACATGGTCGGATCGATGGACGAAGCTGTCGAGAAGGCCAAGAAGCTCGCTGCTGCCTGATGAGCGATGCTCAGGACGAGATATTCTGCTGCGACTCCCTGAAAGGGGTCGTGGCGGAACTTTCGGAACCGGCAGCACCGACCGTCTACCGTGCCGATAACGGCGTGATCATGATGGTCGTGGGGTTGGTTCAGACCGAGGAAGGCCTCGGATATCTCGACCAGGCGATAATGCACTGCCCGTTCTGCGGGACCAAATTGCAAGATGCAAAAGCCATAGCCGAGAAGGTAAGTCACTGATGGCTGACAATTTCAACTTTGAGCTCGTTTCGCCGGAGCGTCTGCTCTTGTCGGAGATGGTGACCGAGGTCGTCATTCCCGCGACCGAGGGCGAGATGACCGTCATGGCGCACCACGCGCCGACGATGACGACCATCAAGCCGGGTGTGGTGAGCGTGCGTTCGGCGTCCGGCAAGAAGCAGGACTACGTGGTGTTCGGCGGTTTTGCCGATATCCTGCCGACAGGCTGCACTTTGCTTGCCGAATCCGCCGTTCCGGTCGAGGAACTCCATAAGGACGAGCTGACCCGTCGTATCGAGGCTGCCCGCAAGGAGCTCGAACATGCCGAGTTGCACGAGCACAAGTCGAAGCTCGAGCATTTCATCATGGAACTGACGCATCTGCGCGGCATCGTCCAGCAGGACTGACCGGGTACCGACAGCTTCATTGAAAGGCGGCCTCAAAGGCCGCTTTTTTTGTGTCTATCTTCTCCTTGGATAGGGACAACAGTGTTGTCGTGAGGCTTCAAACGAACGCGGCCGCTGTTTCGGTTGAGAAAACAGACGGCTTCAATCAGCTCAGGGAAAACTCCAAAAGCGCGCCACAATCTTTCGAAGCGGCATGTGCTGCTGACGGATTATGCAGCGCAGCTTTGCCGCAGCGTCTCAGAAGCCGGTGCCGCCGCGCAGCTCGATGATCAGTGTCTTGAACAGGATCTTCAGGTCGAGCAGCAGGCTGAAATTCCTGACATAATAGATATCACAGGCGATGCGGGCCCGGGCTTCCAGCGGCCTTGTCGTCGGGCCGCGCCAGCCGCGTGTTTGCGCGAGGCCGGTAATGCCGGGGCGCATGATGTGTCGATGGTGGTAGTTCGGCACCACTTCCTCGTAGAGCCTGCCGGCTGCGCGCATGTTGATGGCATGGCAGCGTGGGCCGACCAGCGACATCTCACCCTTGAGGACGTTCAGGAGCTGCGGCAGTTCGTCGATATTGGTCCTGCGGAGCATTGCGCCGATGCCGGTCATCCTGGCGTCGCCCTTAACGGTCTGCTGGACGCCGCTGGGATCGCAAACTTCCGTCCGCATCGAGCGGAATTTGAAGACGTTGATCTTCCGGCCGTTCAGCCCCCAGCGGATCTGGCGGAAGAACACCGGACCGCCATCGTCGAGCTTGATGAAAAGAGCGATCGCCAGAAAAAGCGGCGCCAGCACGAGGAGGGCGTTGGCCGAGATAACGATGTCGATCAGCCGTTTCACGACCAGTCGCAGCGCCGCCTTTCCTTCGCCATTGGAAAAGCTCTCCGGCTGGCGAATGTTCGAGTTCGCTATGACCAGGGTCCTGATTTTGATCTGACGCTGAGACGGATCGAAGCGTGAATTCGTCTTCGAAGTAAAAGCATTCATTATGCAAGGCCCGTAAGTTTAGATGCAATACTGAACTGAAGGGAGACAAATACATGCTCACGTAAGGTTTGTCATCGGGATAAATAGGAAATTGCTAACCCTAAAGACACCAAAAATGGGAGTATTCCCTGTTAACCTTAATGCCTGTAGTTGAAGTGGAAACGAAATTATACTTTAAAAGGAGTAGCCCGATTGGGTGGGCGCGATGTCATACGGTTTCCCAAGTCGATCGCCGGTCGTTCCAGCAGGTGATAGCTGAGAGTTGCCACCAGAAGGATGAGCGCCACCGTCAGCCCGCAGGATTGCAGCCAGCCGGTGACGACATTGTCCGAGGAGGCGCCGAACGAACCGGGGTCGAGTCTCTGGATCAATGTCAGGATGATCTCCTGCCAGATATAAATGCCGAACGAGATCTTGGCGACGTAGCGGACGGGAGCGTTGTCGAGCAGCCTGCCCAGGCGATGCGAATGGCAGAGCGATACGAGTGCGGTTGCAATCGCCAGCGGAAAGACCGGAAATCCGTAGGGTATGTCGAGCCAGCCGTAGGCCTCGGCCGAACCGCCGGGCGATATGGCGAGGCGGTAGCCGGCAATGCCAAAAGCGAGAAGCGCTGCGGCATCGAACCAGAAGGAACGCCTTGCAGGCAGCATGACGTCGATGCCGGCGGCAAGCGCGCCGAGCGCGAAGACCGCAAAGAAGCCGATCGGATTGTAGTTGGGCATCCATTCCTTCGCCCCGCCCTGCAGGCCATAGGCCCAGCCGCGCCCGATGTCGTCGAGCGCAAAGAGCCTCAGGATTGCCAGATGGGCAATGAGGACGACGGCAATGACGCAGAGCCAAGCGCAACGGGCCAGCAACCGGCGCTGCCGCAGCCGCGGCAGGCGAAACAGCAGGAGAAAACAGGCCGGCAGGAGCACATAGCTGGTGACCTCGAAGGGGATGGACCAGAGCGGTCCGTCGGCTTCGACAGGGAAAAACGTGCGCCAATGCCATTGGCTCATGAACAGCAGTCCGGAGATGTAGCGAAGCGCAAGCTCCGGTGTCAGCGGCACGGCAAGCAGCGTCAGGCTGACGACGAAGCTGACAGTGGCGGCGACCCAGAAGCCAGGGGCAATGCGCGCCGCCCTGCGGATGGCGTAGGTCCCAAGGCTCGGCATGTCGCTGCCGGCATCGAGCGCGCGCCAGAAGGGACGGGCCAGAAGAAAGCCGCTGAGCACGAAGAAAATGGCGACGCCGAAATTGCCGAAGCGGAGGATGTGCGCCGTCGACGCCAATTCATCGGGAATTCGGCGCATATCCAGCCGGAGCGCGAGATGATGAGCAAGCACCAGCAGGCAGGCCGTCGCGCGCAGAAAGTCCGCTCCGGCCAGTCTCTCCTGTGGTCGCATGTCATTCCCCACCCTGCCCGATCCGGCTCAAGCCGTCCCGACCCAAAACTTGCCGCGGAACGCCGCCGCGGGCAAGGCCGGGGCGGGTTCAGCCGAGGAGTTCGTTGGTATAATAGGTGGAAAAGTCCGGCTTCTCCTTGAGTGCTGCGCCATTCGCATCGACCAGGATGCCGTTCTCGAGCAGGAAGGCGCCGATGGCATCGGCCTTGGCCGGGTCGATTGTGCCGATCACGCCGGCCTCGGATTTGAGGAAATGCCCGTCGATCAATGCCTTCTGGGACGCTTTTACCAGTTCCGTGTTCATCAGTGCGCCATTGCTGTTGGAAATCAGCAGGTCGCAGGCTTCGTCAGGATGGTCGACGGAATAGGCATAACCCTGGCGCGTGGCCTGGATGAAGGCGCGGGCGTGTTCCCGGCTCACCGCGAGATAGGCGTCGCTGGAAACGATGACGGTCGTCTGCTCGTCGGGGACGCCATAATCGGAATAGTGGAAGCGGCCGAGCTTGCGGTTTTCCAGCTCGGCGGCGATGCCTTCCCAGGTGTAGATCTCCAGCGTGAAATCGATCGAACCATTGTCCAGCGCCTCGTAGGCGGAGGTGCCGAGGGTGACGGTCTTGACGTCGCCCGTGCCGCCATCATTGCGGATCATCGCGGAGATCAGCGCGCTCTCCCAGGTGCCGCCAAAGCCGCCATAGGTCTTGCCGTCGAGATCTTTAGGGCTCTTGATGTCGTCGCGTCCGCCCTTGTAGATCAGGCGCGCGGTTTCGGTCTGGACGACGCCGTAGACCATCTTCACGTCACCGCCGCCGGCGCGCTGCGTCATGGCCTCGATCTCGCTGCTGATGCCAAAATCGGCGACCCCGTTCGACACCAGCGTGCCGGCGCTGGTGTCGGTAAAGGGTAGAATTTCGACGTCGAGGCCGGCGGCGGCATAGAAGCCCTTCGCCTTGGCGACGTAGATGCCGATATGGTTGGTGTTGGGCGTCCAGTCGAGCGCAATGCGAACCTTTGCCGGCGCAGACTGGGCGAGGGCGGTGCGGCCGGCGAGGCTTGTCGCGAGGGCGGCGAGGATCGTCTGTCGACGGGTGAGAAGTAGCATGGGGACCTCCTCAGGTCTCTAGAGCATGATGCCGAAAAGCGTGACCGGTCTTCGGACGACATCATGCTCTAACTCTTTAAATTGGAACAGGATTCGGATTTAGGCCGACCGGCCTAAAATCATCCTGTTCTAGCGGATGAAGCAGGGTTTGCAGGATTTCGGTCTCGATCGCCTGGGCCGCCGGCGAGCCGAGATCGGCGATGCTTCTGGGGCGGGGCAGGGGAACGCGGAATTGTCGGATGATACGCGCCGGGCGGGCCGATAGCACGTAGATCCGATCGGAGAGGAACACCGCCTCGCGAACATCGTGGGTGATCAACAAGGCCGTCCAGCGATGTTGCGTCCACATGCCCTGCAGCCATTCCTGGATCTGCGTGCGTGTCAGCGCGTCCAGCGCGCCGAAAGGCTCGTCGAGCAGCAGCATGTCCTGGCTCTGGACAACGGTGCGCAACAGCGCGGCGCGCTGGCGCATGCCGCCGGAGAGTTCGGCGGGAAAATGGTGTTCGAAGCCGGCAAGGCCGAAATGCTCGAACAGCGGCGCCACAGTGGCGCGGGCGGCGCGGCGGCTCATGCCGCCCACCTCCAGGCCGAGGGCGGCATTGTCGATGATCCGGCGCCAGGGCATCAGCGCATCGCGTTGCGGCATGAAGGCAAAGGAATGCGGCGCCTGTTCCAGCGGGGCGCCCTTGAAGAGCAAGGCGCCTGAGTCGGGTCGAAGCGCCTGAGTCAGCAATCGGAGCACCGTCGATTTTCCGGAGCCGGAGGGGCCGACGATTGAAACGAACTCGCCGCTTGCGACGGCGAGCGAAATATCGCCGAGCACCTGCATGCCGTCGAAGGATTTCGAAATCTTGCGCAGTTCGACCAGTTCATCGGTCATCGGCGGCGCTCCCCGGACGGTTGCCAGGGCATGACGAGGCGCTCGATCATCAGCGTCACTCCGAAGAGGCAGAGTGTCAGCACGGCGCTGACGACGACGGCGGCGAGGACGAGATCCGGCCGAAAATTGTTCTTGGCGTTGAGGATATAGATGCCGAGGCCGCGCGCGGCTCCCGCATATTCGGCAAAGATCGCGCCGACGACGGCATAGGTGATCGAGATCCTGAGGCCGGCGAAGAAATAGGGCAGCGAGGAGGGAAGCCGTGCCAGGCGGAAAATGCGCCAGCGGCTTGCCTTCATCGAGTTCAAGAGTTCAGCGATGTCGCGGTCGGTTGCCTCATAACCCTGCAGCAAAGCGACGAGCAGCGGGAAGAAGGTGACGAGCGCTACCAGCAATATCTTCGGCAACAGGCCGAAACCGAACCAGAGGACGACGAGGGGCGCGATCGCCACCAGCGGCAGGGTCTGGCTGGCAATGAAGATCGGCAGCAATGCCCGGCGCATGAAGGGCATGAAATCCATCAGGATCGACGAGACGAAAGCGAAGGCGAGCGACAGGGCGAAGCCGCCGAGTGTGGCGCCGAGCGTCGGCCAAGTGTTTGATATCAACGCTTCGCGGTTCAGCCAGCCCTGGGTCAGGATGCGCGAAGGCGCCGGCAGGATGGACGGTTTGATGCCGGAGAGATCGACATAAAGTTCCCATGCGGCCAGAAAGGCAAAACCGGCGAGCAGGGCGGGGATCGCCCGGTAGAGGGCGGCACCGAGCGCGGCAAGACGCGAATCCGATGGTGGTGGCGATGTCATCAGCGTCGATTTCAGGCTTTCGTCCGGCTGCATGCTTCTTCAGGTCGGAATCGATCCAAGGATAAAATCACGCAGCGATTCAAAGTGCCGCGGCCCCGTTTGCGCGCTTGAAAAGCCGCGCGGCGCCGCAGATGCGCAAACCTGTCGAAGACATCGGGAATGGTGCCGGCGAGACTGCCGGATATCGGAAAGGGTGACACTTGTGCGCCGGAAAACATCTGAACCTCGCTCCGCTGGCATTACCCAGATCAGCTTTGAAGGGTCCGGAGGCTTGCGCTTCTCATCTCAGCCCCGGCGACACGGAGCTCCCCTGTTATTTCAGCGAAAACTATCATCGGGGTCTTCTTACCGCAACCGCAAAATCACACATCCGTCCGTCCGGTCGGAACCGAACCACGGACGCAAAAAACACCCGGGCGGAGTTCTGCCCGGGTGTTTTCCGAGGTTCCGTACCTGCCGGGAACGGAACCCGAGCTCGTCTCACAGGCGGCTAGGTTGGCAGGACGCGGTCGTGGCGCGGGCGGCAAATGCCGGCCCATGATTGAGTCCGTTACCGACCGGGGTGATCTCACTGTCGCTCCTTCCTGCGCCTGGGCTTTACGTCCGGGGGAGCAGGCGTTATAAAACCTCAACCAATATTGAGGTCAAGAGGCGATGGATACGATCACCGTTACGCCGCTCGGCAGGCTTTTGACGGTCGGCGAAGTGGCGGAACGCAGTGGTCTTGCCGTCTCGGCGTTGCATTTCTATGAGGCCAAGGGGCTGATCTCCAGCATCCGCACGCGCGGCAATCAGCGGCGCTACGGACGTGACGTGCTTCGCCGGCTCGGTATCATCAAGGTGGCGCAACGTGTCGGCATTCCGCTCTCGGAAATCCAGACGGCGTTTGCCTCCCTGCCGCAGGGGCGCACGCCGACAGTTACCGACTGGCAGACGCTGTCAGCGCGCTGGAAGAATGAACTCGACGAGCGAATCAGACGGCTCGGCCTGCTGCGAGACCGTCTGACCGGCTGCATCGGCTGCGGCTGTCTGTCGATCGAAAGCTGTCCATTGCGCAATCCCTTCGATCGGCTCGGCGAGGAAGGGCCCGGTGCGCGGCTTCTGGAGAGCGGGAACGAAAGCTGAGCTGCCGGAGCTCTCTCCTGCGGCGGAAAGATCGATGCGTGCCTTTCTTTCGGCCGGCGCGCTCATATGTTAAGGGCGAATGACGCAACCGGCGGCATCGTCCGCGAGGAGGACGGCTTCGTGTTCCATCCGAGACTATTCGAAAATCGCAATGTCGTCGTCACCGGCGCCGGGCGGGGCATCGGCCTCGAGGTGGCCCGGCAGTTCCTGGACTGCGGCGCGAAGGTGATCGTCCATACCGGGCGCAAACCGGGACGGGATCTGCCGGATTTCCTGCTGACGGCTGAATCGGAAAGACGGGCGCTGTTGCTGAACGCCGATTTCACCGCCGTCGGCGGCGCTGCCCAATTTGCAGAGGACGCTCTCACTTTCTTCGACAAGGTGCATGTGCTCGTCAATAATGCCGGCACCATGCTCGGCCGTTTCCCGGCTGCGACGCTGACCGACGCAGATTATGAAGCGATCGTGCGGCTAAACCAGACGTCGGTGGTGGCGCTGACCCGGGCGCTATTGCCGGCATTGAAAGCGGCCGAAGGCGCGGCCATCGTCAACACGGTTTCGATTTCAGCGCTGACCGGCGGCAGTCCCGGTTCTTCGGTCTATTCGGCCTCGAAAGCCTTCGTTTCCACCTATTCCAAGGCGCTTGCCCGTGAGCTGGCGCCGGATGGCATCCGGGTCAATTGCGTCTCGCCGGGAACGATCGAGACGGATTTCCATGAGCGCTATTCCTCCCGCGAAAAGCTGGAGCAGACGAGAAAATCCATTCCCCTGCAGCGGCTCGGCACGGCCGAGGATTGCGCTCCCGCCTATCTGTTCCTGGCGGCTTCTTCGCTCTCCGGATACATTACGGGCCAGGTCCTCGAGATCAACGGCGGTCAGCTTATCTGCTGATTTACTTGGACCTTTTTTGGCATTTCATCACATTTGACGAATTCGCTTGTGCGAATATGCTATTGTGCTGATCTACCTTTTGCTTCCCTTCCGAGATGCCGAATGCCGTTGCCTAAACCGGAGCCGGGGATGACCGGCCAGGAACTGCACAAACTCGCTGCAAAAGCCCATGAAGCGAGCGATCTGCTGAAGGCGCTGGCGCATCAGAGCCGACTTCTAATCCTCTGCATCCTCGCGAATGAGGAGCGGACAGTGGGTGAAATCGAGAATATTCTCGGCATACAACAGGCAATGGTCTCGCAGCAACTCGCGCGTCTGAGGCTCGAAGGGCTGGTCAATACGCGCCGTCAGGGCAGGCTGGTCTATTACAGCATCGGCAATCTTAGCGTTCTTGCCTTCCTCGAATCGCTGTTCGATCTTTTTCCGGCTGCCGAAAGCGGTTAAAGCATGTCGGGTCGCGCGCCGGCTGCCGCGCAAAAGATGGGCTGGATCCGGATGATAGCATGCCGGGTCGGGAGACCGGATGATCGACAAGCTGGAATTCTTCATCGCCCTTGCCAATGAAAAGCATTTCGGCCGCGCTGCGGAGGAATGCGGGATTTCGCAGCCGACGCTCTCGGCCGCCATCCGCCAGCTGGAGGATCAGCTCGGCGTCATGCTGGTGCAGCGCGGGTCGCGGTTTCAGGGGCTGACGCCGGAGGGGCAGCGCGTGCTCGAATGGGCGCGGCGCATCGTCGGCGATGCCCGCACCATGCGCGAGGAAATGCGCGCGGCGCGGCGCGGTCTTTCCGGCCACATTCGACTCGCCGCCATTCCGACGGCGCTCGCCATGCTGTCGCGCATCACCACGCCCTTTCAGGAACGACATCCGGGCGTGACCTTCTCGATCGTCTCGCGCAATTCGCTGCAGGTGCTGAGCATGCTCGAAAATCTCGAGATCGACGCCGGTATCACCTATCTTGAAAATGAGCCGCTCGGCCGTGTCACCAGTGTTCCCCTCTATGCCGAGCGCTATCATTTGATCACGGCTGCGGGCAGCCCACTGTCTGATCGCGACAGCGTGACCTGGAAGGAGGTCGGCGATCTTCGGCTTTGTCTATTGACTGCCGACATGCAGAACCGACGCATCATCAACCGGCACCTGACGGAAGCCGGCGCGACGGTGCATCCAACCCTCGAATCCAACTCGATGATCGTGCTGTTCTCGCATGTCCGAACCGGGCGCTGGGCAAGCATCATGCCGCGCAACGTTGCAAAATCATTTGGATTCCCAATAGAAATCCGCATGATTCCGATCGTTGAACCGGAGGCCCACCATCTGGTCGGCCTCGTCGCGCCCTATCGCGAGCCCTTCACGCCGCTCGTGTCGGCCTTGCTGCATGAAGCGCGCGTGCTCGTGCGGGATGAAGAGCTCTGATAGGAAAAACCTATCAATCCACAAGATAGCTTTATTGATCGTCGCCGGCTTCCTTGAGATGCTGTGTGTGGGATGGCCTCAGCTGGGGGGCGCCATTCCGCAACGAGCCAGCGGCTGGGAGGGCTGCCTTATGACCATTCATATCGCCGAAGGCGATATCGCAGCGCGCACGCGTTCCATTGTCGCCGACCTTTGCTTCCTTGAAGGGCCGCTGCTTCCCATTCTGCATCAAGTTCAGCAGGAATTCGGTTATGTGCCGCAGCAGGCCCTGCCCGTGATCGCGGAGGAACTGAACCTTTCGCGCGCCGAGGTGCATGGCGTGATGAGCTTTTATCACGATTATCGCGACCACCCTGCCGGGCGGCATGTGCTGAAGCTCTGTCGCGCCGAGGCCTGTCAGTCGATGGGCGGCGACGCGCTGGCTGAGCGCATCAAGGCGCTGCTCGGCATCGATTTTCACCAGACGACGCTCGACGGCAGCGTGACGCTGGAGGCGGTCTACTGCCTCGGGCTCTGCGCCTGCGGCCCATCGGCGATGCTCGACGGCGAGGTGTATGGCCGTGTCGACGATCAGATGGCGACGGAACTCGTAGCGGAGGCGCGTCGATGACAGTCAAGATATATGTTCCGCGCGATGCCGCTGCGCTGGCGCTCGGGGCCGAAAAGGTGGCAAAGGCGATTGCCCAGGAGATCGTCGCCCGCGGCCTCGATGCCGAGATTGTGCGCAACGGCTCGCGCGGAATGTTCTGGCTGGAGCCGCTGGTCGAGGTCGAGCTTGCCGGCAAGCGCATCGGCTACGGACCGGTGAAGGCAAAGGATGTGTCCGGTCTTTTCGACGCCGGCATCGTCAATGGCGGCGATCACCCACTCTGTCTCGGGGAGGTTGAAGACCTCCCGTTCCTGAAGCAACAGACCCGCCTGACCTTCGCCCGCTGCGGCGTCATCGATCCGCTCTCGCTTTCGGATTACGAGGCGCATGGCGGCCTTGCCGGCCTCCGCCGCGCTGTTTCGATGGCGCCCGCCGAAATCGTCAAGGAGGTCACCGATTCCGGCCTGCGTGGACGCGGCGGCGCGGGTTTCCCCACAGGCATCAAGTGGAAGACCGTTCTCGATGCGGCCGGCGACCGCAAATATATCGTCTGCAATGCCGATGAGGGCGACAGCGGCACCTTTGCCGACCGGATGATCATGGAGGGCGATCCCTTCGTGCTGATCGAAGGCATGGCGATATCAGGACTTGCGACCGGCGCCACGAAGGGCTTCGTCTACACGCGGTCGGAATACCCGCATGCGATCGCTGCGATGAGCGAGGCCGTCGGCATCGCGCGGCAGGCCGGGATCCTCGGCCCGTCGGTGCTCGGCTCGGGCCGCGCCTTCGATATCGAGGTGCGCACCGGCGCCGGCGCCTATGTCTGCGGCGAGGAGACGGCCCTTTTGAACAGCCTCGAAGGCAAGCGCGGCGTCGTGCGCGCCAAGCCGCCGCTGCCGGCGCATAAGGGACTATTCGACTGTCCGACGGTCATCAACAACGTGATCTCGCTCGCCTCCGTGCCCGTGATCATGGAGAAGGGCGCCGCCTTCTATCGCGATTTCGGCATGGGCCGTTCGCGCGGCACCATCCCGCTGCAGATCGCCGGCAATATC
This sequence comes from Rhizobium sp. K102, assembly GCF_022385315.1. Classification (NCBI taxonomy): domain Bacteria; kingdom Pseudomonadati; phylum Pseudomonadota; class Alphaproteobacteria; order Hyphomicrobiales; family Rhizobiaceae; genus Rhizobium; species Rhizobium sp. K102. The sequence continues at coordinate 3,921,237 of NZ_CP092436.1, forward strand.
AGATATGGCGGTCTTTACGAAACAGCCTTCGGTCTTTCGCTCGGCGATATCGTCGACAGGATCGGCGGCGGTACGGCGACGGGACGGCCGGTCAAGGCCGTGCAGGTCGGCGGGCCGCTCGGGGCCTATTTCCCGCGGGCCTTGTTCGACACGCCGTTCGATTACGAATCGTTCGCCGCGCGGGACGGGCTGATCGGCCATGCCGGCATCGTCGTCTTCGACGACACCGCCGATATGCTGAAGCAGGCGCGTTTCGCCATGGAATTCTGCGCCATCGAAAGCTGCGGCAAGTGCACGCCCTGCCGCATCGGCTCGACGCGCGGCGTCGAGACGGCCGACAAGATCGCCCATGGCATCGAGCCGGAGAAGAACCGGGCGCTGCTGGCCGATCTCTGCAATACGATGAAATTCGGCTCGCTCTGCGCGCTCGGCGGTTTCACGCCCTATCCCGTCATGAGCGCGATGACGCATTTCCCGGAGGATTTTTCGCCGGCGCCGATCGCGGAGGCGGCTGAGTGATGACTTTCCACTCGTTAACTTCCTCCCAATTGCTCATTTCCACGTCCATACAGGAGGCCGACCATGTCTCTCATCCATGAAATCGACTACGGCACTCCCGCTTCGAAATCGGAAACCATGGTGACGCTGACCATCGACGGACAGCAGATCAGCGTGCCGGAGGGCACGTCGATCATGCGCGCCTCGATGGAGGCCGGCATCACCGTGCCGAAGCTCTGCGCCAGCGACATGATGGATGCCTTCGGCTCCTGCCGGCTCTGTCTTGTGGAGATCGAGGGCCGGGCCGGCTTGCCGGCCTCCTGCACGACGCCGGTGGCGGCCAATATGGTGGTGCACACGCAGACGGATCGGCTGAAGGATGTCCGCCGCGGCGTGATGGAACTCTATATTTCCGACCACCCGCTCGACTGTCTGACCTGTGCTGCCAACGGCGATTGCGAATTGCAGGACATGGCAGGCGCCGTCGGCCTGCGTGACGTGCGCTACGGCTATGACGGCGACAACCACGTCAGGGCGCGCAACAATGGCGAGATCAATCTGAAATGGACGCCGAAGGACGAGTCCAATCCCTATTTCACCTTTGACCCCTCCAAGTGCATCGTCTGTTCGCGCTGCGTGCGCGCCTGCGAGGAGGTGCAGGGCACCTTCGCGCTGACGATCGAGGGGCGCGGTTTCGGCTCCAAGGTGTCACCGGGTGCGCATGAAGCCTTCATCGATTCCGAATGTGTCTCCTGCGGCGCCTGCGTCCAGGCCTGCCCGACGGCGACGCTGACCGAGAAGTCGGTTATTGCGATCGGCCAGCCCGAGCATTCGGCCATCACCACCTGCGCCTATTGTGGCGTCGGCTGTTCCTTCAAGGCGGAAATGCGCGGCGAGGAGCTGGTGCGCATGGTTCCCTGGAAGGACGGCCAGGCCAATCGCGGCCATTCCTGTGTCAAGGGTCGCTTCGCTTACGGCTATTCCAACCATAAGGATCGCATCCTCAACCCGATGATTCGCGAAAAGGTCAGCGATCCCTGGCGCGAGGTGAGCTGGGACGAGGCCTTCGCGCATGTGGCGTCGGAGTTCCGCCGCATCCAGTACCAGTATGGCCGCGAGGCGATCGGCGGCATCACCTCGTCGCGCTGCACCAATGAGGAAACCTATCTTGTGCAGAAGCTGGTCCGCGCCGGTTTCGGCAACAACAATGTCGATACCTGCGCCCGCGTCTGCCATTCGCCGACCGGCTACGGCCTCGGCCAGACATTCGGCACCTCGGCCGGCACGCAGAATTTCGACAGCGTCGAACAGTCCGATGTCGTCGTCATCATCGGCGCCAACCCGACCGACGGCCATCCGGTGTTCGCTTCGCGGCTGAAGAAGCGGCTGCGCCAGGGGGCCAAGCTCATCGTCATCGATCCGCGCCGCACCGATATCGTGCGGTCGCCGCATATCGAGGCTTCCTACCACCTGCCGCTGAAGCCCGGCACCAATGTGGCCGTCATGACGGCGCTGGCACATGTGATCGTCACCGAAGGCCTCTATGACGAGACCTTCATCCGCGAGCGTTGCGACTGGTCGGAATTCGAGGACTGGGCGGCCTTCGTCGCCGAACCGGCGCACAGCCCCGAAGAGACCGAGATATTCACTGGCGTTCCGGCGGCGGATCTGCGCGGCGCGGCAAGGCTCTATGCCAAGGGCGGCAACGGCGCGATCTATTACGGTCTCGGCGTCACCGAACACAGCCAGGGTTCGACCACGGTCATCGCGATCGCCAATCTGGCGATGGCGACCGGCAATATCGGCCGGCCCGGCGTCGGCGTGAATCCGCTGCGCGGCCAGAACAACGTGCAAGGCTCCTGCGACATGGGCTCCTTCCCGCACGAGCTGCCGGGCTACCGGCACATTTCCGACGATGCGACGCGCGACATCTTCGAGAAGCTCTGGGGTGTGAAGCTCGACAACGAGCCGGGCCTGCGCATTCCCAACATGCTGGATGCGGCGGTCGACGGTTCCTTCAAGGGCCTCTATGTCCAGGGTGAGGATATTCTCCAGTCCGATCCCGATACCAAGCATGTCGCGGCCGGGCTGGCGGCGATGGAATGCGTCGTCGTTCAGGACCTGTTCCTGAACGAGACCGCCAATTACGCCCATGTCTTTCTGCCAGGCTCGACCTTCCTTGAGAAGGACGGAACCTTCACCAATGCCGAGCGGCGCATCAATCGCGTGCGCAAGGTGATGTCGCCGCGCAACGGTTATGGCGACTGGGAGGTGACGCAGAAGCTTGCCCAGACGATGGGACTCGACTGGAACTACAGCCATCCGTCGGAAATCATGGACGAGATCGCGGCGACGACGCCGAGTTTCGCGTTGGTCTCCTACGACTATCTCGACAAGCTGGGTTCGGTGCAGTGGCCCTGCAACGAAAAGAACCCGCTCGGCTCGCCGATCATGCATGTCAACGGCTTCGTGCGTGGCAAGGGCAAGTTCATCCGCACCGAATATGTGGCGACTGACGAACGCACCGGTCCGCGCTTCCCGCTGCTGCTTACCACCGGCCGCATCCTCAGCCAGTACAATGTCGGGGCGCAGACGCGGCGGACCGAGAATGTCGTGTGGCATGCGGAAGACCGGCTGGAAATCCATCCGCACGATGCCGAACAGCGCGGCGTTCGCGACGGCGACTGGGTGAAGCTCATGAGCCGCTCCGGCGACACGACGCTCCGGGCGCTGATCACCGATCGCATGGCGCCCGGCGTCGTCTATACGACCTTCCATCATCCCAATACGCAGGCGAACGTCATCACCACCGACTTTTCCGACTGGGCAACGAACTGCCCGGAATATAAGGTAACGGCAGTGCAGGTCTCGCCTTCCAACGGGCCGAGCGACTGGCAGATGGAATATGACGAGCAGGCACGGCAATCGCGCCGCATCGCCGGCAAGCTCGAGGCCGCGGAGTGACGATGGAGGGACGGGTCGGCGTTGTCGGCGAGGCTTCTCCCCGTTGGGGTCCGAAGGACGGGGCGAGACCCGCGGCTCGACCCCGGGCGGTGCCCAAAGGGCGGATGAGGGCGCGTAAGCCATGACTTTCCCCACCACCGCCCACGCCCCCGAAACCGCCCGCCGCAACGGCCTCATGCACAGCGGCTCTCGTATCGTGCCGGAGGAAGTGCCGATCGCCTTTTCCTATGGCGGCAGCTCGCATGCGGTGATGATGGCGACGCCCGCCGATCTCGAAGACTTTGCCGTCGGCTTCAGCCTGACCGAAGGGATCATCGCTGAGCGGGCGGAGATATCGGGCATCGAGGTCGTTGCGAGCGAGCAGGGGATCGACGTGCAGGTCAGCCTTGTCGACGACGTCGCCGATCGGCTGCGGGCGCGGCGACGCAGCATGGCGGGGCCGGTCGGCTGCGGGCTCTGCGGCATCGAATCGATCGAACAGGCGGTGCGGCCGGTGCCGGATGTCTCGACATCACCGCTGTCGCTCTCGCATGCCGATATCGTTCGCGCCGTTTCGCTTCTGAACGAGGCGCAGCCGCTGCATCGCGAGACGCGGGCTGTGCATGGCGCTGCCTTCTATCGTCCCGGCAAAGGATTGCTTGCCGTGCGCGAAGATGTCGGCCGGCACAATGCGCTGGACAAGCTTTGCGGCGCCATCATCGGCTGCGGCGAAAGCGGCGATGACGGCGCCGTCGTCGTCACCAGCCGGCTTTCGGTCGAGATGGTGCAGAAGGCGGCAATCCTCGGCAGCCCGGTGCTTATCGCCATTTCAGCGCCGACGGCTCTCGCCATTCGCACGGCCGAAAAAGCCGGCATGACGCTCGTCGCCCTGGTGCGCGGCGAGGACTTCGAGATTTTCACCCACCCGCACCGCATCTCGCCCGGAAGCATCGCCGATGTCGCATAATACCAAGACCAAACTCGTCTATATGGCAAACCAGATCGCCACCTTCTTCAAGAGCCAGCCGGCAGGCGAGGCCGCTGCGGGGGTCGCCAATCATATCAACAAATTCTGGGAGCCGCGCATGCGGCGGCAATTGTTCGAAATTCTGGAAAGAGAGGAAAACGGCCTGGATGCCCTCGTGCTGCAGGCCGCTCCCATGATCCGCAAACCGGAGGCGGAAGCACAGCAGATCCGGTAAATCCAACTGGCTCATGCCGGCGGAGGCAGCAGCATGCTGCCTTTCGCATTCACTACCCTCCAAATTTAAATCGATTTAAGTATAAACTAAGCGGAAATTCAAAGTGTTATAGCGTCCTTTGCGCTCCTGAAAGATAGGCGGCGCTCCAATCACAGCAAGGTCTGAAACAAGGAGGAGTTGTTCATGACTGCAGCGGAAACACGTACAGACGGAGCGGTGGCGGGCTCAGGCCTGCTCGATCGCGAAAGGATCGTGGCCAGGCCCGGTTTCAACAGGTGGCTGGTGCCACCGGCCGCATTGGCCATCCATCTCTGCATCGGCATGGCCTATGGTTTCAGCGTGTTCTGGCTGCCGCTGTCGAAGTCGCTGGGGATTACGGCGTCGACCGCCTGCCCCGATCTCACCCTCGCCTCGGCATTGTTTACCACGACCTGCGACTGGCGGGTTGCCGATCTCGGCTGGATCTATACGCTGTTCTTCGTCCTGCTCGGCTCGTCGGCCGCCATCTGGGGCGGCTGGCTCGAGCGGGCCGGCCCGCGCAAAGCGGGTGTCGTTTCCGCCTGCTGCTGGTGCGGCGGCATCGTGCTGGCTGCCGTCGGCGTCATCACCCATCAGCTGTGGTTGATGTGGCTCGGCGCCGGCGTCATCGGCGGCATCGGTCTCGGCCTCGGTTACATCTCCCCGGTCTCGACGCTGATCAAATGGTTTCCCGACCGGCGCGGCATGGCGACCGGCATGGCGATCATGGGCTTCGGCGGCGGCGCGATGATCGGCGCTCCGCTTGCCAATCTGCTGATGAATGCCTTCAAGACCGACACGTCGGTTGGCATCTGGCAGACCTTCATCGTTATGGCGGCGATCTATTTCGTCTTCATGATGGGCGGCGCCTTCGGTTACCGCATCCCGCCGGCCGGCTGGCGCCCGGAAGGCTGGACGCCGCCGGCGGCCAAGAGCACGATGATCACCACCAAACACGTGCACCTGCGCGACGCCCACAAGACCAAGCAGTTCTGGCTGATCTGGGCCGTGCTCTGCCTCAACGTTTCGGCCGGTATCGGCGTTCTCGGCGTGGCCTCGCCGATGCTGCAGGAAATCTTCGCCGGTTCGCTGATCGGCTTGCCGGATGTTGCCTTCGCGCAACTCGATGCCGGGCAGAAGGCATCGATCGCCACGATCGCCGCCGGTTTCGCCGGCCTGCTGTCGCTCTTCAATATCGGCGGACGGTTCTTCTGGGCGTCATTGTCCGACAAGATCGGCCGCAAGAATACCTATTATAGCTTCTTCGTCATCGGCATCGTGCTCTATCCGCTGGCGCCCACTTTCGCCGGCATGGGCAACAAGGCGCTGTTCGTTGTCGCCTTCGGCATTATCCTGTCGATGTATGGCGGCGGCTTTGCGACCATCCCGGCCTATCTCGCCGACATCTTCGGCACGCAGTTCGTTGGCGCCATCCACGCCGGCTGCTGACGGCCTGGGCAACGGCCGGCGTCGTCGGTCCTGTCGTCGTGAACTATATCCGCGAAGCGCAGATCGCCGCTGGCGTCGCACCCGGTCCGACCCTCTATACCGGCACCATGTATATCCTCGCCGGCATGTTGGCGCTCGGCCTCATCGCCAATGCGTTTGTCAGGCCGCTCCCGGACAAGTGGTTCATGAGGGATGACGAGGTCGCGGCGCTGCAGGCAAAATCGGCGGCCGTCAATGCCGGGCCGACAGGCTCCTTCGGCATCGGCACCGGCGGGCTCGACGCCAAGGCGGCGCTTGCCTGGGCGGTCGTCGGCATTCCGCTGCTCTGGGGTGTATGGGTGACGCTGCGGGCGACCTTCGCGCTGTTCGGATAACCGATCGAAGCGCGCCGCGGCGGCATGCGACGGCGCGCTTCATCTTGGTCCTACGGCGCATTTCCCGGAATCGATTTATAGGATGCGGGTCGTTCAACGTGATGCAGCTTGGGATCAGAACTCTTCCCAGCTCTCGGCGCTTGCCGCGGCAGCGCCGTGCGCCCTGACGGCGCGTGAAACGAGATGCCGCGCCCGTGAGCCCGTTGGAAGTGGCGTCAAGAATGTATTGCCGCATCCGAAGATTGGTTACCGTGCGCAAATAAAAAACCGCCCGGACGGGCGGTTCTTGATGGGCGAATTCTAACGACGGATCAGGCTGCCAGGTCGTCCGTTTCGTTTTCCTTGAACATCTTGGAGAGGTTCAGGAAGCAGATCATGCCGTTTTCCGACGCGATGATGCCTTCGCAATAGGCGCGGTCGAAGGAGGCGGTCACCTCAGGCACCGGCTGAACCTGGCTGGAGGAGATGGTGAGGATATCCGAGACGCGGTCGACCAGCATGCCGATGACCATGCTGTGAACTTCGGCAACGACGATGGCGCTGCGCTCGTTGGCGACGGTGCTCTTCATGCCGAGCTTGTAGGCGAGATCGATAATCGGAATGACCGAGCCGCGCAGGTTCATGACGCCGATGACATCGGCCGGCGCATGCGGGATCGGCGTCGACGGCGCCCAGCCGCGGATTTCGCGGATGGTCGTGGTCTTGACGCAGAATTCCTGATCATGCAGGCGGAAGGCAATGATCTCGAGCGTATCGCCGCTGAAGCTAGTGGAATTGATCGTGGCCATTAGAATTCTTCCCAACTGTCGTAAGCCAAAGCAGAAGCGAGTGCGCCCCCATTGGCGCTGACGAGCTTTGCCTTCACACCACGCGATGGCTTTGCGTTCGGCGAAGCATCGTTACGGTTACGACGACATTAGCGAAAGAGTGTTGCGCAAATCTAAATCGGAAACCGGATCACCGAGGTTTCAGTCTCGATTTACGTCAGCCGATCGTCTTTTCGATCTGCGAGACCGCCCAGTCGACCTGTTCCCTTGAGATGATCAACGGCGGGGCGAGGCGGATCGTATGGTCGTGGGTGTCCTTGGCGAGAAGGCCGCGCTCCTTCAGCGCATGGCAATATTGGCGTGCCCCGCCGGCTTCGGGTTCCAGCTCGACGGCCATCATCAGGCCGCGGCCGCGCACATCGCGGACGATGTTCGAGCGCATCGACCTCAGGCATTCGAGGAAATAGTCGCCCATCGCTGCGGCGTTTTCGATCATGCCTTCTTCCGTCAACACCTTCAGCGCGGTGCGCGCCACCGCGCAGGCGAGCGGGTTGCCGCCGAAGGTCGAGCCGTGCTGGCCGGGCTTCAGTACCCCCAGCACCTCGGAATTCGAAAGTACCGCGGATACCGGATAGAAGCCGCCGGACAGCGCCTTGCCGATCAGCGTCACATCGGCCTCGATGCCCTCGTGCTCTTCGGCCAGCAGCTTGCCGGTGCGGCCGAGGCCGGTCTGGATCTCGTCAAGGATGAGGGTGACGTTGTTTGCCGTGCAGAGCTCGCGAATGCGGGTGAAATAACCTGCCGGCGGAATGATGACGCCGGCTTCCCCCTGGATCGGCTCGATCAGCGCCGCCACCGTATTGTCGTTGATGGCGGCGGCGAAAGCCTCGGCATCGCCGAAGGGAATGATGCGGAAGCCCGGCGTGTAGGGGCCGAAGCCGTTGCGGGCGTCGGGGTCTGTGGAGAAACTGATGATGCTCAGCGTCCGGCCATGGAAATTGTCGGCGCAGACGATGATCTCCGCCTGGCCTTCCGGCACGCCCTTGACCTCGTATCCCCATTTGCGCACCGCCTTGATGGCGGTCTCCACCGCTTCGGCGCCGGAGTTCATCGGCAGGATCTTGTGCGAGCCGGTGAGAGCGGCGAGCTCCTCATAGAGATAGGCGAGCTGGTCGTTGCGGAAGGCGCGGGAGGTGAGGGTCAGCCGGCCCGCCTGTTCGACCATGGCGGCGAGGATCTTCGGATGGCAATGGCCCTGGTTGACGGCGGAATAGGCCGAGAGGCAATCAAGATAACGGTTGCCGTCGGTATCCCAGACATAAACGCCTTCGCCGCGCGTCAGCACCACGTCGAGCGGCTTGTAATTATTGGCGCCGAGCCGCTGTTCCGTGGCGATCAATTTTTCCGAAGTGGTCATGGCGCTTCTCCCTCTAAGCCTGGTCTATGCGGCACGTGGCTTCTATGCAGCACGGGTTGGACGATCGAAGATGCGGCGGCCGAAGAGACTGGCCGTCAGTTCCACCAATATGCGGGCGCTCTTGCCACGATCGTCGAGAAAAGGATTGAGCTCGACGAGATCGAGCGACGAGACGAGGCCGCTGTCGGACAGCATTTCCATGACAAGATGGGCCTCGCGGAAGGTCGCGCCGCCCGGCACCGTCGTGCCGACGCCGGGGGCAATATCGGGATCGAGGAAATCGAGATCGAGACTGACATGCAGCAGGCCGTCGGCCTTGGCGACGACATCGAGGATATGGCGCATGATGGCGCCGATGCCCTGTTCGTCGATGGCGCGCATATCGAAAACGTTGACACCGTGTTCGTGGATCTCCTCGCGCTCACGCGCATCGACCGAGCGGATGCCGACCTGGAAGACATGCTTCGGATCGACGAAGGGACGGCCCTTCGGCAGGATCTCGGCGAACTCCGCCTCGCCGCAGAAGAAGGCGACGGGCATGCCGTGAATATTGCCGGAGGGGGAGGTGGCCGGAGAATTGAAATCGGCATGGGCATCGAGCCAGAGCACGAAGAGCGGGCGACTCTTGCCGGCGGCATAGCGGGCCATGCCGGAGACGCTGCCCATGGAAAGACTGTGGTCGCCGCCGAGAATGAGCGGAAAGCGGCCGGAGGCGGCGACATCATAGACGCTGCTTTCGAGTGCGCGGGTGAAGGCGCCGACGATCCGCAGATTATGGGCCTTGGGATGATTCGGCAGGTCCATCGCCGGCACGATCCTGAGATCGCCATTATCGGCGACATCGTGGCCGAGATCGATCAGCGTCTGGTCGACGCCGGCGATGCGCAACGCCGCGGGGCCCATGGCAGCGCCTTTGCGGCCGGAGCCTTCCTCCAACGGTGCGCCGATGAGGGTGACAGATCGCGATTGGACATTCATGCGAGGGCTCCGTGTTGAGGCCTGTTTCGGCCGATAGTGGGATAATGGGCTGCCGGCAAAAAGATGGAAAAGTGTCAGAAATGGATTATGATTGCGCAGATTGATAAAGCTATTTTGACAGAGTGATAAGCGTGGACGATCTCGATACCGAACTCTTAAGCGCCCTTCGCCACAATGCCCGGATTTCCGTTTCCTCGCTTGCGGCTATGACGGGTGCATCGCGAGCAACGGTCGCCGCCCGCATCGACCGGCTCGTTGCCAGCGGCACCATTGTCGGCTTTACCATCCGGACCGGTCACGAGACGCGATCCGCCGGCGTGCGCGCCATCGTCATGATCGAGGTGCTCGGCAAACTGGCCGACAGGGTGGCCGATCAGCTGCGGGGTCTGCCGCAGGTCCGCGCCCTTCACAGCACCAACGGCAAATGGGATTTCGTCGCCGAACTCGAGGATCGCGACCTTGCCTCCTTCGACGAGACGCTACGCCGCATTCGGCTGATCAACGGTATCAACTCGACCGAGACGAATATCCTGCTGAAGACGAGCAAGACGGGTTTCTAGAGCAATCCCAGGAAAAGTGCGAAGCGGTTTTCCGTCCGGGATTACGCAAAACAAAGGTAAGCCGGCTCAATATTCCCGCTCATAAACGATGCCCGCTTCGCCCGCTCCGTTGCCGCCGGCAGCGCCGCGCAGTTTGACGCCGCGGCCGACATCGAGATTGATGATCGCCTTGGCGCCGGCTGCGCCGCCCTGCTGCAGTTCGAAATAGGTGCGGTCATTGAGGTAGCGGCCGACGCTGACGCTCGTCTGGCCCTTCTCGTCGGTGCTGATGTCGAAATCGTCGACGCCGAGCTGGTTGCGCAGGCCTTCAAAAAGCGAGGTGGAGCGGTTGCCGGCCAGCTGGCTGACGGCATCGGCGAGCTGGGCGATCTGCACCGGCGACAGCTTCGACATCGACTGGCCGAAGATCAGCTGCGCCAGTACCTCGTCTTGCGGCAGCTGCGGCGAGGAGGAAAAGGTGATCGAAGGATCGGTGGCGAGGCCGGCCACATCAACCGTCAGGGTCGTCGTGCCGGAGGTAGAGGTGGCTTCCATATCGAGCGCTGGCGTAAGATCGCCGGCAAAGGTGATCCTGCTCTTGTCGGAGAAATTCAGACGGCGGTTGAGAATGGTCAATCGGCCGCGGCGCATGGTGAACCCGCCGGTGACGACGGGCACTGCCGCCGTTCCGCGGATCGTCACGCGGCCTCCGAGCTCGGCATCGATGCCGCGGCCACGCACGAAGATTTGCGAGGGCGCATCGATTTCGAGATCGAGGGTGATGACGGAGGATTTCTCGCCGCTTTTCCCCTTGCCTTCATCCCTGAGCTGCGCAAGCACCGCCCGCGGCGCGTTCTTGTGCCGTATGTCGATTTCGCTGAGCGAGGTCGGCAATTTTTCCGGGACGGTGATCGAGGTCTTGTCCAGCCGCAGCTTGCCGCTCAGCGTCGCGCTCATGATCGGCCCGCGCAGGCCCACGGTCCCGTTGACGGTCGAGACGACGAGGGTTCCGTCGACATAGACTGCCTTGTCGAGCTTGATCGAAATGTCGGCGGGAAAGCCGCCGGCCGGCTGGATGCCGATGGTGCCGCTCGCCGAAATCGTGCCGCCGCCGCCAAGATTGCCGCTGAGACGCGATATCACGGCCTGGGTGCCATTGAAGGTCACGGTGGCTGCGAGATTGTTGACGGCAAGATTGCGTCTGACGTCGACGAGCTTGGCGCCATGGGTCGAGACCGTGCCGTTGATGACAGGTGCTGCCGCCGTTCCGCCGATCGTAAGATTGACGGTGGCGACCCCGTCGGCGACCAGGCCCTGCTGCGCAAGCGGGGTGCCGAGCACCGCGAACGGAACGTTGCCGTTGAAGCGCAGGTCGAGAGCCCGATTGCCTGATATCACGACACTGCCGCCGCCCTTCAGCGACATGCCGGCGTCACCGGCAAGACTGGTGTCGACGGTCAGCCTGTTGCCGGCCAGCTTGCCCGATGCCCCGATGCTGAGCGGCGAAAGACCGGCGCCTTTCGTCTGGCTCGTCGCGGCGTTCTTCCAATCGACCTTGAAATCGACGGCGGGCGCGGACAGCGTGCCGGCCGCCTTGGCGGTCGCCGAGATCGTACCGTCGGCGCCGATACCCGGAACAAAGCCGTTAGCGAGGGCAGCCGGAACATTGGCGGCATTTGCCGTGACGTCGATCGATCGGATCGAGGTGCCTGCAATGGAAAGATTACCGGCGGCTTTCAGCGCAATGCCGCCGCCGCCGCGGAGATCCGCATCAAAATCGAGCCTGTCTTCGGCATATTTTCCTGTTGCCGCCAGCGCAAGACGGGAAAGGCCGGCCGCCTTGGAGTGGCTGGTCGCCGCATCCTTCCAGTCAAGCTTGAAATCGACGACCGGATTGGCCGGCGTTCCCGATGTAACGGCGCTGGCCGAAAGCGTGCCTTCGGCCCCGAGACCGGGAACAAAGGCATTGGCGATATTTGCCGGCAAGGCGGGAATATCGGCATTGATCGAAAGGTCGCGGATGGCCGTTCCGGCAATCGTGACGCCGCCGGTCGCCTTGGCGAGCACGCCGTCCTTGCCGGCGAGGTTGGCATCGAAATCGACCCTGTCATTGGCGAATTTGCCGGATGCCGCGGCGCTGAGACCAGAAAGGCCACTGCTCCTGGTCTGGGCGGTGGCGGCGTTTTTCCAGTCGAGCTTGAAGTCGACGGCGGGCTTGGGAAGCGCGCCTGAGGCAGATGCCGTTCCCGACACCGTGCCCTCTGCCGCAAGGCCGGGAACGAAGCTGTTGGCAAGGCCCGCGGGCAGATTGGCGAGATCGGCCTTGACGTCAAGGTTGCGGACCGAGGCGCCCGATATCGCGACATTGCCCGCAGCTTTCAGCGAGAGGCCGTCCTTGCCGGCGAGATTGGCGTTGAATTCAAGCTTATTGTCAGCGAGGTGGCCCGAAGCGGCAAGCGCGAGGCCGGAAAGTTGGGCGGTCCTGGTGTGGCTGGTTGCGGCATCCGTCCAGTCGAGCTTGAAATCGGCCTTCGGTGCGGCGGGTGTGCCGGCCGCAGACATGGTGCCGGATATCGTGCCGCCGGCCGCCAGTCCGGGAACGAAGGCGTTGGCGAGAGCGGCGGGGACCTTGGCGATCTCGGCATCGAGCTTCGCGCTGTCGATCGCCGTGCCGGCGAGGGCGACATTGCCAACGGCCTTCAGTGAGAGGCCTTGATCGCCGAGCGCTGCTGCGTTGAAATCCAGCTTGTTCTCGGCGAATTTTCCCGATGCGGTTAAGCCGAGAGCGGTAAGCCCGGCACGCCTGGTGTGGTTCGTTGCAGCGTCTTTCCAACTGAGATCAAAATTGGCGGTCGGCGCGGAAAGTGAGCCTGCCGCCGAGATTTTTCCCGAGACCGAGCCTTCGGCAGCAAGATCGGCGACGAAGCTGTTTGCAATGCTTGCCGGGATATTTGCCAGCGTCGCATCGACCTTGGCGGCACCGACCGTCTTGCCGGTGATGGTGACATCGCCGTTTGCCTTGAGCGAGAGCCCGTCGGCGCCATCGACCGCGGCGTCGAAATCGAGCCTATTGTCGGCGAATTTTCCGGATGCCGTCACGCCGAGACCGGCGAGGCCGGCGCGTTTCGTGTGGCTTGTGACGGCATTTTGCCAATGGAGATCGAAATTGGCGGTGGGGGCGGTAGGGGATCCGCTCGCCGAGACCGTTCCAGAGACAAGGCCTGCCGCTGCGAGATCGGGGAGGAAACCGTTTGCAGCAGCTGCGGGGATATTGGCCAGTGTTGCGTCGATCTTGACGCCACCGATCGTCGTCCCTGTCATGCCGACATTGCCGTTTGCCTTGAGCGACAGGCTGTCGGCGCCGCTGACTGCGGCATCGAAATCGAGCGTGTTGTCGGCGAATTTGCCGGTCGCGGTCACATCAAGCCCCGTAAGGCCGGCGCGCCTGGTGTGGCTCGTCGCGGCACTCTTCCAGGCGAGATCGAAATTGGCGGTCGGGGCCTTGAGCGAGCCGGCGGCGCTCACCTTTCCCGTGATCGCGCCTTCGGCGGCGAGATCGGGCACAAAACCATTGGCGACACGGGCGGGCAGGTTGAGGATCTCGGCGTCGATATCGAGCACCGGCGCCGTCGGTTCGGCGAGGCCGACATTGCCGGCCGCCCTGAGCGAGAGGCCGTCGGCGCTGCCGATCGTCGTGTCGAAATCGAGCTTCTTGTCGGCAAATTTGCCGCCGGCGGTGATGGCGAGCGGCGTCAGCCCGGCCCCCTTGGTCTGGCCCGTCGTCGCATCCTTCCAGTCAAGCTTGAAGTCGGCGATGGGCGCGGCCGGCATTCCCGTCACGGCGATCGTTCCGGAGATCGTGCCGCCAGCCGAAAGGTTGGGCACGAAACCGTTGGCGAGTGCTGCCGGCAGCTCCTTGATGACGGCGTCGAGCTTCAGCGTCTCACCGGCCGAACCGGTAACACTCACCGAGCCGGCGCCTGTTTTCAGCGTCAGTCCGTCCAGACTGGCGGCGCCGCCGGTGATTTTGACCTGCGTCGCTGCGGCAAGCTCGATCGGGATGTTGCGCGGGCTTGCCGAGAAACGATCGAGGTTTACGTCGACCGTGCCGTCTGCCGTCTGGATATTGCCGGCCGCCAGCACCGGATTGCCATCATAGGCGGCATTGAGATCGAAGTCCGTCTGATTCTGCTGCTTGGTGAAAGCGAGCGAAAGCCCGGCCAGCCTGTTTGCGCCGGCATTCACCTCTTCAGCCCGGATCGTGCCGTTGGCCGCAAGGGCGCTGACATCGCTCACTGTGACGTCGATCTCGGGTTTGAGGACGGCGAGTGTATCGCGGCGGAGCGAATCGCCGGTCGCCTGCAGTTTCAGCGCAATCCTGCCGCCGTCGCCGGCGATACCGAGCGATCCCTTGAGATCGCCTTCGGCTTTCTGTCCACCGAGGGCGGCGAGCAGGCCGATATTGGGAAAATCGAAGGTCAAGGCGCCAGAGGGCGTCAGGGAGGGTGAAAGTTCCAGATTGCCGGTCAGCCGGTTGCCGCCGATGTCGGCGGTCAGCGCCGGAATGCTTATCCTGCCGTCCTCGGAGCGGATAGCGCCGTTGACGCCGATCGGCTGGCCGTCGATCGTGCCGGTTGCGGCAATCTTACCCTGCGGCGCCTTCGGATCGGCGACGCCCGTGAGATCGATATTGAGGTTGGCGAGCATGCGATCGGCCATCTGCAGGCTGGCAGCCTTGATATTGGCTGTCACGGAGAGGGCCGGCAGTTCGCCCCCGACCCGCAACGCGTAAGCGGCTCCGCCGCTCGCGCCCGCCATCAGCTTGCCGACATCGGGCAGCCGCCCCGAGAGATCGGCGTTCAAGGTCGAGCCATCGAGCGCGACGTTGCCGGCGGCCTCGAACGTTCCGGATTTGACGACGAGGTTGGACAGCGCGAATTTCGACGGGATTGTGCCCGCCACCTGGCTTTCGAGCGAGATTGGCCCGTCGAACCTGCTTGTCGCCGCGGCCGGCAGAGCCGCCGGTTCGACGACCAGCTTGATATTGCCGGTCAGAGCGCGGTCCGTCAGCCGATAGGAGCCGTTGAGGCTGCCGTTGATATTGGCGCTTTCGACGGTGGTGCCATTGAAACCAATGCTGCCGGCCGTGATCTGCAGCGGCGCGGCGAGCGTGACCGGGCCTTTGACCGCACGGTTGAGGTTCGGCTCGGCAAAGGTCGCCTCGCCGGCGACGAGGCGCAGCTGGACGCTGCCGGCCCGGGCGGCAAGATTGAAGGCGTCGCTCTTTGCCGTCAGTTTGACGTTGCCGATATCGGCCTGCGGGAGGGTTGCGCTGTCGAGCGAGCCGCTGACGCTCAGTCGCGCCGCCTGCGCGTCGCCGGTCAGCGCCAGGTTGAGGCCGGATATCAGGAAGCGCGCTTCGCCTTCGGCGAGCGGCCAGCGGAAATCGACAGGCCCGGATGTGCCGAGCAGGTTGGCGTTGAGGCTGTTGTTGCCGGCCGGATCAAGCGTGCCCGATGCGGCGATGACGACGCTGCCGGTGGCGATATTGCCGGTCTGAATATCGATCTTGCCCCGGTCGTCGAAGGTTGAGGCAAGATCGATATTGGTCTGGCCGGCGAAAAGCGGCCGGAATGCTGCCGGCAGAAGCGAGCTCAGGTCACCGCCGCCCTTGAGGTCGAGATGGTGCAGTCCGTCGGCGGCGATCGCATGCCGGCCTTCGATTGCGGCCCGCTGCTGTCCGTCGAGCGCCGCCTGCAATTTGCCTCTCCAGTCGGATATCGGTCCCTGGCCGTCGAGGTCGATGTTGACGGCAGGACTATCCGGCAGGCCGAGGAAGCCTGCCAGCAGCCCGCCCTTCGGCTCGGCCAGCTGTGCCTTCAGGCGCAGCCGGTTTTCGGCCGGCGCATAAGCGATATCGGCGGTAAGTCGCGCATCCGGGACCGCGTGGCGGCTGACATTGACGGTCGCCTCCCCGCCGTCGCCATCTGCCGAGAGGCTGCCTGCGGCGGCGAGCGCAAAGGCGCGCCCGGCAAAAGGTTCGGCAAGCTTGATATTGGGCAGCGCAACCTGGTCGACATCGATCTTGATCGGGAGAGAGAAGCCTCCGGAATTTTCGGCGTCGGGCCGGGAGGGCAGGGTGCGCACCGGCTTGCGCAGCACGTCGATCGCTTCGATCTCGAAGCGCTTGGCGTGAAAGGTTCCGGTCAGCAGCGCCAGCGGATTCCAGTCAATGGCCACGCCGTGGATCTCAGCAAAAACGCCCCTCGTGTCGGAGAGGGAGATCTCGGCGGCGCGAAGCCCGCCGGTCAACAGACCTTCCGGTTCGCGCACCTCGATCGTCATGTCGCGATTGGAAAGCGTGGAGGCTATTTTTTCGGTGACGATACGGGCGCCAAAGGAGGTGAAGCCGAAGATCGCAAGCGCTGCGACAGCGAGAATCAAGCTGGCGCCCACGACATAGCCGGTGAGCCGTATGATCCAGTTGACGATTTTTGCCAGCGTTTGCATCGGCGCGGACATTACCCCCGTTTTCATGACGGCTCACAGATCGGACATCACAGCGGAACCGGCGATCCTAGAAGGACTGGCCGATGCCGGCGTAAATTCCATAATCTGTGCCATCTTCGTACTTGTTAAGCGGCACGGCAAAATCAAGCCGCAGCGGGCCGAAAGGTGTGGCATATCGTATTCCGGCGCCGGCGCCGGCGCGGATATCGGAAAAACCAGGGAAGGTGCTGTCCGATACGGTGCCGAAATCGACGAAGGGAACGACGCCGATCGTATCGGTGATTTTGATGCGGGCCTCCAGCGAAGCTGTGACATAGGAGCGGCCGCCGGTGGCGTCGCCATTGTCGTTATAAGGCGAGATTTCCTGATAGCTGTATCCGCGCACCGAACCACCGCCGCCGGCAAAGAAGCGTTGCGTGGCGGGAATGTCCTCGATCCCGCCGCCGCCGATCAGCACGCCGCCGGCAAGCTTGCCGGCCAGCACCAGGCGATCCTCGGCGCCGAACGGCAGATAGCCGGAGATAGAGCCTTCGAACGCCGCATAGGGCGTAGCATTGAAGATCTCGTAGCCGGGCTTTGCCGAAACCGTCGCACGATAGCCCTCCGTCGGGTTGAACTTGTCGTCGCGGGCGTCGCGGTCATATTGCAGCGGCAAGGTGAAGGTCAGATAGTCGTTCGTGCCGAAGGCGTCGTCGTCGCGCTCCCAGCTGACCTCGCCGCTCGCCGAAACCGTATCCTTATCGGTCAATTCGTAGGAAAGGCCGAGCGAGGCGGTGACGAGCGTCGCGTTATACGCGTCCGGATTCTGCGTCTTGGCGACGATGCCGGCCTTCAGAGTGGCGGCCGGAAAGAAGGCGCCGGGCTTGGTAAAGAGGATGCCTGCGGAATAGTCGAGGCTGCCGACATCGGTGGTTTCGCCGAGCCGCGAGACCGAGCCCTCGATCCTCAGCGTCTCGGCTTCGCCGAACAGGTTGCGGTGGCCCCAATAGCCCTGAATGCCGAAGCCGTCGGTGGTGGAATATTGCGCGCCGATGCCGAAATAGCGCCGCTTGCCTTCGGAAACCTCGATCGTCATCGGCAAGGTGCCGTCCGGCGCCAACGCATCGCCCTCGTGGATGGTGACGCTCGAGAAGACGCCGAGGGCGCGAAGACGCTCGCCCGCCTTTTTCAGCGCTTCCGGCGAGTAGGCTTCGCCTTTGTTCAGCCGGGAATAACGCTGGATGAAACCGGGCCGGACGGTTTTTTCGCCGGTGACGCCGACATCACCAATCGGGGCGACGGGCCCGCCTTCGGCGGCAAGCACGATGTCGACCGTATCGCTTCTATGATCGGCGACGACCTTGCGTTCGGTCAATTTCGCGAAGGGGCGGCCTTCGCTTTTCAACTGCTCGACTATTCTGTCGCCGGCCTTGATGATGGCGAGCGAACCGGCCTCGGCGCCGGGGGCAAGGTCGTAATCGGCGGGATTCCGGTCTGCGGCGTCGCCGCCGAACTGCACTTCCCTGACCCTGAAGACGGGGCCGGGGGTTATATCGACGGTGACGGGGATCGGCCCGGAGCGGTCGAAGGTCGGATTGGGCGGCAGGTCGTCGATGTTCTGGCCGTCGATGGTGATCGTCACCACGCCGCCGTAGCGGGCCTTTTCATACAAGGCGGCAATCAGCCGCTCGCGGTCGTCGCGCGCCTTGACGACGATGCCAAGATCGCCGGAGACCGGCTGTTTCTGGTCGCTGACGAGGCGGGAACTGTTTTCCAGCGCTTCCTTGAGATCGGGATCGGCGGTGTCGGCCTTGAGGTCGACCTGATAGCGCACCGGATCGGGCACCTGTTGAGCTTCGTCCTCGTCCTTGCCGAAGATAGTGATGCCGAAAAGCTTGAAGGCATAAGCGTCGCCGATCAGGACCGGTGAGAACGCAGCTGCCGCCGCGACCACCATCATGGTGCCTGTTCGCCGATACGCAGTACCTGTTTTCGGGCCTGTCCCTCTGATCCGCATCCGCTGCTTTTGGTTTACGCCTACATGAAGCTTCGTTGCCCAGCCGTGAACAGCTTAGCGGCAAAAACGCGCGGGGTGTACCATTTTAAATTGCCAACGCGCTAATTTAGCACAAAAAATCCCGGATGTGTGTCCGGGATTTCCTGTTTTTGCCTTCTTATAAGCGCTCTCAGCGCGGGCAGGCGTCGATGTAGCGGCGGCCGTAGCGGTCGCGATAGTAGCACTGGCCGGGCTGTTCGGCGACGCTGCCGATCAGGGCGCCGGAGACACCGCCGATAGCGGCGCCGACCGCCGCGCCACGGACATTGCCGGTGACCGCACCACCAATGACGGCGCCCGATGCAGCTCCGATACCGGCACCCTGCTGGGTCGGCGTGCAGCTTGCGATCGACAGGCCGATCAATGCGAGTATTACAGCTTTCTTCATCTTTTCTCTCCGAGGTTGTTGCCCATAGGGCAAAGGCCGTCCCTTTTATTTTTAGTCAGGCTAGACGGAAAACTATGTCGGAAGAATGGGTTGTCCACTGGTGCGCCGATTTTTTTGCGATAATGACTGTCGTCGCCCTTCATGCGGTTCGCGAATTTCGACGGGTGGTTGCGGCATGAATTTGATTGATCGCGGCTCGCAGAATTTTTATCTGGAATCATTCAAAAAACTGGGCCTTTTGCCGCAGTTGATGGTAAAGCAAAAGGTAAGCATTGACGCGCGGACGTCCGGTCGGCAAGAACGGCCGCGTGATACTGGAGCATATGATGGATTTCGAAGCATTTTTCAAAAACGAGCTGGGCGGGCTTCATGCCGAGGGCCGTTACCGCGTTTTTGCCGATCTCGAGCGTCAGCGCGGCCATTTCCCGCGCGCCACACGCCATACGGCCGACGGCGAAAAGGACGTCACGGTGTGGTGCTCCAACGACTATCTCGGCATGGGCCAGAACCCGAAGGTGATCGAGGCGATGAAGGCCGCCATTGACCACTGTGGCGCGGGTGCGGGAGGCACCCGGAATATTTCTGGCACCAACCACTATCACGTCCTGCTCGAGCGTGAGCTTGCCGACCTGCACGGCAAGGAATCGGCGCTGATCTTCACCTCGGGATATGTCTCCAACTGGGCAGCACTCGGCACGCTCGGCGCCAAGATCCCCGGCCTGATCATCTTCTCCGACGCATTGAACCATGCCTCGATGATCGAGGGCATCCGTTACGCCAAGTGCGACAAGGTGATCTGGAAACACAATGACGTCGCCGATCTCGAAGCCAAGCTGAAAGCCGCCGATCCGAAGGCGCCGAAGCTGATCGCCTTCGAGAGCGTCTATTCGATGGATGGCGATATCGCCCCGATCAAGGAGATCTGCGACCTCGCCGACCAATACGGGGCGATGACCTATCTCGACGAAGTGCATGGCGTCGGCATGTATGGCCCGCGCGGCGGAGGCATTGCCGAGCGCGAGGGGCTGATGGACCGACTGACCGTCATCGAGGGCACGCTCGGCAAGGCCTTCGGGGTGATGGGCGGCTATATCGCCGCCTCGGCCGCCCTTTGCGATTTCATCCGCTCGTTTGCCTCCGGCTTCATCTTCACCACGGCGCTGCCGCCGGCATTGGCCGCCGGTGCGGTCGCCTCGATCCAGCACCTGAAGGTCAGCCAGTTCGAGCGCGCCCGCCATCAGGACCGGGTGCGCAAGCTCAGGGCCATGCTCGACCAGCGCGGCATTCCGCATATGCACAATCCCAGCCACATCGTGCCGGTGATGGTCGGCGATGCCGCCAAGTGCAAGTGGATCTCCGACCTGCTGCTCGACAATTGCGGCGTCTACGTCCAGCCGATCAACTATCCGACCGTGCCGAAGAAGACCGAGCGGCTGCGAATCACCCCGACGCCGCTGCATTCCGACGCCGATATCGCCCATCTCGTCGACGCGCTGCATTCGCTCTGGTCGCGCTGCGCGCTGGCAAGGCACGTCGCCTGATTCTCTAATATTGCCATGTTCGAATCGCGGCCAGAATCTCGATTAGAGGTTCTGGCCGCGATTGGTTTTGCGGCCGTGAGCCTTCGCCCCTAAACCTCTTTCTGCCCTGAACAGTGCCACCCGGCGCTGGTGCAGTGGGACGTGCCTATCGGTCTCGAGGCTCGATAAGCTTCCGTGCGCTTGCTTTTCACCGTGCAGCAGCATCTTCGATGCCGGCCTTTCGAATTGAATGAGAAAACCTTTTCTCACTTGACACAAGAATTGGTAAAAGCTTTTCTCAAGCCACTTCATAAGGAGGAAGCGCTGAACCTAACGGGAGGAAAAAGAGGCAGGATCACCATCCATGAGGTGGCGTCGGCGGCCGGGGTGAGTATTTCGACGGCGTCGAAGGCGCTCAACGATACCGGCCGGATGGGGGCGGAAACGCGCGAGCGGGTGAAGCGGATCGCCGGCGAAATCGGCTATCGGCCGAATGCCCTGGCGAGAGGTCTGCTCAGCAAGCGCAGCTTCACCATCGGACTGCTGACGAACGACACTTATGGTCGTTTCACGCTGCCTGTGATGGCGGGCATTTCGGATGCTCTCGTCGATCATGGGGTTTCGGTTTTCCTGTGCGCCATCGAAGACGATCCGGCTCTCGCCCAGATCCATGTCGATGCGATGCTGGACAAGCAGGTCGACGGCATCATTGCGACGGGCAAGCGGCTGGACCGGCGTCTGCCGGTCGATCTGTCGAATTTGCATGTGCCCGTCGTCTACGCCTTCACCGAGGGGACGCAGAACAGCGTTACCTTCCGTTCGGACGATGAACAGGGTGCGAGACTGGCGGTCGAATGGCTCGCGAAGGTCGGGCGGCGGCGGATCGCACATATCACCGGGCCGGAGGAGTTTTTTCGGTGCGGGAGCGTGCCGGCGCCTATCATGAGGTGGCGGGCCATCGCGAGCCGGTGCTTTACGGCGTCTGGTCTGAAAGCTGGGGGCATGAGGCGATCGGGCAGCTTTGGAAGAGGCCGGGCGAAAAACCGGACGCGCTCTTCTGCGGCAACGACCAGATCGCCCGCGGCGCGGTGGATGCGCTGCGCGAGCGCGGCATCAAGGTGCCGCAGGACGTTTCGGTGATCGGCTTCGACAATTGGGAGATTGTCGCGGCTCAGACGCGGCCGCCGCTGACGACGGTGGATATGGAACTGAAAGAGCTCGGGCGGCAGGCCGGATTGACGGTGCTGGCGCTTGCGGAAGGACGGCCGGTCGAGCCGGGTGTCAGAAAATTGCCGTGCCGGCTCGTCGTCCGGCAGTCATGCGGGGGAAAAGCCCCAGGGAATGAGATCGAGGAATGAGACCAAGAGAATGAGCGAAGGCGCGAGGAGATGCGCCATATTGGGAGGAATGTCATGATCAAGCGTCTATTGGCGGCGACCGGCATCGCTACCTTATGCCTGGTGTCGGCTGCCGCGGCTGCCGAAAATGTCGAAATGTGGGTTCGCTCGGGGATCGGCGACGCTTTCAAGAAGGTCGTCGAAGCCTATAATTCCAGCCATGAGAACAAGGTCGTGATGACCGAAGTGCCGTTCTCCGAACTGGTGCAGAAATATGCAACCGCGATCGCCGGCGGGCAGGCGCCCGACGCGCTGTCGATGGATCTCATCTACAACCCCGCCTTTGCCGCGGCCGGCCAGCTGGAAGACCTGACGGACTGGGCAAAATCGCTTCCCTATTTCAATTCGCTGTCGCCGTCGCATGTCCGCCTCGGCACCTATCAGGACAAGGTCTACGGCCTGCCGCTTTCGGTCGAAACCTCGGTCTTTGCCTGGAACAAGGATCTCTACAAGAAGGCCGGTCTCGACCCGGAGAAAGCGCCGGCGAGCTGGGAGGAAATCACCGCCAACGCCGAGAAGATCCGGGCGCTGGGTGACGACACCTACGGCTTCTATTTCTCCGGCGGCGGCTGCGGCGGTTGCATGATCTTCACCTTCACGCCGCTCGTCTGGGGTGGCGGCGCCGACATCCTGTCGGCCGACAGCAAGACGGCGACGCTCGACACGCCCCAGATGCGCAAGGCTGTCGACATCTACCGCAACATGGTCAAGAAAGACCTGGTGCCGGCGGGTGCGGCCAGCGACAACGGCACGAACTTCCTGACCTTTACCAACGGCAAGATCGGCCAGCAAAGCCTCGGCGCCTTTGCCATCGGAACCTTGGTGACCCAGCATCCCGAGATCAATTTCGGCGTGACCCTCATTCCCGGCGTCGACGGCAAGCCTTCGTCCTTTGCCGGCGGCGACAACTTCGTCATCACCAAGGGAACGAAGAAGATCGACGCGGTGAAGGAGTTCCTCGAATATATCTATTCGATGGACGGCCAGAAGATCATGGCGAAATATGGCAGCCTGCCGACGCGCGGCGATATCGCCGACAAGGTGCTGGAGGGTCTCGATCCGCGTATGCAGGTCGGCCTCAAGGCGATCAGCGTCGCCAAGACGCCCTATACGCTGCAGTTCAACGATCTGATCAACAGCGCCAACGGCCCATGGGCAAGCTTCACCAACGCCGCCATCTTCGGCGATGATGTTGACGGTGCGTTTTCGAGCGCCCAGTCGGAAATGCAATCGATCATCGATAGCGGCCAGTAGACTCTCCCGAGGCCGCGGCCGGGGAGCGGTGGCAGCTTCCCGGCCAATTCCAATTCAAAGATGCGGAGCGTTTCGATGACCGGTTCCGGCTCAGAGATACTATTGCCTCGGCGCAGGCGACGGCGCAGATCGAACTGGCGCGGCCTTGCCTATATCGCGCCTGCCATGGCGCTGGTCATCGTCTTCTTCATCATGCCGGTTCTGTTCACGGGATGGATGAGCCTGCACAACTGGCCGCTGATGGGGGCGTCGCGCTGGATCGGCTTCAACAACTATTACCGCATGGTCAACGACACCCGCTTTATGACGGCGCTGAATTTTACCGCCTATTACACGATCATCGTCACCATCGCGATCTTCGCCGTCGCCTTTCCGCTCGCCATATTCGTCGAAAAGGAGCGGCAGTTCGTCAGCACCTATCGCACCATCATCTTCCTGCCTGTCGTCGTCGGCCTTGCCACCGCCTCGCTGCTCTGGGTCTGGCTCGCCAATGTCGATAGCGGCTTCATCGGCCCGGCCTTGAAGGCGCTCGGTGTCGTCGAAAAGAGCCCCAATCTGCTTGCGACTTTCGATACCGCGTTTCTGACTGTTGTGGTGATGGTCGTCTGGAAGATCGCCGGCTTCACGATGATCATTCTTCTTACCGGGCTGCAGGCCATTCCGTCCGAACTGACGGAGGCGGCCCGCATCGACGGCGCCGGCCGCTGGCAGCGATTCCGGCATCTGACGCTGCCGCTGATGCGCAAGACGATCGCCTTGGCGCTGATCGTCTCGGTCACCGGCTCGATCCTCGCCTTCGACCAGTTCTACATCATGACGTCGGGCGGACCGCAGAACAAGATGATCTCGGTCGTCTATTACATTTTCAATCAGTCCTTCGTGTCGTTCAACCTGGGTTATGGCGCAGCGCTGTCGATCGTGCTTCTCGCCATCCTGGTGGCGATCAGCATCGTGCAGCTCTGGCTGCTGCGTGTCGGGGAGGAACGCCCATGACGTCAAGGGAACGCCGGACGCGCAAGGCGATCCGCGTGAAGTCCGTCTATCATCTCACCGGCATCGCCATTTCGATCTTCTTCCTGGCGCCCTTCGCGATCACGCTGCTCGCCTCCTTCCGGCAGGGCACGGAAGCCAGCCTGCCGCCCTTGCCGCCATGGCCGACATCCGGCGTCAGCTTCGATGCCTATGCGCTGCTCGATACGTTCGGCGCCGGCATCTGGCGGCACATGATCAATTCGCTGTTCGTGTCGGTCGCTACCGTGGTGCTGACTGTTCTCGTCAGCCTGCTCGCCGGCTATGGCTTCTCCCGTTATCGCTTCCCGATGAAGAATGCGCTCTTCGTGCTGATCATCGCCACGCTGATGATCCCGTTCCAGTCGATCCTGACGCCGCTCTTCATCATCCTGGCGAAGCTCGGCCTCAACAATTCGCTCATCGGGCTCACACTCGTCTATGTGACGCTGCAGCTGCCCTTCTCGGTCTTCATGATGCGCAACGCCTTCGACGCCGTGCCGAAGGAGATCGAGGAGGCCGCCCGCATCGACGGGGCGCGCGACCTCCGGCTTCTCGCCCGCGTTCTCTTGCCGCTGGTGCTGCCCGGTGTGGCGACGGTGGCGATCTTTGCCTTCCTCAATGCCTGGAACGAGTTTCTCGCCGCTCTCGTGCTGCTCTCCAGCAACGAGAAATACACCCTGCCGGTGCTGATGACGGCGGTCCGCGCCGGCCGCCTCGGCGCCATCAACTGGGGAGCGGTCCAGGCCGGCGTCATCGTCATGACGATCCCATGCCTGATCGTCTTCCTGCTCCTGCAACGCTACTACATGCGCGGGCTGATGGCCGGCGCGGTGAAATGAGAGAAAGTCGAGCCCATGACCAAATCAAGCAATGACCGCCAGTTTCGTCCCGTCGCCGTTCCCGATGTTGATCTCGGCGGCTTCTGGGGCAAATGGCAGGATGCCGTCTGCAATTTCACCGCCGAGACGCTGCTCGACCGCTGCGTCGAGGCCGGCATGCTCAAGGCGATCGACGTCGATCAGCCGAGCCCCGGTGTCGTCATTCCCATTCAGCCCTGGGGCGGGACAACGCAGATGTTCTGGGATTCCGACCTCGGCAAGTCGATCGAGACCATCGCCTATTCACTCTACCGCCGGCCGAACCCGAAGCTCGAGGCGCGCGCCGACGAGATCATCGACATGTATGAGCGGATGCAGGACAAGGACGGCTACCTGAACGCCTGGTTCCAGCGCGTCGAACCATCCCGCCGGTGGACCAATCTGCGCGATCATCACGAGCTCTATTGTGCCGGGCACCTGATAGAGGCGGCGGTCGCTTATTATCAGGCGACCGGCAAGCGCAAGCTGCTCGACATCATGTGCCGTTATGCCGATTACATGATCAAGGTTTTCGGCCATGGCGAAGGCCAGATCCCCGGCTATTGTGGCCATGAGGAGATCGAGCTCGCGCTGGTCAAGCTCGCCCGCGTCACGGGCGAGAAGAAATATCTCGACCTGTCGAAATTCTTCATCGACGAACGCGGCACCGAGCCGCATTTCTTCACGGCGGAGGCCGTTCGCGACGGCCGCAGCCTGTCCGACTATCATCAGAAGACCTATGAATATGGGCAGGCGCACCAGCCGGTGCGCGAGCAGAAGAAGGTCGTCGGCCACGCCGTGCGCGCCATGTATCTCTATTCCGGGATGGCCGACATCGCCACCGAATACAGAGACGACAGCCTGACGGCGGCGCTGGAAACGCTGTGGGACGATCTGACGACCAAGCAGATGTACATCACCGGCGGCATCGGGCCGGCGGCATCGAATGAAGGCTTTACCGACTATTACGATCTGCCCAATGCCACGGCTTATGCGGAGACCTGCGCCTCCGTCGGCCTGGTGTTCTGGGCGAGCCGCATGCTCGGACGCGGTCCGGACCGCCGCTATGCCGACATCATGGAACAGGCGCTCTACAATGGCGCGCTGCCCGGGCTTTCGACCGACGGCAAGACCTTCTTCTATGACAACCCGCTGGAAAGTGCGGGCAAGCACCACCGGTGGAAGTGGCACCATTGCCCCTGCTGCCCGCCCAACATCGCCCGACTGGTGACCTCGATCGGCTCTTATATGTATGCCGTCGCCGACGACGAGATCGCCGTGCATCTCTATGGCGAGAGCACCGCGCGGCTGAAGCTTGCCAACGGCGCCGAGGTGGAACTGGAGCAGACCACCAACTATCCGTGGGACGGTGCGGTGGCCTTTACCACCAGGATGAAGAAGCCGGCGGCATTCGCGCTGTCGCTGCGCATTCCCGATTGGGCGGAGGGCGCATCCCTCAGCGTCAACGGGACGATGCTCGACCTCGGCGCCAATATCCGTGACGGATATGCCAGAATAGATCGGCAATGGGCCGACGGCGATCGCGTCGCCCTTCACCTGCCGCTTTCGCTGCGCCCGCAATATGCCAATCCGAAGGTGCGCCAGGATGCCGGCCGCGTCGCGCTGATGCGCGGCCCGCTCGTCTACTGCGTGGAAACGACGGATAATGGCGAGGATCTCAATGCCATCGTCCTGCCACGCGCGCTTCCGGCGGCCGAAACCGTCGTGCTGAAGGATCTCAACGATGCCGTCGCCCTCGATCTCAAGGTCGAACGCGAGGAGACGTCGAACTGGGGAGGGCCGCTCTACCGCAAGGCGCCGGCCGAGCGGCGGGTCGCCACGGCGCGCTTCGTGCCCTATCATCT
This sequence comes from Rhizobium sp. K102, assembly GCF_022385315.1. NCBI lineage: Bacteria > Pseudomonadati > Pseudomonadota > Alphaproteobacteria > Hyphomicrobiales > Rhizobiaceae > Rhizobium > Rhizobium sp. K102. The sequence continues at coordinate 3,948,259 of NZ_CP092436.1, forward strand.
GTGGGACAACCGCGCGCCCGGAGAGATGCTCGTCTGGGTCCAGGCGGACAAGTAGGTCGTTTGGGGATGACGAACGGTATGGGCAATAAGAGCGTCGTGCTCCAGGACGTGCGAAAAAGCTATGGCAATCTGCAGGTGGTCCACGGGATCGATCTGACGATCGATGAGGGCGAGTTCGTCGTTTTCGTCGGCCCGTCCGGCTGCGGAAAATCGACGCTGCTTCGCATGATCGCCGGCCTCGAGGACGTCACCGACGGCGAGATCGAGATCAAGGGACGTCTCGTCACCGATCTCGATCCATCCGAACGCGGCATTGCGATGGTCTTTCAGTCCTACGCGCTCTACCCGCATATGAGCGTGCGGGACAATCTCGCTTTCGGCTTGAAGATGGCGCGCACGAGCGGCGCCGAGATCGAGACGCGCGTCAAGGCCGCCTCTGCGATCCTGAAGATCGACCACCTTCTCGACCGGCGGCCCGGACAGCTTTCCGGCGGCCAGCGCCAGCGCGTGGCGATCGGCAGAGCGATCGTGCGCAAGCCCGATGTCTTCCTGTTCGACGAACCGCTGTCCAATCTCGATGCGGAGCTGCGCGTTTCCATGCGCATCGAGATTGCCCGCCTGCACCGCGAACTCGGCAACACGATGATTTATGTCACCCACGATCAGACCGAGGCGATGACGCTTGCCGACAAGATCGTCGTGCTGCGCGACGGCCGGGTCGAGCAGGCCGGAACGCCGCGGCAGATCTACGAAGATCCGGCCAATACCTTCGTGGCGGGCTTCATCGGTTCGCCGCGGATGAACCTGCTGAATGCCCGCGCTGCCGAGCAAGGCCTGGTCGAGGTCGCCGGCGTCCGCATCGAAACGGCCTTGTCCTGCACGGGCCGGCCGGCCGGAGGCGCCGTGACGCTCGGTCTGCGGCCGGAGCATCTGAAGGTGGCGCCCGATCGGTCAGGCAGGCTGGTCGCCACGGTCGATTTCTCGGAATATCTCGGAGGAACGCAATATCTCTACTGTCAGCTCGGCGACGGCCAATCGCTGACCGTCGAGCATCGTTCGCCGGTCAGCATCGCGGCCGGCGATGAGGTCAGCCTGCTGTTTGAGCCGGCCGATTGCCGGTTGTTCGACGAAGGCGGCAACCGGCTGCGGTAGTTGCAGCCGTTACAGCGCTTAAGGAATTATGTCGTAGGCCTCAGCCGACGAGATCCAGCTTCATCAATTGCGAAGCCCGCTGCCGGGCCTGGCTGTCGGCGCTGAAAACATCGTCCATACCGGCCGCCGGCGGCAGGTGGGCCAGATCGTCCATGACCCTCTCGGTGATGTCGGCCATGGCGAGGAAGGACAGGCGTCCTTCGATGAAGGCTTCCAGCGCCACTTCCTTGGCGCCGTTCAGCACAGCGCCCTGGACACCGCCGCGTGTCATCGCAAGACGCGCCAGCCGCAGCGCCGGGAACCGCACCTCATCGGGCGCCTCGAAATCCAGCCTTGCGAGCCTGGCGAAATCCAAGCGCTCGATCGGCAGGTTCGGCCGGCGCGGAAAGGACAGCGCATAACCGATGGCGGTGCGCATATCGGGCGCGCCGAGCTGGGCGAGGACCGAGCCATCAGTATAGCCGACCATCGAATGAATGATCGATTGCGGGTGGAGGATGACCTCGATCTGTTCGGGTTTCAGGCCGAACAGATGCCGGGCTTCGATCATTTCCAGCGCCTTGTTGAACATCGAAGCACTATCGATCGAAATCTTCAAGCCCATCGACCAGTTCGGATGGGCGCGCGCGGTTTCCACCGTCACATCGGCCATTTCCTTGAGCGAGGCGGTGCGGAAGGGGCCGCCCGATGCCGTCAGGATGACGCGTTCGACGGCGTGGCGCTGGTTTTCTTCCAGCACCTGGAAAATCGCATTGTGTTCGCTGTCGACGGGAAGCAGCTTGCCGCCGCCTTCACGAATCGACTTGAGGAAGAGATCGCCGGCCGAGACCAGGCATTCCTTGTTGGCAAGGGCGATATCGGCGCCGCGGCGTGCGGCGGCGAGGGTCGGCGCGAGGCCCGCGGTGCCGACGATTGCCGCCATCACCCAGTCGGCTTCGCGATCGGCGGCTTCCATAAGGCCTGATTTTCCCGACGCGACCGCGATGCCGCTGCCGGAAAGCGCGCTCTTCAGCGATTCGTAATGCCGGTCGCTGGCGGTCACCGCCAGGCGTGCGCCCGATGCTTTTGCCTGCCGGGCCAGCAATTCGACATTACCGTTGCCCGTCAGCACGGAAATTTCGAAGTTGTCCCGTCCGCCCAGGTGTTCGACGACATTGAGCGTGTTGCGGCCGATCGAGCCGGTCGAACCGAAGATGCTGAGGCGCCGCGGCGCCGTTTTGCCGGTCGTCATGTGGAATTTCGCGAAAATTTGTCTCGTAGGCTCAGGCTCTACTAGGGTTTGGAAGGTGCGGCAAGTGTGCAGTGCAGCAGATTTCCGCCCTCAAGGGGTTTACAGAGCGGCGGCGAGATGTGATCCTGGCAACATTCCTGAGGGAATGAGTCTCAGGCGGCCGCTCATGGTCGCATGGGTATCCTCAGGGCGCCGCGGCGTCCATTGAACAGGCACCTGGCTGCCGTCGGCCGTTTCGGCCACACATTAAATCGAGGATGACGTTGGGATGGACGGCTTGGCCGCGCCGCTCCCTTGCGGGTTCGCTGTGCGCACTTTTGCTGCGGCATCGCGCCGTTCGGCGAGCAAGCTTGTCAAACGATCGGGTCACATGACGATATTCAAGATAGCCTGCATTCTTTTCACCGTGCTGCCTTTTTCGCTCCCCGCGGCGGCAAAGGCGGACGACCTGCTGATCTGGTCGCCCGCCAAACTTTCGGACCGGTCGTACAAGGCGACAATGGGTTTTCGCCTGCCGGCGGAATGGGAAACAAGCGCCGGCGCCGACATTGCGCTGGCCGCGACGAAAGGCGGCGCGCCGCTGCCCGATTCCGAGCAGGCGATGCTCTGGGGCAGAATCGTGAGAACGAACGTCACACCGGCCGGCCAATCACAGCGGGGTGTGAAGGTCAGCGTCGATACGCTGCGCGGCAGCGGCGCGCTGACGCTCAGCCGTTCGCGCAGCTGGATCCTGTCGGATTCGCTCGACATGCAATCGAGCCGCTCCGTCAGCGTCGGTTACGACCCGGTCGATGCCCGACAGACCTCGGTGACGGCGTCGCAGGCGCTGAAACTCATCCATCCCTGGACAGGAACCTCGCTTTCGGCCGGCGCCGGCCTCAGCAATGTCAGCGGCGACTTCTCCAGTTCGGTGGCCGTCAGCCAGACGATCCTGCCGAATCTCAATCTCGATGCGTCGATGAACAACCCGTTTTCGGACGATGAAGCCGGCAGCGTCAATCTGCGCTATCGCCTCAACTGGTAACACGCTGAAACCAAAACCAGCCGGCGGGCGTTTCCTTTCAAGGTTTCACAGAGGAACGGGTCATGGTTTTCAAGGAGCAGACATTTCACGGGCTGGAGCCTGAAATGGAAGCGGAAATCGCCAATCGTGCGTCGGTCGAGGCGGCCGTCGCCAATGCGCTGGCGATTGCCGGCGGCATCGATGCGTCCGATGTCGAGGTGACGATGGAAAAAGACCAGATCGTGCTCAGCGGCACGGTCGGCACAGTCGGGGAGATCGAACGGGCGACCGCGGTCGCCATGGCCGTCGACGGCGTGCATAACGTTCAGAACCGCATCCTCCTTGGCGGGTTCTCCCTGGACGGCACGCATTGATGGGGAGGGGCGCTCCACCGCATTGGAAGGAGCGCAGGTCGATAGGCCATGCTGCCGTGGCTCGATGGCGAGTCGCGCTGGCTTCTCGGTCGGCCATTCTCGGGCCGGCGTTCAGCTGATCAACCGGCGAAGCGCTCGATCAGAAAAGACGAGCCGGCCGGCCGATCGGTCTTCGCCGTGGCCACCGGTCCCTGCAACTGGTAGGCGATGGTGAGAAGCAGAGCGCAGACCGCAATATAGGCGATTGCCAGAACAGTCATCTTGATAAGCATGGCGAATACTCCCATTTCGCCCTAAACGCGGCGGGATTTGCGAAGTTCCTTGCCGGAGGATACCAGATGAAAACCCCGGCCGAAAGGATCGGCCGGGCTTTGCCTTATCGGCAGATTCGGGTTTCCTTGATGACCGTATGGCCGTGGCGGCGGATCTTTTCCGTCTTGGTGAAGCAATCGCGGGAAACGTAGCGCCGCCGCATGTCGTGGCGATAATAGGGGCTGTGGTGGCGGTAATAGGGGCGTTCCGAATCACGGTAATAATAGGGGCGCGCGTCATCCGTGGTGATGGTCACACTTGCCGCCTGGGACGGCACGACGGATAAAACGGACGCTGCCGCGAGCGTGCAGGCGAGGATGAGCTGTTTCATGACGAGCCTCTCTTTCTTAGTTGCTCAAGGGGAGCAACCCGGTTGTCATGGTGTCAACTCACCGGAAGTGTCGCCGGTTCAATCACATAGCGTTACCGATTGTGTCGATCAGAAACCTTTACGGCCGCCGATCGTTAGCGCAGGGAATAGCCGGAGGCATCGATCATGGGACCGATTGCAAGGATCATCGCCATCGTCGCCGGGCTTGCCGGCGGCACGGTGTTTTCGCAGGCGCCCGAATTTGCCCAGCAATATCGCCAGCGAATCGGCGGAGCGATCGACGAATTGCGCGTCATCGTCGAGGATTTCCACAGGCAGGCGGCCGAGCACCAGCTCGATCGCCAGCAGGCGCTGAACACCTATGCGCAATCTTCCGACGATTTCCTGCGCGGCCGCGGCGTCTCCATGCAAAGCACGATCGCACGCTACGAAACGCTGCTGTCGCAGCAGCTGAAACTCGGCACCGCCACCCTCGTCGCCAAGCCGTTCGTGCTCATGGGGGAACCGGATGATGTCGTTTTCGCCAACACCTTGCGGGATTTCGTGCCCGGCGTGCCGATCAGCTTCGCCGGCCTTGTCTGGGCTGCGATTGGTTTTGTCATTGCTTGGATCGTTGCGGCGCTGTTGGGATTTGGCGTGCGGCGCGTTGTGCGCGGCCGGCGAACCTCTCCCCTGGTGCGATGAATCGATATGGGAGCCAATGCGGTCGCGCCGATTTACAAGGCGCGATCGATTATTCTAATTGCTGGCGCAGCACGCAAGGAAGGCCAAAGAGAATGCAGACCATCTGGACAAAGCCGGTGACGATCGCCCTTGAAGGACCGGATCAATGGGTGGTGATCCAGACCACTCAGGCTGCGACATGGGCGTTGATTGAAGACTGGCCGACAGACGAGGGCCCCGCCCTGGATCGGGCTTGTGCCGTATGCGCCGATGTCATCTCCGGAAAGCGAAGCCGGGAGGAGGCACGACAGGCTTTCATCGAGGCTGCGATCGAGGCCGGAATTCCGATCAAGGTTTGAAGGAATACGCGATCTGCTCATCGCTTAAAGACTGGTGATCCCGGCGCGATTCGAACGCGCGACCCCCAGATTAGGAATCTGGTGCTCTATCCTGCTGAGCTACGGGACCACTTGCATGCCATGCATACAAAAGGCTTGGCGCGAAGCCAAGCCTTAATTCTTGTCAAAGACCGAGGCGCTGTTCGGCAAGGCGGACCCAGTAGGAGACGCCGTGGGCGATGGCTTCGTCGTTGAAGTCGTAGGCCGGGTTATGCAGGCCGGCGCTGTCGCCGTTGCCGATGAAGATGAAGGCGCCGGGGCGGGCGTTCAGCATGTAGGAGAAGTCCTCGCCGCCCATCATCGGATCGATTTCGGCATTGACGTTTGCCTCGCCGGCAATGGCGCCGGCGATGGCGACCGCGTGCGCGGTCTCATCAGGATGGTTGACGGTGACGGGGTAGTTGCGGTGGAAGCTGATCTCGGCTTCGGCGCCGTGGGCAGCAACCACGCCCTCGACGATCTGCCGGAAGCGCGTTTCGGCGAGCGTGCGCATCTCGTCGTCCAGCGTGCGGACCGTGCCTGCGAAGGTCGCATCGTTCGGAATGACGTTATGGGCGAAGCCGGCGTTGAACTTGGTCACCGAGACGACGACCGAACTGATCGGATCGGCGGTGCGCGAGGCGATCATCTGCAGGTTGGCGACGATCTGGGCACCGATGGCGATCGGGTCGATCGTCCGGTGCGGCTGGGCGGCGTGGCCGCCGCGGCCCTTGATGGTGACGGTGAATTCGTCGGTCGCCGCCATGATCGCGCCCTTGCGGATGGCGAACTGGCCGACGGGCAGGCCCGGCAGATTGTGCATGCCATAGACCTCTTCGATCCCGAAACGCTCCATCATGCCGTCCTTGACCATCAGGTTGCCGCCGCCGCCGCCTTCTTCGGCGGGCTGGAAGATGACAGCGACATTGCCGTTGAAATTGCGGGTCTCGGCCAGATATTTCGCAGCGCCGAGCAGCATGGCGGTATGGCCGTCATGGCCGCAGGCATGCATTTTGCCCGGCGTCTTCGAGGCCCAGGGCTTGCCTGATATCTCGGTCAGCGGCAGGGCGTCCATGTCGGCGCGCAGGCCGATGGTGCGGCGACCTTCGCCGTTGCCTTTGATCAGCCCGACGACCCCGGTGCGCCCGATGCCGGTGACGATCTCGTCGACACCGAATTCCTTCAGCTTTTCGGCGACGAAAGCGGCCGTGTTTTCCACCGCGAAGAGGAGCTCGGGGCGGGCATGAATGTGGCGGCGCCATTCGGCGACTTCATCCTGCAATTCGGCGGCTCTGTTCAAAATCGGCATGTTGGCGTTCCTGTTATGAAATCCCGACAATCTTTGATCGCATCAAAAGGGTGTGAGGCTTTTGGAAATTACTTCGTCAATGACCTTTGCCATGTCATAGCCATATAGGCTAGATAGAGGAAGGTTGCGAGATTTTCCGGACATCTGAAGGACGAACCGTGTCGACGAGCCACTTCCGTTTGTTTGCCGCAAAGCGGCCGTTGCGTTTCACCGCCGCTGCGACTGCCGCTTTTCTCGCCTCCGTTTCGCTCTCTCAGGCCAATCCGCATATTCTCGTCGACGTCCAGACCGGCCGCGTGCTCGAACACGAGGAAGCCTTCCGCAAGTGGTATCCGGCCTCGCTCACCAAGCTGATGACGGTCTATACCGTGTTCGATGCGATCCGCGCCGGCCAGATCAGCCTTGATACGCCCATTGTCATGAGCAAGCGCGCCGCCGCGCAGCCGGCCGCCAAGATGTATTTCAAGCCCGGCCAGAAGCTGACGCTCGACAGCGCGTTGAAGATCCTGCTGGTGAAATCGGCGAACGACGTCTCGGTTGCGGTTGCCGAAGCCGTCGGCGGTACGCAGGAAGGCTTCGTCACGCGGATGAACGGCGAGGCGTTGAAGCTCGGCATGACGGATTCGCATTTCGTCAACCCGAACGGCCTGCCGGGCAAGGGACAATTTACGACGGCGCGTGATCTCGCAGTGCTGACGGTGGCGCTGCGCCGCGATTTTCCGCAATATGCCGGCTATTTCGCGCTGGAGGGTTTTACCACCGGCCAGCAGAACGTGCCGAACCTCAACATGCTGATCGGCCGCTTCGCCGGCGCCGACGGCATGAAGACCGGCTTCATCTGTGCCTCGGGCTTCAACCAGATCGGTTCGGCGACGCGCAACGGCCGCACTCTCGTCTCCGTCGTGCTCGGCACCGACAGCCTGGCGGCGCGCGCCGATGCGACGGCGAACCTTTTGCAGAAGGGTTTCACCACCCAGTTTCCCGGCAATGACACGCTCGGTTCGCTGAAGCCTTACGGGCAGGGACAGGACCAGGTGACCGACATTACCGCCGATATCTGCAGCGCCAAGGGCGCCAAGATACGCAGCGAAACGCGCGACGAGGTCGGCCGCATGAAGGTGAGCTCGCCCTATATTCTGGAAATGGACCACGATCCGCAATTCGTCTTCGCCGGCCTCATTCCCGGGCAGGATCCGCAGCCGGCGGCACAGCCGGAAAAAGTGGCGACCGGCGATACGGCCGGAGGCATCGCCAACGTGCCGGTGCCGATGCCGCGCCCGACGTCTTTCTAACATAAGTTTTCAAGGTCAAACGAGATGAGCGCGCTCAACGACAGGATTCCGGTCACCATCCTGACCGGCTTTCTCGGCGCCGGCAAATCGACGCTGCTCAACCGCATCCTCAAAGACCCCGAGATGAAGGACGCGGCCGTCATCATCAACGAGTTCGGCGATGTCGGCATCGATCATCTGCTGGTCGAAAGCTCCGGCGATTCGATCATCGAGCTCTCCGACGGCTGCCTGTGCTGCACCGTGCGCGGCGAGCTGGTCGATACGCTGGCGAACCTGATGGATGCCGTGCAGACCGGCCGCGTCAAGCCGGTGAAGCGCGTCGTCATCGAAACGACCGGCCTTGCCGATCCGGCGCCGGTCATGCAGGCGATCATGGGCAATCCCGTCATCGCCACGAATTTCGAGCTCGACGGCGTCGTGACCGTCGTCGATGCGGTCAATGGGCTACAGACGCTCGACAATCACGAGGAAGCGCGCAAACAGGCGGCCGTCGCCGACCGGCTGATCATCTCGAAGACATCGCTGGCCGGCGCAACGGCCGGGCTGGAACAGCGCCTGCGGGCGCTCAATCCACGCTCGGCGATGATGGATGCCGACAGCGCCGAGGCCGGCAGCGCCGCGATGCTGGTGAACGGGCTCTACGACCCGGCGACGAAGATCGCCGATGTCGGCCGCTGGCTGCGGGATGAGGATACGCACGAGGCGCATCACCATCACGACCACGCCCATGATGACGATCACCATCATGATCACGGTCATGATGATCATGATCACGCTGGCGGTCACCACGGCCACCACCATGATCATCACAATCATGATGGCGCTCACGCGCACCAGCACGCCCACGACGTCAATCGGCACGATGCCTCGATACGGTCTTTCTCGATCATCGAGGAAAAACCGATCGATCCGACGGCGCTCGAGATGTTCATCGATCTCCTGCGCTCGGCCCATGGCGAGAAGCTGCTGCGGATGAAGGCGATCGTTTCCGTCTCCGACCGGCCGGAACGGCCGCTGGTGCTGCATGGCGTCCAGAGCATCTTCCATCCGCCGGTGCGCCTTGCCGCCTGGCCGGACCCGCAGGACAAGCGTACGCGCATGGTGCTGATCACCAAGGATCTGCCCGAGGCCTTCGTGAAGGATCTCTTCGACGCCTTCCTCGGCAAGCCTCGCATCGACAGGCCCGATCGCGCGGCGCTGTCCGACAATCCGCTCGCAATTCCAGGCGTGCGGATGTAACCGCTCCAACGTATCGTTGTGATGCGATCGTCTTCAGCCGTTGTGTTTACGGGTGCCTGAAAGCCACCTTGCCTGCTGGCCGCTCAGCAGCGTGCGATAGCGCTCCTGGCTTGCGGTCAGGTGAGCCCGCATGGCGGCGCGCGCGGCTTCCGGGTCACCGGCCGAAATCGCTTTCAGGATTGCCAGATGCTCGCGCTGCAGGCCTTCCTGATAATCGCGCGACAGCGTGCTGTCCGTGCCCCAGGGTGAGGCGATATCGCAGGGGATCGCCCGCATGCCGAGCGCATCGAGAACTTCCACATAATAGGAATTGTTCGTGGCAGCCGCGATTTCTCGGTGAAAGGCGAAGTCGCTCTTGCCGGTCGCCTCGCCGCGCTCGAGCAGCCGGTCGAACTCGAAGAAGGCTTCATGGATCTGCGCTTCCTGAGCTGCATTGCGTCGCAGCGCTGCAAGTCCAGCGCTTTCGATCTCCAGTCCCATGCGCACTTCGATGACGTTGAGTGCATGGGAAATCTTGTTGCCGACATCGAGGCTGATCGAGCCGAAGGCAATCGTTGGATGGTTCATGACGAAGACACCAGCCCCTTGCCGTGCCTCGACGAGGCCGTCGGCGGCAAGGGTTGCAATCGCTTCGCGGACCACGGTGCGGCTGACGCCGAAAAGCTCGCCCATCCGGGTCTCCGTCGGCAGCTTTTGCCCGGGCGCGTAGGCACCGGACACGACCTGAGCGCGGATGGCCGAAACCACGCCTTCGGAGAGTTTCGGCCTTCGCTCGATCCTTGAGTCAACGGCTGTATCGGCCGCCATGTCGCTCTCCTATTTGAACACAGCCGGCAGCCACAGCGAAATTGCCGGGATGTAGGTGACCAGACCGAGCACCACGAGGCCGGCGCCGTAGAACGGCCAGATCGAGCGCATAGCCTCCCAGACCGAAATCTTGCCGACCGCACAGGCCACGAATTGCACGGCCCCGACGGGAGGTGTGTTCAGCCCGATGCCGAAATTCAGGATCATGATCACGCCGAAGTGCACCGGATCGACACCGTAAGCCTGTGCCACCGGCAGGAAGATCGGCGTGCAGATGATGATGGTCGGTCCCATGTCCATGAAGGTGCCGAGCACCAGCATCAGCACATTGAGCAGGAGCAGCACCGTCAGCGGATCGTCGGCGACGCTCTTCATCCAGGTAACCAGCGAAGCGGGCACCTTGAGGAAGGCCATCAGCCAGGAAAATGCGGCGGCGGTGCCGATGATCAGGAGCACCATTGCCGTCGTGCGCACGGCGCCTTGCGTCGCGTGGACGAAGTCTTTCCAGCTCATCTGCCGGTAGACGAAGAGGGTTACCAGCAGCGCGTAGAGCACAGCGATGCAGGAGCTTTCCGTCGCTGTGAAAATGCCGGACCTCACCCCGCCGAAGATGATGGCGATCAGCAGAAGCCCGGGCACCGCGACGGCGAGCAGGTGAGCCACCATGACAAAGCCGGGAAACGGCTCCGTCGGATAACCGCGCGAGCGTGCGACGATGTAGGCGGTTACCATGAGCGCGGCTGCGAGCAACAGGCCAGGCAGGACGCCGGCGGTGAACAGATCGGCGATCGATATCTTGCCGCCGGCGGAGATCGAATAGATGATCATATTGTGGGACGGCGGCAGGAGCAGCGCGATCAGCGCCGCCATCGAGGTGACGTTGACCGCGTAGTCGGCACCATAGCCGCGCTGCTTCATCTGCGGGATCATCAGGCCCCCGACGGCTGCGGCCTCTGCCACCGCCGAACCCGAAATGCCGCCGAACAGTGTTGCGGTGACGATATTGACCTGGCCGAGGCCGCCGCGCACATGGCCGACCAGGGAGGCGGCGAAGGCGACGATGCGGCTCGCGATGCCGCCGCGCACCATCAGGTCGCCGGCATAGATGAAGAAGGGAATGGCGAGCAACGAAAACACGCTCATGCCGGAATTGAGCCGCTGAAAGATGACCAGCGGCGGCAGGCCCATATAGGCCACGGTGGCGAAGCTGGCGACGCCGAGACAGAAGGCGATCGGCGTGCCGATCAGCATCAGGGTGGTGAAAACACCGAACAGAATCCAGAGTTCCATCGCGCTATACCTTCAAATTGGCGTTCGGGTCGGCATTGATGTTTTCGATCTCGACGGCGATCTCCGCCGGCAGAATCTCATCCAGCACGTCGTCGATCGGTTCGCCGGCGAGGCGGAGCACAATGCGCTCCAGCGAGAAGATCACCGCGAGGACACCGCCGCCGGCGAGCGGCAGATAATCGAACGCGCCTGAGATGCCCAGCGACGGCAGGGTGGTGTTCCAGGTCAGGCTCATGAGCGCGCCGCCGTACCAGATCATGCCGGCGCCGAAGGCGAGGATGACCACATCCGAAATCATGCGCAGGACACGCTTGCCGGATTTCGGCAGCACGTAGAGCAGCACGTCGAAACCGAGATGATTGTTCTCCCTGATGCCGACGGCGGCGCCGAGGAAGATGAACCAGCTCATCAGCATGACCGAGCCCGGCTCCGTCCAACTCGGCGAGTCGTTCAATACGTAGCGGCAGAATACCTGCCAGGCGACAAAGACCGTCATCAGGATCAGGCCGGAGCCGGCGAGCCACAGGGCGGCGTTGCTCAGGCGGGCCAGGACGTTGGTGACGGGTGTCAGGTTATTCGACATGAGGGCCTCGTCGAAATCGGGCGGGCAGTCTCCCTGTCGGGAGATGGATGAAGATGCGTGCGAAGCGTGAGCGTGAAACGGGGTGGAGAAACCGTCCACCCCGCTAAGTCACGCCGCCCTGCGCAAGGAGGCAGGCGAAGGCTACTGCACAGCCTTTACGTCCTCGACCATCTTCTTCAGCACGTCGTCTTTGACGTGCTTCTCGTAAACCGGAGCCATGGCGTCGATGAAGCCCTGCTTGTCCGGTGTGGTGATCTGCGCGCCGAGCTTTTCGACATTGGCGCGCGATTCAGCGACCTTGGCCGCCCAGAGTTCGCGCTGCTTGCCGACGCTGTCCTTGGCTGCCTGCTTGAAGATCTCCTGATCCTCGGGCTTCAGCTTGTCGAACGCGGCCTTGTTCATGACGAACACCTCCGGCAGGATCGTGTGCTCGTCGAGCGAGTAGTTCTTCGCCACTTCCGCATGCTTGGCGGTGTCGTAGCTCGGGAAGTTGTTTTCCGCGCCGTCGATGACGCCGGTTTCGATCCCCGAATAGACTTCGCCATAGGGCATCGGCGTGGCATTGGCGCCGAGGGCCGCCACCATGTCGACGAAGATGTCGGACTGGATGACGCGGAACTTCAGGCCTTTCATATCGGCAACCGCGTTGATCGGCTTCGTCTTGTTGTAGAACGAGCGCGCGCCGGCATCGTAGAAGGCGAGCACGACGAGGCCGGCCGGTTCGAACGCCTTCTTGATCTGATCGCCGACGGCGCCGTCCATGACCTTGTGCATGTGCTCTTCGGAACGGAAGATATAGGGCAGGGCCGGAACGATCGATTCCTTCACCGTGCCGTTGAAGGGCGCCATCGACACGCGATTGAGCTCGATCACGCCGGAGCGCACCTGTTCGATCGTGTCCTTCTCTTCGCCGAGCTGGGCGGAATGGTACACTTCGACCGAATAGCGGCCCTGCGTGCGCTCCTTCACCAGTTCACCGAAATATTTGACGCCCTCAACAGTCGGATAGCCGTCCGGATGAGTATCGGACGATTTCAGCACCGTTTGGGCGCTGGCGGCGCTGCTCATGAATGAAGCGGCAACCATAAGACCGGCCGCCAGTGTAACAAAGTTTTTCATGCTCTCCTCCCAATTTGCATGACGATTATTCTCAGAAGTCCGTATCCCGGCTTTGCTGAAGATCCCTGCACGCTTCGCCTGCTTCCTGCGATTTCCAAGGCCGGCCACGGATGGGCACGATGGAAACGTCACGCGAAAGAGGCTCATGGCGACACAGCAAAGTGTCGCGGCGTGCTCATCGGATCCGATGGCGCACGCTTACCTTTTCTCGTGGAAACAGAAGATGTGGATCAGTCAGCCTCCGCTATTCTCGCCGTTCCTCCGACCGGCTCACTATGGCTAGAACCAGCCAAGTATAATGTCAACATACAAAAGCTGTGTAGTTGTATGATGAATTTTAGGCGCGGGAGTGGCTTCGAGCGCCAGCCGCGAGAACATGGGCAGCGTAAATGGGAGATGCGCCGGCAGTGTGATGATGCCGCTTCGGACGGCATCTGCTCTGACCATTAATGCAGAACAGTATTAGCGCTTTCGAATCAGGAAGCGATGGCCGTTTTCGGTCTTTTCGGTTTCGACCAGCTCGTGACCGTCCTCATTGCAGAAATGCGGCATGTCGATCACGGCCAGCGGATCGGTGGTGTCGACGCGGATGAGCGCGCCGCTTGCCATGGCGGCGAGCTTCCTGCGTGTCTTCATCACGGGGAGCGGGCATTTCAGGCCGCGAAGATCGTAGAGAACGGGGTTCAAGCCGTTCAGTTCCGCGCCCAGAATTTCCAGAACGGCTTCTTTGCCACGGCTTCCGCCGTTTCCTGCGGTTCGGGCGCGGTAAAGGCCAGCGGGTTCTGCGTCGGCACCGGCACGACCGGCGGGGTGGCGGCAGCGACGGCCATTGGCTGCGCCTGCGGCTGGGCAGGGGCAGCAGGCGTGGCGCCCGGCGCTGATTTGGCGGCGAGGCCCTGGGCGGTGCGCTTGGCCATCAGGTCTTCGAGTTCGGCGACCTTGACCATGCGGCCGGCTTCCAGCGAGGTGCCGGTCGGGGCGAAGGCCAGCTCGCGGCCCTTGCGCAGCTTGGCGACCACCGCCTTGCGCTCGGCTTCGGACGGGTCGTACCAGGCCATGCCGTCATATTTGCTCATCGCCTTGGCATAGTCGGCATCATAGGTCTTGCCGTAGGACGCAAGAGCGGCCGTCAGCGCCGGCGGCGTCGACATGGCAGGGCATTTGCCGGCGGCATTGAAGGCGCCGCCATCGGTTACCTGCTGGTTGAAGACGTATTTCTTCTCGCAGACGGCCACCTCGGGCGGGCGCTTCGTCACTTCGAAATTGTCGTAGCCGACCTTCAGCATCTTCCAGAAGTCGTAATTGCTGTCGAGGCGATGCTTGACCATGTTTTCCGCCGTCATGCGGAAAGGGAAGGCCTGCAGCTGCACGGTCGCCTGGCCGCCCTTGAAGGCGTCGCGGGCGAAGGCATAAATCTCCAGCACCTGCTGGTCGGTCATCGAATAGCAGCCGGAGGACGAGCAGGCGCCATGGATCATCAGATCGGAGCCGGTGCGGCCGTTCGCCGCGTCGTAGCGGTTCGGGAAGCCGGTGTTGATCGCCAGATAATATTTCGAGTTGGGGTTCAGATTGGCGCGCGTCAGGTCGTAGAAACCTTCCGGCGCCTGCCGGTCGCCGGTCTTTACCTTCGGACCGAGACGGCCGGACCAGGCGCAGATCTTATAGTCGGCGATCTTGTCGAAACGGTTATCGGTCTTCGCCTTCCAGATCTCCATGGCACCTTCTTCCTTGAAGATGCGGATCATGATCGGCGAATTGCGGTCCATGCCCTTGGCGGACATGGCGGTGAGGATATGAGGGGGGAGCGGCTGCTCGACCTTGTTCTTGACCTTGGAAAGATCGACCTGCGCGGTTTCCAACGCGTCATTGCAGCCGGAAAGAGCCAGCGCCATGAGGGAAACATAGGCAAAATGACGTATGCGCATCCAAACTAGCCCATAAAGAAGTGCGACCCGGTCGCCTAAAGAGTCCTAGCACGAGGCAGAATCATAAGCGGCTTATACTTGACAAATCCTTACCAGCCTATGACGTGTGAGGAACGCCCCCGCAAGCGCAAATGTTAGAGATAACATCAATGTGGCCAAGGTTTGGCCTCAATCGGCAAAGAGTTGCAACTGGCCTTACAGATTCCGGCCCATGTTGAGGAATTTCTGGCGCCGTTCGTTGCGCAACTGTTCGCCGGAGCGGGATGCCATTTCGGCCAGCGCATTGGCGATGACGTCGCCGGTTGTGGCAATGACGCTGTCGGGATCCCGATGGGCGCCGCCGAGCGGCTCGGAAATGATGCCATCGATGACGCCAAGCGACTTCAGGTCTTCGGCGGTGATCTTCATGTTGGTCGCGGCTTCCCGGGCGCGGGTCGAATCGCGCCAGAGAATGGAAGCGGCGCCCTCCGGCGAGATGACGCTGTAGATCGAATGCTCGAGCATATAGACCCTGTTGCCGGTGGCGATCGCGATCGCGCCGCCCGAGCCGCCTTCGCCGATGACGATGGAAACGAGCGGAACCTTGACGCCGAGGCACATTTCCGTCGAGCGAGCGATCGCCTCGGCCTGGCCGCGCTCTTCGGCGCCGACGCCGGGATAGGCGCCGGCCGTATCCACCAGCGAAATCACCGGCAGGCCGAAACGATCGGCCATTTCGAGGATGCGGATCGCCTTGCGGTAACCTTCCGGGCGGGGGCTGCCGAAATTGTGTTTCAGGCGGGACTTGGTGTCGTTGCCCTTTTCCTGGCCGATGACGGCGACAGGTTGGCCGCGGAAGCGGGCAAGACCCGCCTGGATCGCGGCATCCTCGGAAAATTTGCGGTCGCCGGCGAGCGGCGTGAATTCCTGGAACAGCGTCTTGGCGTAATCGACGAAGTGCGGGCGCTGCGGATGGCGGGCGACCTGCGTCTTCTGCCAGGGATTGAGCTTGGAATAGATTTCGACGATCGCCTCACGGACGCGAACCTCCAGCCGGCTGATCTCATCGGTGGTGTCGATGCTCTCGTCTTCCGTTGCGAGCTTCTTCAGCTCGATGATCTTGCCTTCGAGGTCGGAGATCGGCTTTTCGAAGTCGAGATAATTGTGCATGAGGTGCGTTTCCGTTCCTTGTGCCCGGGGCGTTTTCCTGGCTCCGCCCCTTGTCGCCGGTCCTATTCGTGCTTTTTCGCCTGTTTGGCAAGGGGGTGATGCGTCTGGACGAGCTGCTGCAGCCTCTCTTCGAGCACATGTGTGTAGATCTGTGTGGTCGAAATGTCCGAATGGCCGAGGAGTTCCTGCACGACGCGCAGATCGGCGCCGTTGGCGAGCAGATGGCTGGCAAAGGCGTGGCGCATGACATGCGGCGAGATCAGCGACGGCGTCAGGCCGGCGCGGATCGCCAGGTTCTTCAGGTCTCGCGCAAAGACCTGGCGCGGCAGGTAGCCCTCCTTCGAGGCGGCCGGAAACAGCCAGGGGCTTTCCTGCGGCTCCTTCGCCACGGCATTTTCGGCCGTCAGCAGCCGCCCGTAGGATTTCAGGGCCTTGATCGCCGATTGCGACAACGGCACCAGCCGCTCCTTGTTGCCCTTGCCGCGGATCATCAGGAAGCGGCCCTCCTGGTCGAGGACGCGGGCGGGAAGCGAGACGAGCTCGCTGACGCGCATGCCGGTGGCATAAAGCAACTCCAAGAGCGCCAGCATGCGCAAGCGCTGCAACTGACCCGGGGCCGGATCGTCGGCCTCTGTCTGCGCCTGGAAAAGCAGCCTGCCGACCTCCTCGACCCCCATCGTCTTCGGCAGCGGCCGGCCTTTCTTCGGCGCGTCGAGCACGCCGGTGGGGTCGTCGGTGCGAATGCCTTCGGCGTAGAGGAACTTGTAGAACTGCCGCATGGCCGCAAGCCGGCGCGCCTGCGAGGAGGGCTTGAAACCCTGGCTGGCGAGCGAGACGAGATAGGCGGAAAGATCGGCGGAGGCGGCTTCGGTCAACCTGATGCTGCGGCCGTTCAGGAAGGACCTGATGTCATCGAGATCGCGCTCATAGGATTGCAGCGTGTTGGCGGCGGCGCCGCGTTCGGCGCTCATCATTTCCAGGAAGGATTCCACATGGACGCGGCCGAGATCCCTCATGTCGCTCACTTCCCGGTGGTGTCGATCGTGCCCGTCGCCGGCGGATTGACCCGTTCGGACGGAATGCGGATCGTCACGTCGCGCGGCTCGGGCTCCACGAAGGTCGCAAGCGCCCACATCGCTCCGTAAACCGTCCCGGCGAGGATCGCGCAGACGAACAGAAAACGGAACAGGCTCGGCATCCGGCAACTCCTTCATGCTCTGCTTCTGTTATAAGAAGCGTATCTGCAAGTGCAAGAAGCGGTATTCAAGCCATGATTCCCTTGCCCGCGACTTGACGCTCCACCCGCATTTGTCGATACGGTTTGCAAACAAAGTGTGAATGGACCGATGAGTGAACCACTGCTGACCGTTGCTGACAGCCTGAAAGACAGAGCTCGCGCCGCGCTCGGTTCACGCAATCTGATCCTTGTCGGCCTGATGGGTGCGGGAAAATCCTCGGTCGGGCGCATTGTCGCCAGCCAGCTCGGCATTCCCTTCATCGACAGCGACCACGAAATCGAGCGGGTGTCGCGCATGACGATCGCCGAACTTTTCGCGGCCTATGGCGAGGACGAATTCCGGGCGCTGGAAACGCGGGTCATGAAGCGTCTGCTGAAGAGCGGTCCGCGGGTCGTCTCCACCGGCGGCGGCGCCTTCGTCAACGAGCGGACGCGCAGGCATATCAAGCGGGGCGGCCTTTCGGTCTGGCTGAAGGCGGATCTCGACGTGCTTTGGGAACGGGTCAACAAACGCGACACGCGGCCGCTGCTCAAGACCGAAAATCCGAAGCAGACGCTCGAAAACCTGATGAACGCACGTTATCCGATTTACGCCCAAGCTGATCTCACCGTGCTCTCGCGCGATGTGCGCAAGGAAATCATGGCCGACGAGGTGCTGACGGCCGTGATCGAAGCTCAGAAAGAAAGTACAGCGTCATGAATGCGATAACCTCCGCTCCCGCCGTCCAGACGGTGCATGTGCCGCTCGGCGAGCGCGCCTATGACATCCTGATCGGGCCGGGGCTGATCGCGCGGGCCGGCGCCGAGATCGCCTCCCGCCTCAAGGGCCGCAAGGCGGCCGTCATCACCGATGAAAATGTCGCTCCGCTTTATCTCGAAGCGCTCGTTGCAAGCCTTGCTGATGCGGGCATCGTCTCGGCTGCGGTGGTGCTGCCGGCCGGCGAGAAGACCAAGAGTTTCGAGCATCTGATGACGGCCTGCGACAAGGTGCTGGAAGCCCGGGTTGAGCGCAACGACTGCGTCATCGCGCTCGGCGGCGGCGTCATCGGCGACCTCTCGGGATTTGCGGCCGGCATTGTTCGCCGCGGCGTGCGCTTCGTGCAGGTGCCGACCTCGCTGCTGTCGCAGGTCGATTCCTCCGTCGGCGGCAAGACCGGCATCAATTCCCGCCACGGCAAGAACCTGATCGGCGTGTTCCATCAGCCGGACCTGGTCCTCGCCGATACCGATGTGCTGAACTCGCTGAGCGAGCGTGAATTTCGCGCCGGTTACGCCGAAGTCGCGAAATACGGTCTGATCGACAAGCCGGATTTCTTCGCCTGGCTGGAAGCGAACTGGAAGGCCGTGTTTGCTGGCGGCGCCGCCCGCATCGCGGCGATCGCCACCAGTTGCCAGGCGAAGGCCGATGTCGTCGTCGCCGACGAGCGGGAGAACGGCCAGCGGGCGCTGCTCAATCTCGGCCATACCTTCGGCCATGCGCTGGAAGCGGCGACCGCCTATGACAGCCGCCGCCTTGTGCACGGCGAAGGCGTTTCCATCGGCATGGTGCTGGCGCATGAATTCTCCGCACGGATGAACCTCGCAAGCCCCGACGATGCGCGCCGCGTCGAGCGGCATCTGCAGGCGGTCGGCCTGCCGATCCGGATGTCCGACATTCCGGGTGAGCTGCCGCCGGCCGAGGTGCTGATGGATGCGATCGCGCAGGACAAGAAGGTCAAGGGCGGCAAGCTCACCTTCATCCTGACGCGCGGCATCGGCCAGTCATTCGTCGCCGACGACGTTCCGGCCTCCGAGGTGATCAGCTTTCTCCGGGAAAAACATCCCTGATGACGGTCGAAGGCGCTCTGGCATTTCTCGCGACATATTGGCCGGAGATCCTTTCGATCACGGCGCTCGTGCTGATGTCCGCCTTCTTTTCCGGCTCGGAAACCGCGCTGACCGCCGTTTCGCGCAGCCGCATCCATACGCTTGAGGTCAACGGCGACGAGCGCGCCGGCCTCGTCCGCCAGCTGATCGAGCGGCGCGACCGGCTGATCGGCGCGCTGTTGATCGGCAACAATCTCGCCAATATCCTGTCGTCGTCGATCGCCACCAGCCTGTTTCTCGGGCTGTTCGGCAGTTCCGGCGTGGCGCTGGCGACGCTGGCGATGACCGTCATCCTCGTCATCTTCGCGGAAGTGCTGCCGAAGAGCTGGGCGATCTCGACGCCGGAGCGCTTCGCGCTTGCGGTGGCGCTTCCAGCCAGGCTTTTCGTCGCCGTCGTCGGGCCGGCGTCCTCCTTCGTCAATGCGATCGTACGGCGGATTCTGGCACTGTTCGGCATCAATCTCTCTCGGGAGGTGTCGATGCTGACGGCGCATGAGGAACTCCGCGGCGCCGTCGATCTGCTCCACCGTGAGGGCTCGGTGGTAAAGGCCGATCGCGACCGGCTCGGCGGCGTGCTCGACCTCGGTGAGCTGGAATTGTCAGACATCATGGTCCACCGCACCGCGATGCGGGCGATCAATGCCGACGATCCGCCGGAAACGGTGGTGCGCGCCATCCTCGAGAGCCCTTATACGCGCATGCCGCTGTGGCGCGGCACGATCGACAACATCATCGGCGTCGTTCATGCCAAGGATCTCCTGCGCGCACTGGCCGAGCCGAACATGGAGCCGCACAACCTCGATATCGTCAAAATCGCGCAGAAGCCGTGGTTCGTGCCCGACAGCACAAATCTCGAAGACCAGCTCAATGCCTTCCTGCGCCGCAAACAGCATTTCGCCGTCGTCGTCGACGAATATGGCGAGGTGCAGGGCATCGTCACGCTCGAGGATATTCTCGAGGAAATCGTCGGCGACATTTCCGACGAGCACGACATCGAGATTCAAGGCGTGCGCCAGGAGGCGGATGGTTCGATCGTCGTCGACGGCGGCGTGCCGATCCGCGACCTCAACCGTGCGCTCGATTGGAACCTGCCCGACGAGGAGGCGACGACGATCGCCGGCCTCGTCATCCATGAATCGATGACCATTCCGGAAGAGCGCCAGGCCTTCACCTTTTATGGCAAACGCTTCGTCGTCATGAAGCGGGAGAAGAACCGCATCACCAAGCTGCGCATCCGGCCCGCCGGGGAAGACGGCGCAAAGCCGGCCTGATCCCGCTTGGCGCGAAGGCACCCAGTTCCTATATAGGCTGCGATTCTACCATCGCGTCGCCTCGCCGGGTGCTGCCGGTTCGACGGCCAGCGCATGCAGGCCGGCATCGAGTTCCGGCTTCAGTAGTTCGGTGATCGCCCGGTGGCGCGCCAGCCGCGACAGGCCGGCGAATTTCGCCGAAACGATCCTCACCCGTATGTGGGTTTCGCCGGTGCCTGTGATATCGGGCTGGTGGCCGGCATGCAGGTGGCTTTCGTCGATGACGCTCAGGCGTTCGGGGGCGAAGGCTTCGACAAGTTTCTCTTCGATGCGGGTCCTGAGAGTCATCATCCGGTCTTGCTGTTGCGCGAAAGGGGTTCTCACCAAGCCAGCAACATTCCCATTTGTCAATTCTTGTTGTCGCCTTCCGACAGCCCCATAATTAGCGCCGCCATGAGACTTGATTCCAAATATTTCGATCGCATCCGAACACGCCGCAAACGCGAGCAGGAGACAGAGCAGGCGCCGCCTACCTGTCAATGGGACGGCTGCGACAAGAAAGGTTCGCATCGCGCTCCCGTCGGGCGCAATGCGGAAGGCCAGTTCTTTTTGTTCTGTTTCGAGCACGTCAAGGAATACAACAAGGGCTACAACTATTTCTCCGGTCTTTCGGACGGTGAGATCGCGCGATACCAGAAAGAGGCGATCACCGGCCACCGGCCGACATGGACGGTCGGCGTCAACAAATCGGTGAAGGACAGTCCGCTACATTCGGAAGTCCGCTCCGGCGCCTATACGCGCGTTCGCGATCCCTTCGGCTTCGTCAAGGAAGGCGGCAAGGGCAGCGGGCCGCGGTTTCCCCAGGCGCGTAAGCTGAAATCGCTGGAAAGCAAGGCCTTCGATACGATGGGGCTGCATGCCAATGCGACGTCGGCGGAGATCAAGAGCCGCTACAAGGAACTGGTCAAGAAGCACCATCCGGATGCCAATGGCGGTGACCGCGGTTCGGAGGAGCGTTTCCGCGCCGTCATCCAGGCCTATCAATTGTTGAAGCAGAACGGTTTTTGTTAATTCCCGTCCTTGCTCTTAGGCTTCAATCGGGTATGGTCCAAATCGGCTGAGGCCGCAGGCAAACGCGGCTCCTATTTGCGTGTTTACCCATCGCCTCCGCCGACCTTCCGGACGCGGCGTTTCTTGTCCGGGACTCTTTCAAGAATGCTCGCAAGCGGTCATCATCCCGCCGAGGTTTCGTTTCAGTCCCGGAGAAGTATCGCCGACGTTCCGACCTGGACGGGCGCGGATAAAATCGCGGCGTCACGGTTGCGACATGGCCTGAGACAGTATGGCCGGGTGGCATCACCCGCCTTGGAGACATGATGAGCAAGATCGACCTGGATATATCTGAACTGCCCGATACCACCGTTTCGGTCCGCGAGACCTTTGGCATTGATTCGGACATCCGCGTTCCCGCCTACAGCAAGGGCGACGCCTATGTGCCGGACCTCGATCCCGACTATCTGTTCGACCGCGACACGACGCTCGCCATTCTCGCAGGCTTTGCCCATAACCGACGCGTGATGATCTCCGGCTATCACGGCACCGGCAAGTCCTCGCATATCGAACAGGTGGCGGCACGGCTCAACTGGCCTTGCGTGCGCATCAATCTCGACAGCCATGTCAGCCGTATCGATCTCGTCGGCAAGGACGCGATCGTCGTCAAGGACGGGCTGCAGGTCACCGAATTCAAGGACGGCATCCTGCCCTGGGCCTATCAGCACAATGTCGCGCTCGTCTTCGACGAATATGATGCCGGCCGTCCCGATGTGATGTTCGTGATCCAGCGCGTACTCGAATCCTCCGGCCGCCTGACGCTGCTCGATCAGAGCCGCGTCATCCGGCCGCACCCGGCTTTCCGCCTGTTTGCGACCGCCAATACGATCGGCCTCGGTGACACCACGGGCCTTTATCACGGCACGCAGCAGATCAACCAGGCGCAGATGGACCGCTGGTCGATCGTCACGACGCTGAACTATCTGCCGCATGATCACGAAGTGAATATCGTCGCCGCCAAGGTGAAGAGCTTCGGCAAGGACAGGGAAGGCCGCGAGATCGTGTCGAAGATGGTGCGTGTCGCGGATCTGACCCGCGCTGCCTTCATGAACGGCGACCTATCGACCGTCATGAGCCCGCGCACGGTCATTACCTGGGCCGAGAACGCCGAGATCTTCGGCGATCTCGCCTTCGCCTTCCGCACCACCTTCCTCAACAAGTGCGACGAGCTGGAGCGGCCGCTGGTTGCCGAGCACTATCAGCGCGCCTTCGGCGTCGAGCTGAAGGAAAGTGCCGCCAACATCGTTCTCGGAGCCTGAGACCGACCGATCATGGCAGCTCGCGGTGACAATTCGAAAGCAAAGCCCGGTGCTCCTGTCGACGTCGAGCCGTTGCGCCGGGCGATATCAGGCTGCGTACGCTCGATCGCCGGCGACGGCGATGTCGAGGTGACCTTCGCCAACGAACGGCCTGGAATGACCGGCGAGCGTATCCGGCTGCCGGAGCTTTCCAAGCGGCCGACGGCGCACGAGCTCGCGGTCACCCGCGGGCTTGGCGATTCCATGGCGCTGCGGCTGGCCTGCCATGACGAGAAGGTGCATACGACGATGGCGCCGCAGGGCTCGGACGCCCGGGTGATCTTCGATGCGGTCGAGCAGGCGCGTGTCGAATCGATCGGTGCGTTGCGCATGGAGGGCGTGGCGGCGAACCTGCGCTCCATGACGGAAGAGAAATATTCCAAGGCGAATTTCACCGGTATCGAACGCCAGGAAGACGCACCGATCGGCGAAGCCGTTGCGATGATGGTGCGCGAGAAGCTGACCGGCCAGCGCCCGCCGGCCTCTGCCGGCAAGGTACTCGACCTCTGGCGCGGCTTCATCGAGGACAAGGCGGGCTCCGAGCTCGACAACCTGTCGGGCGCGATCAACGACCAGCAGGCCTTCGCCAAGGTAATCCGCAACATGCTGTCGGCCATGGAGATGGCCGAGGAATACGGCGACGACGACAGCCAAGCCGACAATGACGATCAGTCGGAGCAGGAAGACCAGCCGAGCGGCGACGAGCAGGATCAGGACGAGGTCGACGAGGATGCCGGCACCGATGCCGCCCCGGTCGAGGACAGTGAAGTCGCCGACGAACAGATGGAGGACGGTGAGACCGAAGGCGCCGAAATCTCCGACGACGACATGATGGAAGAGGGTGAAGACGATTCGGAAACGCCGGGCGAGACCCGCCGTCCGAACACGCCATTCGCCGATTTCAACGAGAAGGTCGATTATCACGTCTATACCGAAGAGTTCGACGAGATCATCACCGCCGAGGAGCTCTGCGACGCCGCTGAGCTGGAGCGCCTGCGCGCCTTCCTCGACAAGCAGCTGGCGCATCTGCAGGGCGCCGTCGGCCGCCTCGCCAATCGGCTGCAGCGCCGCCTGATGGCGCAGCAGAACCGCTCCTGGGATTTCGACCTGGAGGAAGGTTATCTCGATCCGGCCCGGCTGCAGCGCATCATCATCGATCCGATGCAGGCGCTCTCCTTCAAGATGGAGCGCGACACCCAGTTCCGCGATACGGTCGTCACCCTGCTCATCGACAATTCCGGCTCGATGCGCGGCCGGCCGATCACGGTCGCCGCCACCTGCGCCGACATTCTCGCCCGCACGCTGGAGCGCTGCGGCGTCAAGGTCGAGATCCTCGGCTTTACGACAAAGGCCTGGAAGGGCGGGCAGGCGCGTGAAAGCTGGCTTGCCGGCGGCAAGCCGCAAACGCCGGGCCGCCTCAACGACCTGCGCCATATCGTCTACAAATCGGCCGATGCACCGTGGCGGCGGGCGCGCGCCAATCTCGGGCTGATGATGCGCGAGGGCCTGCTGAAGGAAAATATCGACGGCGAGGCGCTGATCTGGGCGCATAACCGTCTGCTTGCGCGCCGCGAACAGCGCCGCATCCTGATGATGATCTCGGACGGGGCGCCGGTGGACGATTCGACGCTGTCGGTCAATCCCGGCAATTATCTGGAGCGGCACTTGCGCGCCGTCATCGAGCGGATCGAGACCCGTTCGCCGGTGGAATTGCTGGCGATCGGTATCGGTCACGACGTGACGCGCTACTACCGCCGGGCCGTGACGATCGTCGATGCCGACGAGCTCGCCGGCGCGATGACCGAGCAGCTTGCCTCGCTTTTCGAAGATCAATCCGCCCAGCCGCGCGGCGGCCGGCTGCGCCGTGCCGGCTGACGCCGCTTCAGGGAAATGTCCGGAATGACAGGCAAGCGCCTCTGCCTTGCGGCGTCGATCGCTCTTTGCATCGCAACAGGCGCTTGCCCCTCATCGGCGGGTGGCGACGTGCCGGTCATTAGCCGGCAAATATCAGATTTCAGGATCGGCTTTTCGGAGACGAAATTCGGATCGCTGGAATTTCTCGGCGGGCTGGAGATGGTTTCCGGCAAGGCGCTGTTCGGCTCGCTTTCCTCCATCCGTTTCCGGCCGGACCAGAAGCATTTCGTGGTCGTGCTCGATACCGGCCAGTGGCTGACCGGCAGCATCGAGCGCGATGCCAAGGGCAAGCTTTCGGGCCTTTCGAATGTCGAGATCACCCCGATGAAGAACCGTGCAGGCCTGAGTTTGGAAGGCAAGGGATATATGGATGCCGAGGGCCTGGCGCTCGACGGCGACCGGATCCTGGTCTCCTTCGAGCAGGATCATCGGGTCGATATCTATCCCGATCCGGGCTTTGCCGAATCGCGGGCGATCGGCACCCTTCCGCTCCTCATTCCGCGCAAGATGCTGAAGGACAATCGCGGTATCGAGACGATTGCTGTTGCGCCGGCATCGAGCCCGCTCAAGGGCGGTGTGGTTGTGGTGTCGGAGCGCGGCCTCGACAGCGAGGGCAACCGGGTGGCGGCGATTCTCAGCGGGCCGCTGAAAGGGCGTTTTGCGGTGGCGCGGGACGGGAGTTTCGACGTCACCGACGGGACCTTCCTGCCGAACGGCGACCTGCTGCTGCTGGAACGCCGCTTCAACATGGCCGAGGGCATCGGCATGCGCCTTCGCCGCATCAAGGGCGCCGATATCAGGCCGGGGGCCGTGGTCGAGGGCGAATTGCTGCTCGAAGGCAATTTCAATTCGCAGATCGACAATATGGAAGGTCTCGATGCTTTTCAGGCGGCCGACGGCACGACCCATATCGTTCTGGTGTCGGACGACAACCATTCCATTCTGCAGCGTAATCTGATGCTGGAATTCCGGCTCGCCGAAGAGCCGCAATTGCTCGGATCGTCAGATTAACGTCACATGCCTCGGTTATCCCGCTGGGGGTATCGCAGAAGCGGCGGTTTTCGGAGGAAAATCATGGTGCATATTCATGTGATGGGTGCGTCCGGTTCCGGCGCCACGTCGCTCGGCCGTGCGCTTTCCGAAAAGCTGGATATCGCCGATCTCGACACCGACGATTTCTTCTGGCTGCCGACCGATCCGCCGTTCACGACACCGCGGGATGCCGACGAGCGCATAAGGCTGCTGCTAGAGCATTTCCTGGTTAGATTGAAGCATTCTGCCGGAGCAGGTTTTCGTCAGGGCAGAGGCGATTGGCGATGGGCATACCCCTTGGTACGTCCGAGCCGATCGCCTCTGATCCTGGCGGAAAGATGTCCGGCCCTTCGGGTTGGCTGAAACGGGCCGCCTGCTCGACCGGCCGGCTTGGCCGTAGAACTGGGCTACGACACGCGCCGGCCGGTCAAGCATTCGACCCCGTTTAAGCCAACAGAATGATTCGATCTAACCAGGAAATGCTCTGGAGGAGACGCGGCGGCCCGGCGGCTGGATTCTTTCAGGATCGGCGCTGAAATGGGGCAGGCCGCTCGAGCCGCTCTACCATCTGATCGTGTTCCTCAGGATCGAGCCGGAGCTTCGCATGGCGCGAATCCGTGCGCGCGAGGCGGCTCGATACGGACACAGGATCGGGCCTGGCGGCGACATGGAAGTGAAAAGCGGAGAATTCCTGGCATGGGCAGCAAGCTACGATACGGCCGGCCCCGAGCGCCGCAGCCTCGCGGCGCATGAGCAATGGCTGGAAACGCAGACCGCGCCGGTGCTGCGGCTCGATTCGTCGCGAGACATCGACGATCTGTTCGCAGAGGTTCTGCTGCACCCCGCCATCGCCGCCGGTGCGGTCCGGCGTCGTCGGTGAACTTCTCCGCCGAGTTCAGTTGGCGCGGGCGGGCTGCATCGGCCGCAGCACGTTCATCAGCGCGCCATAGGGCAGCAGCATGACCAGGCCGACGATCATCTTGACGGCGAAATCGCCGATCGCCCAGGAAATCCAGCGCGGCGCCTCGGCAGCGAAAACACCAAGGATGGGAGCCGCCTCCAGCGCAAAGGGCTCGTTCGGGCCGAGGAAGACGAAAAACGCGGCAAAGGACAGCGAAAAGAACATCACCGTATCGAGCGCCGAGCCGATCAGCGAGCCGACGAGCGGCGCGCGCCACCAGACCTGGCGGCGAAGGCGGTTGAAGACGGCGATATCGAGCAGCTGGCCGGCGAGATAGGCCGAGCCGGAGGCAATGGCGATACGCGGCGCCGAGGTGAAGAAGGAGAGGCTGACGCCGACGACGAAACCGGCAAGGACGACCTTGCGGGCTGCCTGCGGGCCGAACTGGCGGTTGGTCAGATCGGTGATCAGGAAGGCGACCGGATAGGAAAAGGCGCCCCAGGTCAGGATGTCGGCGAGGTTGATGCCGGCGACTTCGGCGTTCAGCGGAAACTGAACGAGGAAGTTGGAGGCGACGACGACGAGCGTCATCAGCGCGACATAGGCGATGGTATAGCGGGTCTTCAGCATTTTTTTATCCTGGGTGATGCCACCAGTTAGAGAGACGATCCGGCAAAGCAAAAGGCTTGTCCGGTTTCACCCGTTCAAGCCTTTGAAGCCTTATGCAAGAAGGGCGGAAGCTTAGGCAGCAACAGCCGCTTCGGCGGTCTTCTTGGCGATCTGGCGGCGCAGCAGACGCGCGCGCATCGACAGTTCGTTTTCGCTGGCCTTCAGCAGGAAGGCATCGAGGCCGCCACGATGCTCGACGGAACGAAGAGCAGCAGCTGAAACGCGAAGACGATAACGCTGGTTGAGAGCGTCGGAAATCAGCGTTACCTGGCACAGGTTCGGCAGGAACCGGCGCTTGGTCTTGTTGTTGGCATGGCTGACATTGTTACCAGTCAGGACGGCCTTGCCGGTCAATTCGCACACGCGGGACATGGAACACCTATTCTTGTTTTTCTCGGGCCATCGAATTGCCATCCCCGGCAAAACCGGGCTCGCAATCCAACAGGCATGATTGGAAAGTTGCGGTTCTATAGTCAGAGAGCCTGCTCGCGTCAAGCCAAACCTTGGCCTTTCCCGCAATTCTGTCAAAAAGCTGCTGTTTTCTTCCCGGCATGGCGGGCGTATAGAGCGTTTCGGCAAGGGCTGCCGCGCGCGCGGCAAGACAAGGCTTCACACATGGCTCATTCGGGCAGACGCATTTTCATTTCGGCCATCGCCGCGCTTCTTGCCATACCGGCATCGGCGGCCGAGATCCAGCACCGGACGGTATACCGGGTGACGCTTGCCGGCCTGCCGATCGCGCGCGCCGCGTTCCTGACGCAGATCGAGGATGATCACAGCTACACGATCGCCGGCGATATCAAATCCGCCGGCCTTGCCGATCTCGTCACGACCATCTCGGCAAAAACCAGCGTCAGCGGCGTCGTCCGTAACGACCGGCTGCAGGCGCTGAAATATTCGCTCTACTACAAGAAAGGCAAGAAAGCCCGCGTCTACGAGGTCAGCTATCGCAACGGCGATATCATCTCGGCGACGACGACCCCGCAGCCGAAGCGGCCGAAGAACTGGATCGACGTTACGCCGCGCGACATGCGCTCGGTGCTCGACCCGATCTCCGGCCTGGTCTTTACCGGCGACACCAAGGTCTGCTCGCAGACGCTGCCGATCTTCGATGGCGAGACGCGCATGGATCTGGTGCTCTCGCCGAAGGGCGACAAGGATTTTTCGACCGACGGCTTCAAGGGCAAGGCGGTTGTCTGCGGCGTGCGCTTCGTGCCGCGCTCGGGCTACAAGAAGGGCCGCAAGGATATTGACTATCTGAGCAAAAGCGACCGCATGGAAATCTGGTTTGCCAAGTCGGACGCGGCAAATGTATATGCTCCCGTCTATGTGCGCATTCCAACCGAATATGGGATGGTGACGATCACTGCCGTCAAATACGGCAGCGTCAGCTGACGGAGCTTTCGCCTCCGTGAAGGGGGACAGGTGAAGCTTCGCGCGACGTTGATCGGCTTTACGGCCATTCTGATGTGGTCGTTCCTGGCGCTGTTTACGGCAGCCTCCGGCAAGATGCCGCCGTTCCAGCTTTCGGCCATCTGCTTTGCGATCGGTAGCGTCCCCGGCCTCGTCGTGCTTATTCTCAACCCGTCGCGGCTGACGCTGCTGAAGCAGCCGGCGAAGGTCTGGCTGACCGGCATTGCCGGGCTCTTCGGCTACCATTTCCTCTATTTCACCGCGCTCAGAAACGCGCCGGCGGTGGAGGCGGGGCTGATCGCCTATCTCTGGCCACTGCTGATCGTCGTCGGCTCGGCGCTGCTGCCGGGCGAACGGCTGCGCTGGTATCACGTGGCGGGCGCGCTGGCCGGGCTTTGCGGCACCTTCCTGATCGTCGGCCGCAACGGCATCGATTTCGACGGCGCCTATGCCGTCGGTTACGGCGCCGCCTTCCTCTGCGCCTTCACCTGGTCGGGCTATTCGCTGTTGACGCGGCGCTTCGAGGCGGTCTCCACCGACGTCGTCACCGGCTTCTGCCTTGCGACGTCAATCCTGTCGTTCTTCTGCCATCTCGGCCTGGAGGCGACCGTCTGGCCGGCAACGGGCTTCGAATGGATCGCCGTCATTGGGCTCGGGCTTTTGCCCGTCGGCGCTGCCTTCTACGCCTGGGATTACGGCGTCAAGAACGGCGATATCCAGATCCTCGGTGCGGCAAGTTATGCAGCACCCCTGCTTTCGACGCTGATCCTGACGCTGTTCGGATTTGCCGAGCCGAGCTGGCGGATCGCGCTCGCCTGCCTGCTCGTCACCGGCGGGGCGGTGCTGGCCGCCCAGGAGATGTTCCGTCGCAAGTCCCGGCCGCGGCCGGCCGCGGCGGAATAGGTCTTAGAGCCTTTCCTGGTTAGATTGAAGCATTCTGTTGACTCAAACGGAGTCGGATGGTCGACCGGCCGGCGCGCGTCGTAGCCCGGCTCTACGGCCAAGCCGGCCGGTCGATCAGCCGGCCCGTTTCAGCCAACCCTCCAGCAGATTTGCTAGGCAAAATCTGCAAGACTCAAAAGCGCCGGACGCACTGATCGCTTCGCCGCGGCGAAGCGGTGCGGCCGGTGGGCCGGGCATGTTTCCGCCAAGATCAGAGGCGATCGGCTCGGACGTACCTTGGGGTATGCCCGTCGCCAATCGCCTCTGCCCTGACGAAAACCTGCTCCGGCAGAATGCTTCAATCTAATCAGGAAAGGCTCTAACCGCCGGGCGTCCAGCCGGGCGGGGCCATTTCGAAGCTTGAAAATACGAAACCGGGCGAAACGGTGCAGCCGACCAGGGTGAAATCGCCAAGGGTTTCGGCCGATTGCCACCAATTGGCGGGAATGATCGCCTGCGGCCGCTCGTCTGCGATCAGATTCGGTCCGAGCGTCAGGGTCTCGCTTGCCGCCCCGTTCTGCGAGCGGTGCAGCGCCAGCGGCGCGCCGGCGTAGTAATGCCAGATTTCGGCGGCGTCGCGGACGCGATGCCAGTGCGAGCGCTGCCCGCTGGTCAGGAGGTAATAGATCGCGGTGGAATGTCCGCGCTCTCCGCCCGCCGTATCGCGGAATGTCTCGACGTACCAGCCGCCTTCCGGATGCGGCTGCATGCCAAGTTGCCGGACGATGTCCTCGGGCGACATCAGAAATTGTCCTTGCGCTTGCGGATTTCGGCGAAGACTTCCTCGTTCGTCTTGCCTTCCATGATCAGATTGCGGCGGATCGCCGGATCACCGGCGCGCAGGAATGGATTGGTTTCCTTTTCCAGTCCCAGCGTCGTCGGGATGGTGGACTTGCCCTCGGCGCGCAAAGCCTCGATCTCGGCGGCGCGGCTCCTCAGGCGTTCATTGTCGGGATCGACCGTCAGCGCGAAGCGGGCGTTGGAGAGTGTATATTCGTGGCCGAAATAGATGGCCGTCTCATCGGGCAGCACGGCAAGTTTCTGCAGCGAATGCCACATGTCGGCCGCAGGGCGCTCGAACAGGCGGCCGCAGCCGAGCGCAAACAGTGTGTCGGCGGCAAAAAGCAGCTTGTCGTCGACGAAGTGATAGCAGATGTGGCCGGCGGTGTGGCCCGGCGTCTCGATCACGTTGACCGTGTGGTTGCCGAAGAGGAACCTGTCGCCATCCGCCATCGTCCGGTCGAGGCCGGGAATGGCGACGGCCTCGT
The DNA here is from genome assembly GCF_022385315.1 of Rhizobium sp. K102. Classification (NCBI taxonomy): domain Bacteria; kingdom Pseudomonadati; phylum Pseudomonadota; class Alphaproteobacteria; order Hyphomicrobiales; family Rhizobiaceae; genus Rhizobium; species Rhizobium sp. K102. The sequence continues at coordinate 3,979,315 of NZ_CP092436.1, forward strand.
TGATCGGGCCGATGATTTCACAGCCGAACTGCTCCTTCAGCGCCAGATTGGCGGCAACGTGATCGGTGTGATGATGGGTGGTGAAGATATGCGTGATCTTCCAGCCGCGCCGTGTCGCCGCTTCCAGGATCGGCGCCTCCTCCGGCGCGTCGATTGCAGCGGTAAATCCCGTCTCCGGATCGTGCACGAGAACGCCGAAATTATCGGTGCGGCAGAGAAAAACGGCTAATTCCAAAGGTTTCATCGTTCAATAATCCTTTGTCCTGCGAGTCTCGCGGAAATGTAGAGGTTCCGGCCTTGAAGTCCAACCGCCCGCTGATAACATTTGTCGCAATGCACGCCGATATCGTCGACCTACGTCAGTTCTATCATTCCGACCTCGGGCGTTTTGCCGAGCAGTCGATCGCCATGGCGCTAGCCTCGCTCTGGGTGCGCCTGCCGCAGGAGCGTCTGGTCGGTCTCGGTTATGCCGTGCCCTTCCTCGATCGGTTCCAGGCCGATACCGAGCGCACCTTTGCCTTCATGCCGGCCGGGCAGGGCGCGGTGAACTGGCCGATGGGCTCGCTGTCGTCGACGACGCTGATTTTCGATGAGGAACTGCCGCTGCCGGATTCCTCGATCGACCGGGTGTTGATGGTGCATTCGCTGGAATTTGCCGAAAGCCCGCGCGAGACGCTGAAGGAACTCTGGCGGGTGCTGGCACCGGGCGGACGGCTTGTCATCGTCGTGCCGAACCGGCGCGGCGTGTGGGCCCGCATGGAGCATACGCCCTTCGGTTCGGGCCGGCCCTATTCGCGCGGTCAGCTGACGCATCTGCTGCGCGAGACGAATTTCACGCCCGGCGCGACGGCCGAAGCGCTGTTCTTTCCGCCCTCGAAACTCAGGACCATCCTGCGGCTTCGCCGCGCCTTCGAACGGATCGGCCGGACGCTGTGGCCGGCCTTTTCGGGCGTCATCATCGTCGAGGCGCAGAAGCGGCTCTATCAGGGGCTGCCGGTGGCGGCACGCGCCTCCCGCCGCGTCTTCGTGCCGGTGCTCGCACCGCACGGCGTGCCGACGACGCGCAACCGGTGACCCCGTTCCCGGCTCTCGACAAGAACCGCATTCCGCTTTAATGCCACTGGGTCATTTTCCGGAAAATCCAAGGTCGACCCATGAGCGTTGAGATCAGCAAGCCCGTTCCGCGTCCCGGTATTCTCGATATCGCATCCTATGTGCCGGGCAAGGAACATGCGCCGGGTGTTGCCCGCGTCTACAAGCTCTCTTCCAACGAAACGCCGCTCGGCGCCAGCCCGAAGGCGATCGAGGCGGTCAAGGCCGCTGCCGATAATCTGGGACGTTATCCCGACGGGCAGGCGATCGAACTGCGCGAGGCGATTGCCGCCGTGCATGGCCTCAATCCGGCAAACATCCTCTGCGGCAATGGTTCGGACGAACTGCTCGGCCTGCTCTGCCATGTCTATCTCGGCGCCGGCGACGAGGGCATCATCACCGAGCACGGCTTCCTGGTCTACAAGATCCAGATCATGGGCACGGGTGCCACGCCCGTCGTCGTGAAGGAAAAGGACTATACAGTCGATGTCGACGCGATCCTCGCCGCGGTGACGGAAAGGACGAAGATCGTCTTCATCGCCAATCCCGGCAATCCCACCGGCACCTATGTTCCAGTCAGCGAAATCCGCCGCCTGCAGGCCGGCCTGCCGAAACACGTCGTCCTCGTGCTCGATGCGGCTTACGCCGAATATGTGCGCCGCAACGACTACGAAGCCGGCATCGAGGTGGTGTCTTCCAGCTCCAACGTGGTGATGACCCGCACTTTCTCGAAGGCCTACGGTCTGGCGGCGTTGCGCGTCGGCTGGATGTACGCGCCGGCCGAGATCGTCGATGCGGTGAACCGCGTCCGCGCGCCGTTCAACCTGAATGCGGCGGCGATCGCTGCCGGCGCCGCGGCCATCCGCGACCAGGCTTTCGTCCAGCAGGCCGTCTCCTACAACCAGATGTGGGTGGAAACGTTGACGGAGGCGCTGGAAGCGATCGGGCTGAAAGTCACGCCGTCGGTCGCCAATTTCGTCCTCATCCATTTCCCCGAGATCGACGGCAAGCGTGCCGCCGACGCGGACGAACTTCTGACGAGCCGCGGTTACATCCTGCGCGCCGTGCGCAGCTACGGCTTTTCCAATGCGCTGCGCATGAGCATCGGTCCTGAAGAGGCCAATCGCGGCGTCATTGCAGCACTCCGCGAATTCATGGGACGTCAGGCATGAGCGTGCTGTTTGACCGAATCGCGCTGATCGGCATCGGCCTGATCGGATCTTCGCTCGCCCACGACATCCGGCGGCTCGGGCTGACGAAAGAGATCGTCGTCGCCACACGCAGCGCCGATACGTTGAAGCGTGCGGAGGAGCTTGGCCTCGGCGATCGCTATACGACCTCTTCGGCAGAGGCCGTCAAGCATGCCGACCTCATCATCGTTTCGGTGCCGGTCGGCGCTTCGGAAAGCGTGGCCAAGGAAATCGCCGGCAACCTCCAGCCCGGCGCAATCGTCACCGATGTCGGCTCGACCAAGGCGTCGGTCATCGCGCAGATGCAGCCGCATATGCCTGAGAATGTGCATTTCATCCCCGGCCATCCGCTGGCCGGTACGGAAAAATCCGGCCCCGATGCCGGCTTCCCTGGCCTCTTCGAAGGCCGCTGGTGCATCTTCACACCGGTCGCGGGTACCGACGAGACGGCCTTGAAGCGGCTGCGTGGCTTTTGGGAGGCGCTCGGCTCGAAGGTCGACGAGATGGATGCGGAACACCACGACAAGGTGCTCGCGATCGTCTCGCACCTGCCGCATATCATCGCCTACAACATCGTCGGCACTGCCGACGATCTGGAGACGGTGACGGAATCGGAAGTCATCAAATATTCGGCCTCCGGCTTTCGCGACTTCACCCGTCTCGCCGCCTCCGACCCGACCATGTGGCGCGACGTCTGCCTGCATAATCGCGATGCGATCCTCGAAATGCTGGCGCGCTTCTCGGAGGATCTCGCCTATCTGCAGCGGGCGATCCGCTGGGGTGAGGGCGACAAGATTTTCGAACTTTTCACCCGCACGCGCGCCATCCGCCGCTCGATCGTCCAAGCCGGTCAGGACGTCGACGCACCCGATTTCGGCCGCCCCCACGCGCTGGACAAGAAGTAATCGCCGCCATGGTGGAGGTGGCGAGTGCGAGCCAGGCGGAAATCGATTGGCTGGTGCACGAGGATGCCAGCGCCGGCAGGGCATGGGTATCGCGGTGTGTGGCGCTCGGCGAATATCTCGTCGCCCGGGAGGACGGCGAGATCGTCGGCTTCCTGCGCTTCTCCCGCTTTTGGGGCAGAGTTCCCTATATGGAAATGATCCGCGTCCCTCCCGGTCACCGCCGGTCGGGCGTCGGAACGGCGCTGTTTCTCGCCTGGGAAGCGGCGATGCGCGGCGAAGGCGCCCGCCTGCTGATGACGTCGAGCGAGTGCGACGAGAGCCGGCCGCAGGACTGGCATCGCCGCAACGGATTTATCGAAACCGGCGCAATCGAGCTGCCCGGTCTGCAATTGGTGCCTGAGGTTTTTTTCATCAAGCGCATTGCCTAAAACGGGCTGGTCAGATCGGCGGTATCCGGCCGAGCGGGATGAAGCCGCTGACGGTGGCGTTGCCATGATCGACAACGAGATCGACCGACACCTTGTCTTTGCCGCCGGCAAGCGATTTCAAGAGCTTGGTCGCCGTGTTGACGGTCGAGGCGATGTCCGGGAAGGTCTGCTTCAGGCTGTCGCCCCATGGTCCGAGCCGTTCGATCTCCAGCTTGAATTTTCCCGACAGGAAACCCTGTTCGTCGAAGGAGAAGGGACCGGTCAGCGTCATGACCTTGCCGTCGCCAATGTCGGCAACGATGCGGCGCAGCTCGCCGGCTGCGCCATTGAGGCCACTCGGGTCGCTGCCGTCGATCAGGCCGGCCTTGCCGGCAACGGTCAGATCGATGCTGGCGGAGAGTTTCGGGAAGACCTGGGGCCAGTCCGTGATAGCCGTATTCGCATCCTGCACCGAGATCGCGCCGTCGAGATCGGCGCCGTTCTGGCGCAAATGAATTTCCGTGCGGGCGGCATCGAAGCTCACCGTCTGGCCGGTGAAGGAAGAGACCGCCGTCGCCTTCAGCCCCTCGATGAGGGTCGAGCTGTGGTCGATGCCCTTCAGTCTGGTCACTAGGCTCGACTGCAGGTTCGCCCACTGGGCCGAGATCGAAAGGCCATTGCTGGTGCGGATCTCGGCCGGCGAATCGAGTTCCCAGACGATGTGGCCGGGCGCATAGACCTGGGCTGCCGAGCGCAAGGCGCCGAAGGTGGCGGAGACGCCGTTGACACTGTCGTCGACATCGACCTTGGAGCAGAACAGGCCGATGCGGAAGGGATAGCCGCGGAATTCGATATCGGAGCATTCGCCGCTGACGCCCGCCTGATCGCGTGGCGCGATCGCTTTCAGCACCGTGGTCTTCAACGCCGATGCCGCATAGAACCAGCCGCCGGTATAAAGCGCGATCACCAGGAGAATGCCTCCGCCCAGCAACCAGAATTTCTTGCCGCTGCTGGATTGACCGCTGCCGGATCGGCTTGACGCTGCCATGATGTTCTCCAATGGTGAGTTGCAAAGTGATTCCGGTCTGGCGTGCGATATGGACGAATTTTGGGTGTTTGGCTACGGCTCGCTGATGTGGAATCCGGGCTTCGAGTTCCTGGAACGGGCAGAAGCCCTGGTGCATGGTTACAGGCGTTCGCTCTGTGTCCGTTCCTTCGTTCATCGCGGCACACGCGACAATCCGGGCCTCGTCCTCGGCCTCGACAGGGGCGGCGCCTGCCGCGGCATGGCCTTCCGTATTTCGCCGGACAGATGGGATGAGGTGATCGAGTATCTCCGCGCCCGCGAACTTGTCACCAATGTCTATCTGGAACGCCGGGTCCGGCTGCAATTTGCCGGCGGTCGGCGGATGGAGGCGGTGACGTACGTCGCTGACCGCGACCACGAGCAATATGCCGGTACGCTCGACGCGCTCGCGGCGGCACGGGTGGTGAACGAGGCCAGCGGCCAGTCCGGTCCGAACGATGCTTATGTCTTCAACACGCTTGCGCATCTGAGGCAGATGGGCATTCGCGATCAGTGGCTGGAGCAGGTCGTCAACGAGGTGGAACGGCTGCGGGCTGCCTGCATGATTCCTTAAATCGGTACCGATCTAAGGATAAAATTATGCAGCAACTCGAAGTGTTACAGCGTTCTTTGCGCGTCTGAAAGACTTCAGGCCGTCGCTGCCTTCACTTTGCGCAGCTTGGTCAGCCTGGCGATCGCTGTCGGTGGCAGCGGCAGATGCGGATTGCGTTCGATGGTGTCGAGCAAGAGCTCGTCGCTTGCCCTTTCGGTCACCTCGATCAAGTGGGCGAAGAAGGCGTCCGGATCCATTCCCGGCATGATCGGCGGCAGGATCCGCACCTTGAAGTGGCCGGGATAACGGCGGATGCTCCGTCGCGGCCAGAAGAGGCCGGGATGCATGGCGACCGGCACGACGGGAATACCAAGATCGCGGTACATGCGGGCAATACCGTATTTATAGAGCGGCTCCGCGCCCGGCGGGCGGCGGGTGCCCTCGGGATAGATGATGAGCTGGCGGCCGGTCGAAAGCTCTTCCTTCGTGCGCTTCAGCACGTCAACCATCACCTTGCCGCGGGCACCGCGATCGACCGGGATCATGCGCTGCTTCTTGGCATACCAGCCGAAAAGCGGAATCCACATCAACTCCCGCTTCAGGATGTAGACCGGGTCCCTGAGCCTTGGCAGAAGCGCGTAGGTATCCCAAAAGGACTGGTGCTTCGGCGCCAGGATGTAGCTGCCGTCAGGCAGGTTCTCCAGGCCTTCGATCTCAAAGGTCGTGCCGACGATCACGCGCATCAGCCAGTGATTGGAGCGCGCCCAGTTCTTCGGGATTTCATAGGCGGTAAGCCGCGGCACCACGAAATAATAGGGCGAGAGCACGATCATCCGGATGATGAGGTTGGCATAGAAGATCGTGTTGAAGAGGACGGAACGCAGGGCGATCATGAAATTTTCCCGAGGCATGCTCACGCGACCGGCCTACACGATATTGCCCATCATAAAAAGCATTTGATGATGCCCCAGAACAGGATTCAGATTTCAGGCCGGGCCTGAAATCTGAATCCTGTTCTAAATTAGAAGAGTTTGGCCATGATGTCGTCCGAAAACCGCTCACACTTTTCGGCATCATGCTCTGGCAAAACCTAGAGCCTTTCCTGGTTAGATTGAAGCATTCTGCCGGAGCAGGTTTTCGTCAGGGCAGAGGCGATTGGTGAAGGGCCTACCCCCAGGGTACGTCCGAGCCGATCGCCTCTGATCCTGGCGGAAAGATGCCCGGCCGGTTTCAGCCAACAGAATGCTTCAATCTAACCAGGAAAGGCTCTACTCTGCGGCGGACACTCTGGCCGAGCGCAATCCGGTGTGGCGGCCGAAGCCGGTGATGTTGCGGGCGCCGGCCAAGAGCACCTTCAGATATTCGGCCAGCATGACGCGCATCGCGTTCGGATCGGTGAACCAGTTGCGGGTCTTCAGATCCGAGTTGACGACGGGATAGGGGATGAACTCGATGTCGGGATCGACATAGGAGAGCTCGGCGAGGGTGCGTGGCATATGGTAGTTGTTGGTGACGACGAGCACGCTTCTGTATCCCTTGGCATGGATCCAGTTGGAGGTTTCCTCGGCATTGCCGATCGTGTCTATCGCGTCATGACCGATATCGACGCAGCAGGAGAAGAGATCGGCCGAGCCCTGCGTCATCTTGCGGATCTGAGCCGGCGTCGTCGTCGGGTGGACGCCGGAGATCAGGAGCCGCCTGCCGGCACCCTTCTGCAGCAGTTCCACTGCCTGGTCGATGCGCTGGTAGCCCCCTGTCAGCACGACGATCGCGTCCGCCTTCGGCTCGACCGGGGGCTTGAGCGTCGTCACGGAATCGGCAAAGCGCAGGAAGCCGCCGAACACCAGGGCGATCGCCAGAACGCAACCAAAGCCGGCCCAGCGCAACATGCGGCGGATCGGCCCGCGTCGCGGCGGCAGGCCCGCCGGGTGATCAAGCTCCGGATCCTGCCGAATCGGGTTGCGTGTCGTATGGCCCATGGTCATGAATCGTGATTATACGCTGATTACGGCGTGGAACAGACGCTACAATGACAAAACGACATGGTCACGATCAACTTGCGATGCCGTCGGTGCGCGTCGGGTCCGAGCGCAATGTATCGATTTCATAGATCGTCCGCATGACGGTCAGCCGCGCCGTGACGGTCGTCAGCAGCGCGATAACGATCATGGTCGCGAAGATGCCGGCATAACCGAGTACGCCGACCGAAAAAGTGCCGAACAGCGCGGTTGCCTGATCCGTTTCCGGCGTCGCCAGAGTGCGGCTTTGCCAGAAGCCGGCAGTGGCGAAGAAAAGGGCGGCAAGCGCGCTGCCTATCGCCGAGCCCTTGAGGCTGATCTTGAGGAAATGCTTCTGGAATTCGGTGGCGACAAAGGAGCTTTCGGCGCCGACGAAATGCAGCACTTCGACGATGTGGCGATTGCCCGACAGCGCGCCGCGCGTGGCAAAGACGACGGTGAGCACCATGGCCGAGAAGACGAGGAGCAGGACGCCGGTGCCGATCAGCACCGTCGTATGCGCCATGGACACCAGCCGGTCGACCCAGGTGCGGTGATCGTCGAGGCTCGCCTGCGGGATGCTGTCCTTCAGGAGCCCGCGCATCGCCTCGAAATCCGGCGGGTTGCTCTCGTCGATGGTGATGACGACGAGGCGGGGAACGGGCAGGTCCTTGAGGTCGAGACCGGGGCCGAGCCAGGGTTCGAGCAGACGGGCGGTGGCCGCCTCGTCGACGATCTGGCCGCTTTTGGTGCCGACGAAGGTCAGCGCCAGGTCGCGCGCCTGCGTCAGCGCCTTTTCCATGTCGAGATTATCGTCCGGCTTGATCTGGATGGTGATCTCGCGGGAGATCTGACTCTCCCAGCTCGCCGCCGTCGAGCGCACCATGCTGACGCCGCCGAGCGTCAGGCAGGCGAGAAAGGCCATGATCGATATCACCACCATCAGGGCATTGCCCTGGATGTTGGAGGGCGGCAGGATCGGCGCGGTCGGGCGCACGCGCATTTCCGGCCGCTTCTGCTGGGCCTGGGCCGGCGCCTTGTCTCGGTTTTTGGACGGGGGCTCAGTCATAGATATCGAGATGCCCCTCCGAGAGGATCATGCGGCGGGCTTCCACCTGTTCCATCAACGCCAGGTCATGGGTGGCGATTACGACCGCCGTGCCGAGCCGGTTGAGCTCGAGGAAAAGATTGAGCAGGCGCCTGGCCATCGGCGGGTCGACATTCCCCGTGGGTTCGTCGGCCAACAGGACTTCCGGTCGGTCCATCAGCGCCCGGGCGATGGCGGCGCGCTGTTTCTCGCCGCCGGAGAGCACCGGCGGCAGCACGTTGATGCGTTCGCCGAGGCCGACCCATTTCAACAGTTCCAGGACGTCGGTCTTGTAGGAGCTCTCCTCCTTGCCGCGCACCCGTAAGGGCAAAGCGACATTTTCATAGGTGGTGAGATGATCGAGAAGGCGAAAATCCTGGAAGACGATGCCGACGCGCCGGCGCAGCAACGGCAGTTCAGGACGGGGGATTTCGGAAATATCGCGCCCGAACATGCGGATCAGGCCGCGCGTCGGCTGCAGCGACATGAAGAGGAGCCGCAGCAGCGATGTCTTGCCCGCGCCCGACGGGCCGGTCAGGAACTGAAAGGATTTCTTCGGAATGTCGAAGGTCAGGTCCCGGAGGATTTCCGGGCCCATGCCATAGCGCAAACCGACATTCTCGAAGTGAATCAACGGGCAGCTCAGTCTGTTGTGGGTTTCACCGTGCGACTTGTTAACCAACACCGTTAACAGCCGGTAAATTTTGCCGGAAAGACGCCCGTTTGATGGCAATCTTTGCGAAGCATTAACCATTAAAATTTACGACTGAGCAGGATTCGTTTCAATGCCAAGATTAGCGCTGGCAGCGAAACCATGTGGACATCTGCGAGGCAGCCACCATGGAAGCATCCTTCTTCAGCCGCCGGACACCGGGCCAGGCCTATGATTTCCTGCCGCCCGAACCCGCCAGCCGCCAGTACCGCAATCCGCGCCCTACCGATATTGCCGACGCCGAATTCGTCACGCTCGGCAAGGCGCGGCCGCGGGAATTCACCGCGAGGACCCATAACGACAACCGCAAGCGGGCAGGCGCCGCACAGCCGCCGCTTCGGCCGGCGATGGCCGCTTCTCTTCTGCGGGAGGCGGAAACCTGGCTGCAGCGCGCGTCGATGCGCAGTTTCGCCGTATTGGTGCTGGCGCTTGCCGTGCTCGTCTTCGGGCTTGCGGGCGGCTTCTCCGGCCTGTCGGGTGGCCGAGCCTATTCCGGAGCGCCGCTGCATTTCACCCATGTGACGGCGACGCCGCGTGACGCGAACGGCATGCGCGTGCTCGTCATCAACGGCATCATCGAAAACGACAGCGGCACGACGCAGACGCTGCAGCCGATTCGCGCCGATCTCGTGACCGACGAGCGGTTGACCGCGAGCATCGTCATCAACCCGCCTGTTGACGTCATCTATAGCGGCCAGAGCCGGGGCTTTTCGGCGCGCGTCCAGCATGCCGGCGGAAAGATGCCGGAGGTTCGGCTTTCCTTCCTGCCATAGACGCACCACCGGCACGCCACGGCCAATTCCTGCCGCAGGTCGTGCCAATCCGGTTAATTTCTAGCCGGCGAGGCTGTTTCAAGCGCGCATATGTGCTAACGGCTTACCCTTCTTTTCATGGAGAAGCCCCTATGCCTGTCGTGCGCGGAAAAAATATCGAGCCGCTCTTCACCGCCGAACAGATTGCCGAACGCAATCATGCGATGGCGCGGGAGATCGCCAACGGTCCGACCAAGGACCTGCTCGTCATCGCCGTGCTCAAGGGTTCCTTCATTTTCGCCGCCGACCTGATCCGCGCCCTGCATGACACCGGGCTTGCCCCGGAGGTCGAGTTCATCACGCTGTCGAGCTATGGCAGCGGTACGGTCTCGCAGGGCGTGCGCATCGTCAAGGACATCGACAGCGATGTGCATGGCCGCGACGTCCTGTTGATCGACGATATTCTCGAATCCGGCCGGACGCTGCTGTTTGCCAAGGAGCTGCTGTTCGAGCGTGGCGCACGCAACGTCACCATCGCCGTGCTGCTCGACAAGCGCGTCAAGCGCAAGGAAAAGCTGGAGGCCGATTATGTCGGCTTCGAATGCCCAGACTATTTCGTCGTCGGCTACGGCATGGATGTCGCCTATGCTTTTCGTGAACTGCCCTTCGTCGGCGTGGTGACCGGCGACGCCTGATTGATCGGGAGTACTGCAGCGCCTTAGAGCCTTTCCTGGTTAGATTGAAGCATTCTGCCGGAGCAGGTTTTCGTCAGGGCATAGGCGATTGGCGACGGGCATACCTTCTGGTACGTCCGAGCCGATCGCCTCTGATCCTGGCGGAAAGATGCCCGGCCCACCGGCCGCACCGCTTCGCCGTGGCGAAGCGATCAGTGCGCCCGGCGTTCCCAAGTCTTGCAGATTTGCCAGGCAAATCTGCGGGAGGGCTGGCTGAAACGGGCCGGCTGATCGACCGGCCGGCTTGGCCGTAGAGCTGGGCTACGACGCGCGCCGGCCGGTCGACCATCCGACTCCGTTTGAGCCAACAGAATGATTCAATCTAACCAGGAAAGGCTCTAGCACGTCTGAAAGAGGCGCCGCGCTGCGCTGCCGCTCGAGACGGGTTGTTAACCATCCCGTCCATCGCTTCGCCATCTTTACCGATCGAAAAGGAAAGTCTGGTGATTTCCGTCGCGGGGCTGAAGACGGAGCAATGCACATATGGCAAGAATTCTGATTACGGAAGACGAGGACTCCCTGCGGTCTTTCGTAGCCCGGGCGCTCAGGCTCGACGGTCACGAGACGGATGAAGCGGCCGATGGCGCCGAGGGGCTGGAGAAGCTCAAGGATGGGGCCTACGACCTGCTGCTTTCCGATATCCGCATGCCTGTGATGGACGGCATCGAGCTCGCCCACCAGGCCAAGGATGCCTTTCCTGCTTTGAAGATCCTGCTGATGACCGGCTATGCCGAGCAGCGCGAACGAGCCGACGACCTTGCCGAAAAGATCATCGACGTCGTGGCCAAGCCATTCGCGCTTCCCGATATCCGCAAGGCGGTTGCCCGGGCGCTGGTCGCCTAACGCCTGTTCGGAATTTGACGCGTAACCCCGAAAATCGATTGCGATTTTCGGGGTTACGCGCTTGAGCGCCTATTGGATATCCAGCAGCCGTTCGAGATATCGTCGTTCCATTTCCTGCGGCGGATTGTTGCCGAGCTTTTCGCGGATCGCATCGAGGATTTCCCGCGCCCGCTGAACGTCGATTTCGTCAGGCACCTTCACGCCGTCGTCCTCGATATATCTCTCGCTCATGCGCGGCCGGCCGAGCGGATCGCGGCCGTTCTGCTCGCCCTGGCCGACCTGGCCGTTCGGGCCTTGTCCCTGCTGGCCCTGCTGCGCCTGCATCATCTGGTTCATCATGTCACGGGCGCCCTGGCGAAGCGCTTCCAGCGCGCGGCCCTGGTTTTCGATGGCCGGTTGGCCGCGGCCCTGGCCGAGTTCGCGGCCGGCGCCCTCCATCTCGCGTTGCGCCTGGCCGAAGCCGGGGCCGGGCTTCATGCCCATTTCGCCCAGCTTTTTCTGCAATTCACCCAGCTGCTTGCCGAGCCCATCCTGCTGGGCGCGCAGCTGTTTCAGCGCCTCGCGCAGCTGTTCGGCCGTCATCTGGTCGGAGGGCTGCTGGCCTTCCTGGCCTTGCTGGCCCTGTTGCTCCTGCGGCTCGCCGTTTTCACCGGGGGTCATCTCGTCGAGCAGCGGATCGTTTTCGCCCATTTCGGGTTCGCCGCGCTGCATGCGGTCCTTGAGCTGCTGATCGAGGCGGAAGGTCTGTTCCATCAGCTTCTGCTGGTCGCGCAGGATTTGGCCGAGCTTGTCGATCTGCTTGCGCGCCTCACTGTTCTCCTGGCTCTGCTGGCCGCGCTGCGGCCGGCCGGCCTGCAGATTGTTCATCATGCGCTGCAATTCCGACAGCATCTGCTGGGCCGCGTCGCGGTTGCCGGAGCGGGCGAGATTCTCGATCTGGTCCATCATCCGTTCCAGATCCTGCTGGCGCAGGAAGTTCTGGGCGTTCTGGTTCGGCTGCATCGGCGCATTCTGCATGCGCTCGGCAAGCTCGCTCAGATAGTCCTGCATCGCCTTGCGCAGTTCGTCCATCAGCTTCTTGATCTCTTCGTCCGGCGCGTTGCGGTTCAACGCATCGGCAAGATTCTGCTGGGCCTGGCGCAGCTTGCGCTCGGCAAGGGAAAGATCGCCGTCCTCCATGCCGAGAGCGATTTCCCAGAGATATTGGGCCGTATCCTTCAGCGCCTCCTCGCTCTTTGCGAGCTTCATGCGCGCCAAGGCGGATTCCAGCAACAGGTAGTTGGTGAGCTTGGGGATGGTCTCCTCGGGACGGATGGTCAGCGCTTCGTTCAGCGCGATCGCCTGCGGCATCTTGCGGGTGTCGAGGGCGAAAACCTGCCGTTCCTCAGCGACGGCCGCGGCAAGCGGCTCGTTGAAGGGCCGCGACGGCAGCATCATCTCGTGCGGCGGGCTGCGGCCGGTCTGGCCGGCTCCGTCCTTGGCAACAAGCGTCACGCGCACGCGTTTGCCGGCGAGCGGATGTTCGGTCAGGTTCCGGCTGGTCACACCCTTGGCGTCACGGGCGTTGCGGCGGGGGATATCCAGCCGGTACTCCGGCAATGGGTAAAGAGGCGTTGCTTTCGGATCGGTTTCGAGCGGTACGATCTCCGCATGAGCCTCCTGGACGCCGTAGTCGTCCTTGACGGTGAAACCAATTTCAAGCGCGCCGTTGACGCTGGGCTTCGGCAAGCCGTCAAAGGCAATTTCCGGCGCCTTGTCGGGAAGGATGTCGAAGCTCCAGCGGCGGCCGCTGACTTCGAGCGTGCCGTTCTCCTCGAGCTTCATCGCATGCGTCTGCGCGATGGCGGCCTGGCCGGCCGGTGCGGCATCCGGCTGGTTGCCGGCGGTCGCAGCTGTCTGGCGCGGGCTTGCGTCCGCCTGCACGGCGATCTCCTGCGTCTGACCGTTCGCTTTGCGGAACACGACCTTTTCGGCCGTCTTTCCGCCGCTGACGCGCACGGTGAGAGCGGAAAACTGCGGAATGCCGATCGGCGCCTGTTCACTGCCGTCGGCGGTCAGGTAGACCGGCGCGCGGCCGGTATAGGAAGGCGGCGTCACCCAGGCGTCGATGCGCACGGCCGGATCGACCGTCACCTGTTCGGGGGCTGCCTGCAACGCGTCACTGACCGAACCGCCATTGATCGACAGCGAATAAGCAAAGGCAGTGACGAGAAGCAGCGCCGGAATGGCGCGAAGGGCGAAACGGTCATGCCGGGCAATGTCAGGCCTCGGCATGCCGGCGTCGAGCGCTGCGATCTTTTCGGCCATGCGCAGCTGGTGCTCGCGCCAAAGCGCCCGGGCGAAGGGCGCATCGAAGGCCGGTTCGTCTTCCTGGACGGTGACCGGCTGGTGCGGCAAGCCGTTGCGTTCTTCCAGCATGCGGTCGGCTTCGGCGATCCTCGGCCAGCGCAGATTGCGGAAGGGAAGGAGCGCGACAAGGAAAGCGAGAGCGAAAGCGATCAGCAGAAGGATGCGCAACCAGTCCGGCACGCTGCGGAAGACGCCGAACCAGGAGGCGGAGAGATAAAGGGCGGCGACCGACAGGACCGGCAACAGAGGCGGCAGCAGCTGCTCGCAAAAAAGCACGATGCGCGCCAGCAGGCGTTTCGCCGTCACCAGCCGGGCAAGGGCAGGGCGGAGCGCAAAAGCACCTTTCTTCTGCCTGAAGGGGCTTGTCATCGGTCCGGTCTCCGCGATCTGACGTGGAACAGAGGGCGCTTCCGGCGATTGCGGGGCAATACGCTCATGGCTGACAAGGATAACACTCTTTGTGGCGAAGGCGAGGGCGAGCGGCCGGCAATACCGGCTTTTCACGTTTATTCGCCAAAAAGTGATGGCCTCGTCAGTCGAGCCAAGCCGGAACCGAATCGAGGCTGATCAGCTCGGCATAGGTTCTACGCGGTCGTATCGCATGGAAATCGCTGCCCTTGACCAGAACTTCGGGGACCAGCAGGCGGCTGTTATAGGTGCCGGCCTGGACGGCGCCATAGGCGCCGGCAGTGCTGACGGCCAGCAGATCACCCGGCTTCGGCATCGCCATTTCGCGGTCGAGCGCCAGATAGTCGCCGGTCTCGCAGACGGGGCCGACGACGTCGGCGCGGATGCGCGGCGCATTCGCCGCCGAAATCGTCACCGGGCGGATTTCGTGATAGGCCTCGTAGAGCGTCGGCCGAATGAGATCATTCATCGCGCCGTCGACGATGACGAAGGTCTTCTCGCCGCCGTCCTTCACATAAAGCACCTCGGTCACCAGAATACCGGCATTGCCGACGATCAGGCGGCCGGGCTCGGTGATGACCTTGCAGTCCAGATCGCGCAGCTGGTTCTTGACGATTGCTGCATAGGCATCCGGCAGTGGCGGCGGATTGTTGTCGTCCTTATAGGGGACGCCGAGGCCGCCGCCGATATCGACATGATCGATCGTGTGGCCGTCGGCGCGGAGCGTCGCGACAAGGTCGCGCAGCAGCTTGAAAGCGTCGTCGAAAGGCTGCAGCTCGGTGATCTGGCTGCCAATATGCATGTCGATGCCGGTGACCTCGATGCCGGGCAGCTTGGCGGCATGGGCGTAGATCGCGCGGGCGCGCTCCCAGGAGATGCCGAACTTGTTTTCCTTCTTACCGGTCGAGATCTTCGAATGCGTCTTTGCGTCGACATCCGGGTTGATACGGAAGGAGACGGGAGCCTTCTTTCCGGCGTTGACGGCGCGCTGGTTGAGGATCTCGAGCTCGGGTTCGGATTCGACGTTGAAGCAGTAGATACCGGCCTCGAGCGCGAAATCCATCTCGGATGGGGTCTTGCCGACGCCTGAAAACATGATGCGGCTTGCCGGAATGTCGGCTGCGAGCGCGCGGCGCAATTCCCCTTCCGAGACGACGTCGATGCCGGCGCCGAGGCGGCCCAGCGTCTTCAGCACCGCCTGGTTCGAATTCGCCTTCATCGCGTAGCAGACCATCGAGTCCATATCGGCGAGGGCTTCGGAGAAGACCCGGTAATGGCGTTCAAGGGTGGCGGTGGAATAGACGTAGAACGGCGTGCCGACCGCCTTGGCGATCTCGGGAACGGGAACGTTCTCGGCGTGAAGGATGCCGTCGCGGTGCTCGAAGTGGTTCACGGGCTTATGCCTTAAAGAAGAGGATCGAGAAGGAAGGGCTTGTCAACGGTTCCCGGCTGTTTCGTCGGCTTGGAAACGTCGCCTTCTTTCGTTGCCGCAGCACTCGGCGGGTCGAGATCGCCCTTACGCCCGCACCCGGCAACGGCAAGGCCGATGACGGCGATGACTGCCGTCGAGCGAATGAGGTGCGGCAAGCTCTTCTGCATGGATATCCTCTTGTACGAGATATGACGGACATCGTTCATTAGGAACGATGGACATCTTCATAGCGAAGTTTCTCCGCCTTGTGCACCCTGATTGTTGGACGGTCTTTCCCCGTGCGGGGGAAGGGCGAAGCGGCGTTTCGCTTCGCTTTTTTAGTTGCGGGCGCGCCAGAAGGCGATCTGCTTGCGCACCTCGGAGGGGGCCGTGCCACCGAAGCTCTTGCGGCTGGCGACCGAGGCTTCGACCGTCAGCACGTCATAGACCTTGTCGGTGATTGCGGAATGGATCGCCTGCAGGTCGGCGAGCGGCAGCTCGGCCAGGTCGCAGCCCTTGCTTTCGGCCAGCGCGACGGCGCGGCCGGTCACGTGATGGGCATCGCGGAACGGCAGGCCGGCTTCGCGCACCAGCCAGTCGGCAAGGTCGGTCGCCGTCGAGAAGCCGGAGCCGGCCGCCGCCTTCATGCGCGCGGTGTTGACGGTCATGTCGCGCACCATGCCGGTCATGGCGGCGATCGCCAGCTCCAGGCTCTCGGCTGCGTCGAAGACCTGTTCCTTGTCTTCCTGCATGTCCTTGGAATAGGCGAGCGGCAGGCCCTTCATGATCGTCAGCAGTGCGATCAGCGAGCCGTTGATGCGGCCGGTCTTGGCGCGCACCAGCTCGGCCGCATCCGGGTTCTTCTTCTGCGGCATGATCGAGGAGCCGGTCGAGAAGGCGTCGGAGAGGCGCACGAAACCGAACTGCGGCGTCGACCAGATGACGATCTCTTCGGCCAGGCGCGACAGATGCATGCCCGTGATCGCGGCGATCGCCAGGAATTCGATGGCGAAATCGCGGTCGGAAACCGTGTCGATGGAATTGCGGGTCGGCTCGCGGAAGCCGAGCGCCTTGGCCGTCATGTGGCGGTCGATCGGATAACCGGTGCCGGCAAGGGCGGCAGCACCGATCGGGCTTTCGTCCAGGTGCTCGATGGCATGGCGCACCCGCGAGCGGTCGCGGCCGAACATTTCGACATAGGCCATGCAGTGATGGCCGAAGGTGACGGGCTGGGCGGTCTGCAGATGGGTGAAGCCCGGCATGACGCTTTCGGCATGTTCCTCGGCGCGATCGAGGAAGGCGGCAATCAGGCCGGTCAGCATCTTCTCGGTCTTCTCGAGCTCTTCCTTCACCCAGAGGCGGAAGTCGAGCGCGACCTGGTCGTTGCGCGAGCGGGCGGTGTGCAGCCGGCCGGCAGCCGGTCCGATCAGCGTCGCCAGGCGCGCCTCGATATTCATGTGGATGTCTTCGAGCCGGCGCGAGAATTCGAAATTGCCGCTTTCGATTTCTGACAGGATCGTGTTTAGCCCGTGAACGATCTTGTCCTTATCCTCGGCCGAAATAATCCCCTGATGGGCGAGCATCGTCGCATGGGCGATGGAACCGCGGATATCCTGCGCGAATAGCTTCTTGTCGAAACCGATCGAGGCATTTATCTCCTCCATGATCGCGTCCGGGCCGGAGGCGAAACGCCCACCCCACATCTGGTTGGAGGATTTGGTGTCCGTGTTGCTCTCGGCCATGGATGCCCGTCCTGGAGAATGAAATGACGACAAAAAAACCCTTCGGTCTGCCGTCGCTAAAACTGATCGCAATCGCCGCCGTTGCAGGCGTTGTTGCCGGTGCGGCAGCGGTATACGTGAAGGAGACGGGGATTGGCAATGGCGTCAGTGATGCGGCTTCGGCCGAATGCCCGCTGGCGAGGGAACGCGCCGTCACTCTGGCGCCGCTGATGAAAGGGCAGGTTGCCGCGATGGTTGCCGCCAGCGAGCCGCGCAAGCTGACCGGCGTGTCCTTCAACGGCCCTGACGGCAAGCCGCTGACGCTCGACCATTTCGCCGGCAAGACCGTGCTGCTCAATCTCTGGGCCACGTGGTGCGTGCCCTGCCGCGAAGAGATGCCGGCGCTGAACGCGCTGGAAAAGCAGATGGGCGGCGACAAGTTTCAGGTCGTGCCGGTCAATATCGATACCGGTGATGACGAAAAGCCGAAGACTTTCCTCGCCGAGACGGGCGTCGATGCGCTGCAGCTTTATCGCGACAATACGATCGGCGTCTTCAATAGCCTGAAGAAGGAAGGTCTCGCCTTCGGCCTACCGGTGACGCTGCTGCTCGACGACAAGGGCTGCCTGATCTCCGCCATGAACGGACCCGCCGCCTGGGACAGCGAGGACGCCAAAACTTTGATCAAGAGTGCGATCGGATCGTAAGGATATCGGTCAGGAGTCGCCACTTCCTCTGATCAGGAAAACGCCGGCAATTCCGATAAGGACGCAGCATTGCAGCAGGAACATCGGTGTTTCGGTCGACATGGCGTTTCCTCCCATTCACGGCAAGGAAAGCATTTCGCGGGCGTCCGGTCCATTCGCCCTTTGTGATGATCGGCCGCGGATGTCCGCTTATCGCGTCGGAACAGGCACTTCGCCGCGATAGTCGTAGAAGCCGCGGCCGGATTTGCGTCCGAGCCAGCCGGCTTCGACATATTTCACCAGCAGCGGGCAGGGGCGATATTTCGAGTCCGCCAGGCCGTCATGCAGCACCTGCATGATCGACAGGCAGGTGTCGAGGCCGATGAAATCGGCAAGCTGCAGCGGCCCCATCGGATGGTTGGCGCCGAGCTTCATCGCCGTATCGATGGCGTCGACCGTGCCGACACCTTCATAGAGCGTGTAGATCGCTTCGTTGATCATCGGCAGGAGGATGCGGTTGACGATGAAGGCCGGGAAGTCCTCGGCGACGGTGATGGTCTTTTCCAGCGTGCCCACGAATTCCTTGGCGGCGGAGAAGGTCTTCTCATCGGTGGCGATGCCGCGCACCAGTTCGACCAGCTTCATGACAGGCACCGGGTTCATGAAATGAATGCCCATGAAGCGTTCGGGGCGGTCGGTGGCGGCGGCAAGCCGGGTAATCGAAAGCGAGGAGGTGTTGGTGGCCAGCAGCGCTTCCGGCTTCATCACCGGACAAACCTGACTATAAATCTTGCGCTTGACGCTTTCGTCCTCGGTGGCCGCCTCGATGACAAGATCGGACGGAGCGAGGTCATTGACATCGGCGGAGCCGGTGATGCGCGACAAGGTCGATTTACGTTCCTCATCCGTCATCTTGCCGTTCGTCACCAGGCGGGCAAGATTGCCGTTGATGGTGGCAAGGCCGGATTCGATGCGGTCCTGCGAGAGATCGTAGATGTGGACCCTGTACCCTGCGGCGGCCGAAACATGCGCGATGCCGCAACCCATCTGGCCGGCACCGATGATCCCAATATTCTTCAACACCGCACTCATCTCCAAAACCCCCGCTCGGCAGTCGCCCCCGCGTTGCCGCACTATTTTAGCATTACTGCCGGACGAAAGATCGCCCGGCAGCAGATAAAAGACAATTTTCCAGTCATTCGCAAGTGCGAAAGAAAAGCATGGAGCTCGTTCAGAGCGCCTTTTCCAATTCCGGCAGTGCGTCGAAGAGATCGGCGACGAGGCCGTAGTCGGCGACCTGGAAGATCGGCGCCTCCTCGTCCTTGTTGATGGCGACGATCACCTTACTGTCCTTCATGCCGGCCAGGTGCTGGATGGCGCCGGAGATGCCGGCGGCGATATAGAGATCGGGCGCCACCACCTTGCCGGTCTGGCCGACCTGCCAGTCGTTCGGGGCATAACCGGCATCGACGGCCGCCCGGCTGGCGCCGACGGCAGCCCCGAGCTTGTCGGCAACCGGCAGGATGACCTCCTTGAACTTCTCGGCCGAACCGAGCGCCCGGCCGCCGGAGATGATGATCTTCGCCGAGGTCAGTTCCGGACGGTCGGAGGCCGACAGCGCATCGGCGACGAAACGCGACAGACCCGGATCGGAGATCGCTGCGATCGCCTCGACGCTGGCAGAGCCGCCTTCGGCGGCGGAGGCAAACGAGGCGGTGCGCACGGTGATGACCTTCTTGGCATCGCTTGCCTGCACCGTCTGGATGGCGTTGCCGGCATAGATCGGCCGCTTGAAGGTGTCGGGGCTGACGACTTCGATGATCTCCGAGACCTGGGCGACATCGAGCAGGGCAGCGACGCGCGGCAGCACCGTCTTGCCGACCGAGGTGGCGGCAGACAGGATCGCGTCATAGCTGCCTGCCAGCGAGACGATCAGATCGGCCAGCGGTTCGGCGAGATTGTTGGCAAGCGCATCGCTTTCGGCGAGCAGCACCTTGGTCACACCGGAAAGCTTGGCGGCCTGATCGGCCGCCGCCTTGGCGGCCTTGCCGGCGACCAGGATGTGCACGTCGGAGCCGATCTGACTTGCCGCCGTCAGCGCCTTGGCGGTCTGGTCGGAGAGGTGATGGCCGTCATGGTCGGCCAGAAGAAGAATGGTCATGATCGTGTTCTCTCTTTCCTGGCTTACAGCACGCCGGCTTCGTTTTTGAGCTTGTCGACCAGTTCGGTGACCGACTTGACCTTGACGCCGGCCTTGCGGCCGGACGGCTCCTCGGTCTTCAAGATCTTCAGCCGCGGCGTCGTATCGACGCCGAAATCGGCCGGGCTCTTCTTGTCGAGCGGCTTCTTCTTCGCCTTCATGATGTTCGGCAGCGAGGCATAACGCGGCTCGTTCAGGCGAAGATCGGTGGTCACCACCGCCGGCAGCTTGATCTCGATCGTCTGCAGGCCGCCGTCGACCTCGCGGGTGACGGTCGCCTTGCCGTCACCGATTTCGATCTTCGAGGCGAAAGTCGCCTGGGCCGAACCGAGCAATGCCGCCAGCATCTGGCCGGTCTGGTTGGAGTCGTCGTCGATCGCCTGCTTGCCTGATATGATCAGCCCCGGCTGTTCGGCATCGGCCACCGCTTTGAGGATCTTGGCGACGGCGAGCGGCTCGACTTGATCGTCGGTCTCGACCAGGATCGCCCGGTCGGCGCCCATGGCAAGCGCCGTCCTCAGCGTCTCCTCGGCCTTGGCCGGGCCGATCGAGACGACCACCACTTCTTCCGCCTTGCCGGCTTCCTTCAGCCGCAGCGCCTCTTCCACCGAGATCTCGTCGAACGGGTTCATCGACATCTTCACATTGGCAAGCTCGACACCCGAACCATCCGGCTTCACTCGGATCTTCACGTTGTAGTCGACAACCCGTTTGACGGGCACGAGAATCTTCATGGGGGTCCTTCCTTCAAGAAAACTGGCTTCAGCGAGGCTTTTAAGGAAAATGCGCGCTCACACGCCGCTTCGATTGTCGAATGGCGACATGGATACGCGTTTTTCCCCCAAATACAACGCTTGCATGACGCAGGCAGGGGATTGCTTCGGCAATATATTGACGTTTACGTACGCGTCAATATATCTGTCAACGCCGGTCACGGCCCCAGGGAAGACGCTCGATCCGTCCGTCCGTGCCGGCCGCAACGGCCGCACCGACGCCGGCTTCGTTCCTCACGGCGCGCGGCGTCACGATTTCCCGATCGAAGAGAGGTACGCCGCGACGACGCAGCGCCAGGATTAAAACAGCGCCGGCAAGAATGCCGCCGACATGGGCGCCCCAGGAGACGTCGGCATCGGGCGCAAACGCCAGCATGAAGAACTGCTGGCCGATCCACAAAAGCAGCGGCACGAAGGCCGGCAGGGGCAAGGGTACACGGAAGAACACCAGCACCCAGACCCTGACGCGCGGATGCAGCATGACATAGGCGGCAACGACCCCGGAGATCGCCCCCGAGGCGCCGACCAGCGGCGCTTCCGGCGTCGTCGTCAGCAACCCGTGGCAAAGCGCGCCGGCGGCCGCGCAGAGGAGGTAGAAGACCAGGAAGCGCATATGCCCCATCGCATCCTCGACATTGTCGCCGAAGACCCAGAGGAAGACCATGTTGGAGGCCAGATGCCAGAAGCCCGAATGGGCGAAGGCATAGGTGAGATAGGTCAGCGGCTCCGGCACGATGTCCAATCCCTCAGCCAACTGCGCCTGCCCGAAGGCGACCGCCGGGATGTAGCTGAGGCCGACCGTCGTTGCCTGGGCGGCCTGTTCGCTCTCCAGGCTGGTAAAGAGCCAGACTGCGACATTCAGCGCGATCAAGGCCAGCGTCACCCACTGGACCTTGATATGTTTCAGCGTATTGGCGTCGTGAAGTGGTATGAACATCAAGGCCCCCCGGCAATCGTGATCGCGGCAAACCTATCTGTTTTTTCCCGGAACCCAAAGCACATCCGCACGACCCTGGTCATTTGCATGGCGGGCTGCGACGAAGAGGAAATCCGAAAGCCGGTTGATATATTTCATCGCGGCCCCGCCGACGATTTCGCCCTCCATGCGGGCCAGCGTCACCATCAGCCGCTCGGCCCGCCGCGCAATCGTGCGGGCCAGATGCAGATGCGCGGCGGCCGGGCTGCCGCCCGGCAGTATGAAGGACGTCAGCGGACGGAGGTCGGCGTTCAGTCGATCGATATCGCGCTCGATGCGCTCGACCTGCGTCTCGACGATCCGCAGCGGCTCGTAGGCCGGCGGTTCGCCGGTGTCGGGCGTGGCGAGATCGGCGCCGAGGTCGAAGAGATCGTTCTGGATCGACATCAGCATGGTGTCGAGGTCAACCAAGTCTGTCGTGTAAAGCCGCGCCAGGCCGATCGCGGAATTGGCCTCGTCGATCGTGCCATAAGCCTCGACGCGCAGATCGTCCTTCCGACGGCGGGGGCCGGAAGCCAGGCCTGTCGTGCCGTCATCGCCGGTCTTCGTGTAGATCTTGTTGAGTTTCACCATGCTGCACCGCCGATCGAGGGGAGGGCTGTCGCGCTCACCCGTTTTGCCTCATCAAGTCGGTTCAGCCCGGTGCCGACATTGTTGGTTGCGCTGGCGGACAGCGTCCCTGACACGGGTGTATACGCCGTGAGTGGTTTCTTCGACCCACCCCACCCCCGTCATGCTCGGGCTTGACCCGAGCATCCACACCGCATCCATCAGCAGCTACGGGGATGGATCCTCGGGTCAAGCCCGAGCATGACGGAGGGTGGGGTCGGGCTTCTGCGCCCAAGTCCTTGGGCGCGGCAGAACGTCGGATTTTGTTATTCACCGCGCGGACGCGCGGTGGCTGGATTCCTGTGACGAGCACAGGAATGAGGGAGGTCGAGGAGGCGATAGTACCCATATTTACCCCTCTATCGTTAGGTCAGTCCTCAGGTCGGGCGGCCGCCGCCGGTGATCCAGAGCGTCAGCATGATCAGGATGACGGCGACTGCCTGCAGCAGGACGCGAAGCTGCATCAGTTTGTTGGAAAGGTTGGCGTCGCCGCCCTTCATCATGTTGAAGAGGCCGCGGATCAGCACGAGGGCGACGACGCCCATGACGATGACCGCAAGGATATAGGTGATTGAGGACATGGCATTCAGCTTTCTCAGTCAGTCCGTCCAGCGCATCAGGCGGTAGAAGAGGTCCGCCGGAAGCAGCCGCTTCAGGAACATGCCCTGTTTAGCCGGAGTCGTTACGGGATAATGTGGCCTTGGATTTTTCGAGTTCAATGCGTGTTTCAATACCGAATAGACCGCCTCGGGGCCAAGTTTATGACGATTGACCGGCCCCGAACCGTCGAGCCTCGCCAACTGCCTGATATAATCGGCCGCGTGCGGCGAGTTCTCGACGTCGATGTTTTCCTTGATCTTTGCGAGCGCATTGGCGGTGAAACGCGTGGCGATCGGTCCGGGCTCGATCAGGCTCACATGGATGCCACTGCCGTGCAGCTCCATGCGCAGGGTGATGCTGAGGCCCTCGAGCGCGAACTTGGAGGCGGTGTAGGCGCCGCGATAGCGATAGGGGACGACGCCGAGAATGGACGAACATTGGACGATCCGGCCCTGCCCATGTTTGCGCATCGACGGAATGACCTGCCGCGTCAATTCGTGCCAGCCGAAGAAATTCGCTTCGAACTGGGCGCGCAGCGCTGCCGTCGAAAGATCCTCGACGGCGCCCGGCTGGCCATAGGCGCCGTTGTTGAAGAGCGCGTCGATACGGCCGCCGCTGCGTTTCAAGACGGTGTCGACCAGCTCGGAAATCGTCTCGATCCTGGCATAGTCCATCAACAAGGCTTCGATGCCGTCGGCTTCCAGACCCGGCAGATCATCCGTTTTGCGCACCGTCGCAAAGACGCGCCAGCCATCGGCTTTCAGCGCCCGGGCGCAATGCGCGCCGATGCCGGAGGAGCAGCCGGTGACGACGATTGTGCGCTCTCCCGCCATGGAATGATTCCTGTACAAAATGGGACTCGTTTCCCATATTCGGCCAGAGGATACAATGTGGAAAGCCGGAGACGGAATGCGGAAGGTGCTGCGCACGATCTACGACGTGGTCTATGACGCGATCTGTCACATGGTCGAGGATGACGGATTTGCGATGGCAAGCCACGTGGCGCTGTCGAGCCTGCTCGCGGTTTTCCCGTTCCTGATCTTCGGCACGGCGCTTGCAAGCTTCCTCGGCGCCGATCAGTTTTCCTCGACCGCCATCCATCTGATCTTCGACACCTGGCCCGAAGCGATCGCCAAGCCGCTGGCCGACCAGGTG
Source organism: Rhizobium sp. K102 (assembly GCF_022385315.1). NCBI lineage: Bacteria > Pseudomonadati > Pseudomonadota > Alphaproteobacteria > Hyphomicrobiales > Rhizobiaceae > Rhizobium > Rhizobium sp. K102. The sequence continues at coordinate 4,003,541 of NZ_CP092436.1, forward strand.
CTGCAGGTCCTGACCATTCAACGCGGCGGGCTGCTGACGATCTCGGTGCTGGCGGCCGCCTATTTCGCCTCGAACGGCGTCGAAGCGCTGCGCATTTCGCTCAATCGTGCCTACCGGGTGCAGGAAACCCGGCCGTGGTATTTCACCCGCCTGGCCAGCCTCGGCTACGTGCTGATCGCGGTCATCATCTTCGCGGCGATCAGCATCCTGCTGGTGGCGGTGCCATTGGCGCTCGATTATGCGAGGAATTGGTTTCCGCTGTTTGCCGATACGCTCGACATCGTCTTCAGCTGGCGCATTTACGGCACGCTTGTCGTGCTGACCGTCGGCCTGCTGGTCATGCATCTCTGGCTGCCGGCCGGCAAGCGGCGGGTTTTCGACGTTATTCCAGGGGTCTTGCTGACGCTGCTTCTCTGGCTCGCCGGCGCGCTGATCTTTGCCTATTATCTGGCGACCTTCGCCAATTATACGGCAACCTATGCCGGTCTCGCCTCGGTGATGATCGTGCTGATCTTTCTCTATATGGTCGGTGCCATCTTCATTATCGGCGCGGAGATCAATGCGGCGCTGATCAAGTTCCGCGTCTTCCGGATGTTCTCGCATACGCTTTCGATCGTCGGCAGAGAGCGTGTCGAACGGCGCTCAGAGCCCGACAAGGCGGCGAATGTCGGCCCCTGACATGCCCCGGGCACGCAATTCGGCGAGCCCGCTGTCACCTTCGCTTTTCGAAAGCTTGCGGCCATCGGCGTCGAGAATGAGACGATGATGGTGGTAGAGGGGCTGCGGCAGGCCGAGCAGAACCTGCAGCAGCCGGTGCACCGATGTGGCGTGGAAAAGGTCGAGCCCGCGCACGACATGGGTGACGCCCTGCACGGCATCGTCGACGACCACCGACAGATGGTAGCTCGAAGGAGCATCCGAGCGCGACAGGATGACATCTCCCCAGACGCCAGGTTCGGCGGCGATCTCGCCTGTCCTGCCGTCGCCGGTTTCCGCCCAGAACAGCAGTTCGCCGATCAGGTCGAGCGCCTTGCGCATGTCGAGCCGCCAGGCATGTTTTTTCCCGGAGGAAAGGATCTCCCGCCATTCGGTTTCCGGCCGCTCGCGATCAATCGGCGGATAATGCGGCGTGCCATCGGGATCGCGCGGCCAGGATTGGCCCGTTGCCTCATAGGCGGCGACACGCGCCTTCACTTCGCCGCGCGTCAGGAAAGCCGGATAGACCAGGCCGCGTTCGATCAGCGCATGCAGCGCCGCCTGATACTCCGCAAAATGCTCCGACTGGCGCCGCACCGGACTTTCCCAGTCGATCTCAAGCCAGTCGAGGTCCCGCAGGATGCCGGCCTCGAATTCGGGGGTGCAGCGGGCCTGGTCGATATCCTCGATGCGCAGCAGCAGGCGGCCATGCAACGCTTCGGCCATGTCGCGGTTCAAAAAGGCCGAAAGTGCATGGCCGAGATGCAGCGATCCGTTGGGGCTCGGCGCAAAACGAAAGACAGGTTTTTGACGCTCGCTCGTGGTCATGCTTTCTTCTGCCACGGATTTTGGTTTTGAACCACTGGGAGGACGCGGTGCAGATCATCCGCAACGACGATGACGTCAGGCTGGGGCTCGAAGCGCTGCTTCGCCTCGATCCGCGCCTTGCACCGATCGCCGCGGATGTAGGCCCCCTTCCGCTGCGGCTGCGCGAAGCCGGTTTTGCCGGCCTTGCCCATATCATCGTATCGCAAATGGTCTCGCGCGCCAGCGCCGAGGCGATCTGGCGGCGCATGCTGCCGGCGGATGGCCTGCTGACGGCGGAAGCTTACCTGCTGTTTCACCCCGAGGCATGGCGGGAGTTCGGCCTGTCGCGCGCCAAGGCCGATACGCTGACGCGGATCGCTGAAGCGGTTGCCTCCGGCCGCCTCGATCTTTCCGGGCTCTGCCTGAAGCCGCCGGGCGAAGCGCTGGGCGAACTGACGGGGCTGAAGGGCGTCGGCCCGTGGACGGCGGAGGTTTATCTGATGTTCTGCGGCGGCCATGCCGATGTCTTTCCGGCCGGCGATGTCGCGCTGCAGAATGCCGTCGGCGCCGCGCTCGGACTTGCGGCGCGGCCGCAAGCGAAGGCGCTTGCCAAGCTTTCGCAGGTCTGGTCGCCGTGGCGATCGGTGGCAGCCCGGCTTTTCTGGGCCTATTACGCCACGAAAATGCGTCGTGACATGGTGCCGGTCGGCTGATCGGCCACACTCTTTAAATTGCCTTTATCCTCTGAATTTATTGGACTTCACAATCCTGTAACAACCGGCCTAATATACAGGTGCAGATGCCGAATCGATCAGGAGAGTCCCTTGACGATTGCAGTCTCCCCGCAGGCCCTGCCGGCGCTCGTCCTGAACGCTGACTACCGGCCGCTGAGTTATTACCCCTTGTCGCTTTGGTCCTGGCAGGACGCGATCAAGGCGGTATTTCTCGACCGTGTGAATATCATCGCAGAATATGAACACTCGGTTTCCTCGCCGAGCTTTTCGATGCGGCTTCCGAGTGTCGTGTGCCTGAAGACTTACGTTCAGCCATCCCGCAATCCTGCTTTCACCCGGTTCAACGTCTTCCTGCGCGATCGGTTCGAGTGCCAGTATTGCGGCTCTGATGACGACCTGACCTTCGACCACGTCATCCCGCGCGCCCATGGCGGCGAGACGACCTGGGAGAATGTCGTGGCGGCTTGCTCGCCCTGCAATCTGCGCAAGGGCAGCAAGCTGCCGAAGCAGGCAGGCATGTTCCCGGCGCAGAAGCCCTATCAGCCGACGGTGCAGGATCTGCACAATAACGGCCGGCTGTTCCCGCCGAATTACCTGCATGACAGCTGGCTCGACTATCTCTACTGGGATACCGAACTGCAGCCCTGACCGCGCCCGTCTACAGCGCGTCGCATCGATTGCGTTCCACAAGCCGCGGTTTGGCTCTTTGCTTCCATGTCGTTATCAGCGGCATGTCGCGCATGGTCGCGGCGACATGCGTCAGGCGGCCTTGCGAACGCCGACGAAGGCGAAGGCCGCAAGCAGGATCCCGGCAATCACGTTCCAGCCGGCAAAAGACAGGCCGAGCACCCTGAGCGCCGCATCGGTGCAGGATGGGCCCTTGATCGTATTGAGTTCGCCGAGCAGATCGCCGGCATTGGTCGTCATGCTGCTTGCCGTGGTCGAGCAGGTGGTCGGGCCTGGCCAGAAGTGCCATTCGACGCCGGCGTGATAGACACCCATGCCCGCGGTGACCAGCATCAGCATGCCGGCTGCGAGAATCATTGCGCGGGAAATCCAGTTCGGCAGACCCGCGAGCTCGCAGATCGCAGCGAGAAAGGCGATCGGAATCGCGTAGTAATAAGGCTGGCGCTGCAGCAGGCACAGTGCGCAGGGAATATAGCCGCCGATATACTGGAAGCCGAGGGCGGCGCCGACCGCCGCCGCCATGCCGATAGCGAGCAATATGGAATAGATGAAGCCGGGACGGGCGAGCGGCGAGGCGGTGGCAGTCATGGCGGAGCTCCGCGAAAGTTTGGTCTAGTGAGCGAAAGAGCGGTAGCCGAAATATAGCACGATTGCCGCAGTGGCACCGATGCCAACGAGCTGGCCGAGGCGCTTCTCGATGAAGTCACGGATCGGCTCGCCGTAGCGGCGCAGCAGCCAGGCGAGGAAGAGGAAACGGGCGCCGCGGGCAATAATCGCCGATACGATGAAAAGGCCCAGATTGACGTGAATGACGCCGGACAGGATGGTGACGATCTTGATCGGCGGCAGATGCGCAAGACCTGACGTGACGAGCAGCAGCAGGATCCACTCGTAGGTGACATAGGCCTTCATCTGCTCGAAGGCATCGAGTTTGCCGTAGAATTCGAGAACTGGCCGCGCCACCGTCTCATAGGCGTAAAAGCCGAGCGCCCAGCCGGCGATGCCGCCGAGCACGGAGGCGACGGTCGCAACCAGCGCGTAGCGATAGGAGCGTTCCGGTTTGGCGAGCGCCATGGGCAGGAAAAGCACATCGGCGGGGACGAGAAAGACGGAGCTTTCGACGAAGGCGATGACGGCGAGCCAGACTTCGGCCGATTTGCGCGCGGCCAGAGACATGGTCCAGTCGTAAAGTCTGCGGAGCATTCCGTTCCCTTCCTATTGCGGTGCAAAAGAGCTTTAGGGGCGGTGCGCGGCCCTGTAAATGCTTGGCCGTGTCCTTCGTGCCACCCGCCGCCTAAAAATTTCGTGATTCGGGCATCGATGCCTCTCCCAAGATTTCATGGGATGGCGAATCGGCCATTGTGAGGCAGGCTGGTTTGAGGGCGACGTGCAGGGTGGCATGAGATGTTCAAAGTGATCGAAGGCGGCCGCGCTCAGGCCGTGCAGATGGATGACGGGCTCGGAGCAGGACGGGGACCGAACAGAGACGATGTGCTTGGGGAAGCGGCCCGGAGGCTGAGCGAAAGCGGTTATCATCTGTCCCGCGTTCGGGAATTCGCGACCGGCGTGCCGATGCTGGCGTCTCTGAAATACCTGTCGCTGCAGATCAATTTCGCAGCCGAGACGCTGTCGCGGCTCGATCCGATTCCGGAGGATTTCCGTTCCGACGGCTATTGGCCGGCAGGCTGACAGCATCGCGCAACGGGCCTGCAGATAGTCTGTTTGGCGCCGGCACTCGGGGTGTCTGCGCGTCAGGACAGATCCATCGACTTTTCCCATTGCTGCCGCAGCACGTTCATTTCCGTGCGCTTCTGGGCCATTTCGCTGACGATCGTCCGCAGGTTGGGATGGTGCGACATGAACATGTTGAAGTCGCGCCGCTCGAGAACTTCGAACTGGCAGAAGTCGACGGCGATGACATCGGCCGTGCGCCGTCCGCCGCTCAACAACGCCATCTCGCCGAAGAAGGCGCCCGGTTCGAGGCGGATCGCGCCGCTGGCGAGCCGCACTTCCACGGCACCCGAGGAGATGAAGTACATGCTGTCGCCGCGGTCGCCGCGGCGGATGACGCGTTCGCCGGGCGGGGCCGACTTCGCCTTGAAGAGCAGCAGTAACTCCTCCTGCGCGTCCTCGCCGACCTGGGAAAACAGCGGGAAGGTTTCGATCAGCTGCTGCATTTTCAACTGGTGCTGACGTTCGCGCTCCTCGCCGAGCGCCCTGATCTTTTCCAGTTCCTTGCCGAGTGTCTTCTGCCTTTTCCTGCCGTAGCTTTCGAAGAGCGGCGGCCATTTCGAATGGATATATTTTTTCAGGCCCTCGCTGGCAAAGATCACGATCGGATTGAGGGTGATCGACAGGATCGCGGCGGCAAGGATCAGATCCTGGCCCTCATGCGGCAGAAGCCCGAGCGAGACGCCGAGGCCGGCGAGGATGAAGGAAAATTCGCCGATCTGAGCAAGTCCTCCGGCCAAGGTCAGGCCCATGCTGATCGGATAGCGCAGCAGCATGACGATTGCGAAGGTGATGATGGCCTTGCCGAGAATGACGAGCGCCAGCGCGCCGATTACGGCCAGCGGCTCGCGCACCAGGATCGAGGGGTCGAAGAGCATGCCGACGGAGACGAAGAACAGCACGGAGAAGGCATTCTGCAACGGTAGCGAATCGGCGGCCGCTCTGTGGCTGAGCTGGGATTCGCTCATGACGACACCGGCGAAGAAGGCGCCGAGCGCAAAGGAGACGCCGAAGATCGCGGCTGAGCCGAAGGCGATGCCGAGCGCGATCGCCAGCACGGTCAGCGTGAAGAGTTCGCGTGAGCCGGTGCGGGCGATCATCGTCAGCAACCAGGGCACGATACGAGGGCCGAGGAAGATCGCCATGGCGGTGAAGGCCGCCACCTTCAACAGGGTCAGCCCGATCGTCAGCGCCAGCGGCAGTTCGCCGAGGCCGTGATTGGTCGTATCGACCGCGTGGCCACCGAGAAGCTCCGCCAGCGCCGGCAGCAGCACCAAGGCCAGCACCATCGCCAGATCCTCGACGATCAGCCAGCCGACAGCGACGCGGCCACTTGCCGCGTTGACGAGATTGCGCTCCTCCAGCGCCTTCAGGAGCACGACGGTGCTGGCGACCGACAGGCTGAGGCCGAAGACGATGCCGGCGCCAAGGCTCCAGCCCCAGAGCTTGCAAAGGCCGATGCCCAGCAGCGTGGCGAGGAAAATCCGTCCGATCGCACCCGGCACGGCGATACCGCGCACAGCAAGCAGATCGGAGGCGGAAAAATGCAGGCCGACGCCGAACATCAGAAGGATGACGCCCATTTCGGCAAGCTGGCCGGCAAGCGCGGTGTCGGCGACGAAGCCGGGCGTGAACGGTCCCATCAGGATGCCGGCCATCAGATAGCCGACGAGCGGCGGCAGCCGGAGCCGGTCGGCGCCATAACCGAGGATCGCCGCGAAAACAAAACTGACGGCGACTGTCGCGATGAGTCCTACTTCCTGATGCACGTCCGCCCTCGCCGATGGTAACGGCCGCCACCTTGGACGAAGCGCAAGCAAAGTTAAATAGTTGATTTGCGTTTTAAGAGCCTCGTTCGCGACCCCGGCCAGTCGGAAACAGGTGTCGTCGGCAAAGGTCCGCCACGGTCGGCGCGCCGCCGATGTTGGAACCGGTTTTGGCTTGCGTCTTTGGCCTTCGTCACGAGATGGGGAAGATCATCCTGAACTGTACTGTGGCGGCGGTCGCCGGCGCTGTTACAGATGAAAATCTCAGAGAAGGGCGAGGCCCGGTTCCTGCGTCAGCCGGGTTTTCACCTTTCGTGGCCCTGATGGCGCGCAATGTGGTGGTGAAAAACCTCCGTGGATGTTATGAGCACGCCTTCGGTCGAAGCGCATTCCCAGCGCAAGGACCCGCACAGGATTTTCAGTATGATTGAGCTTACCCCGTCCCAGATCGCAGGACTCAAACTCGCCAGGGATGGAGACCTTTATCCTCAGCCTGCCAATAAATGGACGCATCAGAACGCGACCGTAACCTACGCAAAATCGGATCGGTGGAAAGAGCGGCCTCAGAAAGTGAAGTCGGTCACGGCAAAGACGCTGGGTGAGTTGAAAGAGCCGGGTTTCCTCGTCCGGCGGCACCTGGACGACGACGCATCAAAGGACGTCTACGGCATCACCATGGCCGGCAAGATGTGGCTGTTGAAGAACAAATAGTTTCAGTTGGATGCGGATTGCTCCGTCGGGATCGAAGCGCTGCGCGTTGAAACCAGTCCGCCTTCGTTCCTGACGGAACTACGGCTCGCCGAGCCGAAGCTCACAGAGCGGAGGCTGGTGCCCCATGCCGGGGTCGAACCAGCACTTCTTTCGAAACTCGATTTTGAGTCGAGCGCGTCTACCAATTCCGCCAATGGGGCAACGGATACCGACGAGGCGGGTGTCTAACATGTGTGCGCCTGCGCATGCAAGACGGACGAACGAAGTTATCGCGGCAATCCGGTGGAGAGACCCAGCCTTGCTTCGAGACCGGGTCCTCTCCGAGATCAGTGGGCCGCGGCAGGGGCGGCACTCGGCAGGCCTGACTTCTTCAGCGTGATCGCCAGGATCGAGGCCAGCAGGCAGAAGGCGCCGGCGACGAAGAAGGCGGGCAGATAGCTCGACAGTTCCGTGCGCGAGAGGCCGGCGCCGTAGGCGGCGGTGGCGGCGCCCAGCTGATGGCCGGCAAAGACCCAGCCGAAGACGAGGCCGGCCTTTTCACGGCCGAAGCGGTCGGCGGCGATCTTGACGGTCGGCGGCACGGTGGCGATCCAGTCAAGGCCATAGAAGATGGCAAAGATCGAAAGGCCGTAGAAGCTGAAATCGCTGAAGGGCAGATAGAGCAGCGAGAGGCCGCGCAGGCCGTAGTACCAGAACAGCAGCCAGCGATTGTCGAACCGGTCGGACAGCCAGCCGGAGCCGATGGTGCCGAAGAAATCGAAGATGCCCATGACGGCAAGCACGCTCGCGGCGGCCACCGGCACGATGCCGAAATCGCCGCAGAGGGTGACGAAATGGGTCTGAATCAGGCCGTTGGTGCTGAGGCCGCAAATGAAGAAGGTGGTAAACAGGATCCAGAAGGTCGAGGTCGTCGAAATCTCGCGCAGCGTGGTGAGCGGCGTCATCAGGGCAGCGCCGAGCGTCGGCCTGGCCGGTGCCGGCGTCACATGCGCCTCGCCCAAAGAGGGCAAATTGACGTCAGCCGGCCGGTCGCGCATGAAGGCGAGAACAGCAAGGGCCGCGACCATGATCATGGCGCAGACGAAAAACACCGTCGAGCGCCAGCCGTAACGCTCCGTCAGTTCCGCCATCAGCGGCAGGAAAACGAGCTGGCCGGTGGCAGAACTCGCCGAAAGCATGCCGACGACGAGGCCGCGATGCTTGGTGAACCAGCGCGTCGACACGGTCGCGGCGAGCACCATGGCCGTCAATCCGGTGCCGAAGCCGACGACGATGCCCCAGAGCAGCAGGAGCTGCCACAACGTCGTCATGAACAGCGAGCCGACGAAGCCTATGCCGATCAGTGTCAATGCAAAGACGATGACCTTGCGCACACCGAAATAATTCATGAAAGCGGCGGCGAACGGCCCCATGAAGCCGAACAGGATCAGGCGGATCGCAAGTGCGAAGGAAATCTGCGAGGTTTCCCAGCCGAATTCGTCCTGCAGCGGCTTGATCAGCACGCCAGGGGCACCCATGGCGCCTGCCGTCACCAGCATGGTGAGGAAGGTGGCGGCAACGACGACCCAACCGTAGTGAATGTTGCGCCGGGCAAGGGTGGAGGCAAGGGCTGTGGAAACCATGAGCACGATTCCGTTCGGATTCAGATTGGGGAAGACACTGGACCGATTTACATGATGGTCATCATATTTCTTGCGTATTGATGATGGACATCATATAATTTGTCAAGCCGCTATTTCTGGAGACGACGATGCGGGTCAGCCGCGAGAAATTTGCCGAAAACCGCGAGAAGATTCTGAGTGTTGCCGGTGTGCTCTTCCGGGAAAACGGTTTTGACGGCGTCGGCGTTGCCGACATCATGAAGGCGGCGGGACTGACGCATGGCGGCTTTTACGGTCACTTCAACTCCAAGGATGAGCTGGCGCTGGAAGTCAGCCGCCAGCTGATCGATCGGGTGGAAGAGCGCTGGAAGGAACATATCGCCAGTTCGCCGGACCGGCCGCTCGAAACGCTTCTCGATCATTATATTCACTGGCGCACGGTTGATGATCCCGGCGGCAGCTGCGTCTTCGCAACACTGATCCAGGAGGTGAGCCGCAGCCGCGGCGCGGTTCGCGCCGTTTTCAGCGACGGCCTGTCCGTGCTGGTCGACACGCTTGCCGATATTGTTCCCGGCGAGACCGAAGAGGAACGCCGCGCCAATGCCGCAACGACGCTGTCATCGATGATGGGCGCCGTCATTCTTGCCCGCGCGGTCGAGGACCGCGGGCTTGCCGAGCAGTTTCTGGTGACGATGCGCCGGCAGCTCGATCCTGCCAACCGGACATAGTCTCAGTCGCGGGAGGCGATGAGGGCGTTGGCCTCGATGATCTCGGTGAATTTTCCGTCCGGCGAGAGAGCGGCGAGCTCGCTTCGTAAAGCCTGTTCGAATTCGGCTGTGCTGTCACCGAGCGCCTGCGGCGAGGTGACCGACATGGAGAAGGCACGGCCGACGATCTCGTCGGCGTCGAGCAGCCGCTCGGTGACGATGCCGATGCGTTCGAGATTGCGGAAGGCGGAGCGCAGCAGAAATTCCTCGTGCTTTATCCAGTCCGGCCCGCGGCGAAGCTGTCGTTCTGTTCTGAGCGGTTCCGGCGAAAAGCGTTCGGAGACCTTTTCCAAGACGTCGCGCCAGGCGGGTGAGGCGGAGATGTGGCGGTCGCCGAAAAGGATGACGGCGCCCTTCGGCTCGGTCAGCCTGTCCAGCGTTGCAAGCGTTGCGGCGCGGTCCATCCAGTGGAACGAGCGGCCCATGGTCGTGATCTTCAACGGTCCGAAGGCGGGGCCGAGATCGTAGGAGGAGCCGAGGACGAATTCGGCGTGAATACCGGCTGCCGCCGCGCCTTCGCGGGCCGCGTCCAGCATTTCCGGCTCCGGATCGAGACCGATGACGTCGGCACCGGCAAGGCGGGCGAAGGCGATGCCGATCTGGCCCGGTCCGCAGCCGAGATCGAGCAGGCGGTCGCCTGGCCGAAGGCCAGTTCTGGCGGTCACGCATTCGATCAGCACGTCGGCATAGGGAATGCGGAAACGGCTGTAATAGGCGGCGGTGGTGCGGAAGCGGCGGGGCTCGAAAGGAACGGTGGTCATGACGGACGATTCCTCGATATTTCAGGCAAGCGCTAGGACGGAACTGTGACCGGCCTGTGCCATATCCCGATCCTCTCCCGCGGTGGGGAGAGGATCTGCCTTTATGAGGGCGCTGAGAAGAGGGGTGCGGCTATTTGAAGCCGGCGACGGCATGCGGAATATAGGGTGCTTCCAATACGGCGATTTCTTCGGCAGTGAGCTTGACCGTGAGCGAAGCGACGGCGTCCGTCAGGTGGTTCGGTTTGGACGCACCGATAATCGGCGCGGTCACCACGCTCTTCTGCAGGATCCAGGCGGTGGCGACCTGGGCGCGGGAAATGCCGCGGGCCCGGGCGATGTCGGCCACCGCCTCGACGATCCTGCGGTCGGCATCGATCGATTGCGTGTAGAGCGTCTTGCCGAATTCGTCGGTCTCGCTGCGCGCCGTCGTCTCGTCCCAGTTACGGGTCAGGCGGCCGCGGGCGAGCGGGCTCCAGGGGATGACGGCGATCTTCTGGTCTTCGCAGAGCGGCAGCATTTCGCGCTCCTCCTCGCGGTAGAGCAGGTTCAGATGGTTCTGCATGCTGACGAATTCCGTCCAGCCGTTCAGCCGGGAGACGTAAAGCGCCTTTGCGAATTGCCAGGCATACATCGACGAGGCGCCGATATAACGCGCCTTGCCCGCTTTGACGACGTCATGCAGCGCGTCCAGCGTTTCCTCGATCGGCGTCGTGTGGTCGAAACGGTGGATCTGGTAGAGGTCGACATAGTCGGTGCCGAGGCGGCGCAGACTATTGTCGATCTCGTCGAGGATCGCCTTGCGTGACAGGCCGGCGCCGTTCGGACCCGGCCGCATGCGGTTGAACACCTTGGTCGCCAGCACGATATCTTCGCGCTTGGCGAAGTCTTTGATGGCGCGCCCGACGATCTCTTCCGAGGAACCGTTCGAATAGGTGTTGGCGGTGTCGAGAAAATTGATTCCGAGGTCGATCGCCTGCCTGATCATCGTCCGGCTTTCCTCTTCGCGCAGGCTCCAGGCATGATTGCCGCGGCCCGGATCGCCGAAGGTCATGCAGCCCAGGCAGATTTTCGACACTTCGAGACCGGTCTTTCCAAATTTGACATATTCCATGAAACGACTCCGTGAATTGAGACACCCCGTGCGGCGTTTCATGATGTAGTGCGAAACCGTCAAAGTCGCAGGGAGGCGCAGGCGAAATCGGCGCGGCGATGCGTACAATGATGCGTGATGGGGCCGCCGGTTCCGTCGGCGGCTTGCACATCCGCGCCGCAAGGTGTTAGCTGCTGCAGCATTTCACCGGAAGCCAGACTATGCGACTGCCCTCCAATGATCGTTACGACGATCTCTATCGTGATTTCTCCTGGCGGATTCCGGAAGACTTCAATATCGGCCGCGCCGTCAGCGACGATTGGGCGGCGAGAGATCCGGAGCGTGTCTGTCTCGAACATTTCAGTCCGGACGGCGACCATCTTTCGCTGACCTATGGCGAGCTTTCCGGCAGCTCTTCCATGTTCGCCAATGCGCTGGCATCGCTCGGTATCAAGCGCGGCGATCGCGTCGCTCTGCTGATGCCGCAGTCCTTCGAGACCGTGGTTGCGCATGTCGCGATCTATAAGATGGGTGCAATCGCCTTGCCGCTGGCGTTGCTGTTCGGCGTCGAGGCGCTGGAATATCGGCTGAGGATCTCGGGTGCGGCGGCAATCGTCACCAATGATTTCGGCCTCGATCGCGTCCGGCAAATCCGCGATCGTCTGCCGGAACTGCGCCATGTGATCAGCGTCGATGGCGCTCCCGACGCTCTCTCCTTTGCCGATCTCATCGTATCGTATGCGCCCGTCTTCGAAGTAGAAAAGACAACGCCCGACGATCCGGCGCTGATGATCTTCACCTCGGGCACAACAGGGCCGCCGAAAGGCGCGTTGCATGGTCACCGTGTTCTGCCCGGCCATATTCCCGGCATGCAGTTCGCCCATGAAGGTTTTCCAAAGGTGGGCGACAAGGTCTGGACGCCGTCCGACTGGGCCTGGGCGGGCGGTCTGCTCAATGCGCTGCTGCCGAGCCTTCTGCTCGGGGTTCCCGTCGTCTCGTCGCCGGCGCAGAAATTCGATGCCGACATGGCCTATCGGATCATGGCGGAGATGGATGTGCGCAATGCCTTCATCCCGCCGACGGCGCTGAGGCTGATGCGATCCGTTTCCGATCCCCGCTCGAAATATGATCTGGTGCTGCGCACGATCGGCTCGGCCGGGGAGGCGCTCGGCCGCGAGACCTATGAATGGGCGCGGCGCACGCTCGGCATCACCGTCAATGAATTCTACGGCCAGACGGAATGCAATTTCGTGCTCTCGTCTGCCGCTGCCCACGGCGTCAGCAAGGCCGGCGCCATCGGCCGGGCGGTGCCCGGACACCGCGTTGCGATCGTCAATGATGAGGGGGATGAACTGCGGACGGGCGAGCCAGGGCAGATCGCCATCGCCAGCCCCGATCCCGTCATGTTCCTCGGCTATTGGAACGATACGGCGGCGACGACGCGAAAATTCGCCAAGGGCTGGCTGCTCACCGGCGATATCGGCCGGCAGGACGCGGACGGCTATATCACCTTCGAGGGCCGCGACGACGACGTCATCACCTCATCCGGATATCGCATCGGCCCGGCGGAAATCGAGGATTGCCTGATCGGCCATCCCGCGGTGCAGCTTGCCGCCGCCGTCGGCAAGCCCGATGCCATGCGCACCGAGATCGTCAAAGCCTATATCGTGCTGGCGCCGGGCCATGCCCCGAGCGAGGCGCTGGCCGTCGATATCCGGGACTGGGTGAAGATGCGGCTTTCGATGCACGAATATCCGCGCGAAGTGGAATTCGTCGAGTCACTGCCGCTGACGACGACCGGCAAGGTGATCCGCCGGCTGCTGCGAGAGAAAGCTGCGACGGAAGGTTAGCCACGCCCGGCGAGCGACATGATCTTCTCGCGCAGCATCTTCGCCATGTTGCGGGTGCTGCGGTACATGTGGAGCTGGGCGGCCACCTGGCGCATGTCGCGGTCGCCGTTCTGCGTCAGGCCGATCACCAGGGTTCCCATCTCCTCGCGCTCCTGCCAGAAGCGGCTCATGATCGGATGGTCGGAAACGGCGCAGGAATCGGAGCGGACGATGTTGGCGTCGTCGAGATGCCATTCGGTGAGTTCGCTCATCAAAAGCTTGCCCGGAGAATAGCGGGCATAGTTTTCGTCATAGGCCGTCTTCCACGTATAGGCCTCGCCGCCCATCATCAACACCACGATGGCGGCGATCGCCTTGCCGTTGAGATCGATCGTATGAATGCGCACGGCGTCGACGGCGGCAAGGTTCGACACGGCCTCGCGGGCGAAGGCGGTATGATAGCGGTCGGTGACGAGAGCGCTCCGCCGCTTGCCCTTCCAGCCGCCGGCCTCCATCGCCAGGAATTCTTCGAAGCGGACGTGGATTTCGCGCGGCTGGCGGGCGACGGCATAGACCGCCGTTCCGAGTTCCTCCAGCTGACGCCACTGGCGGCGCATCTCGCGCATATGCGAGGAGGAGATGGTTTTGCCGAGATAGGCAGGCGCCTCTTCCTCGCTCTGCAGCATCGGGCGCAGATAGGGATTGGTCACGGTGAGCGGCAGATTGCGGCCGAGGGCCACGGCCTTGAGCATGCGCACGAAAATTCCGTTCAATCTCAGATCGGGCAGGACCAGGGTGCCCGGCAGGTTAAGATCAGGAACGGTTAGGCCCTCGAAGAAATTGTCGAGGGTTTCGGCCGCATCCTCGCTGTCGACGAGCGGCGTGCCGAGCGGGCCGAAGCTGTTCGACCAGCCGCGGATGATCGAGGGACCGACGGCAAAGCCCGGCTTGTCGACCGAAAACGGCAGCAGGAAACGCATGCGGCTGCGGCCGGCATTGTGGTCGCGGATCAGGGCGAAATTCACCTGTCTGTCTTCGAGCCGCGGCATGGCGGGCGCGAGGAAGCGGCCGGAGAAAAAGACGTTCGGCTCCATCGCCCGGTTGGAGAGGAAGTCGAGCTCGTCCTGAAGTTCGTAGCCGAGCTTGCCGGGGTAGAGGCAAAGTTCACGCCCGGGTCGGCCGATCTCGGCACGGGCCTCGGCCTGCGGTGCCTCGAAATGCAGCGACGCGAGATCATGGATCATGCGGTTGGTGATGCTGTCGGTGCTTGCGGTGACGGGGGGCGGACGCACCATCTATCGAACTCTCATTTCTGGCGTTGCGGCGGAGGGGCTGGCGAAGGCGAAGAGGACGATGCCGAGCGTGCGGCGCACGGCGACATGCAGAAGAACGGCCTCGACCGCCATGGCAGAGGCTGTGGCAATCGCGGTGCCTTCGATGCCGTAATGCGGGATCAAAGCGAGGTTGAGACCGACATTGGCGGCCAATGCGCCGGCATAGAGCGCGACGCAGAGATTCTGCTTGCCGGCCATCATCAGCAGCGTTTCGGCCGGGCCGACCAGCGATTTGGCGAGGATGCCGGCAAGCAGGATCGCCATGACAAGATAACCCGCGGTGAAGACGCCGCCGAACAGCGACAGCAGCAGGTGGCCGGCCGCGAGAACGGCAAGACCGACGCCGAGCGCCGGCCAGAAGGTCCAACGGGCGGCATCGGTGGCGGCGATCGCCAGCTGGGCATGGTCGCCCTCGGCGATGATCGAGGAAAAACGCGGGCCGGAAGCGGCCTTGACCGAGAAATTGATGAAATGCACCAGCGCCATGGTCTTGGCGGCGGCGAAATAGATGGCGACGTCGTGCGGCTCGAGGAAAATGCCGACAACGACGACGTCGGAATTGGTCAGCAGGAAGCTGACGCCCTCGATCAGGAAGATCGGGAAGGCGACACTGAGCCAGGCAAGGAAATCGACCTTGCGCGGACCGTCGTCATAATGCCGGCGTAGGCGGTAAAGCGTCGCGCCATATTGGCCGAGTGCGGTGACGAAGGTGGCCACGAGCGCCGCCTGCATGGCGGTGACGGCCGTATGCTCCGCGCCCGTCGCAATCGCAATCAGCATGCAGGCGATGATGAGGATCGGCCGGATAATATAGACTGGGCCCAGCGCCATCACAGGCCAGTGGTTCGCCCGCGAGGTGCCTTCCAGAATATCGCCAAGTGCGATCATCGGCATGGCAAACAGGCCGAGGAAGATCGGGACGAGATAATAGGGCTCGATCAGATCACCGAAGAAATGCAGCCCGAGCATGCCGGCGCCAAGCATCGCCGTGCCGGACAGCAGCGCGAAGATGCGCGCGGTACCCGTCAGTCCGCGGATTTCCTCGAAGGCGCCCGCCGCCTTATACTGCGGCAGAAAGCGGATGATCGCGGTGTGGAAGCCAAGGCAGGAGAGGTCGCCGAAGACGACAACCAGCACCCAGACGAAAACGAAGATGCCGTATTCATATTCGCCCATCAGCCGGGCGAGCACGATCTGGGAGACGAAAGCAAGTGCGGCGCTGAGGATGCGGATCGAAAAGGCCGTCAGCGCCATGCGCTGGGCGGCGGCCTTCTCGCCGCCTTCGGTCAGCACGGCCGCGAGCATGCGCAGCGTACGGCCGCCGATCGGGCGCAGTCCCGCCGGCAGCATTTTCTCCGCTGTTTCTATGACCGCCATGATGAACACGCAAAACTCTGAGGTCAGGCAAATCGTCCCCGAAGTCTTGACAGAGCAGGGTTAAGAAACGGTTCCGGAACGGCCCTTGCCCCGCAGACCTGAACTCCAGCCGGCCGGCGTTACCGCTGAAAAGCAAATGCCGCCCGAAGGCGGCATTTTAAGAGTCGTCGTATTTGCCTCAGACCTGTTCGAAGGCGCCGTGGCAATGCTTGTATTTCTTGCCGGAGCCGCAGGGGCAGGACTCGTTGCGGCCGACCTTGCCCCAGGTGGCGGGGTCCTCGGGATTGCGGTTCTCGGGCGCGACCATCACTTCGGAGGCCTGGTAGATCGGAGCGAAATCGTCCTCGCCGGTCATCGGATCGAGATGATGGGCCTGCATCAGCGGCGGTTCGGGTTCGGCCGGCGCCTGCTGCACCAGCTCGACGCGCATCAGCTGGGCGGTGACGGCCTCGCGCAGATTGTTGAGGAGGGCGGTGAAGAGCTCGAAGGCTTCAGACTTGTATTCCTGCAGCGGGTCGCGCTGGGCATAACCGCGGAAGCCGATGACCGAGCGCAGGTGATCGAGGTTGACGATATGCTCGCGCCAGAGATGATCGAGCGTCTGCATGACGATCGAGCGCTCGACATAATGCATGATGTCGTCGCCGAAACGCTCGGCCTTCTCCGTAAAGGCGGCATTGGCGGCTTCCGTCAGACGCTCGCGAATATCGTCCTCGCCGATGCCTTCCTCCCTGAACCAGTCCTCGATCGGCAGATCGAGGTTCAGGATATTGGTGACACCGGTCTTCAGGCCGACGGCATCCCATTGTTCGGCATAGGCGCGTTCGGGGATATGCTTTTCGACCAGATCTTCGATCACTTCGCGACGCATGTCGGAGACGGTCTCGGAGATATTGGTCGATTCCATCAGTTCGAGACGCTGCTCGAAGATGACCTTGCGCTGATCGTTGAGAACGTCGTCATACTTCAAGAGGTTCTTGCGGATGTCGAAGTTGCGGGCTTCGACCTTCTTCTGCGCGCGCTCGAGCGCCTTGTTGATCCAGGGATGGACGATCGCCTCGCCCTCCTTGAGGCCGAGCTTGGTCAGCATGCTGTCCATGCGGTCGGAGCCGAAGATGCGCATCAGGTCGTCCTGAAGCGAAAGGTAGAATTTCGAGCGGCCGGGGTCGCCCTGACGGCCGGAGCGGCCGCGCAGCTGGTTGTCGATGCGGCGGCTTTCATGGCGTTCGGTGGCGATGACATAGAGACCGCCGGCGGCGAGCGCCTTTTCCTTGAGTTCCTTGATCTCTTCGACGATCGCCTGGATCCGGGCGTCACGCTCCGGACCGGCTTCGATCTCGCCGAGTTCGCGCTCGATCCGCATCTCCAGGTTGCCGCCGAGCTGGATGTCGGTGCCGCGGCCGGCCATGTTGGTGGCGATGGTGACGGCGCCCGGCACGCCGGCCTGGGCAACGATATAGGCTTCCTGCTCGTGGTAGCGGGCGTTCAGCACCTGGAAGTCATTGAAGCCCTGCTTGCGCATGCGCTCGGCAAGCAGTTCCGATTTCTCGATCGAGGTTGTGCCGACGAGCACCGGCTGGCCGCGCTTGTGGGCGTCGAGGATCTCCTCGATGATCGCCTTGAACTTTTCGTCGAAGGTCCGGTAGACCTCGTCGTCCTCGTCGAGACGCTTGATCGGCAGGTTGGTCGGGACCTCGATGACATCGAGATTGTAGATATTGCCGAATTCTTCCGCTTCCGTCTGCGCCGTGCCGGTCATGCCGGCGAGCTTTTCGTACATGCGGAAATAATTCTGGAAGGTGATGGAGGCCAGCGTCTGGTTTTCCGGCTGGATCTGCACCTTTTCCTTGGCTTCGAGCGCCTGGTGCTGGCCTTCCGAATAACGCCGGCCCGGCATCATACGGCCGGTGAACTCATCGATGATGACGACTTCGTCGTTGCGGACGATATAGTCCTTGTCGCGCTGGAAGAGCTTGTGGGCCTTCAGTGCATTGTTGATGTGATGGACGATCGCAACATTCTCGATGTCGTAGAGCGCGTTGCCCTTCAAGAGGCCGGCCTGGCGGAGCAGGTTCTCCAGCTTCTCGGTGCCTTCTTCGGAGAAGTTGGCCGAGCGCTGCTTCTCGTCGATCTCGTAATCGCTGGGGACGAGCATCGGAATGAAGGCGTCGATCGTATTATAGAGTTCGGAGCGGTCGTCGAGCGGACCGGAGATGATCAGCGGCGTGCGCGCCTCGTCGACGAGGATCGAGTCCACTTCGTCGACGATCGCAAAATTGTGGCCGCGCTGAACCATCTGGTTCTTCTCGTACTTCATATTATCGCGCAGATAATCGAAGCCGAGCTCGTTGTTGGTGGCATAGGTGATGTCGCAGGCGTAGGCGGCGCGGCGCTCCTCGTCGGAGAGACCGTGGATGATGACACCCGTGGTCATGCCGAGGAAGCCATAGATCCGGCCCATGGTGGCGGCGTCGCGCTGGGCGAGATAATCGTTGACGGTGACTACGTGCACGCCCTTGCCGGAAAGCGCGTTCAGATAGACCGGCAGGGTGGCGACGAGGGTCTTGCCTTCGCCGGTCTTCATCTCGGCGATCGCATTCGAGTGCAGGATCATGCCGCCGATCAGCTGTACGTCAAAAGGTCGCAGGCCGAGAACGCGGCGCGAGGCCTCGCGCACGACGGCAAAGGCGGGGATCAGAATGTCGTCGAGCGTCTTGCCTTCGGCCAGAAGAGCGCGGAATTCCGCGGTCTTTGCCGCGAGCTGCTCGTCCGTCAGGGCTTTCGTCTTCTCTTCGATGGAATTGATCGCGGTGACGTTCGGCTGGAAGGACCGCACGCGGCGATCATTGGATGACCCAAATAACTTGCGGGCTATACCGCCAAAGCTGACCATGTGACTGGTCCTTTCTCAATATTCATCCGCGACGTTTCTTGTCCGCGGCCCAGCCGAAAATCAGGCGCACGCCTTGAAACGCCCGGAAACTGTTCTGGACGCGAGGTTGCGTGACAGATAAGAGGGGGGTCGAATGATGTCAACGGATTTGGCGGATACAGAAAGGCCACAATCCGGTGTTGATGGCTATTTTGAGCTGGAATAGGCGATGCTGACGCCGGCGATAAAACTGTGAAGGGTTATTTGATGTTGAGCACCAATAAATTCGCCCTGCTGGCGTTTGCAACTTTCGTTGCATTCCAGGCTCCGGCCCATGCAGAGGACGCCGTCGTCGCCAAGGTCGGCAATCTGGAGATACACCAGTCGGAACTCGATCTTGCCGTCGCCAATCTCGATCCGCAGCTGGCGCAGCTTCCCGACGACCAAAAGAAGGTCGCAGCTCTCTCCGCCGCCATCGACGTGAAGCTGCTCGCCGCCGACGCCATCACCGAAAAGCTCGACCAGACCGAAGAATTCAAGAAGCGCATGCAATATCTCTCCGATCGCGAGCTGCATAACGCCTATTTCAAGAAGCATGTCGTCGACACCGTGACGCCCGAAGAAATCAAGGCGCGCTACGACAAGGAAGTCGCGGCCCTGCCGAAGCAAGAGGAAGTCCACGCTCGCCATATCCTCGTCAAGACCGAGGACGAAGCCAAGGAGATCATCAAGCAGCTCGACGCCGGCAAGGATTTCGCCGAACTCGCCAAGGAAAAATCCACCGATCCGAACAAGTCGGAAGGCGGTGATCTCGGCTATTTCTCGCGCGGCCGCATGGTCAAGGAATTCGAGGACGCAGCCTTCGCGCTCGAGAAGGGCGCCTATTCCAAGACCCCGGTCAAGACCGATTTCGGCTATCATGTCATCAAGGTCGAGGATAAGCGCGACGCTCCGCCGCCGCCTTTCGATCAGGTGCAGGATCAGGTTCGTCAGCTCGTCATGCGCGACAAGTATCTTGCCCTCCTCAACCAGGCCAAGACGTCCGCCAAGATCGAGATCACGGACGAGACGCTGCGCAAGGGTTATGATCAGGCCAACAAGCAGCCGGAACCGGGCAGTGAACCTGCCCAGCCGGCGCCGAAGCAGTAATATCCGCATCAGGGCCCGGTTCTTCCGGGCCCTTCCTTATCGTTGTTGTCGCATTTCCGGACGGCGAGCCGGTTTCCATTTCGCCGGGAAATGCTCATTGGCAGGTTTCATCATGTCCGGTTCCGTTTCTCCGCTCGCACCGAAATCCTTCGTCCAGATGCCTTCGCTGCGCGGCGTGCGCATGGCGACGGCGTCCGCCGGTATCAAGTACAAGAACCGTACCGATGTGCTGATGATGGTCTTCGACAAGCCGGCCGCCGTCGCGGGGGTGTTTACCCGCTCCAAGTGCCCGTCGGCGCCGGTCGATTTTTGCCGCGCCAATCTGCCCCATGGCAGCGCCCGGGCCGTCGTCGTCAATTCCGGCAATGCGAATGCCTTTACCGGCATGAAGGGCCGCCAGGCGACCGCGCTGACGGCGAAATCGGCAGCCGCCGCCGTCGGCTGCGGCGAGAACGAGGTCTATCTGGCCTCGACCGGCGTCATCGGCGAACCGCTCGATGCCACCAAATTCTCAGGCGTCCTGGATAAGATGCAGGCCGAGGCCACCAGCGATTTCTGGTTCGAAGCCGCCAAGGCGATCATGACGACCGACACCTATCCGAAGGTTTCGACCCGCAGCGCCGAAATCGGCGGCGTTGCCGTGACGATCAACGGTATCGCCAAGGGTGCCGGCATGATTGCGCCCGATATGGCGACGATGCTCTCCTTCGTCGTGACCGATGCCGACATCGCGCCGGCCGCGCTGCAGGTGCTGCTGTCCGACGGCGTCGGCCCGACCTTCAACTCCATGACCGTCGACAGCGACACCTCCACGTCCGACACGCTGATGCTGTTTGCGACGGGTGCGGCGGCCGAAGACGGCCAGGCCCGCATCGATCGCGCCGACGATCCCCGGCTTGCCGCCTTCCGCGCCGCTCTCAACGAAGTGCTGAAGGATCTGTCGCTGCAGGTGGTGCGTGACGGCGAGGGCGCCACCAAGATGCTCGAAATCACGGTGACGGGTGCCGAGAGCGACGCCGCCGCCAAGCGCATCGCGCTGTCGATTGCCAATTCGCCGCTGGTCAAGACGGCGGCCGCCGGCGAAGACGCCAATTGGGGCCGGATCGTCATGGCCGTCGGCAAGTCAGGCGAGATTGCCGACCGCGACCGGCTGGCCATCTGGTTCGGCGACGTCAGGGTCGCGGTCAATGGCGAGCGTGATCCCGATTATTCCGAGGAAGCCGCCTCGAATGTGATGAAGGCGCAGGATATCCCCATCAAAGTCGATATCGGCCTCGGCTCTGGTTCGGCAACCGTCTGGACCTGCGACCTCACCAAGGAATATGTTGCGATCAATGGCGACTATCGGAGCTGATCGTTCGTTGGAGCAGGCATCTATTTCCTCGCAGAATTTGCCGCTGGTCCGCAGGCTGGAGGCCGTCGGTTTTCGCGCCTGGCCGGCGGCATCCGTGCAATATGACGGCAGCTGGCAGGTCCGGTTGACGGCCGGTCACCCGTCCAATCGGCTGAATTCCATCGTGCCGCTCGATCCCTCGGACCATCGCGACGTCGAGATCCGCCTGGAAAAGGCAAGCCGCAAGTTCGAGGCCTATGGCCGCGCCGCCGTCGTCCGGCAGACGCCGCTCGCTTCGCCGGTGCTGATCGAGCTTCTCAGCGCCCAGAACTGGACGCGATTTGACGAGACCGTGGTGATGACTTGCGATCTCGCCGAGGCTGCACTGCCGGATACGCTCGATCATCTGCCGACCCATGACGTCGGCCGTTTCGTCGATGCCAATCTGACGGTCGAGAGGGCGCCGCTGAGCTTGAAGCCGGCGCTTGCCGAAATCATTTCCGCGATCAAGCCGCCGTCGGGCCTCTTCATGA
Organism: Rhizobium sp. K102; assembly: GCF_022385315.1. NCBI lineage: Bacteria > Pseudomonadati > Pseudomonadota > Alphaproteobacteria > Hyphomicrobiales > Rhizobiaceae > Rhizobium > Rhizobium sp. K102. The sequence goes on from NZ_CP092436.1 coordinate 4,025,319, forward strand.
TCGAAAATGCGGCAGAGGGACCGCTCGCGACCGTGCTCTGCGTCCAGGACAACGATCTTGCCGGCATCATGTCGCTTTCGGTCTGCGAAACCCGGCGGCGGGAAGGACTGGGTACCGAAATCCTGACTTCGGCGCTGCGCTGGGCTCGCATGCGCAGTGCCCGATCGGCCTGGCTGCAGGTAAAACTTTCCAACCGCCCGGCGATCGCACTTTATGAGCGCCTCGGGTTTCGCGACGCCTATCATTATTGCTACTGGCAGCGGGAGACGCGATGAGCGAGGCAGGCCGGAAGATATTGCTGGTCGCCGCCTGCGCGCTGATCGATGCCGATGGGCGTATTCTATTGGCACAGCGTCCCGAGGGAAAATCGCTTGCCGGGCTCTGGGAGTTTCCCGGCGGCAAGGTCGAGCCCGGCGAGACGCCGGAGGAGACGCTGGTGCGCGAGCTCGAGGAAGAGCTCGGCATCAAGACGAAGATCGCCTGCCTCGCGCCGCTGACCTTCGCCAGCCATTCCTACGAGACGTTCCATCTCCTGATGCCGCTTTATATTTGTCGGCGCTATGAAGGCATTGCACAGGGTCGCGAGGGGCAGGCGCTGAAGTGGGTGCGTGCGGGGGCTCTGCGGGATTATCCGATGCCGCCGGCCGACGAGCCGCTCATCCCGACGCTGCAGGATTTGCTTTAAAGCGCCTCGCGTTGAACTTGGTCGGTGCGACCCGCCCGCGATTTTTGTTTTGTCGATGTGTCATTATTCTGCAGTCGCCGGACATTTCCAGGCGCTATGCATTAGCGTTTGCTGATTATTATTGCGCCGTGCTGTTTTCGGCTGTGGATATTAATGGATCGTTTAACACCTTCTGCCAAAGATCGGCCTCAATCAAGCATCTGGCGTGCGTATTTAAAAGGCTTGACCTCATGGACGATGATTTCTGGAAAGCGGTCCGGGAAAAGGAACGGGCTTCGTCTGCCTCGCGCAGGACGGGTGCGCTCAATATCGCCCTTCTCTTTGGCACGGCGGTGGTCGCCCTGACGCTGATCCTGACGCCGATGCTTGCCGATTCTTCGAAGAAAAGCGTCTTTGCCAGCGCGCCGGTGGATTTCGACACGATCACTACAGGATCGATCCCGAAGAACGAAGGCGGCAAGCGCTATACGATCCGCCGCAGCGTCCTGCAGGAGACGCCCGGCTCGGTCTGCGTCGTCGAGGGATACGGCGTCGGCGCCGGTTGCTGAAATGCAGGCCATCGCCTGATGGCCTGCAATTGGTCATTGCAGTCGATTCACGCAAAGGGTTGGGGTAATGCGTCTTTTGAAAGCATTTTTTGCGGACGGCACAGGTGCGACGGCGGTCGAATACGGCCTGATCGCCGCCGTCATCTGCACGGCGCTCGTCTCGGGTCTCGGTATTTTTAGCGGCAGCTTGCAGAACGTCTTCAGCGTTGTCAGCAACAATATCACCGTCAATTGAAGTGGCGGCCGACTACTTTTGACGGGCTGCAGCATGATGAACTGCACTAACAGCTGACACTTTTCGATATCATTCGCTATTGCCTGAGCTTGTGCTCGTCCACTTTCAGCGCGTCGGCAAGGCGTGCCTTGGCCGAACCCGGCTGGAGCGGCTTCTGCTGGCTCTCGTGAGCCGCCCATCCGGAGACATAGATGATCGAAAAGGTCGCGCGAATGCGTCCGTCGGGATCGGAATAGCGCTCGGCATAGATCTCTGCGGCGCGCAGGAAGAAGGCGCGGGTCAGGGGCATGCGGCTGCGGGCTGCGAGCGGATTGCTCATGCCCATGGCTCGGAGGTCGCGCATCAGCGGAAAGAGAGAATCATATCGTACCTTATAGGTCTCAGCGTCGATCACCGGCAGGGTGAAGCCTGCGCGCTGCATGAGACTGCCGACATCACGCACATCGGCGAAGGGGATGACGCGCGGGCTGGCGCCACCGGTCATTTCGACCTCGGCGGTCAAGAGGGCGTCGCGCAGTTCCTGCAGCGTGCCGGCGCCGGGAATGGCCGCCAGGAACAGGCCGTCCGGTTTCAGGGCGCGGCGGATCTGGATGAAAACGCCAGGCGTGTCGTTGGTCAGATGCAGGCTGAGCGGCGCAAGGACGAGATTGATCGATTGCGGCTCGAGCGGCACGTCTTCGAAAGGCGCTTCGATCAGGGTTTCGCCTGGGGCCGCATAGGCCTTCTCGCTCTCGACGCGGATCATTGTGCTGATCTTGCCCGTCGCCATTGCCGCACGGGCCGCCGCACCGGTCGTACCATGCAATTCGACGGCGGTTTCGAAACGCCGCTCGACGACCGCCAGCCTCTCGGCCATTTCCTCTGCCGCGATGTCCAGCAGGAAGGGGGCTTTCGGATCGTTGTTGACAAGCGCGCGATGGCGATGTGCGGCGATCAGGTCTCTGTCGAAGATCGTTTCCATGGCGATGTCCATAGTCCCGCCCCGCTGAAGCAGCAAGGCGATTTTCCTTTGGATGAGAACAGGCTAGTCTCGTCGGCATGGTACCGATCCTTTTTGAAAGACCGGCAGAGTTCTTGCGGACGCGGCTCTTGCGGCCGTTTTCGGCGCTAGCCGATTTTCTCTATCCGCCGGCTTGTTCCGTCTGCGGCATTTCGACCGGCGGCCATCGCGGACTCTGTGCGAAATGCTGGTCCGGCATCCGCTTCATCGAACGGCCCTATTGCGAGGTGCTCGGCATTCCGTTCTCGCACGATCTCGGCGCCGGCATTCTCAGCGCCGAGGCAATCGCCAATCCGCCGCCTTTCGACCGGCTGCGGTCGGCGGCGACCCACGACCATGCGGTCCGCGATCTCGTGCACGGGCTCAAATATCGCGATCGCACCGATCTGGCGCCGATGATGGCCGGCTGGATGCTGCGTGCCTCCGACGGGACGGTCGAAAGCTGCGATGCGCTGATTCCGGTGCCGCTGCACCGCACCCGCATGCTGACCCGCAAGTTCAATCAGGCTGCCGAGCTTGCCCGCCATATGGCAAGGCTTTCGGGAAAACCGCTGCTTGCCGCCACCCTTATCCGCGTCAAGCGCACCAGCCAGCAGGTTGGCCTCGGCGCCAAGGCGCGCGAGGACAATGTCAGAGGCGCTTTCGCGATTGCCAAGGGCCGCGAAAACGACATTTTCGGCAAACGCATCGTCCTTGTCGACGACGTCTATACGACAGGGGCGACGGTCGCCGCCGCAAGCCGGACGCTGCGCAAGGCGGGTGCGGCCGAGATCTCGGTTTTGACCTTTGCAAGGGCTCTCTCCGAGCCTATATGACAGAAATACCCGGCATCCGTCTGGAGATATTATGGTACCCGTCACGATCTATACACGACAGTTCTGCGGCTATTGCAGCCGCGCCAAGTCCCTTCTTGAAGAAAAGGGCGTCGACTACGTCGAGCACGATGCGACCTATTCCCGGACCTTCGTCAGGAGATGATCGGCAAGTCGAACGGGCGGACCACCTTCCCGCAGATTTTTATCGGCGCCGAACATGTCGGCGGCTGCGACGATCTCTTCGCGCTCGACCGCGCCGGCAAGCTTGATCCGATGCTGGCGGCCTGAGGAGGAACCGATGAGTTTCAAGGCTGCCGCCATCCAGATGTGCTCCGGGGTCGATCCGGTCAAGAATGCCGCCGCCATGGCGCGGCTGGTGCGCGAGGCTGCCGCCCAGGGCGTGACCTATGTGCAGACGCCCGAGATGACCGGCATGCTGCAGCGCGACCGCGCCGCGGCGCTTGCCGCGCTCGCCGACGAGACGCACGATATCATCGTCAAGACCGGTTCGGAGCTTGCTCGGGAATTTGGCATCTACATGCATGTCGGCTCGACGGCGATCGCGCTTTCCGACGGCAAGCTCGCCAATCGCGGTTTCCTGTTCGGTCCGGACGGCAGGATCCTCAATCGCTACGACAAGATCCATATGTTCGATGTCGATCTCGACAATGGCGAGAGCTGGCGTGAAAGTGCGGCCTATACGGCCGGTTCGGAGGCGCGCGTCCTGTCGCTGCCCTTTGCCGAAATGGGTTTTGCGATCTGCTACGACGTGCGCTTTCCCGCCCTTTTCCGTGCCCAGGCGATTGCCGGCGCCGAAGTGATGACGGTTCCCGCCGCCTTCACCCGGCAGACGGGCGAAGCGCATTGGGAGATCCTGCTGCGCGCCCGCGCGATCGAGAACGGTGTCTTCGTCATCGCCGCGGCGCAGGCCGGCCGGCACGAGGATGGGCGCGAGACCTTCGGCCATTCGATGATCATCGATCCCTGGGGCACGGTGCTGGCATCGGCCGGGGCCACCGGCGAGGCGGTCGTCCTCGCCGAGATCGATCCCGGCGCGGTCAAGGCTGCGCATGACAAGATCCCGAACCTGAGGAACGGCCGGGAATTCTCGGTCGAAAAGATTGCGGGGGCAGTCGAAGGAGGCGTCGCCGCTTGATCCGCTATTCTCTCACTTGCGACAATGCCCATGAATTCGAAGGCTGGTTTTCGGAAAGCGCCGACTTCGACCGTCAGGTCGCGACCGGTTTCCTGACCTGCCCGGTCTGCCATTCCGCCGCCGTCTCCAAGCTTCTGATGGCGCCTTCCGTTTCGACGGCGCGCAAGAAGGACGAGAGGCAGACCTTGGCGATGGACGCGATGCGGCAGGAGGCCCTGCAAAAACTGAAAGAGGCCGTCGCCGCCGTCAAAGCCAATTCCGAGGATGTCGGCACGAAGTTTCCAGAGGAGGCCCGCAAGATCCATTATGGCGAGGCGGATGCCCGCGGCATCATCGGCCAGGCGACGTTGGACGAGGCGCAGGCGCTGGTGGAAGAAGGCATCGAGATCGCTGCTATTCCGGTTCTGCCGGAGGATGTGCACTGAAATTCAGCCGGTGCATTGGCCCCAATGCCGAAATGTAGCCGGCTTGTGAATGCCGGATCAAGCCGGCCGTTTCGCCAGCATCATATAGTTCACATCCATATCTCTCGACAGGTTCCACTGGTTCGACAGCGGATTGAAGAAGACGCCGGTGCGGTCGGTTGTCTCGAGACCGCTTGCGGCAAGCGGTTTTTCCAGCTCTTCCGGGCGCACCAGCTTTTCATACTGGTGGGTGCCGCGCGGCAACCAGCGCAGGATGTTCTCGGCGGCGAAGATGGCAAGCGCTGCCGCCTTCATCGTGCGGTTGATGGTGGCAACGAAGATCAGGCCGCCGGGGCGGACCATTTTTGCGCAGGTCGTCATGAAGAACTCGACGTCGGCGACGTGTTCGACCACTTCCATGTTCAACACGATATCGAAGGTCTCGCCGGCCTCGGCAAGCTCCTCGGCGGTGACGGCGCGGTAGTCGACCGGAACGCCGGAGGCTTTCGCATGCGTCGAGGCGATGCCGATATTTTTCTCGGAGGGATCGGCGCCGGTGACGGAGGCGCCCATGCGGGCGACCGGCTCGGACAACAGGCCGCCGCCGCAGCCGATATCGAGGACGCGCAGACCCTCGAGCGGCCGAGGGCTTTTCGGATCGCGGCCGAAATTCTCGCAGGCCTTGTCTCTTATATAGGCGAGCCGGACGGGATTGAACTTGTGCAGCGGTTTGAACTTGCCGGTCGGGCTCCACCATTCCGCTGCCATCGCCGAGAAGCGGTCCACTTCGCCTTGGTCGATCGTGCTTCTGGCGCCTTCCGTCATCGTCCTCTCCTTCGTTCGCAGGATGTGAAGTCGGACGATCGGGGGCATAAGTCAAGGGGCGCGAAGCAGGAGACCGGCAGGCGTCGAGCCGCCCGGCAACTGCTTTTATCGCGCGCGCTTGCCTACCCCCGCCAAACTCGCTAAGAGACGCCGCAACTTGGGGCCTTACAGGCCTGGGCTTTTAGAGCGGTTCCAGAAATTGTAACTCGGCTCTTTCGCCAAGCGGTCCGCCCCAGAGCTTTCGTGATGCCGGGTCCGGGGTTTCCGTTTTCCGGCGCCAGTCGTGGTAGAGGCATATGGCACGCATCGTAATGAAATTCGGCGGCACGTCCGTCGCTGACCTGGACCGCATCAAGAACGTTGCCCGCCATGTGAAACGCGAAGTCGATGCCGGCCACGAGGTGGCGGTGGTCGTTTCGGCCATGTCCGGCAAGACCAACGAGCTGGTCGGCTGGGTGCAGGGCATGCCGAAGGTGATCGGCGCCAACTCTCCGTTTTACGATGCCCGCGAATATGATGCGGTCGTCGCCTCCGGCGAGCAGGTGACCTCGGGGCTGCTGGCGATTGCGCTACAGGCGATGGATATCAATGCGCGCTCCTGGCAGGGATGGCAGATCCCGATCCGCACCGACAATGCCCACGGCGCGGCACGCATCCTCGAGATCGACGGCTCCGACATCATCAAGCGCATGGGCGAGGGGCAGGTCGCCGTCATATCAGGTTTCCAGGGGTTGGGACCGGACAACCGCCTCGCCACACTCGGGCGCGGCGGATCGGATACGTCGGCCGTCGCCATCGCGGCCGCTGTCAAAGCGGATCGCTGCGATATCTATACCGATGTCGACGGCGTCTACACGACCGATCCGCGCATCGTGCCGCAGGCGCGCAGGCTGAAGAAGATCGCTTTCGAAGAAATGCTCGAGATGGCCTCGCTCGGCGCCAAGGTGCTGCAGGTGCGCTCGGTCGAGCTTGCCATGGTGCACAAGGTGCGTACCTTCGTGCGCTCGTCTTTCGAAGATCCCGATGCTCCGGGCATGGGCGATCTGTTGAACCCGCCCGGAACGCTGATTTGTGACGAGGATGAAATCGTGGAACAGGAAGTAGTCACCGGCATCGCCTATGCCAAGGATGAGGCTCAGATCTCGCTTCGCCGTCTTGCCGACCGGCCGGGCGTCTCCGCCGCGATCTTCGGGCCGCTTGCCGAATCCCATATCAATGTCGACATGATCGTCCAGAATATTTCCGAGGACGGATCGAAGACCGATATGACCTTCACCGTGCCGTCGGGCGACGTCGAGAAGGCGATCAAGGTGCTCGGCGACCATAAGGAGAAGATCGGCTACGACGTCGTGCAAAACGAATCGGGGCTGGTGAAAGTCTCGGTCATCGGCATCGGCATGCGCAGCCATGCCGGCGTTGCTGCCACCGCATTTCGTGCACTTGCCGAAAAAGGCATCAACATCAAGGCGATCACCACCTCCGAGATCAAGATTTCCATCCTGATCGACGGTCCTTATGCAGAACTCGCTGTCAGGACTTTGCATTCCTGCTACGGTCTGGATAAGAATTGATTCCCAGCGGGCGGCCTGCTCCTTCAGGTTGAGGAGACGACGGCGGGCCGGCCGGGACAGAGTGCGTTGTTTCGGGAGCTTGAGACGTCATGAGAGACCTTTCCGGCGGTCCGCGCGTGCTGCTCAGGCGGCTGCGCGAGTTGATGGCAGAGCCGCTGGAGCCGCAGGATCGTCTTGACCGGATCGTCCGGCAGATCGCCGGCAACATGGTGGCGGAGGTTTGCTCCGTCTACGTGCTGCGCGCCGACGGCGTGCTTGAGCTCTACGCCACCGAAGGCCTCAACCGCGAGGCCGTGCACCTGGCGCAGCTGAAGATGGGGCAGGGCCTCGTCGGCACGATCGCGGCTTCAGCGCAGCCGCTCAACCTTTCCGACGCGCAGTCGCATCCGGCGTTCCGCTACCTGCCGGAGACGGGTGAAGAAATCTACCATTCCTTCCTCGGCGTGCCGATCTTGAGGACCGGGCGCTCGCTCGGCGTTCTCGTCGTGCAGAACAAGGCGAGCCGCACCTATCGCGAGGAAGAGGTGGAAGCGCTCGAGACGACGGCAATGGTGCTTGCCGAGATGATCGCCACCGGCGAGCTGAAGAAGATCACCAAGCCGGGCCTCGAACTCGACCTGACGCGCTCGGTGACCGTCGACGGCGACACTTATAATGACGGCATCGGCCTCGGTTACGTCGTGCTGCACGAGCCGCGCATCGTCGTTACCAACCTGCTCAACGAAGATGCCGAGAAAGAAATCCGGCGGCTGGCTGAAGCCATGGGTTCGCTCAGGATCTCGATCGACGACATGCTGTCGCGTCGCGACGTGTCGATGGAGGGTGAGCACCGTGAGGTGCTCGAAACCTACCGGATGTTCGCGCATGACCAGGGCTGGGTGCGCAAGCTCGAGGAGGCGATCCGCAACGGCCTGACGGCGGAAGCGGCGGTCGAGAAGGTGCAGAGCGACACCAAGGCGCGGATGATGCGGTTGACCGACCCCTATCTGCGCGAACGCATGCATGATTTCGAGGATCTGGCGAACCGTCTGCTTCGGCAGTTGACCGGTTATACCGGGCGGACGACCGCGGAAGGTTTCCCCAACGACGCGGTCATCCTGGCGCGTGCCATGGGGGCGGCGGAACTGCTCGATTATCCGCGCGCCAATGTGCGCGGGCTGGTGCTGGAGGAAGGGGCGGTGACGAGCCATGTGGTGATCGTCGCGCGTGCCATGGGCATTCCTGTTATCGGCCAGGCGGCGGGTGTCGTGGCGCTCGCCGAGAACGGCGATGCCGTGATCATCGACGCCGACGAGGGACATGTGCATCTGCGGCCGATGACCGATCATCGCCGCTCCTACGAGGAAAAGGTCCGCTTCCGCGCCAGACGGCAGGAACAGTTCCGGGCACTGCGCGCCATCGAGCCGGTCACCAAAGACGGCAAGCGGATCTCGCTGATGATGAATGCCGGCCTGCTGGTCGATCTGCCGCAGCTGTCGGAATCGGGTGCGGAGGGTATCGGTCTCTTCCGCACCGAGCTGCAATTCATGATCGCCTCCACCATGCCGAAGGCGGACGAGCAGGAGCAGTTCTACCGCAATGTGATCAAACAGGCGGCCGGCCGCGTCGTCACCTTCCGCACGCTCGATATCGGTGGCGACAAGGTCGTGCCCTATTTCCGCGGCCACGAGGAGGAAAACCCCGCACTCGGCTGGCGCGCCATCCGGCTGTCGCTCGACCGGCCGGGACTGTTGCGCACTCAGCTGCGCGCCCTGCTGAAGGCGTCGGCCGATACCGAGCTGAAGCTGATGGTGCCGATGGTGACCGAGGTTTCCGAGCTGAGGATGGTGCGCGAGCTCCTGCAGAAGGAAGTTCAGCATCTCTCGCGCTTCGGCCACGGGCTGCCGCGCAAGCTGCAATTCGGTGCGATGCTTGAGGTGCCGGCGCTGCTCTGGCAGCTCGACGAGCTGATGGAGGCGGTCGATTTCGTTTCGGTCGGCTCGAACGACCTCTTCCAGTTCTCGATGGCCGTCGACCGCGGCAATGCGCGTGTCTCGGACCGTTTCGATCCGCTGGGCAAGCCGTTTTTGCGGATCCTGCGCGACATCGTGCGTGGGGCGGACCGGAACAAGACGCCGGTGACGTTGTGCGGCGAACTTGCCGGCAAGCCGCTCTCGGCAATGGCGCTGCTCGGCATCGGCTTCCGCTCGATTTCGATGTCGCCGGCCTCGATCGGGCCAGTGAAAGCGATGCTGCTCGGGCTCGACGTCGGCGCGCTGGCGAAGGCGATGGATGACGTGCTGGACGACAATAGCGCCACGGTGCCGATGCGCGAGGTGCTTGCCCGCTTCGCCGAGAGCCACAATATTCCCCTCTAGGCCTATATTAAGAAGAATCGGAGTGAAGGGTGGCGAAGCTTCCCGTTGAAAAGATGCGCGAGCTGGAACGCCGTTTCGACGAGATCGAAGCGCGCATGTCGGCAGGCCCGGCCGCCGACGTCTATGTGAAGCTTGCATCCGAATATTCCGAGCTGCAGCCTGTCGTCACGAAGATCCGCGCCTACGAGAAGGCGGTCGCCGAGCTTGCCGATCTCGACACGCTGCTCGAAGACAAATCGGTGGATCGTGAGATGCGCGATCTTGCCGAACTCGAACTGCCCGAGGTGAAGGAGCGGATCGAGGCGCTGGAGCAGGAAATGCAGATCCTGCTTCTGCCGAAGGATGCGGCGGACGAAAAGAGCGCGATCCTTGAAATCCGCGCCGGCACCGGCGGCTCGGAAGCAGCCCTTTTCGCCGGCGATCTCTTTCGCATGTACGAGCGTTTCGCGGCCGAAAAGAGCTGGAAGGTGGAGGTGCTCTCGGCAAGCGAGGGCGAAGCCGGCGGCTACAAGGAAATCATCGCGACGATCACCGGGCGAGGCGTCTTTGCCAAGCTGAAATTCGAATCCGGGGTACACCGGGTGCAGCGTGTGCCGGAAACCGAGGCGGGTGGGCGCATCCATACCTCGGCCGCCACGGTGGCGGTGCTGCCGGAGGCAGAGGAGATCGACATCGAAATCCGGCCGGAAGATATCCGCATCGATACGATGCGCTCCTCCGGTGCCGGCGGCCAGCACGTCAATACGACGGACTCGGCGGTGCGCATCACCCACCTGCCGAGCGGCATCGTCGTTACCAGCTCGGAAAAATCGCAGCATCAGAACCGCGCCAAGGCGATGCAGGTGCTGCGTTCCAGGCTCTACGATGCCGAGCGGCAGCGGGCCGACAGCGAACGCTCGGCCGATCGCAAGAGCCAGGTCGGCTCCGGCGATCGCTCGGAACGCATCCGCACCTATAATTTCCCGCAGGGACGCGTGACGGACCATCGCATCAATCTGACGCTCTATAAGCTCGACCGGATGATGGAGGGTGAGATCGAGGAGGTCGTCGATGCGTTGATGGCCGACTATCAGGCAAGCCAGCTGGCGCAGCTCGGCGAGCAGCTATGAGCCAGACGGTCGCCGATATGCTTGCCGAAGCGCGCCGTCGCTTCACGGAGGCAGGCATCGCCGATCCGGCAACCGATGCGCGTCTGCTTGTCGCGGGCCTTCTGAAACAGTCATCGACCGAACTGTTGACGCGATCGGCCGAGAAGCTTTCTGCTGATCAGATCGCGGTGATTTCCAAGGCGCTGGAGCGGCGGCTCGGCCATGAGCCGGTGCATCGCATTCTTGGCGAGCGGGAATTTTACGGCCTGGCGCTGCAGCTTTCGGCGGAAACCCTGGAGCCGCGGCCGGATACGGAAATTCTGGTCGATACGGTGCTTCCCTATCTCAAGGACCTTGCAAAGGTCCACGGCCATCTCCATATTCTTGACATCGGAACAGGGACCGGGGCGATATGCCTTGCGCTGTTGAGCGAGTGTCCCGAGGCGTCAGGCATCGGCAGCGACATATCGGCGGATGCCCTTGGAACGGCAAGATCAAACGCAGAAAGAAACGGGTTGCAGGATCGCTTTCAGGCCGTACAGTCGAAATGGTTCGAGAAGATCCAGGGCTCATTTCACGCGATTGTCTCAAATCCGCCCTATATTGCCTCCAATGTCATTCACGATCTCGCTCCCGAAGTGACGAAATTTGATCCGGTTGCGGCTCTGGATGGCGGCCCGGATGGGCTTGACGCCTATAAAGCCATAGCCAAGGATGCGGCAAGGTTCATGAGACCCGACGGGGTTCTTGGGCTGGAAATCGGCTACGATCAGCGAAACGATGTGACGGCGATCTTCGAAGCGAAAGGCTTCAGCTGCCTCAAATCCGTGAAAGATTATGGTCAGAATGACAGGGCGCTCATGTTCGCGCTCGCGTAAAAGGCGATAATTGCGGCATTGGACGGGACATTATTGTTATTGCGAAGAAAAGGCTTGGATTTCCCAGGGAAGCAATATAGGTTGCGGACACGTGTTGGGCAGATAGGAATGAACGAGATTCGTTCGGTACTTGGTTTGCCTCGGGGGTCCGCTCTTTTAAACGAGAGTTTCAACGGTTGAACACGACCCAACGCGTGAATCAGTCAAACTGACTTGAGAACCAAGCGGCAGGTCGGCGCAGAGGCGCAGTATGCTCGCGGCACAAAGGTCCTGACCCGGTTTTCCGGTCATGGCGGTTGGTGCCATGTATCCATCACAAACAGAGAATTCAGGTGAACGATCTATGAGGCCAGGACAGCAAAACAAGCGCGGTCGAGGGCGTGGTAACAACAATAACAATGGCGGCGGCGGAAATAACAACAACAACAATTTCAACCGCAAGGGCGGCAACCCGCTGACCCGGACCTATGACAGCTCCGGCCCCGATGTGAAGATTCGCGGCACCGCCCAGCATATCGCCGAGAAGTATGCGCAGCTTGCCCGTGATGCCCAGAGCTCCGGCGACCGCGTGATGGCCGAGAACTATCTTCAGCACGCCGAACATTACAATCGGATCATCGCCAGCGCTCAGGCGCAGATGCAGGAGCGTTTCCAGCGCGACGATCGCGGCGATTACAATGACCGCGACGGGGCGGATCGCGACAGCGATGATATTGATAACAACGACAATGACGGCGATGATGTCGTTGTCGTCCAGCCGCCGCAGAGCAGGCAGCACCAGACGCAGGCACAGCCGCAGCCGCAGCCGGCTCCCGCTTCGGCACCTCAGCCCGACGTCATCGATGGAACCGGCCCGCAGCCGGAGATCGAAGGCATCCCTGCCGAGGTCGCCATGGACGAGGAGGGTTCCGCCGGCCAGCCGCGCGAACGCCAGCCCCGCCGCCGCAGCGCCGGCAACCGTCCCCGCCGCCCGCGTCGTGGCGCAGAAGGCGACGCAGCCTCGGAAGGCGAGGGCGCTTCCGCAGAGGCGCCTGTTCTGGCGGACGCCACATCGGAGTGAAGGATTTCGCCTCTCCTTCGGGAGGAGGCGGGACGTTCATACCATCTGCCCGGATTTGCTTGAAAATCCCCGGCCCTGTGCCGGGGATTTTCATTTTACGGGCTCTTTAAACTCCTGGAACAGGCTACCATATTCTCCTCGAACTGCTTCGCCCAAATCGAGAGACGGGCAAGCGCGGCCTGCCTTTTCAGGGGGTCGATCTCAATCATCGGTCTGCGCCTCGAAAGGGCAGGGCGATCCATGGAGGTGGAATATGAATATCGAGAAATATTCGGAGCGGGTGCGCGGCTTCATCCAGTCGGCGCAGACCTACGCGCTGGCGCAGGGTCATCAGCAATTTTCGCCCGAGCACGTGCTGAAAGTCCTGCTTGACGATGATCAGGGCATGGCCGCGTCTCTGATCGAGCGCGCCGGCGGCGATCCCAAGGCTGCCCGCCTTGCCAATGACGCCGCCCTTGCCAAAATGCCGAAGATCTCAGGCGGCAACGGCAACATCTATCTGGCGCAGCCGCTTGCCAAGGTGCTTTCGACCGCCGAAGAGGCGGCGAAGAAGGCCGGCGACAGCTTCGTGACGGTGGAACGCCTGCTGCAGGCGCTGGCGATCGAATCCTCGGCGTCGACCTTTTCGACGCTGAAGAACGCCGGCGTCACGGCTCAGGGTCTCAACCAGGTCATCAACGATATCCGCAAGGGTCGGACGGCCGATTCTTCCAACGCCGAGCAGGGCTTCGATTCTCTGAAGAAATTCGCGCGTGATCTGACCGGCGAAGCTCGCGAGGGCAAGCTCGATCCGGTCATCGGCCGCGACGACGAGATTCGCCGCACCATCCAGGTCCTGTCGCGGCGCACCAAGAACAACCCGGTGCTGATCGGCGAGCCCGGCGTCGGCAAGACGGCGATCGTCGAAGGGCTGGCGCTGCGTATCGTCAACGGCGACGTGCCGGAATCGCTCAAGGACAAGAAGCTGATGGCGCTCGACATGGGCGCGCTGATTGCCGGTGCGAAATATCGCGGCGAATTCGAAGAGCGGCTGAAGGCCGTGCTCAACGAAGTGCAGGCGGAAAACGGCGAGATCATCCTGTTCATCGACGAGATGCACACGCTGGTCGGCGCCGGCAAGGCCGATGGGGCAATGGATGCCTCCAACCTGCTGAAGCCTGCTCTTGCCCGCGGCGAACTGCATTGCGTCGGCGCGACCACGCTCGACGAATATCGCAAACATGTCGAGAAGGATCCGGCGCTTGCCCGGCGCTTCCAGCCCGTCGTCGTCGACGAGCCGACGGTCGAAGACACGATCTCGATCCTGCGCGGTCTGAAGGAAAAATACGAGCAGCACCACAAGGTGCGCATTGCCGATGCGGCGCTTGTCGCCGCCGCGACACTGTCCAACCGTTACATTACCGACCGTTTCCTGCCCGACAAGGCGATTGATCTGATGGATGAGGCGGCAGCGCGGCTGCGCATGCAGGTGGATTCCAAGCCGGAGGAGCTCGACGAGCTCGACCGCCGCATCATCCAGCTGAAGATCGAGCGCGAGGCGCTGAAGAAGGAAACCGACGTCGCTTCCGCCGATCGGCTGAAGCGGCTGGAGACCGAACTTACCACTCTTGAAGAGGAAGCCGATGCGCTGACGGCCCGCTGGCAGGCGGAAAAGCAGAAGCTTGGCCTTGCCGCCGATCTCAAGAAGCAGCTCGACGATGCCCGCAACGAACTGGCGATCGCCCAGCGCAAGGGTGAGTTTCAGCGTGCCGGCGAGCTGACCTATGGCGTCATTCCGGATCTCGAAAAGCAGCTCGTCGAAGCCGAGAAGCAGGATGGCGAGCGCGGCGCGATGGTCCAGGAGGTGGTGATCCCCGACAACATCGCCCATGTCGTGTCCCGCTGGACCGGCATCCCGGTCGACAAGATGCTGGAGGGCGAACGCGACAAGCTGCTTCGGATGGAAGACGAGCTGGGGAAATCGGTGATCGGCCAGGGCGATGCGGTTCAGGCCGTGTCGCGCGCGGTCCGCCGCGCCCGCGCCGGTCTGCAGGATCCGAACCGGCCGATCGGCTCGTTCATCTTCCTCGGCCCGACCGGCGTCGGCAAGACGGAGCTCACCAAGGCGCTCGCCCGCTTCCTGTTCGACGACGAAACGGCGATGGTGCGCATGGATATGTCGGAATATATGGAGAAACACTCCGTTGCCCGGCTGATCGGCGCGCCTCCCGGCTATGTCGGTTATGACGAAGGCGGAGCGCTGACGGAAGCGGTGCGCCGCAGGCCTTATCAGGTCGTGCTGTTCGACGAGATCGAGAAGGCGCATCCAGACGTCTTCAACATCCTGCTGCAGGTACTGGACGACGGACGCCTCACCGACGGCCAGGGCCGGACGGTCGATTTCCGCAACACGATGATCATCATGACCTCGAACCTCGGCGCCGAATATCTGACGCACCTCAGGGACGGCGACGACAGCGACACGGTTCGCGAACAGGTGATGGAGGTCGTGCGCGGGCATTTCCGGCCGGAATTCCTGAACCGTATCGACGAGATCATCCTCTTCCACCGCCTGAAACGCGAGGAGATGGGCGCGATCGTCGATATCCAGCTGAAGCGGCTCGTGGCTCTGCTGTCGGAGCGCAAGATCGTCATCGATCTCGATGAGGACGCCCGCCACTGGCTGGCGAACAAGGGGTACGACCCGGTCTACGGCGCAAGGCCGCTGAAGCGGGTGATCCAGAAATTCGTGCAGGATCCGCTGGCCGAGCAGATTCTGTCCGGCCAGATGCCGGATGGATCGACGGTGAAGGTGACAAGCGGTTCGGACCGGCTGCAGTTCCGGGCACGGCAGACGGTCAGCGAAGCGGCATAGGCCGAGCCGTCGGATGAATGAGAAATGGCGGCTTTGGCCGCCATTTTTTGTGGGCCGAGACACCCCGGCAGTTCATCAGCCTGCCGGCTGCGGCGGCGATTACTTGCTCGCCACCTGATCCGATGTCTGGTTGTTCAGCAGCGTATCGATGCGCTTGCGCTCATCCTCGAATTTTGCCAGCGCCTCGCCCTGCAGCGATTTGCCGCCCGGCAGGCGAATGCGCAGCGGATCGACCTTGGTACCGTTGACGATCAGCTCGTAATGCAGATGCGGGCCGGTGGATTCGCCGGTCGTGCCGACCCAGCCGATCACCTGGCCCTGGCGGATCTTGGCGCCGGGCACAACGCCCTTGGCGATGGCGCTCTGGTGATTGTAGGAGGATTCGTAACCGTTCGCATGGCGAATGATCGTCTGGTTGCCATAGCCACCGGAATCCCACCCGGCTTTCTCGACCGTGCCGTTGCCGGCAGCGATGATCGCCGTGCCGCGAGGGGCCGCCCAATCGACGCCGGTATGCATGCGGGCAAAACCGAGGATTGGGTGCCGGCGCATGCCGAAGCCGGATTTGAAGATGCCGTTCGGAACCGGGTTGCGCAGCAGGAACTGGCGGATGCTCTTGCCGTTCTCGTCGAAATAATCGACCGTGCCGTCCTCGGGATCCTGGAAGCGGTAGAAGCGCGTCTGCGTATCGCCGAAACGGGCGTTGACGTAGAGCAGTTCGGAATCCTCGGTTGCCTGGCCGGCACTGTCGGCGACGGAGAAAAAGGCCTCGAGCGTATCCGTCGGTCTCAGCTGCGCCTGGAAATCGACATTGCTGGCGAGCAGCTTGATGATCAGCGCCGTCATATCCTTGGTCATGCCGTAGGAAAGGGCGGCGCGAAAGATGCCGTCATAGACGCGCGGCAGGTTCTGGCCGGGCGCCGGCGCGAAGGAATTGTCATCAAAGGCTGTGGCGATGGCGTCCAGCATCGGCGGCTCGCTGCCGGACACATATTTGCCCTTGTCGTCGAGAGCCACGGTGACCAGATGGCGCGTGCCGCGATAGACGCTGGCCCGGATGATCTTTGCCTGTTCGCCCTTCTGGATGATGCCGATCCGCAGCACGTCGCCTTTTTCGAGGTCGCTGGCTCCCAACTGCTGGGCAATGATGCCGGCAATGCCATCGGCATATTGCTGCGGATAACCGGAATCTGTCAGCGCCTTGGCGATGGGTGCGTCGACGCGCACCGGCAGGATGTCGTCGGCGAATTCTTCGGTCTGCGGCGTGATCGATTCCGGTGCGGAGACCGTCATGTTCTGCTCGAGCACGCGGGCGGAGAGACCCGCGGTCAGATCGACATCGGCATCCTCGTTGGAGAAACGACGCGGGTCGACGTAATAAAGCGCTGCGAGTTGCGTATTGCCGTCGGTCAGCACGGAACCGTTGGAGCGCACATTTTCTTCGACCTCCTCGAGTGACAGGCCGGAGGCCATCTTCATACCGGTCTTGCCGGTCGGGAAGGCAATGGTTTTGAGGCTGACTTCGGATTCAACGTCGGAGCCGTAAATCGCGCCGGTGCGGCTCTGCGGGGCAGGCTGCGGCTCGTCGGCGGAGAAGATCGCCAGGGGATCGAAATCGGGATAGTCCTCGGTCGCGACATGGTTGGCGGCCAGCGTCATCTTCACATGCGCGAAGGGCTGGCGGCGCACGACCTCTTTTTCGCCGT
>NZ_CP092436.1:4047500-4416520 GCF_022385315.1 Rhizobium sp. K102
GTTAGCCGGCCCCTAAGACGAGGCGGACACGCGTAGTCGATGGGAACCACGTTAATATTCGTGGGCCTGGTGGTAGTGACGGATTGCACAAGTTGTTCTGGTTTATTGGATTATCAGGGCAGCGGAGCGGTTCCAGGAAATAGCTCCACCGTATAGACCGTACCCGAAACCGACACAGGTGGTCAGGTAGAGTATACCAAGGCGCTTGAGAGAACTATGTTGAAGGAACTCGGCAAATTGCACGCGTAACTTCGGAAGAAGCGTGACCCCATTTTACGCAAGTATGATGGGGTGGCACAGACCAGGGGGTAGCGACTGTTTATCAAAAACACAGGGCTCTGCGAAGTCGCAAGACGACGTATAGGGTCTGACGCCTGCCCGGTGCTGGAAGGTTAAGAGGAGAGGTGCAAGCTTTGAATCGAAGCCCCAGTAAACGGCGGCCGTAACTATAACGGTCCTAAGGTAGCGAAATTCCTTGTCGGGTAAGTTCCGACCTGCACGAATGGCGTAACGACTTCCCCGCTGTCTCCAACATAGACTCAGTGAAATTGAATTCCCCGTGAAGATGCGGGGTTCCTGCGGTCAGACGGAAAGACCCCGTGCACCTTTACTATAGCTTTACACTGGCATTCGTGTCGGCATGTGTAGGATAGGTGGTAGGCTTTGAAGCGGGGACGCCAGTTTCCGTGGAGCCATCCTTGAAATACCACCCTTATCGTCATGGATGTCTAACCGCGGCCCGTCATCCGGGTCCGGGACAGTGTATGGTGGGTAGTTTGACTGGGGCGGTCGCCTCCGAAAGAGTAACGGAGGCGCGCGATGGTGGGCTCAGACCGGTCGGAAATCGGTCGTCGAGTGCAATGGCATAAGCCCGCCTGACTGCGAGACTGACAAGTCGAGCAGAGACGAAAGTCGGTCATAGTGATCCGGTGGTCCCGCGTGGAAGGGCCATCGCTCAACGGATAAAAGGTACGCCGGGGATAACAGGCTGATGACCCCCAAGAGTCCATATCGACGGGGTTGTTTGGCACCTCGATGTCGGCTCATCGCATCCTGGGGCTGGAGCAGGTCCCAAGGGTTTGGCTGTTCGCCAATTAAAGCGGTACGTGAGCTGGGTTCAGAACGTCGTGAGACAGTTCGGTCCCTATCTGCCGTGGGTGTAGGAATATTGACAGGATCTGTCCCTAGTACGAGAGGACCGGGATGGACATATCTCTGGTGGACCTGTTGTCCTGCCAAGGGCATAGCAGGGTAGCTATATATGGACGGGATAACCGCTGAAGGCATCTAAGCGGGAAACCCACCTGAAAACGAGTGTTCCCTATCAGAGCCGTGGAAGACGACCACGTTGATAGGCCGGGTGTGGAAGTGCGGCAACGCATGAAGCTTACCGGTACTAATAGCTCGATCGGCTTGATCGTTCTCATTGACTGTGCTCATCTCAAGGCGACCGCAAAGCGGTCGTCCTGACAAGGCGAAGGCGCCAGCCTTTGCCCGGTCCCGGCGAACACGAAGTGTTCGTCCGGTTGAAGGCCAAAGACGTGTTCAAAACAAAACACTACCGACTAGTCACTAATCACTAGTCACTCGTGTACCAGCTTCTCAAATCAAAAGTTGCGCTTTGCCGACCTGGTGGTTATGGCGGGGTGGCTGCACCCGTTCCCTTTCCGAACACGGCCGTGAAACGCCCCTGCGCCCATGGTACTTCGTCTTAAGACGCGGGAGAGTAGGTCGCTGCCAGGTCTGCAAAGCGCAACTAAAATCTTCTCAATCACAAAACTCTACGGCCCAAAGCCGATCAAAGGGCCGCCCACAAAGCGGCCTTTCGTGTTACAATATACCGCGGGGTGGAGCAGCCCGGTAGCTCGTCAGGCTCATAACCTGAAGGCCGCAGGTTCAAATCCTGCCCCCGCAACCAAATAAATAGCCCGCCTCGTGCGGGCTTTTTGTTTGGTAACGGGTCGAGGATTTAACGCCTCTTCAGGGGCCCGCAAGGAGGCAAAGCCGACGAAGCGGGATAGAAAACTACAAATCCTGCCCCCGCAACCAAACTCTACAACAGGCAATACCCAAAAAGCCCGCCACAAGCGGGCTTTTGGCATTTCTGCGCGGCAGAACAGAGAGGCGATGAAACCGCTGCACACTTCCGGGCGACATGCATTAGGGTTTCCCGAGCCGTTCGATGGCCGATTGCAAAGGTGCATCGGAAACATGGATCAGTCCGACATAGGGATTGGCCATATCCGCAATCAGGAAGATCGCGCCGGCGACGGACAGAGCGCAGACGAGCAGAATTGACAGCACCGTGGGGTTGGCCGGCGCCTGCAGTCCGAAGGTTGCAAAAAGCAGCCCGAGCCAACAGACGAGAACGGCGAGGAAGGCCCAAGGCAAACCCTCCTTCCCGGATTCGACCAGCAGCCAGTGGGTCTCGGCGACCATGCCGCTCACCTCAAGAGCGCGGGCCTGGAGAGAACGCTGCACGGCATCCCTCGGCGTCAGGGACCGTAGGTCGCCCTGAACTGCCTCGATATCCTGATATTCCCCCAGCGCCGTGCCGGATGCCTCGTCGGTGGTTTCGGCCGACCAGCCGCGGCTCATCCGGTTCTCGATCAATTCACGCAGCAACTGCCGCGCCTTGTCGGTTTCCGGCCCGTATTGGGCCATGACTCGATCCAGCAGGAGCACCCGCGCGGACGCCGTTCTCATCTCCACTTCGGCGTTGTCGTAGGTCGACTTGGCGGAGGCGATCAGAAGGCCGAGGGCTAGGGCCGACAACGTTCCCACCACCGCGGTTGCTAGCCTGATGACGTCCTTGGATTCCGCATTGAGGTGATGATCCGGCAAGCGGTCGCGCACGATCAATCCTATCGACGTCGCGCTCGACAGAAACACAAATATAAGCCCGCCAAGCAACAGTGAGCCCAAGTCCGGTCTCCGTATCGCCACCTACAGCGCCGCGCGTCATTTCAGACGAGCAATAGCACTTTGAGGTGCTGCCGCCACTGCGATCGCTTGCAAGCCGCGCAATAGCTCCCGCCATCATAGCGGAAGACAGACCAGGGCGCGGAACTCTTACTTTCCTGGTCTTGCAGCGCCGCCTTCGGGCGGCGGTTTCATTCGGCAAGATGTCGCCGAGCGGGCGTCATTGCTGGAAAATGAGCAGCACGTAAGCCAGGAAAAGCACCAGGTGCACGGCACCTTGCATGAGATGCGTGCGGCCGCTTGCAAAGGTAATGATGCTGACGGCAAGCGTGAGCAGGAGCATCACCAGATCGCCGCCCTCCAGGCCGAGGGTCACGGTGTGCCCGTAAAGCTGACTGACAACGAGCATCGCCGGTACCGTCAGCCCGATCGTCGACAATACCGAACCAAGGAAGATGTTGACGGAGCGCTGAAGATTGTTGGCGATGGACGCACGCACGGCGCTGATCGCCTCGGGCGTTGCGACAAGGATGGCCATGACAACACCGCCGAATGCGGCCGGAGCATGCAGGGTTTCGATAATGTAGTCGATCGGCCGCGCTAGCTGTTCGACCAGGAAGACGACGGGACCCATATAGGCAAAAAGCAGAATGGCATGAGGCCAGACCGGGCCATGGCGAGGGAGACGTTCGCCGTGAGGCTTGTGACGGTTGCTGTCGTCGGTGAAATAGTCCCGATGGCGGCCGGCCTGCAGAAACAGAAATGTGGCATAAAGGCCGACCGATATTATGCCGAGGATCAGCTGTCTTGGCACCGATGAATGTTGTCCGCCCGGGCCTGCCAGAAATGTCGGCATGACCAGGCTCAAGGTTGCCAGCGGCACGATAACCCCGAGATAGGCGTTGGCGCCCTGCAGATTGTGCTGCTGTTCCGGCCGCCGCCACGCGCCCAGCAGTAACGACAGGCCGACCATGCCATTCAGGATGATCATGACGACCGCAAACAGCGTATCGCGGGCAAGCGTCGGATTGTTTTCACCGTGAAGCATGACAGCTGAAATCGCCATCACCTCGATCGAGGTGATGGCCAGCGTCAGAATGAGTGTGCCGTAGGGCTCCTTCAGCCGCTCCGCCAAATGATCCGCGTGCCGCACGACCGACAGGGCGGAGCCGAGGACGACGGCAAACAGCCACACGAAAACGACGGTGAACCAAAGCGGATCGGAAAGCCTTCCGAAAAGCTGCTCCTGGAAAGCCAGAAATGCCAGGCTCGTCGCGACGCTGACGCCGAGGAACCATTCCTCGCGCACCAGGCTGGTGGCGCTGACGGCGGGGAATGCGGGACCGTCGGTCATCGAAACCACCTGCCTTCCGGCAAATGTCGCCGCAATGCGATCATCAACACCATCGCGCCCGCCCGCTGCCCGCGCCTCCGATGAGAAGGAATCGTACCGCAAGCCGGGCGGCATGTAACCGTACAAAACGTGCAAGACCTTGCTTTATTCGCGCCCGGTTGCCGGGATCGCCGCGCCGGTAACGACA
Organism: Rhizobium sp. K102; assembly: GCF_022385315.1. Classification (NCBI taxonomy): domain Bacteria; kingdom Pseudomonadati; phylum Pseudomonadota; class Alphaproteobacteria; order Hyphomicrobiales; family Rhizobiaceae; genus Rhizobium; species Rhizobium sp. K102. The sequence goes on from NZ_CP092436.1 coordinate 4,051,964, forward strand.
GCTGCGGCCGGTGAAATCAGGAAGGCGATGAGGCGGGCGATCGATTGCGGCGATACCCAGCCGTCCGTCTTCGCATTGGGCATGGCGGCGCGATTTTCAGGCGTGTCGATCGTCCCGGGCAGAATGCAGTTGGCGGTGATGCGGTGATCGCGGTTTTCCGCAGCGATCGCCTCGGTCAGCCGGATGACGGCGGCTTTCGAAGCGGCGTAGGCCGCCTGATTGGCTCCGGCCTTCAGGCCGGGGGCGGCGGCCACGTGAATGATGCGGCCATAGCCTGCCGCCTTCAGGGTCGGGAGAACCGCAGCGCTGATCGTCAGCGCAGTGCGGGCGTTGGCGGTCATCATCGTGTCCCACTGGACAGGCGCATCCGGCCCGACCGGTCCCATCTGGAAGCCGCCGACCGTATTGATCAGGGCGCTGACCCCGCCGAAGCGCTTGACGGCGCGGGCGACAGCGGCGGCGCAGGACGCGTAATCGGTGAGTTCCGTTCCGGCGATCGACAGGAACTCGGTGGAGGCGGGAAGCTCGCCGGCCAAGGCTTCCAGCTCCTGGCTCGACCGGTTCATGCAGACGAGCTTGGCGCCGCCTGCGGCAAGCTCGCGGACAACGGCGCTGCCAAGGTTGCCGCCGGCTCCCGTGACGATCACGGCCTTCTGCTGGTTCATGGCAATCGATCTCCTGACGGTGCCGGTGCTGGATGATGCCGCGCATTGTTGATCCAGGCAGCGCCGCAACGCAACCCCCGTGCAGCTGCGCCAAGGTCAGGTATCCCAGGATTGTCGGCAGAGTTCCCCGTGGAGAGCTCTGCCCGCCATCATCGGCCGTTCGCCGGGCCAGGCTTCAGTGATATTTTTCCCGTTCGCGGCCGAGGATGACCGGCGCATCCAGATCGGAGATCGGGCGGCTGACATCGGCGGGGATATCCCCGGCGAGCTGCAGGTCGAGATAACGGGCGCAGCAGACGCGCAGGAAGGATGTGAAATTTCCGAGATCGTGGCCGGCATCGATCGACTCATGATGCAGCCGGGTGATCAGCTGCACGACGTTCATGCCGTCGCGCCGGGCAACTTCCTCGAGCTTCGACCAGAAGAAGTTCTCCAGCCTGACGCTGGTGACCATGCCGTCAATGCGCAGTGACCGGGTGGTGCTTTCCCATAGCCGCGCATCCGCTTTGATGAAGAGTTCACACATGTCGTCCTCCCGGTGCCGCCCTTGTCAGGCGGCGTTGGTTTCAGGCATCGACGCGGCGTCGAGCACCGCCATGAACTGGCGCAGCCAGGAGGGGTGAGCCGGCCAGGCCGGCGCCGTGACCAGATTGCCGTCCGAGACCGCGTCGGTGATCGCAATATCGGCATAAACGCCGCCGGCCAGTTCGACTTCCGGCCGGCAGGCAGGATAGGCCGAGCAGGTGCGGCCTTTCAATACGCCGGCAGCGGCAAGCAACTGCGCACCGTGGCAGATGGCTGCAACAGGTTTTCCGGCATCGAAGAAGTGCCGGACCGTGTTGATGACGTCGGCATTGAGGCGAAGATATTCGGGCGCGCGGCCGCCGGGGATGACGAGGGCATCGTAATCCTCTGCCCGCACGCTGTCGAAAGTGGCGTTCAACGCGAAATTATGGCCGCGCTTTTCGGAATAGGTCTGGTCGCCCTCGAAATCATGGATGGCGGTGGCGACGCTCTCACCCGCCTTCTTGCCGGGGCAGACGGCATCGACCGTATAGCCGCAGGCGAGCAGCGTCTGGAACGGCACCATCGTTTCATAATCTTCGGTGAAATCACCGGTGATCATCAGGATCTTTGAAGCTGGCATCGTATCCTCCTTTGAAACCAACCGACGAAGATTAACAAAGACCGTCGGACAGAAGGTACTATGGGAATACTACAGGCGAAATTCTCAGTGGGAAGCATGTCACGCGCCAGACCGCCTGGGCGTCTTAGCCGCATGCATCAAGCTGTTCTGACTGTAGCATCCGGGACGGCACAGGCCTCTCCGCCGCTAAAGAGGCGCGAGCGGGTGAGGAAGCGCTTCTCGCGGCCATTGTCGAGCGAGAACATGCCGCCGCGACCCGGCACGACATCGATGATCAGCTGTGTATGCTTCCACGCCTCGAACTGGCTGGCGCTGATATAGACCGGCACGCCGCCGATCTCGCCAAGCTTGACGTCGCTGTCGCCGACCATGAATTCATTGGCGGGGTAACACATCGGCGAGGAGCCGTCGCAGCAGCCGCCGGACTGGTGGAAGAGGATATCGGGGTGATCGCGCTTGATCTCAGCGATCAAATCAAGGGCCGCGTCGGTTGCGAGAACACGCGGTTTGCCGTTGACAGTCGTTTCCATCGGTCTTTCTCCAAACGTTTTGGGAGGAAAAAGTCCCCTCCCCAACCCCTCCCCACAAGGGGGAGGGGCTAAGCTGTGGCACCGCCTCGCAAAACAACAAGCCGGATTCATAATATGCTGCGGCCGAGAGCGAATACGGCGAGCGCCGCACGTTAAGCCCCTCCCCTTGTGGGGAGGGGTTGGGGAGGGGTTTGATCCTCTCCCACCATGCGAGAGCATCTCAGAAGAAGCCGAGCGCCTTCGGGCTGTAGCTCACCAGCATGTTCTTGGTCTGCTGGTAGTGCTCGAGCATCATCTTGTGGGTTTCGCGGCCGATGCCCGATTGCTTGTAGCCGCCGAAGGCGGCGTGGGCGGGATAGGCGTGGTAGCAGTTGGTCCAGACGCGGCCGGCCTGGATCTCGCGGCCGAACCGATAGCAGCGATTGGCGTCGCGGCTCCAGACGCCGGCGCCGAGGCCGTAGAGCGTGTCGTTGGCGATTTCGAGCGCTTCCTTCTCGGTCTTGAAGGTCGTGACCGAGACCACCGGCCCGAAGATCTCCTCCTGGAAGATGCGCATCTTGTTATGACCCTTGAAGATCGTCGGCTTGACATAATAGCCGTTCGCCAGATCGCCGCCGAGATCGTTGCGGGAGCCGCCAACCAGGACCTCAGCCCCCTCCTGCTTGCCGATGTCGAGATAGGCGAGGATCTTTTCGAGCTGCTCGCTCGAGGCCTGGGCGCCGATCATAGTGGCGGGATCGAGCGGGTTGCCCTGCTTGATCGCTTCGACACGTTTGACCGCCTTTTCCATGAAGCGGTCATAGATCGATTCCTGGACGAGCGCGCGGCTCGGGCAGGTGCAGACTTCGCCCTGGTTGAGGGCAAACATCGCAAAACCTTCGAGCGCCTTGTCGAGGAAATCGTCATCTTCGGCCATCACATCGGCAAAGAAGATGTTCGGCGATTTGCCGCCGAGTTCCAGGGTCACCGGAATGAGGTTCTGGCTGGCATATTGCATGATCAGCCGGCCGGTCGTCGTCTCGCCGGTGAAGGCGATCTTGGCGATGCGGGGGCTGGTCGCCAGCGGCTTGCCGGCCTCGATGCCGAAACCGTTGACGATGTTGAGCACGCCGGGCGGCAGCAGATCGCCGACCAGTTCGGCCCAGAGCAGGATCGAGGCCGGCGTCTGCTCGGCAGGCTTCAAGACGACGCAGTTGCCGGCGGCAAGCGCCGGAGCAAGCTTCCAGGTGGCCATCAGGATCGGGAAGTTCCAGGGAATGATCTGGCCGACGACGCCGAGCGGCTCGTGGAAGTGATAGGCGATCGTATCGTGATCGATCTCGCCGATCGAGCCTTCCTGAGCGCGGATGCAGGAGGCGAAATAGCGGAAATGGTCGATCGCCAGCGGAATGTCGGCGGCCATGGTCTCGCGGATCGGTTTGCCATTGTCCCAGGTCTCGGCCTGGGCGAGCAATTCCAGCTTGTCTTCCATCCGCTCGGCGATCTTCATGAGGATGTTGGAGCGCTCGGTAGCGGAGGTGCGGCCCCATTTTTCCTTGGCCGCATGGGCGGCGTCGAGTGCGAGATTGATGTCCTTTTCATCGGAGCGGGGAATGTCGCAGAGCTTGCCGCCGGTGACGGGCGTCAGGTTTTCGAAATACTTGCCTTCGACCGGCTCGCGCCATTCGCCGCCGATATAGTTGCCGTATTTCAGCTTGAACGGCGACTCGACGATTTTCTGATGAAGCATGTCATCCTCCCATGATGAGCTAGGTTCCCAAGTGAACCAGTGGAGGGAAAAATGGGCGTGTTTTGCCGAAGGGAACAGGGGAGGTCTTCCATACCGCAGTGCACACTGTCGCAGACATGCGACAGGGCCGCGTCATGATAACCATGTCAGTGACATGTTCGGGGTCGGGCTAATGCAGGTCGAACTTCTTCATCTTCCGGTGCAGCGTGGCGCGGCTTATGCCGAGCGCGATCGCCGCCTGCGAGACGTTGCCGCTGGTGCGCGACAGCGCCCGCAGCAAGGCCGCTTTTTCCGCCTCGACCATCTCTTCCTGTTGTGAAACGACGGCTTCGCGCAGAGCATCGGCGGCCGGGATGCCGGCCGCAATCCGCTTGTCGTCCAGCTGCAGCGCGACGCGGGCGGCGCGGGTTGCGCCAAGCACGAGATCATGCCTGTCGACGGCAAGCAGGGCGGCGGCGGAATTGGCGCCGGCCGGGACCATCAGGAAGCGGGCGCCGGGAAAGGCCGAGCGGAAGAGGTTGAGTTCGATGCGCATCGCCGCATCGCGCACGGTCTGCGTCAGGATTGCCAGCGTCATTTCGTTGACGTCCTCGCGGCAGGTGGAGATGTCGAGGGCGGCGGCGAGTTCACCGCGATGATCGCGGACCGGCGCCGTCGTGCAGCTCAGGCGGATATTCGAGCAGAAGAAATGCTGGTCGCGGAAGATGGCGACGGCGCGCTCGTCGGCAAGTGCGGTGCCGATGCCATTGGTGCCGATGCTCGCCTCGGTCCACACCGAACCGGTCCAGAGACCGAGTTGGTGAAAGTCCTTATCGTCGCCGGCAGCGCCCCGGCGCTCCAGCGCAATGCCATTCCTGTCCGTCAGAAGGATGCAGCAGCCGGCCTTGCCGACCGTGGTGAACAGCCGGTCGAGCTCCTCGGTTGCGCCGGCGACCAGCCGTTCGGACTGTTCGCGAGCCCGGTGAAATTCCTCGTCGGTCAGACGCAGCGGCGCACGTTCGTCCTCGGGCGCGAGCCGGTGCATGGTCATGCAACGCCGCCAGGAAGCGACAATCGGAGAACTCGCGGCGGCGGAATTCCGCTGCGCAGAGCTATAGACATGCTCCGCATGTGCTGACTGTTCGTGCATCTGCTCCTCCCACGGAACTTCAGCATAATCTGAGGGAAAAGCGGCCGGTTTGCAATTGCACGCAGCGACGGCCGCCTTCCCCTCGCAAAAGCATGCGCGATCTTTGCACGTCGGATACGCCACGTCTTTGATCTAGATCGGGTTCATAGCCATTCGCATGCGCGTCGCAATCCTTGCCCAGTTTTGCTGGAGATGGTCAGCGCCGCAGCCAGGCCTCGATGCCGCGGGCGGCGGCGCGGCCGGTCGCAAGGCAGGCGGTGAGGAGATAGCCGCCGGTCGGCGCTTCCCAGTCGAGCATCTCGCCGGCGACGAAGGTGCCCGGCAGCGCCTTCAACATGAAGCCATCGTCGATGCCGCTCCAGCGGATGCCGCCGGCCGAGGAAATGGCCTCGCCGATTGGCCTCGTTTCGAGGACCGGCACCGGCAGGGCCTTGATCATGCCGGCGAGACGTCCGGGATCGGCTCGGTCGCGCTCGGCAGCGAGCTCACGCAGCAACGCCGCCTTGACGCCGTCGAGGCCGGCGCCCTTGCGCAGGCGGTTTGAAAAGCTCGATTTGGCATCCTGGCGCGTGAGGTCGCGGGTCAGCCTTTCGGTCGTGCGGCCCGGGGCGAGATCGAGCGTCAGGGCAGCGCTGCCACGGTTCAGCAGCCGGTCGCGGAGGCTCGCCGCATGGGCATAGACCAGGCTGCCCTCGATGCCGCTTGCGGTAATGACGAATTCGCCGGGAAAGGTGCCGGCATCGGAGGTGGCGGTGACCGACTTCACTGGCTCGCCGGCGAAACGCTCGCGGAAGCTTTCGCTCCAGCCGACGACAAAGCCGCAATTGGCGGGTCGGAAGGCATCGATCTCGACGCCCTTCTCCGACAGCCACGGCAGCCAGCGTGCATCGGAGCCGAGGCGCGGCCAGCTTGCGCCGCCGAGCGCCAGCAGGGCCGCATCGCAATGAACGATGCTGCGCCCTTCCGGCGTTTCGAAAACATAGCCCTCTTCGGCAAAACCGATCCAGCGGTGGCGGGTGCGCAGCGTAGCGCCCTGCGCCTCCAGCCGCGTGAGCCAGGCGCGCAGCAAGGGAGAGGCTTTCATCACATCAGGGAAGACGCGGCCGGACGAGCCGACGAAAGTCTTGGTCCCGAGCCCTGCTGCCCAGTCTCTGATATCGCCAGGGGTAAAGGCATCGAGAGCGGGGCGCAGGCGGGCAGAGGCGGCGCCGAAGCGCGTGGCGAAACGGTCGTAATCCTCGGAATGGGTGATGTTCAGCCCCGACTTGCCGGCGAGCAGAAACTTGCGGGCGAAGGTCGGCATGGCGTCGTAAACCGTCACCGCATGGCCGGAGAGCGAAAGCAGCTCGGCGGCCGCCAGGCCCGCCGGGCCACCGCCGATGATCGCAACTCGCTTCTGGTTCATGGATGTCTTCGCCCGATTCTATCTGCCCGCAGTTTTGGCGCGGGCGTCGATTGCCTGCAAGGGCGGGGATCAATGGTGCGGATGCGTGCACTGGCCGTGGTCGGCGAGAACCTCGATGACACGGCATTGGTCGACGCGGCCATGGCCGCAACCTTCCACCATGGTTTCGAGTTCGGCCTTCAGCGCCATCAGGCTGCGGATGCGCTGCTCGACCTCGACGAGACGAGCCTTGGCGATGGCATCGGCAGAGGCGCAGGATTGGTGCGGATCATCCTGCAGGGTGAGCAGCGTGCGGATCGCCTCGATCTCGAAGCCGAGTTCGCGGGCATGGCGGATGAAGGTGAGGCGGCTGATATCGGCGGGTTCGAAGGAGCGCTGGTTGCCTTCGCTGCGGCTCGGGGCCGCGAGCAGGCCGATGCTCTCGTAATAACGCACCGTCGGCACTTTGACCCCACTCCGGCGAGCGGCTTCGCCGATCGTGATCTTTTTCATGATTTTCCTCTTGCACCTCTAGTCGCTAGAGGATGTAGGAGGGATGCTTCTGTTTGACAAGGAAGCGGATCATGGCTGAGACGAGCGAGACACGATACCGGGTCAGCGGCATGGATTGCGCCGCCTGTGCGACCAAGATCGACACGGCGGTCAGGCGCGTGGTAGGTGTCGCCGATGTGTCCGTCTCGGTGGTGGCGGGCACGATGACCGTCCGGCATGACGGCAGCAGCGACCTCAAGGCGATCGAGAAGAGGGTGACGGGGCTCGGTTATTCGGTCTCGCCCTTTGCCGGAAGCGCGGCGCCGGCACAGGATCACGGCCCGCACGATCATCACGACCACGGCGATCATGCCGGCCACGACCATGACCATGATCACGATCACGCAGATCACGATCATGGCCAAAAGAAAATCGACGGGCTACATGGGCGTGACCATGCGCCGATGACCGGTTCCTGGTGGCAAAGCCGGAAGGGCCGATTGACCATCGTCTCGGGTGCAGCGCTAATCGCCGCCTATGCCATCGGCCATCTCGTGCCTGCGGTCGTATCCTACGCCTTCGTCATCGCCATGCTGGTCGGGCTGGTGCCGATCGCGCGCCGCGCCATCATGGCGGCTCTATCGGGCACACCGTTTTCGATCGAGATGCTGATGACGATCGCCGCCGTCGGCGCCGTCATCATCAATGCCGGCGAGGAGGCAGCGACTGTCGTGTTTCTGTTTCTCGTCGGCGAGTTGCTGGAGGGTGTGGCGGCCGGCAAGGCGCGCGAAAGCATCCAGTCGCTCACAGCGCTGGTGCCAAAGAATGCCTTGTTGGAAGACAATGGTCAGACGCGGGAGGTTCCGGCGGAAAGCCTTGCCGTCGGCGCTATCATCATGGTGCGCCCGGGTGACCGCATTTCGGCGGACGGCGTCATTGTCTCCGGCGAGAGCGCGATCGACGAGGCGCCGGTGACGGGCGAGAGCACGCCGTTGCGCAAGGGTGTCGATGCCGTTGTGTTTGCCGGAACGGTGAATGGCGATTCTGTGCTCAGGGTTCGCGTCACGGCGGCCGCAGCCGACAACACCATCGCCCGCGTCGTCAGGCTGGTGGAGGAAGCGCAGGAATCGAAGGCGCCGACCGAACGTTTCATCGATCGGTTTTCGCGCTATTACACGCCCGGCGTGGTGGTGGTCGCAGCACTGGTGGCGGTGGTTCCGCCGCTGTTCCTTTCCGGCGCGTGGGACGAATGGGTCTATAAGGGCCTTGCTATCCTGCTGATCGGCTGCCCCTGCGCGCTCGTCATTTCGACGCCGGCGGCAATCGCTGCCTCGCTGTCGGCAGGCGCGCGGCGCGGGCTGCTGATGAAGGGCGGCGCGGTGCTGGAAACGCTCGGCAAAGTGACGATGGTCGCCTTCGACAAAACAGGTACGCTGACGGAAGGCAAGCCTAAGGTGACCGATATCGTTTCCTTCGGATTGAGCGGGGCGCAGGTCTTGTCGCGCGCGGCGGTGCTGGAGCAGGGCTCCAGCCATCCCTTGGCGCTGGCGATCCTCAACCGTGCTCGGGCGGACGGCGTTCCCGTGCCGCCGGCCTTCGAGCTGGAAGCGCTGCCGGGCAAGGGCGTCAGCGGCAAAGTCGGCGGCGAGACGCTGGACCTGCTGTCGCCGTCCGCGGCCCGCGAGCGCGGCGCCCTCGATGGCGAAAAGGATGCGCGCATTGCTGTTCTGAACGACGAGGGCAAGAGCGTATCGGTGCTGCTCGTCAATGGCGTTGCGGTCGGGCTGATCGCCATGCGCGACGAGCCGCGCGAGGATGCCGAAGCCGGGCTTTCCGCGCTCAAATCAGCCGGCGTAAAGGCGATGATGTTGACGGGCGACAACAAGCGGACGGCAGCAGCCGTTGCCGGCATGCTCCGCATCGACTGGCGCGGCGAGATGATGCCGGAAGACAAGCAGCGGGTCGTCGGCGAATTGAAGCGTCAGGGCTTCATCGTCGCCAAGGTCGGCGACGGCATCAACGACGCTCCGGCGCTGGCCGCCGCCGATATCGGCATCGCCATGGGCGGCGGCACCGATGTTGCGCTGGAGACGGCCGATGCCGCCGTGCTGCATGGGCGCGTTGGCGACGTGGCGCGGATGATCGAACTGTCCAAACGAACGATGCGCAATATCCTAGAGAATATCACCATCGCCCTCGGGCTGAAGGCGGTGTTCCTGGTGACGACGATTGCCGGCATCACCGGCCTCTGGCCGGCGATCCTCGCCGATACCGGCGCCACCGTGCTGGTGACGATCAATGCGCTCAGGCTGCTTCGGATAAGGGAATAACACTCGATGTCGTCCTTGCGGCGCTCGTCACATGAAGAGTGGCGTAGACCGCTGATAACGGGCGCCAACTCCTCTTTCGTCATGCTCGGGGTTGCCCCGGGCATCTGCCTCCGGTCGATAGGCAGCAGATCCTCGGCACACGGCCGAGGATGACGCGGAGAGGGGAGGTTTGTCATCAAACTGAGGCCCGGCTACAGCTCAGCCCGCTTCATCCGTACCTTCTCCGCAGCCTCGTTTCGTTAAGCCTTCGTTATCCATGTTTTTCACAGGAACGCAGTGATTTCAAACCTGCCGTAACGCAATGCACAAACCATCCGTTGACGTGATTTTGGATTCGCGTACTATATCTAGTGTTCAAGGTTCCTTCGATTCGTCAGGATCGCGGGCCAAGATGGGAATACGGTTCGTTTCGCCATGACGGCGCAACAAGGCCGGAGCTGCCCCCGCAACTGTAAGCGGCGAGCAACTGTCCGATTTCAGGTCACTGAGGCATGATGCCTCGGGAAGGCTGGGGCAGGGTGCTTCGACCCGCAAGCCAGGAGACCTGCCTTGAACTAGCTGTCCACGGGCGGGGTGTCCGGAAGGTCGCGTGCATGAAGCGGAGTGATCCGCGCCTGTTGCGCTGCCCCGAACGTCCGCATGAGCACTTCGGGGTTGAAGTCATGTCGAGAATATCAAGGCCGCCGCCCGCGCAAATCCCGAAAGGGATCGTATCGGGCGTTTAAAGCGCCGACTTTGCCAGATCACCATCAAACGTTGCCCCGGACGCCGAAAGGCGCCCGATCCCAGTATTGCGTCCAGAATTCTTTGACATCACGAGGAAGATGATGAGTGTTACCGTCTATAGCAAACCTGCCTGCGTCCAATGCACCGCCACTTATCGCGCCCTCGACCGCCTGGGCGTCGATTACGATATCGTCGATATCTCGCAGGATGCCGAAGCGCTCGATCGCGTCCGCAGCCTCGGCTACATGCAGGCGCCCGTCGTCATCGCCGGCGAGCGGCATTGGGCGGGTTTCCGTCCCGATATGATCAGCGCGCTCTCCTGACCGGAAAACGGCGATGGGGCTGCTCGTCTATTATTCCAGCCGATCGGAGAATACCCATCGCTTCGTCGCCAGGCTCGGGCTGCGCGCGGCGCGCATTCCGGCCAGCGGCGCAGAGGCGTTCCCTATCCGCGAACCCTTCGTTCTCATTGTGCCGACCTATAGCGGCGACGGTGGCAAGGGTGCCGTTCCCAAGCAGGTGATCCGTTTCTTGAACGATGCGGAAAACCGAGGACATATCCGCGGGGTGATTGCCGCGGGCAACAGCAATTTCGGCGAGACATACGGGCTCGCCGGCGACGTGATTTCGCGCAAATGCCAGGTGCCTTACCTCTACAGGTTCGAGCTCATGGGCACGGCCGAGGATGTCGCCAACGTCAAACACGGAATGGAACGATTTTGGACACGGGAACAACTCTGACGCGGGATGCGGGCGCAAAACCGCATAACACTTTTGCTCATCCCGCCGGCGAACGTCCTTTGAAAGCGGCGGAAACGCTCGACTATCACGCGCTGAACGCCATGCTGAACCTCTATGACGATGAGGGCAGGATCCAGCTCGACAAGGATCGCATGGCGGCGAAGCAGTATTTCCTGCAGCATGTGAACCAGAACACGGTGTTCTTTCACAATCTGAGGGAGAAGCTCGATTACCTCGTGACCGAGGGCTATTACGAGCAGGAGGTTCTCGATCAGTATTCCTTCAATTTCGTGCGCGACCTGTTCGATCAGGCCTATGCCAGGAAATTCCGTTTCCCGACCTTTCTCGGCGCTTTCAAATATTACACCAGCTATACGCTGAAGACCTTCGACGGAAAGCGCTATCTCGAGCGCTACGAAGACCGCATCTGCATGGTGGCGCTGACCCTGGCACAGGGCGACGAAGCGCTTGCCCGCGACATGGTCGACGAGATCATCTCAGGCCGATTCCAGCCGGCGACGCCGACCTTCCTCAACGCCGGCAAGAAGCAGCGCGGTGAACTCGTCTCCTGCTTTCTGCTGCGGGTCGAGGACAATATGGAATCGATCGGCCGGTCGATCAATTCGGCGCTGCAATTGTCGAAGCGCGGCGGCGGCGTGGCGCTGTCGCTGACAAACATCCGTGAGGCCGGCGCGCCGATCAAGCAGATCGAGAACCAGTCGTCGGGCATCATCCCCGTGATGAAGCTGCTCGAAGACAGTTTCTCCTATGCCAACCAGCTCGGTGCCCGTCAGGGAGCCGGCGCCGTTTATCTCAACGCCCATCACCCCGACATTATGCGCTTCCTCGACACCAAGCGCGAAAATGCCGACGAGAAGATCCGCATCAAGACGCTGTCGCTCGGCGTCGTCGTGCCCGACATCACCTTCGAGCTCGCGAAAAACAATGAGGACATGTACCTGTTCTCGCCTTACGACGTTGAACGCGTCTACGGCGTGCCTTTCACCGAGATTTCGGTGACGGAAAAGTATCGCGAGATGGTGGCGGATGCGCGCATCTCGAAGAAGAAGATCAAGGCGCGCGAATTCTTCCAGGTGCTCGCCGAAATCCAGTTCGAGAGCGGCTATCCCTACATCATGTTCGAGGACACGGTGAACCGGGCGAACCCGATTGCCGGGCGCATCTCCATGAGCAATCTCTGCTCGGAGATCCTGCAGGTGAGCGAGGCGAGCGAATACAACGACGATCTCTCCTACAAGCATCTCGGCAAGGATATTTCCTGCAATCTCGGCTCGCTGAACATTGCGGCGGCGATGGACTCCGCCGATTTCGGCAAGACGATCGAGACCTCGATCCGGGCGCTGACGGCGGTCTCCGACATGAGCCATATCGCCTCGGTCCCGTCGATCGAGAAGGGCAATGACGAAAGCCATGCGATCGGTCTCGGCCAGATGAATCTGCACGGTTATCTCGCCCGCGAACGGATCTTCTACGGCTCGGAGGAAGGCGTCGATTTCACCAATATCTATTTCTATACGGTGACCTATCACGCGATCCGCGCCTCGAACCTGCTGGCGGTCGAACGCGGCAGCAGGTTCAAGGGCTTCGAAAATTCGAAATATGCGTCCGGCGACTATTTCGACAAATATACCGAGCAGGAATGGAAGCCGGCGACCGAGAAGGTGCAGGCGCTGTTCGACAAATCAGGAATCCATATTCCGACGCAGGACGATTGGGCGTCGTTGAAGAAGGCTGTTATGGCCTCCGGCCTCTATAACCAGAACCTTCAGGCGGTCCCGCCGACGGGGTCGATCTCCTATATCAACCACTCGACCTCGTCGATCCATCCGATCGTCTCGAAGATCGAGATCCGCAAGGAAGGCAAGATCGGCCGCGTCTATTATCCGGCCCCGTTCATGACCAACGACAATCTCGATTATTATCAGGACGCCTACGAGATCGGCGCCGAGAAGATCATCGATACCTATGCGGCGGCAACCCAGCATGTCGACCAGGGCCTGTCGCTGACCTTGTTCTTCCGTGACACGGTAACGACGCGCGATATCAACAAGGCGCAGATCCATGCCTGGAAGAAGGGCATCAAGACGATCTACTACATCCGCCTTCGTCAGATGGCGCTGTCCGGCACCGAGGTGCAGGGATGTGTGTCTTGTACGTTGTGAGTTGATTTCGGCCGCGAGCCTTAGAGCGAACGGCCCCCTCATCCGCCTGCCGGCACCTTCTCCCCGATGGGGAGAAGACATCTGCGGCAGGCGCGACATCCCCTCTCCCCTCGGGGAGAGGGCAGGGTGAGGGGGCTCCGAGCGCCATCAGATCTATTGGAAGGACATAATCACCATGAACATCGCGCTAAAGCCAATCAGCCGCGTGCGCGCCATCAACTGGAACCGCATCGAGGACGACAAGGATCTCGAAGTCTGGAACCGGCTGACCGGCAATTTCTGGCTGCCGGAAAAAGTGCCGCTGTCGAACGACATTTCCTCCTGGGCGACGCTGACGCCGGCCGAGCAGCAATTAACCATCCGCGTCTTCACCGGGCTGACGCTGCTCGACACGATCCAGAATGGCGTTGGTTCCATCAGGCTGATGGAGGATGCGGTAACCCCGCACGAGGAGGCGGTGCTTTCCAACGTCTCCTTCATGGAGGCGGTGCATGCGCGCTCCTATTCCTCGATCTTCTCGACGCTGTGCTCGACGCCCGACGTCGACGACGCCTATCGCTGGTCGGAGGAGAACGAGTTCCTGCAGCGGAAATCGGCGCTGATCATGGAGCAGTATGGTTCCGGCGATCCCTTGAAGAAGAAGGTTGCGAGCGTCTTCCTGGAAAGCTTTCTGTTCTATTCCGGCTTCTATTTGCCAATGTACTGGTCGAGCCGCGCCAAGCTGACCAACACGGCCGACATGATCCGGCTGATCATCCGCGACGAGGCGGTGCACGGCTATTATATCGGCTACAAGTTCCAGCGCGGGTTGGCGCGGTTGTCCGAGGAGAGAAGGCAGGAGATCAAGGATTTCGGCTTCGACCTGATGCTCGAGCTCTACGACAACGAGGCGCGATATACCGAGGCGCTCTATGACGGTGTCGGGCTGACCGAGGACGTCAAGAAATTCCTGCATTACAATGCCAACAAGGCACTGATGAACCTCGGCTACGAGGCGCTTTTCCCGGCCGAGGCCTGCAAGGTCAATCCGGCGATCCTGTCGGCGCTTTCGCCGAATGCCGACGAGAACCATGACTTCTTCTCGGGCTCCGGTTCCTCCTATGTGATCGGCAAGGCGGTCGCGACCGAAGACGAAGATTGGGATTTCTGAGGCTTTCTCGCAGTCTGCCCTTATCATTTGCTTCCCTGTCGCCCACATTCAGCGGAAACTGAATTCGATCCTTGCCAATGACGTGACGTAGCGGAGTTTTTGATGTCGCCCTTTTTGAACAAGACTGGGACTGCCGTTGAAGCGGACGAGGGCGTCTGGCCGATCCGCAGGAGGCGGATTCTCGACTGGCTGGTGAACGAGACGCGCGGCGAGCGCTTCATCGACAACATCCTGGTGGAAATGTGTGAGAAGCTGCTTTCGGCTGGTGTGCCGGTGGCCCGGGCCTCATTGCATTTCCGGACGAACCATCCGCAATGGGTCGGCGCCCGCATTCTCTGGGAGGAGGGGCTCGCTGAGGCGAAGATCAACACATTTGCCTACGGTGTGGAAAACACACCTGAATTCCAGCACAGTCCGATCAACGCGATCCATACCGGTGTGGAGGAAGTGCGCAAACGTCTGGAAGGCGCGGATGGCGAGGACCAGTATCCGCTCTTTCAAGAACTGCGAGACGACGGGCTAACGGAGTATATCGCCTGGCCGCTCGAACATACCTTCGGCAAACGCCACGTCGCGACATTTTCCACCAGACGGCCGGGCGGTTTTGAAAGCGAGCACGTCGATTTCCTGCGAGATCTGTTGCCGGCCCTGACCCTCGTCAGCGAAATCCGGCTGAAGAATATCATGGCGCGCACGCTGCTGCAGACCTATGTGGGACCGCATGCGAGCGAACATATCCTGTCGGGCGTCACGACGCGCGGCAGCGGCGCCACCGTCGGCGCGGCGATCATGATCTGCGATCTGCGCGACTTTACGGCGATCTCCGATCTCTGGCCACGCGACGACGTCATCCATTTGCTCAACGATTATTTCGACGCCATGTCCGACCCGATTGAGCGCTATGGCGGCGAGATCCTGAAGTTCATGGGCGACGGATTGCTGGCGATCTTCCCACTAGCCAAGGAAACGGCCTGTCATGATCTGCTGCAGGCGATCCGCGACGGGCAGGCGTTGATGGCGCAGTTGAACCAGCAGTATGCGGGCAACGGACGTGAACCGCTGCGCTACGGTGTCGGCGTGCATGTCGGTGACGTCATGTACGGCAATATCGGCTCGCGCCGGCGGCTCGATTTCACCGTCATCGGCCCGGCGGTTAATGTCGCCTCGCGGCTGGAAAGCCTGACCAAGGAGGTCAAGCGTCCGGTGCTCCTGTCGCGGGCCTTCGTCGAAATGGCGGGCTGCGCGCAAGATATGGACAGTCTCGGCACCTTCCCGCTGCGCGGGCTCGGCGAGCCGGTCGATGTCTTCGCTTTCCCGGAACAATAGGTTTCGGCGGAGGGGTTCACACCCCTCGTTTGTTGCCCCAGAGCAGCACGTGCAGCTGCGGCAGCACGCGCGGCGCAAACCATCGGTCGGTCGTCACCTTCTCGACGAGCCAGTGCATCCGATCCATCACGCCGTCGATATCGATACGCGCGTCGTCGTCATCGGGTGGCGGCGGTGTGTGGTTTCCGGGCTGAAGGAACAAGGGAATATAGGGATAGCGCTCCCCCACCTGCCGCGCGAACGCGTAGTCGGCGTCGTCGAAGACCACGATTTTCAATGCGATCTCCGGCCCGCCGGCGGTGAGCCGAAGGCAATTGTCGAGCTCGCCCCAATCGGTCGACATTCCGCTTGACGGCGGCTTGGGGCTCAAGACCAGGATATCGAGATCGCGAAACCAGTTCCGGGCCACACTTCCCTGCGTTTCCAGCGCGAAGCGGTATCCCTGGGAGTGGCCGAGCTCGATTAGCGGTCCCAAAGGCTGGATCGCCGGATTGCCGCCGGACAAAGAAACCGTCATCGGCCTGCCTCCGGAGAGCTTCGTGACCTCCTGCCAGATCGCCTCGGCCGACATGGGGCTCCATTGATCGCGGTACGCGCTGTCGACGGCGTGGAGGCTGTCGCACCAGGAACAGTGATAGTCACAGCCGCCCGTCCGGACGAACACCGTCGGCAGCCCGATCAAAGCGCCTTCGCCCTGGATGGTCGGGCCGAAGATCTCGCTGACGCGAATGGTCTCTCCGCTCATGGCCGGTACTCCGCCCAGGTCTTCGGCGTCTCGCTGACGCGGACGGACGATGTCTCGGGGAAACGCTGTTTGCACCAGTCGTAAAAATGCTTGGCCAGGAATTCGGACGTGACTTTCGAGTGGCCGAAGACCTCGTTCAGGTGGCGATGATCGAGAGCCTCGTCGATATAGCACTTGAGCGGCGACAGGTCGTGATAGTCGCGAACGAACCCGTCGTCATTCAGGCTTTCGGCGGCGAGCTCGACGACCACGACGTAGTTGTGGCCGTGGAGCCTGGCGCATTGATGGTCGGCCGGCAGATGATCCAGCTGGTGCGAAGCGGAGAGATGAAACTCCTTGGTGATGCGGTACATCAACGCACCTCCGCCGCGGAATATTGCGACACTGCCGTTTTCCAGAAGTCCCGGTCTTCATAGTCCGTTGGATCGGTGACACCGGCAAGGTGGAAGGCTTCGCGGCGTTCGACGCAGGTTCCGCAGCGCCCGCAATGAAGGTTGCCGCCCTTGTAGCAGGACCAGGTCTCCGCAAACGGCGTACCATGTTTTGCGCCGTCGGCGACGATCGACGCCTTGGAAACATCGACATAGGGCGCCAGCAGTCTGACGCTGGCATAACCGTCCAGCGCTTCGTTCTGCATGCGCTGGAAGGCGTCGATGAAGCCCGGCCGGCAGTCGGAGTAAATGAAATGGTCGCCGCCGTGCACGGCGACGGCAACGGCATCGGCCTTTTGCGCGGCCGCAAGGCCGAATGCGATCGCCAGCATGATGGCATTGCGGTTCGGCACCACGGTGGCCTTCATGGTCTCCTCGGCATAGTGGCCGTCCGGGACCTCGACATTGTCGGTCAGAGCCGATCCGCTGAGATGGCCGCCGATGGCGGCGATATCGATGATATGATGAGGAACGGCGAGACGCGCGGCGCACCGGGCGGCGAAGTCGAGTTCCTTGCGATGCCGCTGGCCGTAGTCGAAGGAGACGAGGCCGATAAGCTGTTGTTCCGCTGCTATCTTGTGTGCAAGCGAAACGGAGTCGAGTCCGCCAGAGCAGACGACGAGAGTCTTCATATTTTGGATTCCCTTGTTTTGACCGGGTGGGCTGCGACCGGATTACGGCGTGCTTCTACGGCAAATCACGCCTCAGGGAAATAGGCCGCGCCTAATGATCGGAAAATTGATCAGCGGCCGATCCTCGTGGATGGCGTTGGCGACAATGCGCAATCGATACGTCGGCTGCGGATGAGATCGCACTCGCGGGCGAGATGGAGACCGCGTCTGGATATCAAAGGCGCATAGGTGGACTGGTAAATAGCAGGATTGATAAAGTAATTAATTCAATAGGATAATAGAAAAGGCATATTTTTCTCGGGAGTCGAGAAAGGACTTGACGATCAGAGGCTTATAACGTTTTAAATTAGCAACCGTGCGGAGGAGCGCGGCCGAATGTTGACCGCCGCAAGGCGGAAAGCATCGGGCGGCAGGGAGGGCCCGCCGCCGATTTTCAATGGGAGGAATTTATGCGCAAGTTTTTGAGCTCGGCGGCTGTTGCCGTCGTGATGATGGCTGGCCTCGGTGCGGCCCGCGCCGCCGACGTCAAGGAAGTGCAGATGCTGCACTGGTGGACATCCGGCGGCGAGGCGGCGGCGTTGAACGTGTTGAAGGAGGATCTGTCGAAGGAAGGTTTTGCCTGGAAGGACGTGCCGGTTGCCGGCGGCGGCGGTGATGCGGCGATGACGGCGCTGAAGGCAATGGTGGCGGCCGGCACCTATCCGACCGCCTCGCAGATGCTGGGTTACACCGTGCTCGATTATGCCGAGGCCGGCGTCATGGGCGACCTGACGGAGACGGCCAAGAAGGAAGGCTGGGACAAGTCGGTGCCGGCGGCCCTGCAGAAGTTCTCCGTCTATGACGGCAAGTGGGTCGCAGCCCCCGTCAACGTCCATTCGGTCAACTGGCTATGGATCAACAAGGCGGTGATGGACAAGATCGGCGGCACTGAGCCGAAGACCTTCGACGACCTGATCGCCCTGCTCGACAAGGCCAAAGCTGCCGGTGTCATCCCCTTGGCGCTCGGCGGCCAGAACTGGCAGGAAGCGACGATGTTCGATTCCATCGTGCTGTCGACCGGCGGCCCGGAATTCTACAAGAAAGCCTTCAACGACCTCGACGAGGAGTCGCTGAAGTCGGAGACGATGAAGAAGTCCTTCGACAACCTGGCGAAGATCATCCAATACGTCGATCCGAACTTCTCCGGCCGCGACTGGAACCTGGCGACCGCCATGGTCATCAAGGGTGATGCGCTGGTGCAGGTGATGGGCGACTGGGCCAAGGGCGAATTCGTCGCCGCCAAGAAGACGCCGGATACCGACTTCCTCTGCTACCGCTTCCCCGGCACCGACGGCAGCGTCATCTACAACTCCGACATGTTCGGCATGTTCAACGTCCCCGACGACCGCAAGGCGGCGCAGGTGGCGCTGGCAACCGCGACGCTGTCGAAGAGCTTCCAGTCGGCCTTCAACGTCGTCAAGGGTTCGGTGCCGGCCCGTACCGACGTTCCCGACACCGACTTCGACGCCTGCGGCAAGAAGGGCATCGCCGACCTGAAGGCCGCCAATGAGGGCGGCACGCTGTTCGGCTCGCTGGCCCAGGGTTATGGCGCCCCGCCGGCGATCGCCAATGCCTATAAGGACGTCGTCTCGAAGTTCGTCCATGGCCAGATCAAGAGCTCCGACGAAGCCGTCAAGCAACTCGTCCAGGCGATCGACGACGCCCGCTGAGAGCGCTGAGATCTGTCGATGAATATGCTTCCCCGTCTCTTGGGCCGGGGAAGCTTCAGGCTCCGCAGCGATAAATGCCGAGCCGATCCTGCGGGAAGGGAGATGATATCCATGAGCACTGTTGCCACCACCGATCCGGTTCTGACCCCCGGGCAAGCGACGCCGATCTCGCTGCGGGGCCGGCTGCAGGATGCGCTGCCGAAGATCGTGCTGGCGCCGAGCTTCGTCATCACCCTGGTCTTCGTCTACGGCTTCATCGTCTGGACGGCCTATCTGTCGTTCACCAATTCCAAGACCTTTCCGTCCTATGCGCTGACCGGGCCACGCGCCTATCAGCGGCTGTGGCGCTGGACCTTCGAGAGCGACCCGCCGTCCTCCTGGTATACCTCGATCACCAACATGGCGATCTTCGGCTTCCTTTATGTCGGCATCTGCCTGGCGCTTGGCCTGCTGCTCGCCATCCTGCTCGACCAGAAGATCCGCGGCGAGGGGCTGCTCAGGCCGATCTTCCTCTATCCGATGGCGCTCTCCTTCATCGTCACCGGGGTGGCCTGGAAATGGTTCCTCGACCCCGGCCTCGGGCTGGAGCAGACGCTGCACCACTTCGGCTGGACGAGCTTCCACTTCGACTGGATCAAGAACAAGGACTTCGTCATCTACACCGTCGTCATCGCCGGTGTCTGGCAGGCCTCCGGCTTCGTCATGGCGATGTTTCTGGCCGGCTTGCGCGGCATCGACGGCGAGATCATGAAGGCGGCGCAGATCGACGGCGCCTCGCCCTTCCAGCTCTATCGCCGCATCGTCATTCCGCTGTTGCGGCCGATCTTCCTCTCCGCCTTCATCGTGCTCGCCCATATGGCGATCAAGTCCTACGACCTGGTGGTGGCGCTGACCTCGGGCGGGCCGGGCGGCTCGGCCTGGCTGCCGTCCAACTTCATGTATGAATATACCTTCAAGCGCAACGAGATGGCCGTCGGCTCGGCCAGCGCCATCATCATGCTGATGACCATCTCGGCGATCATCGTTCCCTATCTCTATTCCGAACTGAAGGAGAAGGCCCGATGAGCAGCGTCACCTCTCCAACCCAGACCCTGGCGGCAACCTCGACCGCAACGCTCTCGCAGAGCGGCGACAACAGCGACAAGAGCAGCAACAACACCCGCTGGATCGGCCGGCTGGTCATCTACGGCCTGCTGGTGATCTTCGCCATCCTCTACCTGATGCCGCTCTTCGTCATGCTCGTGACCTCGTTCAAGACGATGGACGAGATCCAGGGCGGCAACATGCTGGCGCTGCCTGAGGCCCCGACCTTCGATCCCTGGGTCAAGGCCTGGGGCGAGACCTGCGTCGGCCTGACCTGCGCCGGCATCAAGGGCTACTTCTGGAACTCGATCAAGATGGTGGTGCCGGCCGTGGCCATCTCCACCATCATGGGGGCGCTCAATGGTTATGTCCTGACCAAATGGCGCTTTCCCGGCCACACGCTGGTGTTCGGGCTGATGCTGTTTGCCTGCTTCATCCCGTTCCAGTCGGTGCTACTCCCGATGGCGACCATCCTCGGCTCGCTCGGCCGCTTCGGCGTCACCCTGCAGAACGCCACCGGTTGGAACTTCGGCTTCGGCAATTCGACGGTCAACCTGGTCTTCGTCCATGTCGTCTATGGCCTCGGCTTCACGACGCTGTTCTTCCGCAACTTCTACGAGGCCTTTCCGACCGAGCTGGTCCGCGCCGCCCAGGTCGACGGCGCCAGCTTCTTCCAGATCTTCCGCCGCATCATGCTGCCGAACTCGCTGCCGATCATCGTCGTCACCGTCATCTACCAGTTCACCAATATCTGGAACGACTTCCTGTTTGCCTCGGCCTATGCCGGCACCGGTGACTCCATGCCGATGACGGTGGCGCTCAACAATGTCGTCAACACCTCGACCGGGGTGGTCGAATACAATGTCAACATGGCGGCGGCGATGATCGCGGCCGTTCCGACGCTCATCGTCTACATCCTCGCCGGCCGCTACTTCGTGCGCGGTCTGATGGCGGGCGCAGTCAAAGGGTAAGTCATGGCCTTCCTCGAAATCTCCGGTCTCAGAAAACGCTTCGGCGCCGTCGACATCCTCAAGGGCATCGACCTCGAACTCGAAAAGGGCGGCTTTCTCGTGCTGGTCGGCCCGTCCGGCTGCGGCAAGTCGACCCTGCTCAACACCATTGCCGGGCTGGAGACGATCACCTCTGGCGATATCCGGATCGACGGGCGCGCCATCAACGGCCTGCATCCGTCCAAGCGCGACATCGCCATGGTGTTCCAGTCCTATGCGCTCTATCCGAACATGACGGTGGCCGGCAATATCGCCTTCGGCATGGAGATCCGCGGCGTTCCGAAGGAGGAGCGGGCCAAGGCGATCAAGCAGGTCTCCGACATGCTGCAGATCGGTCATCTGCTCGACCGCAAGCCGAGCCAGCTTTCCGGCGGCCAGCGCCAGCGCGTCGCCATGGGCCGGGCGCTGGTGCGCAATCCGCAGGTCTTCCTGTTCGACGAGCCGCTCTCCAATCTCGACGCCAAGCTGCGCGTCGACATGCGTACCGAGATCAAGCGGCTGCACCAGCGCATGGGCACCACCTTCGTCTATGTCACCCACGACCAGATCGAGGCGATGACGCTGGCGACCAAGATCGCCGTGCTCAAGGACGGGGTGCTGCAGCAGTTCGGCACGCCGGCCGAGATCTATAACAGCCCGGCCAATCTCTTCGTCGCCGACTTCATGGGATCGCCGGCGATGAACCTGCTCAACGCCACCGTCGAGGCCGGTGTCTCCGGGCTTGCCGTCGCACTCGAGCGGCCGAACGGCGCGCCGCTGAGGCTGCCGGTCGTCGCAGGCAATCACGGCCTGTCGGCCTATGCCGGCCGGCAGGTGATCTTCGGTATCCGCCCGGAAGCCTTGACCGATCCGGATGGCGCCGACCGCAAGGCGCGCTCGCTGACCGAGGACGATTGCCTGATCGAGGTGGTCGAACCGGCCGGCTCCGACACCTTCGCCGTCACCAAGCTCGGCGGCAAATCCGTCGTCGCCCGCCTGCGCGCCGATGCCGGCATCGCCCCGGGCCAGAACACCCGCCTTGCCTTCAATCTCGACAAGGCCGTGTTCTTCGATCCCGACAGCCAGATGCGGATCGCGTGATGGCCGTCAGGCGGCGGCCGTCACAGTGAGGGTCACCGGCGCAAAACGCGAGGAAACCGCTTCGACGGTGATCTCGCCGACCAGACCCGTCGCCTCCAGCCAGAAGCCGGCGGTGCCGCCCTGCAGCGGCACATTGGCCGGGCCGACGATTTTTCCGGGTCCATGCACCTTCAGCGAAATGCTGTCGTTCATGAAGGGCAGTCGCTGGCCGCATTGGTCGAGGGCGCGGATGATGACGCGGGTGCTGTCGCGTTCCCGGGCTTTCAGCGTGTGGCTGTCGGCGACGATTTCCAGCGTCGTCGGCAGAGGATCGGCGGCAAACGTCAGGCTCGCCACCGGCTCGCCGCCGATATAACCGGTCAAGGCGCCGTCGATCCATTCGAGACCCCAGGTGCCGAGCTCGTCGGCGGTGAAGTGGCGATGATCGAGCACGACGGGCGGATGCGGCAGATGCGGATAATTCTCTCGGTCCGGGCCGATGCGCTTGCTGAGGCCGCCATATCGCAGTTCCACCTCGTCGCAATTGGTCAGGATGATCAGCGGCAGCACGCCGCCGATATTGCGCTCGCCGCGCGCCCAGAAGGTCACCGGCTTCATGACGATCTCGTCGGACGGGTCGCACTGGCTGATATAGGCATAAGCGGCGAATTTCGGCTCGCGGAACATGTCCATGACGCCGTGATAGCAGATGCGGTCGCCCGAGCCGAAATCCTTGTGGGTGTTGTAATCGAACATGCACCAGCCGATCGCGCCCGAAATATCGGGGTCGCCATAGGCGGCATTCAGCACCTCCAGGTGACGGCGCACATGCTCGGCCTGGCGCTGCTCCTGATCATAGACCTTCGTCGGGTGCATGTGGCCGTTGAACTCGGTGATGAGATACGGCACCTTCCGGGACAGACCGGTATTTTCCTCTTGGCCGCGCAATGCGGTGCGCGGGCGATTGGCGCCCGGCAGTTCCTCGTTGCCGAGGATGAAGTCGTTCATCGTGTAGACGTCTTCGAGCAGTTCGCTCTCGGTGATGTAACGCACGCCGCCGGTCTGGCGGGTGCTGTCGAGCTCGCGGGCGAGGCGATTGGTCTCGGCGTAAAAATCGTGATTATCCTGGGACTCGTTGATGCGCACGCCCCAGATGACGATCGAAGGATGGTTCCAGTCGCGCTCGATCATGCGGCGGACGTTCTCGATCGATTCCTTCTGCCAGTCGGCATCGCCGATATGCTGCCAGCCGGGGATCTCCTCGAACACCAGCAGGCCGATCGCATCGCAGCGGTCGAGGAACCATTTCGACTGCGGATAATGCGAGGTGCGGACAACATTGCACTTCAGCACGCTTTTCATGATGTCGGCATCGCGCTCCTGGGCGGAGCGGCCGGCGGCATAACCGATATAGGGGAAGGACTGGTGGCGGTTGAGGCCGCGCAGCTTGAGCGGCTTGCCGTTCAAGAGGAAGCCTTCCGGCGTGAATTCGGCGGTGCGGAAGCCGAAGCGGGTGGAGACACGGTCGGAGCCGTGCTCCGTCCGGAGTTCGACGGTGACTTCGTAGAGCGTGGGATCGGTAATGTCCCAGAGGGTAATGCCGGTGAGGCCGCCGAAGGAAAGCCTGGTGCGGTCGCCGATCGTCTCGGTTGCTGCGGTGGCGATCACCGCGCCGTCCGACTGCTTCAGCGTGGCGGTGACGGTCGCGGAGAAGCTGCGGGCCTCGGGATTGGCGATATCAACGCCGATGGTTGCCGATTTCTCCGGAGCGAGGACGTCCGCGGTTTCGATCTTGAGATTGCGGATCGACACCGGATCGGTGACCTTCAGCCAGACGTCGCGGTAGATGCCGGCATAGGTCAGATAATCGATGCGGCCGCCGAAGGGCGGGATCTCAGGGTTTTCGCTGCCGTCGATCTTGACGGTCACGAGGTTCTCGCCCTTGATGAGCTTGCTGGTGAAACGGGCCTCGAAGGGGGTGTAGCCGTCCTTGTGGGCGATGATTTCTTCGCCGTTCAGA
This sequence comes from Rhizobium sp. K102, assembly GCF_022385315.1. Lineage (NCBI taxonomy): Bacteria > Pseudomonadati > Pseudomonadota > Alphaproteobacteria > Hyphomicrobiales > Rhizobiaceae > Rhizobium > Rhizobium sp. K102. The sequence continues at coordinate 4,076,185 of NZ_CP092436.1, forward strand.
TAGACGACGCTGTCGGCCATGGCGGCGTCGAAAACGAGCGAAACCTCGCGGTCCTCGAATTCCGGCAGCCAGCGCAGCACTTTTTGATAGGTGAAGGCACGCTGATAGCTTTTCTCGTCGAAATAGTTGAACGGCAGTTCGACAGCGGTATGGGGCAGGCTGACCGACTTGCCGGCGTCGAAGCTTTCGAGCAGACGCTGTCCGAAGCCCTCGTGGAAACTCCAGCCTTCGTTGAAGGAAACGACGGAACGCATCTCAGGCTCTCCCGGTCATGGCATCAGAAGTCGTGCGGCGCCCTACGGCGCGTGAAAATCGGGTCATCGGGACATCCCTTCTTGATGCAATGGATCTGCGGGCTGCCAGAACAGGATGTTGTCCGAAACCGCTCACAGGTTTCGGCATCATGCTCTGAAGCACGCACATCGAATCTCATTCGTGTGACGCGCTTTAGCTTTTTTTATGCAATTCGTCATCCCGGAACGGCGATCTTCAAGCCGGTGCCTGATCCTCACGGATATTGGGCGCCGTTGGTCTTCGTATAGATCGAATAGACCGAGCGCGTCGCGGTGATGAAGAGCCGGTTTTTCTTGAGGCCGCCGAAGGTGAGGTTGGAGACCGTCTGCGGCACCCTGATCTTGCCGAGCAGCGCGCCGTCGGGTGAGAAGCAGTGCACGCCATCCCCCGCGCTCGTCCAGAGATTGCCGCTGATATCGAAGCGGAAGCCGTCGGGATTGCCGACATCGAGGCTGCAGAAATAGCGGCCGTTTGCGAGCTTCCTGCCGTCGACGACGTCGAAAACTCTTATATGGCGCGGCACGTCATGTTTTGCCGAGCCGGAATCGGCGATGTAGAGTTTCGTCTCGTCGGGCGAGAAGGCAAGGCCGTTCGGCTGGATGAAATCCTCGACGACGGCCTCGATTGCGCCGCTTGAAGGGTCGATCCGGTAAACGTTTCGGGTTGGCTGCTCGGGCTCGGCCTTGTGGCCCTCGTAATCGGACAGGATGCCGTAGGTCGGATCGGTGAACCAGATCCCGCCATCGGAATGGACGACGACATCGTTCGGCGAGTTCAGCCGTTTGCCTTTGTAGCTGTCGGCGAGAACGGTGATGCTGCCGTCGAGTTCGGTGCGGGTGACGCGGCGGCCGCCATGTTCGCAGGACACCAGCCGACCCTGCCGGTCGCGGGTGTTGCCGTTAACGTAATTGGAGGGCGAGCGGAAGACCGAGACCGTGCCGTCGGGGGTCCAGCGCATCATGCGTTCGTTCGGGATATCGCTCCAGAGCAGGCAGTTGAGGTCAGAAAACCAGACCGGGCCTTCCGTCCAGCGGCAGCCGCAATAGAGTTCCTCGAGCGCGGCGCTGCCGATGACCAGAGCGCCGAAACGTTCATCGCGGATGTCATAAAGCGGATTGTCGGCCACGCCAGTTCCTCCCTGAATGCTGCTGTCCTTTTCCTAGCGACAAACGGAGGGAGGTGCCAGAGCCCGGTGATCGGAAATGCCCGGCTCCAGTTTTTCAGAGGGCGGCGACCGGATGCGGCGAGCCGTCGTAAGCCCCCCAGATCGACTGGTCGAAGCAGATGACCGAGCCGGTCATCAGCCCGGATTCGGCCGACGACAGGTAAGCGCAGGCGCGCGCCACCTCATGCGGATCGACGAGGCGGCCGAAGGGCTGGTTCGCTGCCGCCTTCTCCAGCCAATCGGCGGGGGCATCGTGATATTCGCGCTGGATGCGGTCCTCGCCTTCGGAAGCCATCCAGCCGATGTTGAGGCCGTTGACGCGGATGCGATTGCGCAAGAGCGCATAGGCGGTGTTCTTCGTTAGCGTTTCCAACGCGCCCTTGGAGGCGCAATAGGCGGCGATGAAGGGCTGGCCGGCTTTGGCCGACATCGAGCCGATATTGACGATGGTGCCTTCGGTCTTTTCGCGGCGCATGACCTTCACCGTCTCCTGCATCAGGAAAAACGGCGCGCGGACATTGACGGCGAACATGGCGTCGAAGAGTTCCGGGCTGGTATCGAGGATGGTGCCGCGATCGGTGATGGCGGCGGCATTGACCAGCGCGTCGACCCGGCCGAAGGCCTCGTCGCAGGCGTGCACAACATTCTGCGCGTCTTCGACCTTGCCGAGGTCGGCCTTGACGTAGACGACCTTCACGCCGGTCGCGGCCGAAATCTCCGCGGCCTTCGCCTTGCCCTTGGCCTCGTTGCGACCGCAGATGACGATGCCTTGCGCACCGCGTTCGGCGAAAAGACGGGCGATGGTTGCGCCCAGCCCTTGGGTGCCGCCGGTGACGATCGCAATCTTGCCGTCAAGGCGGTCGTGGTTCGTGCTCATGTGGTTCCTCCTCGGTGGTGATGCGCGAATGGCCTCCCGCGGGTACGGGAGGCGGTTATGTCAACGTGTGTGGCCCCTCAACCGGCTGCCGCCACCTTCTCCCCGGGGAGAAGGGATATGCCGCGCCGTCTGTTTTCCCCTTCTCCCCTCGGGGAGAAGGTGCCCGTAGGGCGGATGAGGGGGCTCCAGCTCTCTAGTCAGCTCAACTTCTTCCTCGCCTGCTCGGCAAGCGCTGCCGTAAAGGCCTCGTCGCTCCAGCCTTCCTTCAATGCCTCGTGCATCAGCTGTGCCTGCGTCTTCGGCGCCAGGCCGCCGAGCGGCGGGTCGCGGTCGAGATTGGTCGGGAAGGAATAGCCTTCGGCGCAAGCCGCGACGGCGTTGGTGATTTCATCGGGCGTAAGCCTGCCCTGCAAGGTATTCAACGCGGGAAAGAGCCTGGCGCTCATCCTCTCGCGATTGACGGTTTCCATTGCCCGACCGAAGGCGGAGGAGACCTGCAGGAGGTTGGCGACACGTTTGATGTCGGCCGAGCGGTTGGTGCCGGCGGCGTGAAAGAGGGCGGGATTGAAGAAGACGATATCACCTTTTTCGAGCGGCAGCTGCACGTGGTTGGCTTCGAAATAATCGCGGAATTCCTGGCGCTTCAGGGCGAGATAACCCGGCACATAGGTCTGGCTGTGCGGCAGGAAGAGCGTCGGGCCGCTTTCGAGCGGCATATCGCAATGGGCGACCGCGCCCTGCAGCGTCAGCACCGGCGAAAGCCGGTGCACATGCGCCGGAAACTGCTCGATCACCTGAGACGACTGAAAGCCGAGATGGTAATCGCGATGCGCCGACTGTGCTGAGCCGCCCGGATTGACGCGGTTGACCTGCGCCGTCATCTGATAGCTCGGGCCGAGCCAGGCTTCGCTCGCCAGCGCGACGATGGCGTTGCTGTAATATTCGGCGAAATTCGTTGGATCGGCGAGGCAATGTTTTTCCAGCGAATTCCAGATCCGGTCGTTGGCGCCGGGTTTGGCGAAGTGATCGCCGCCGCCGGTCGAGGTGCGATGCTGTTCGTCGATGATCGCGTCGAAGATCGCACCGGCACGGTCGATGACGCCGGTATCCTCGTAAGCATGTTTAAACACGATGACGCCGGGGCCTTCGCCGAAGGCCTCGCAGATTTCGGCCAGCACGGCGCGCCGGTCTTCCGCTGCCGCCGCCATCACCTTGCGGCTGTCATAAATCAGGATGTTTTTCTCGACCGCTGACGCGGTGGGGTAATCGGCAAGCGCGGTCGTCTTTTCCGCAACACGGCGAAAATCGGTAAGATCGCAGGCATCTTCAGAGAGCCAGACACGGTCGGCCCGCAATTTCTGCTGGTTATCGGTTTTCATCCCAGGCTCCTCCCTGTTTCCGATGAGGCACTATACGCCGCGATGCGCGGTGATGTAGATCAGGAATCCATCAAAAAACCATCAGGAAGGGTTCCCATGGCACATGCTTTTCTCGTCAAGGACATCGCCTTTCAGGCCGGACTGAGCACCGCAACCGTCGACCGGGTGTTGAACGGCCGGCCGGGCGTGCGGCAACAGACGGAAATGCGGGTGAGAGCGGCGATCGCGGAGCTGGAGAAGCAGCAGACGGGGGCGATGAGCAGCGGGCGCACGCTGGCGATCGATATCGTCATGGAGACGCCGCAGCGTTTCAGTGATGCGGTACGGGCCGCCTTCGAGGCAGAGATGGCAACCTTTCTGCCCGGCGTCTTTCGCTGCCGCTTCCACTTTGCCGAAGTGCTGAAGCCGGCAGAACTTGTGCAGCTTCTCGATCGCATCCGGCTGCGCGGCACGCACGGCATCGTACTCAAGGCTCCTGATGTCGGCGAGGTCGTTGCCGCCGTCGCGCGGGCGGATGCGGCCGGGATTCCCGTGGTGACGCTGGTGACCGACCTGCCGAATTCGGCGCGCATCGCCTATGCCGGCGCTGACAACCGGGCGGCGGGAGAAACTGCGGCCCATCTTGTCGGCGAATGCCTCGGGAGTGACAGCGGCAAGGTGCTGGTGACGCTGTCGAGCGGGCGGTTCCGCGGCGAGGAGGAGCGCGAAATCGGTTTTCGCCGCGTCATCCGTGCCCATTACCCCGACATCGGCGTCACCGAAATCAGCGAGGGACACGGCAGCGATGCGGCGACGGGAGCGCTTGCGGCGGCAGCGCTCGCGGCCGATTCCGCGATCAATGCCGTCTATTCGATTGGCGGCGGCAACCGAGCCGTGCTGGCAGCCTTCGAAGCCGCCCACCGTCCGGTCCGCGTCTTTGTCGCCCATGATCTCGATGCCGACAATCGGGCTTTGCTTGCGGCACGCCGGATCGGCTTCGTGCTGCATCATGATCTCAGAACCGATGCGCGTTCGGCCTTCAGGGCGATCATGAGCCGCGAGGCCTCAGCCCGGCGGACGGTTCCCGCCTTGCTTTCAGCGGTTGAAATCATCACGCCCTACAACATGTCGGCCGGCGATTGAGCCAATCGGCTTTCCATCGATGCCGGATTTGGGCTAAAGCTTGATATGAGCGAGGTAAGCGGCATGGATTACAGCGACGTCAGCACAATTGCGGCCTGGGTTACGGAGCAGGGACTGAAGGGTGTTTCGGAAGCCGAACTGATGACGGGCTTCTGCGCGGCCTGCCGGAATGCCGGCCTGCCGCTCGACCGCGGCTTGGCGCTGATGGACACGCTGCACCCCGTGCATGAGGGCCGAGCCTTCCGCTGGGACAGCGTGGAGGAGATCGAAGCCGAATTCGAATACGGTCCGACGAGCTCGGGCGAAGCTGCCGCGAACTGGCAGCGCTCGGCCTTCTACCATCTCTGGTCTGGCAACGAGCGGGAGGTGCGCCGACGCCTGGGCTTCGGCGATCCGACCGATTTCAGCATGCTCGACAAGATCGCGGAAGCCGGCCACACGGATTTCGTGGCGATGATGCATCGTTTCAGCGAAGCCGGCACGATCGGCGAGATGGATTGCTTCTTCTCGCATTTCGCAACCAAACATCCTGAGGGTTTTTCCGATCACGATCTCGCCATCCTGCGCAAGCTCGTGCCGGTCCTCGGATTGGCGATCAAGTGCATCGCGCTGGGGCGGATCGCCCGCACCATCGCCGAAGTCTATCTCGGTGAGGACGCGGCGCGCCAGGTGATGGAAGGCAAGATCAGCCGCGGCAAGTCGGAGCGGATTTCCGCGGCGCTCTGGTTTTCCGATCTGTTGAACTACACCAAGATTTCCGACCGTGTGCCGCCCGAGGAAATCATCCCGCTGCTCAACGATTACAGCGAGGTGGCGATCTCGGCGATCCACGAGGCGGGCGGCAACGTGCTGAAGCTGATTGGCGACGGTGTGCTTGCGATCTTCAAGGGCGAGGTGCCGGCTGAGACATGCCGTGCGGCGCTCAGCGCCGAATCGCTGCTGCGGGAAAAGCTCGCCGCGCTGAATGCCGCGCGCGCGGCCGACGGCCGGGCGACGACGGACGTCTATATCGGCTTGCATATCGGCGATGTCTTTTACGGCAATATCGGCAGCCAGGACCGGCTGGACTTCACCGTCATCGGCCCCGCCGTCAACGAGGTCAGCCGGATCGCCTCAATGTGCCGTTCGGTCGATCTCAACCTGCTGATCTCCTCTGATTTCGCTGCGGCCATACCCCAGGAAGAGCGCGCCGCGCTTGCATGCGTCGGACGTTATGCGTTGCGCGGCGTGCAGCGCGCGCAGGAACTGTATACTCTTGACAGCGCCCGACTGAACGGCTGATTTCCAGGGCCGTTAGCGCAAAAGGCTCTGGCCGCCATCGATCCAGATGGGCGTGCCGGTGATGTGACGGGCGTGATCGGATGCGAGGAAGAGGATCGCCTCGGCGACATCCTCGCTCGAACCCTTCTTGCCGTTGGTGATCGGAATTTCGCCTTCCGGCCAAATGACCGGCACTTCGGTCTCCTCGCGATGGCGCATGGTGGTGTTGGCGTCAATGCCGGTTTCGATCGCTCCGGGGCAGACGGCATTGATGCGGATGCGATGTTTGCCGAGCTCCAGCGCAAGCTGCTGGACAATGGCAACTTGTGCCGCCTTGGTGGCGGTATAGGCGGTGGCGCCGGGTGTGGTAAAGGTGCGGGTGCCGTTGATCGAGGAGACGACGACGATGGAGCCGCCGTTCCGTTTGAGATAGGGCACGGTCAGATGGAGCGTCAGATAGGTGCCGCGCAGATTCACGGCCATCGTCTGATCCCATTCGTCAGGCCTCAGATCATCGATCGGTGCCCAAACGCCGTTGATGCCGGCATTGGCGACGACGATGTCGATGCCACCGAGGTCCTCGGTCATCCTGTCGATCGCCGCCCGCATCTGGGATTCGTCGCTCGTGTCGGCCGTCAGTGCGATCGACCGGCCGCCGGCAGCGACGATCTCATTGCAGGTTTCCCGTACTTCGCTTTCCGTGCGGCTGAGGACCGCGACCCTTGCGCCTTCGGCGGCAAGCTTCAATGCTGCCGCCTTGCCGATGCCGGAGCCTGCCCCCGTCACCAAGGCGCTCTTTCCCTCTAATGCCATGAGCCGCTCCTCTGCCAAGTGGTGGAGAAGCAATGATCGCCGCGGCTCTTGGTTCCGGAACGATTGTGGATCGGTCGCTATTTCAACAGGCTGTAGCGCAGCGCCCATCTCTCCGGCCCATGGACGGCGGCGAAGAGCAGGCCGGCGAGGAAGGTGAAGTGATCGACGAAGAAGCCTAATTCGGCCTGGTTCTGCTGCCAACGAGACGGTCCGTGGAAGGCAAAGGCGAGGAAGATCACGTAGATGCCTGCGAGCAGGCTGGCTTCGGCAAAGAAGGCCCCGGAGAGGAAGGCGAGCGCCAGCGCGATCTCGAAGAAGGCCGCGACCCAGGTCAGGAATGTCGCCATCGGAAAACCGGCGGCAGTGATATAGCCCGCCGTCGCGCCGATATCGGCGAATTTGAAGCCGGCGGCCATGAAGAAGATGAAGCTGAAGATGACGCGGGCGACGATGATGGCGATTGCTCTGGCCATGCTGAATCTCCTCTTTGAGTTTCCACTATGACGGGTGAGACGGGCGATATCCGACACGGCGAATGAAAAAGGGCCGCTTGCGCGACCCCTCCAATCTTTACCACTCTGCGAAGCTGCCGTCGGCATGGCGCCAGATCGGGTTGCGCCAGCGATGGCCTTCCTTGGCGCGCTCGATGACATAGGCCTCGTCGACCTCGATGCCGAGACCGGGCCCCTGCGGGATCGAGACGAAACCATCGGCATAGTGGAACACTTCCTTGTTGGAGATGTAATCGAGAATGTCGTTGCCGGTGTTGTAGTGGATGCCGAGGCTCTGTTCCTGGATGAAGGCATTGTAGCTGACGGCATCGACCTGCAGGCAGGCGGCGAGCGCGATGGGGCCGAGCGGGCAATGCGGCGCCAGCGCCACGTCGTAGGCTTCGGCCATCGCCGCGATCTTGCGGCATTCGGTAATGCCGCCGGCATGCGAAAGATCCGGCTGGATGATGTCGACATAGCCGTCAGAAAGGACCTGCTTGAAGTCCCAGCGCGAAAAGAGCCGCTCGCCGAGCGCGATCGGCGTCGAGGTATGGTTGACGATATCGCGCAGCGCTTCCTTGTTTTCGGAGAGCACCGGCTCCTCGATGAACATCAGCTTGTAAGGTTCGAGCTCCTTGGCGAGAACCTTGGCCATCGGCTTGTGGACGCGGCCGTGGAAATCGACGCCGATGCCGATATGCGGGCCGATCGCCTCGCGGATGACGGCGATGGTCTCGACAGCCTTTTCCACCTTCTCATTGGTGTCGACGATCTGCATTTCCTCGCAGCCATTGAGCTTGATCGCCTTGAAGCCGCGGGCAACCACTTCCTTGGCATTGTTGGCGACATCGGCGGGCCGGTCGCCGCCGATCCAGGAATAGACCTTGATGCGGTCGCGGAGCTGGCCGCCGAGCAGCGAATGGATCGGCTGTCCGAGGGCCTTGCCCTTGATGTCCCAGAGCGCCTGGTCGATGCCGGAGATGGCGCTCATATGGGCCGCACCACCGCGATAGAAGCCGCCGCGATACATCACCGTCCAGTGGCCCTCGATCAGGAAGGGATCCTTGCCGATCAAGTAGTCTTCGAGCTCGTGGACGGCAGCCTGAACGGTGAGCGCACGGCCTTCGACGACCGGCTCGCCCCAGCCGACGATGCCCTCGTCGGTCTCGACCTTCAAAAACAGCCAGCGCGGGGGGACGATATAGGTAGTAAGTTTGGTGATCTTCATCGCTGTTCTTTCAGTCTCTTCCCGGGTTTGCGATCGGCGGCGCGTCCGCAGATTTGTCGTGATCGGTCATTTCGTTCTGCCGATCGCTTTTTCGGCGGCGGCAAGATCGCGCACCGCAAGATCGAGCATGCGGTTGGCGCATTCGCGGGCGCCTGTTTTGTCGCGCATGCGCAGGGCCTCGACCAACTGGCCGTGAACGAGCACCGCATCCTCGCGATTCTCGACGCCGATATTGGAGGCATGCAGCGCATATTTCAGCGCCGCGTGAATGGCGCTCGACAGGCGGCGGAAGACCTGATTGTGGCTGGCGGTGAGCAGCACCGTGTGGAACATGACGTCGGCATCGGTGAAGCTTTCCGGGTCGCGGGCGCTGTCGCGCATCTGCCGCCAGGCATTGTCGAGATCGGCGATCTCCTGGGCGCTGGCGCGCTCGGCGGCATATTCGGCGGCTGCCGGCTCGATGGTGCGGCGGGCTTCGAGGATGCAGCCGAGCAGGTCGAAATCCTTGATATAGGGACCCATCCATTCAAGCACGTCAGCGTCGAGGATATTCCAGTCATCCTTGTCGCAGACGGTGGTTCCGATGCGCGGCTTGCCACGGACAAGGCCTTTGGATTCCAGCACTTTCAGCGATTCGCGAATGACGGTGCGGCTGACGCCGTAGAGCTCGCAGAGATCGTTCTCGCGGGGCAGCGGCGAGCCTGAGGGATAGCGGTCCGCACAGATATCCTGAGCGATCGCCGCCGTAACGTTGCGGCGTACGCGCGGACGGCGCTCGATGCGGCGGCTTTCGGCCCCGCTCTGTCGCTCGATTGTTTCCAACTCACCTCTCCGCTCTGTCTCGCGTGCTAGGCAATCGAACCTGATTATCCGAATTCGATCCGCTTTGCGACGCTTCCTCCCGGCATCTCGTCAATAATCCTATTATTCCAATCATCATACATTGGCAATTGACTGGTATGATGATTTATCATAATTCATTGGACGTTGCCTGGGAGGCAGCTGCTCGGTTTTTGAGAGTTTAGGGAGAGAGACATGCGCTTGTTCAAAGCAGCCATTCTGGCTGGCACTTTCGCCATTCTGGCAGCCGGCTCGGCATTTTCCGCGGACGTCAAGATAGGGTTCATCGTCAAGCAGCCTGAGGAGCCGTGGTTCCAGGACGAATGGAAATTCGCCGACCAGGCCGCTAAGGAAAAAGGCTTCACCGTCGTCAAAATCGGCGCCGAAGACGGCGAGAAGGTCCAGTCGGCGATCGATAATCTCGGCGCCCAGGGCGCGCAGGGCTTCATCATCTGCACGCCCGACGTCAAGCTCGGCCCAGGCATCGTCGCCAAGGCCGAAGCCAACCAGCTGAAGCTGATGACGGTCGACGACCGCATCGTCAGCGCTGACGGCAAGCCGCTGGAAGAGGTGCCGCATATGGGCATTTCGGCCACCAAGATCGGCGAGACCGTCGGCCAGGCGATCGTCGACGAAATCAAGAAGCGCGGTTGGGACATGAAGAATGTCGGCGCCGTGCGGGTCTCCTATGACCAGCTGCCGACGGCCGTCGACCGCGTCGAAGGCGCGATCTCGGTGCTGAAGTCCGCCGGCTTTCCGGCCGAAAACATCTATGACGCACCGCAGGCAAAGACGGATACGGAAGCGGCGCTCAACGCGGCGACCACCGTTCTCAACAAGCATGCCGACGTGAAATACTGGGTCGCCTTCGGCCTCAACGACGAAGCCGTCCTCGGCGCCGTCCGTGCTTCCGAATCGGTCGGCATTCCGGCGGCCAACGTCATCGGTGTCGGAATCGGCGGCGCGGAATCGGCGATCAACGAGTTCAAGAAGCCGGCGGCGACTGGCTTCTTCGGCACCGTCATCATCTCGCCGAAGCGTCACGGCTACGAGACGGCTCTCAACATGTATGACTGGATCGCCAACGGCAAGGAGCCGGAAAAGCTGACGCTGACTTCCGGTTCGCTGGCACTGCGCGACGATTATGAAAAGGTCCGCAAGGATCTTGGCATCGAGTGACCGTCCTTCCAAGATGATATCGTCCGGCGGCCGCTTAGCGCGCCGCTGGCTCTTCTCGGCGGAGCGATGATGGCTTTCCTCGAATTCAACAATATCTCCAAGGGTTATCCCGGCGTGCAGGCGCTGGCGAATGTGTCCTTCACCGTCGAGAAGGGCGCCGTCCACGGCCTGATGGGCGAAAACGGTGCGGGTAAATCGACGCTGATCCGCGTACTGTCAGGCGATCAGGCCGCCGATGCAGGCAACATCCTCATCGACGGCGAGGAGCAGAAATATGGGTCCGTCCGCGACGCCTTCCATGCCGGTGTCATCGTCATCCATCAGGAGCTGCAACTCGTTCCTGAGCTGACGGTCGCTGAAAATCTCTGGCTCGGACGCTTTCCGGCCAAGGGCGGCGTCATCCATTCCAAGACGCTGATCGAGACAGTGTGGTCGAAGCTCCAGGAGATCGGCATCGATATCGATCCGTCGGCCAAGGTCGCCTCGCTGTCGATCGGAGCGCGGCAGATGGTCGAGATCGCCAAGGCCGTCATGCTCGATGCGCGGGTGATTGCGCTCGACGAGCCGACCTCCTCGCTCTCCTCGCGTGAAAGCGAAATCCTGTTTTCGCTCATCGACAGGCTGAAGGCGAAGGGAACGGTCATTCTCTACGTCTCGCATCGTCTCGACGAGATTTTCAGGCTTTGCGACAGCCTGACGGTGCTGCGCGATGGCAAGCTTGCCGCCCACCATCCTGACATCGCCGAAACCACGCGAGAGCAGATCATCGCGGAAATGGTCGGGCGCGAAATCAGCAATGTCTGGGGATGGCGCGAACGTCCGCTCGGCGGCATACGGCTGGAGGTCAAGGGCCTGTCGGGGCCGAGGCTGCGTCATCCGATCAGCTTTTCCGTCCGCCAGGGCGAGATTCTCGGTTTCTTCGGCCTGATCGGCGCCGGCCGCAGCGAGATGGCGCGGCTGCTTTACGGCGCCGATGCCAGGCATCAGGGTCAGGTGACGATCGACGGCGTTGCGGTTTCGCCGCACAATCCGAAGGCGGCGATCAATGCCGGCATGGTGCTCTGCCCCGAGGACCGCAAGTTCGACGGCATCATCCAAGGGCGATCGATCGAAGAAAATATCGCGATCTCGTCGCGCCGGCATTTTTCGCCTTTCGGCATTCTGAGCCCGAGACGAGAGGCGGCGCTGGCAGACCGGTTCATCGCCAAGCTTCGGGTGCGGACGCCGTCGCGCAAACAAGACATCATCAATCTCTCGGGCGGCAACCAGCAGAAGGTCATTCTCGGCCGCTGGCTGTCCGAGCAGGGTATCAAGGTGCTGGTCATCGACGAGCCGACGCGCGGCATCGATGTCGGGGCGAAATCGGAAATCTACGAAATCCTCTACGAGCTTGCGGCCGGTGGCATGGCGATCGTGGTGATCTCAAGCGAACTGCCCGAAGTCATGGGCATCTCCGATCGCATCATGGTGATGTGCCAAGGCAGGGTGGCGGCCAATGTCGCCCGCCAGGATTTCGACGAGCGCAGCATCCTGACGGCCGCACTCCCCGATAAGAATGCCGCAGGCACCATTTAGAACCAGGAATACAGACGATGAATTCGTTGAAAAAAGTTCTTCTCGGCGAACAGGGGCTGGTGGTAATCTTCGCTGCCGCCTTCGTGATCGTCTCGCTCTTCGTTCCGAACTTCCTGACCGAGCGAAACATGCTGGGGCTGCTGCAGTCGGTCGTTACGATCGGCATCGTCGCCTGCACGATGATGTTCTGCCTGGCGTCGCGCGATTTCGACCTTTCGGTCGGATCGATCGTCGCCTTCTCCGGCATGATCGCGGTGATGGTTTCGAATGCGACGGGCTCCATTCCCGTCGGGCTGCTCGCCGCCCTGCTTTGCGGCGCCGTCGTTGGTTTCGTCAATGGTATCGTCATCGCGCGCTTTCGCATCAATGCGCTGATCACCACGCTTGCTACCATGCAGATCGTGCGCGGGCTGGCGCTGATCGCCTCGGATGGCCGTGCCGTCGGCATCAACGATCCCGCCTTCTACCAGCTTGCCCTGTCGCGCTTCCTGACCGTACCGACGCCGATCTGGATCATGCTGATCCTTTTCATCCTCTTCGGTTTCGTGCTCAACCGCACCGTCTTCGGCAAGAACACCCTGGCGATCGGCGGCAATCCGGAGGCCTCACGGCTTGCGGGCGTCAATGTCGTCAAAATGCGCATCTGGATCTTTGCGCTGCAGGGGCTCGTCTGCGGCATTGCCGGCATCCTGCTTGCCTCGCGCATCACCTCCGGCCAGCCGAACGCGGCGACCGGGCTTGAGCTTTCGGTGATTTCCGCCTGCGTTCTCGGCGGCGTTTCGCTGGCCGGCGGCCGGGCGGCGATGAGCGGCGTCATGGTCGGCGTGCTGATCATGGGTATTGCCGAAAACGTTATGAACCTCCTCAATATCCAGGCATTCTATCAGTATGTCGTGCGCGGGCTGATCCTGCTGATCGCGGTGCTGCTCGACAATTTGAGATCTTCGGCCGCAGGACGACGTGGATGAACCAGGAACGAGCCGGGAGCGACATCGAACTGAAGCACGGCGATCTCGTCGTCCGGGTCAGCTCCCGGGGTGCGGCGGTCGTTGCCGCGACGTTTCGAACTATACCGTTTCTCGTTCCGGCCGGAGGCCCGGATGGAACGTTCGCGAATTTTCCTATGGTTCCCTTCGGCAATCGCGTGGACGGCAACGCGATGTCCTTTGCCGGACGCGACTATGCCTTCCAGCCGAATACTGCCGAGCCGCTCTATCGGCATGGCGACGGCTGGCTCGGCCTCTGGCAGATTGAAGACCGCAGTCCAGCGCATGCGCAGTTTGCCTTTTCCCGTCGCGCCGATCGGATTTCCCCCTATGCCTATCTTGCCCGGCAGGAGGTTCGTGTCGCCGGCGATGCGCTGGTGCTGACGCTTTCGGTGGAAAACTGCGGCGAAGCGGCGCTTCCTTTCGGGCTCGGTCAGCACCCGTTCTTCGTGCTGACGCCAGAGACGAGACTGACGATTGCGGCCGATCGCTATTGGAGCGAGCGGCCGGACCATCTGCCTGATGTGCCAGGCCCCGTGCCTGACTATTTCGATTTCAGCTCGGAAAAGCTGTTGCCGCAGAGATGGATGAACAATGCCTTCGAGGGCTGGAACGGGCGGGCGGCGATCACCTGGCCGGAGCTTGGCTTTCAGGCAGCGCTGCAAGCCGACGGCGCGCTCGATCGCTTCATGCTCTACATGCCGGTCGGCCGGAGCGATTTCTTCTGCCTCGAGCCGATGAGCCATCTGCCGAACGGCCATCACCTGCCGGAGTTCGGAGGCCTCATACCGCTTGAGCCGGGTGAGGTTCTTTCCGGCAAGGTCACAATCGATCTGTCAGCGCTGCCGGTTCAACCGGAGGGAAGATGATGAGCAACCGCCTACAGGGCAAGAACATCCTGATAACGGGCGCTGCGCAAGGTATCGGCCTTGCGATCGCGAAGGCATTCATCAGCGAAAATGCGGCCGTCTATCTCGTTGACCGCGATGCGGCGCTGCTGGCTCGGGCAGCGGCGGATCTCGCGAGCACCGGCGCCCGCGTCGGTTATCTACCAGCCGATATAACCGATGCCGGAACGATCACGCGGGTGGTTGCCGAGGCGAATGAGGAGATCGGTCTGTTGAACGCGCTCGTCAACAATGCAGGGGTCAACGTCTTTGCCGAGCCGCTCGCCACGACCGACGACGAATGGAACCGCTGTTTCGACATCAACCTCAAGGGCGCCTGGAATTGCTGCAAGGCGGTGCTGCCGGGCCTGATCGAACACGGCGGCGGCGTCATTCTCAACATTGCCTCGACGCATGCCTTCACCGTCATCCCGCACACATTTCCCTATCCCCTGGCAAAACATGCATTGCTGGGCATGACGAAATCGCTCGGTCTCGAATATGCGGCCCGCAATATCCGGGTCAACGCGCTGGCGCCGGGCTATGTCTCGACGCAGAAGGTGATCGACTACTGGAACAGCTTTCCCGATCCGGAAGCGGCAAAGGCCGCGACGATGAGGCTGCATCCCGGCGGGCGGATCGCAACACCGGAGGAGATCGCCATGGCGGCGGTGTTCATGATCTCCGACGAGTGCCCGTTCATGAACGCGACCTGCCTGACGATCGACGGCGGCCTCAGCGTTCTGCAGCATTCCGCCTGAAAGGGCTTCAAGCCGGCTGATTTTTACAGGCCTGTCGTCTTCTGGCGATAGAGCATTATATTGCCATCGGGAAGACAATCTGATCTCCCGCAGGCATGGAGCGGCACCCTGCCGCTTCCTCGAAAGCACAATCGAAACAGGAGGACGGCATGCAGATCAATCGCACGGCTTCGGCCCATTGGACCGGTGGCCTCAAAGACGGCAAAGGCCTGATCTCGACGCAGAGCGGCGCCCTGACTGACTACCCTTACGGCTTTGCCAGCCGCTTCGAAGGCATTCCCGGCACCAACCCGGAAGAGCTGATCGGTGCTGCCCATGCCGGCTGCTTCACCATGGCGCTGTCCTTGATCCTCGGTGAAGCCGGTTTCACCGCCGAGCATATGGAAACCTCCGCCAAGGTGACGCTCGAAAGCGTCGAGGGCGGCTTTGCCGTCACCGCCATCCATCTTTCGCTCTCCGGCCGCATCCCCGGCGCCGATGAGGCGACCTTTACCGAACTCGCCAATAAGGCGAAGGCCGGCTGCCCGATTTCCAAGGCGCTCGCCGCCGTTCCGATCACGCTCGACGTCAAGCTCGCCTGATTGCTGCTGCCGCCGACGGGAAGTGCCGCGCCTCTCTGTCGCGGCACTTTTCATTTCCTCACGTCTTTCCGAGAATTCGCTGTGTTCAATTCGGCGGGCTGCTCCGATGCAGGAGCCCTTCGCGCCGCATTCCCGTGCCGGTATATTGACAAATGCCGGCTGATATTTTACGACTGAAGAAATTCGAAAATCGTCAGTCGTAATTCGGACTCCGAAAACCATGAACGACATCGCGGAAAATACGCTCGACGTCACCCGGCAGGAGAATGTTACCCGCATTCTCGATGCGGCCGAGCGGCTGTTTCGCCACTATGGCTACAGCAAAACGACGGTGGCCGACATTGCCCGCGATCTCGGCATGTCGCCGGCCAATATCTATCGGTTCTTCGCCTCGAAGGTGGAAATCCACCAGGCGCTCTGCGGGCGCATGCTCGCCACGGCCTATCAAATCGCCTACGACATCCGCCACCAGCCGATCAGTGCCAGCGAGCGGCTGCGCCGCTATGTCGAGACCCAACATCAGTTGACGCTCGATCTGATGCTCGACGAGATGAAGGTGCATGAGATGATCATCGTCGCGATCGAGCGCGACTGGCATGTCATCGAGAAGCATATCGACCGCGTCCATGATCTCATTGCCGAAATCATCGCTGAAGGGATCGCGGCCGGCGAGTTTGCCGAGCAGGACCCGGTCGTTGCCTCGCGCTGCTTCGGCGCGGCGACGATCAATCTCTGCCACCCGCAGATGGTGGCGCAATGTCTTGCCAAAACCAACCGCGCGAGCGTCGACGAACTGATCGATTATGTGATCAGGGCGCTGAAGAAATAACGGGCGGCAGCCGCCGCCGAATCCCCCGAAACGATCCAGGAGTGCGGAAGATGTTTTCGCTCAAGACCCTCAGCCACCGCATGCCGTCCGTCGCCAGCCTTGTGCTCGTCAGCGCCGTCGGCATCGGCCTTTCCGCCTGCTCGGAGGAGAAGGCCGAGGTGAAAGAGGTCATCCGGCCGGTGAAGGTCGTCGAGATCGCCAGGGCGGGCGACACCCGCAAGCTCGATTATTCCGGCTCGGTCAAGGCGCGCACGGAGATGAACCTCGGCTTTCGGGTCGCCGGCAAGATCACCGAACGCCTCGTCGATATCGGCGATCGGGTGAC
The DNA here is from genome assembly GCF_022385315.1 of Rhizobium sp. K102. Lineage (NCBI taxonomy): Bacteria > Pseudomonadati > Pseudomonadota > Alphaproteobacteria > Hyphomicrobiales > Rhizobiaceae > Rhizobium > Rhizobium sp. K102. The sequence goes on from NZ_CP092436.1 coordinate 4,092,777, forward strand.
GCCGGGCGACGCTCTTGCCCGCATCGACGCCACCGATTACCAGTTGGCGGTCAAGACGGCGGAAGCCAATCTCGCCGCGGCCGAAAGGGGCGTTGAAACCGCCGATCTGGCCAACAAACGCGCCGAGCAGCTGTTCGACAAGAGCGTCGCCCCGAAGTCGCAGCTCGAACAGGCCGCCCTCAGCCACGACCAGGCGATCTCGCAGCGCGATGCCGCGCTCTCGGCGCTCGATCAGGCGAAGAACCAGGTGAGCTACACCGATCTCAAGGCCGGTCAGAGCGGCATCGTCACATCGATCAATGCCGATATCGGCCAGGTGGTCGGCTCCGGCACCCCCGTCGTCACCGTTGCGGTCGACGGCGAGAAGGAAGTGCAGATCGCCGTCCCGGAAAACGATATCGCCGAATTCAAGCCGGGCAAGACAGTCAAGGCAAGCTTCTGGGCCGACGACAGGCTGGTGCTCGACGGCAAGGTGCGCGAGGTTTCCGGCAGTGCCGACCAGCAGTCGCGCACCTTTGCGGTTCGGGTGAGCCTGCCGAGCGATCCGCGCGTGCTTCTCGGCATGACGGCGACGATCGAGGCCGATATCAGCAATAGCAACAGCTACGTCTCGATCCCGCTCAGCGCGCTCGCTGAAAAGGACGGCAAGCAGATGGTCTGGACCGTCGACCGCGACACGGCGACCGTGCATGGCCGCGACATCAAGGTCGCCGATTTCACCGGCGACGGCGTGCATGTGACCGAGGGCCTCGATACCGGCGATCTCGTCGTTGCCGCCGGCACGCAGTTCATGCACGAAAATCTGAAGGTGAAGGTGCCGGACCAGCAATCGGCCCTGGCCGCCACGGACCAGACGGTCCGCTGATCGCGTCGCAAAGGGAAGAAAATCATGGATGCCACCACCACTGAAAAGCGGCCCTTCAATCTGTCGCGCTGGGCGATCGGCCATCCGAGCATCGCCCGCTTCCTCTTCGGCCTGATCATCATCACCGGTGTGCTCGGCCTGATGCGCATGGGCCAGCGCGAGGATCCGGAATTCACCTTCCGCGTCATGGTCGTGCAGGCGATCTGGCCGGGCGCTTCCATCCAGGAGATGGAAGACCAGGTCGTCAACAAGATCGAGCGCAAGCTGCAGGAAACGCCGCATATCGACTGGGTCAAATCCTATACGCGGGCGGGCAGCGCGATCATCACCCTGCAGGTCAAGGGCGACACGAATTCGAAAGACGTGGCGGATGCCTTCTACCAGGTGCGCAAGAAGGTCGGCGACATCTCCAGCGAGCTGCCGCAGGGCCTGCTCGGCCCCTATTTCAATGATGAATTCGGCGATACTTTCATCACGCTGCACTCGATAAGCGGCGACGGTTATTCCTATCCGGAACTGAAGAAATTCGCGATCCAGGCGCGCGACATGCTGCTGACGACGCCGGGCGTCGAGAAGGCCGTCATCATCGGCGACCAGCCGGAGAAGATCTATATCGACGTCTCGTCCAAGGCGCTCGCCGAGCGCGGCCTGACGATCCTCGACCTGCAGAACGCCGTCAAGGGCCAGAACAACGTCGATCCGGCCGGCTCCGTCGATACCGGCTTGCGCTCGGTGCGCATCTCCGTCGAGGGCGACGTCAAGAAGGCGGCCGATATCCGCGAGCTGCGCCTTCGCGCCGGCGGCCAGGTGACGCGCCTCGGCGATATCGCCACCGTCAGTTCCGGCCTCGAGGACCCCTATCAGCGCAAGTACCGTTTCAACGGCCATGACAGCGTCCAGGTCGGCGTCGTCATGGCCAAGGGCTTCAATGTCACCGATGTCGGCAAGGGCGTGGAGGCGACCTATCAGCGCTTCGAGGACGCGCTGCCTTACGGCGTCGCCGTCGATCAGATCGCCAACCAGCCCGACGTGGTGACGGATGCGATCAGCGAATTCATGCATGCGCTTGGTGAAGCCCTCGTCATCGTGCTTGTGGTCTCGTTCCTGTCGATCGGCTGGCGCTCGGGCCTCGTCATCGCCATCGCCATTCCGCTGGTGCTCGCCGCCACCTTTGCGCTGATGTACGAACTCGGCATCGACCTGCAGCGCATCTCGCTCGGCGCGCTGATCATCGCGCTCGGCCTGCTCGTCGACGATGCGATGATCGTCGTCGAGATGATGGAGCGAAAGCTGGAGGAGGGGCTGGTCAAGATCGAAGCGGCAAGCTTTGCCTATTCCTCGACCGCCTTCCCGATGCTGACCGGCACACTGATCACCACGGCCGGCTTCATTCCGGTCGGCTTCGCCGCATCGACGGCCGGCGAATATGTCAGGTCGCTGTTTTATGTCGTCGGCATCGCGCTGGTGACCTCGTGGTTCGTCGCGGTCTACTTTACCCCCTGGCTCGGCTACATGATCCTCAAGCAGCGCCATCACGCCGGCGAGCATCATGATGCCTTCGACACCGGCTTCTATCGCCGGCTGCGCGGCACCGTCGGCTGGGCGGTCCGCCACCGGGTGATCGTGCTGCTCTTGACGCTCGGCACCTTCGTCACCAGCCTCTGGGCCTTCCAGTTCATTCCGCAGAATTTCTTCCCGCAATCCTCGCGGCCGGAAATCCTCGTCGATCTCTGGCTGCCCGAGGGCACCAGCATCAAGGAAGTCGAAGTCCAGGCAAAGGCGCTCGAAGCCAAGATGATGGATGATCCCGACAAGCGGTTCATCGCCACCTATATCGGCGAAGGCGCGCCGCGCTTCTTCCTGCCACTCGACCAGCAGCTGCGCAACCCGAACTTCGCTCAGCTCCTCGTCATGGCCAATGACGAACCGGCGCGCGAACGGCTGATCGTCAAGCTGCGGACGATCCTTGCGGAAGACTTCCCCTCGATCCGTGGCAAAGTCGACCGTCTGTTCCTCGGTCCGCCGACCGGCTGGCCGGTGCAGATGCGCGTCATGGGACCGGACCGCCAGGAAGTGCGTGAGATCGCCGACCAGGTGAAGACGCGGTTTGAGGCCAATCCGATGCTCGGCGCCATCCATGACGACTGGCTGGAACAGGTGCCGGCGATGAAGCTGGTGATCGACCAGGACCGCGCCCGGGCACTCGGCGTCACCTCGCAGCGCGTGCGGCAGATGCTGCAGACCGCCATGTCGGGTGCTGCGCTCGACGATTTCCGCGACGGCGAGGAGACGGTCTCGATCGTCGCCCGTGAGCCGGATTCCAGCCGCTCGCTGCTGTCTGCGGTCAATTCGGTCTATGTCCCGACGGATTTCGGCGGCTTCGTGCCGGTCTCGCAGGTCGCCAAGGTCGTGCCCGTCATGGAGCAGGGCATCGAATGGCGGCGCGACAGGCTGCCGACTATCACCGTGCGTGCGACGCTGCCGGACGGCGTGCAGCCGAACGACGTGGTGATGAAGATGTATGCCGACATGCAGGACCTGCGCGACAGTCTGCCGGCCGGCTACAAGGTCGAGATCCAGGGCGGCGCCGAGGACGCGGCGGAAAGCCAGATGTCGATCGCCGCCAAGGCACCGATCATGCTGGCCGTCATCATCGTGCTGCTGATGATACAGCTGCAGCATTTCGGCAAGGCGATGCTGGTGCTCGCCACCGGCCCGCTCGGCATCATCGGTGCGGCGGCCGCCTTGCTGATCAGCGGCGCGCCCTTCGGCTTCGTGGCGATCCTCGGCGTCATCGCGCTGCTCGGCATCATCATGCGCAACTCGATCATCCTGGTCGATCAGATCGACCAGGATATCAAGGCCGGCATGCACCGGCAGGAGGCGATCGTCGGTGCTGCCGTACGGCGTTTCCGGCCGATCATGCTGACGGCTCTGACCGCGGTGCTGGCGCTGATCCCGATCTCGCGCGGCGTCTTCTGGGGCCCGCTCGCCTACGCGATGATGGGCGGCATCCTGGTTGCGACAGTGCTCACCATTCTGGTTCTGCCTGCCGGCTACGCGCTTTTCTTCGGCCGAGAGCCGAAGGCAAAGAACGAGCCGGGCAGGGATGCCGACGCCATCCAGGAAGAGGCGGATGACAGACATCCGCCGGCGTTGGCAGCTGAGTGAGGACGGCGCGGCGAAAGCCGCGCCGTTTTCCTTTGCGAGGTCGTCATCCCTGTCAAAGCGCGTTTCCTAGGCCGGTTCACGCAAACGCGGACCCTCCCACGTGTTGTTGCGCTGTAATTCCTGCAACCCGCGCAGGCCGTTCCGCCTTGAACTCGGGCGGCCGATTCCATTGCCGTTTCGAAAAAGCTAAGCTTGCGAAAGCATGCCGAGAGATCCGCCGCGATCCCGGCATGCATTGCCGCGGATCAATTCGCGGAGGGAGGCACGACCATGGCCGATTACCATCTGGAAGCGAGCTGGAGCCCGGTCGAGGGTGGTTCCGGCCGCTTGACCTTGACGCTCTTCAATCTTTCGTCCGAACCGCTTTCCGGCTTCTCGCTTGCCTATAGATCACCGACGCGGATTGCCGACACCCATGTCTGCGACGGTGCCAGCATGCGGCGGCAGGTCGCGAATTTCCATGAATTTCTGCCGCCCGAGGGGCTGAGCATTCCCCCGGGCAGGCACTGGCGGTTCACCGTCGAGGGGCTGGCCGACGAACCGAAACATCGGACCGACGGCATCACATCGGCCTGTCTGACTATGGGGGACGGCCGTCGCGTTGCGGTCGGTTTCGGCGATCTCATGCTTGAAGGCGGGGACGGCGGTGTGACGCCGCCGCTGCTGCCGCCGGGTCGGGTCGAGGAACCCTTTGCGCTGCTGCCTTGGCCGCTGTCGCTCGGTCTGAAGGCGGGAGATTTGCCCTCCGTCCTCTATCCTGCCGAAAGGACCCGGCCGGAGGCGATCAAGGCAGTCTCTCTGCTTCTTGCGCTTTACCAGCGGCTCTATCCTGCCGAGCCCGCGCCGTTCTCGCTTGCTGCCATCAAGGGCGGGCGGGCCATTCGTTTCGTCACCGAATCGTCGATCGCAGCCTTTGCTTACGAACTGCGTTTCACCGCGCGGGAGATCGTGCTTTCGAGCGCGGACGCAGCGGGGCGGCAGTATGGGCTGATCAGCCTGGCGCAACTGCTGCACGGCGCCCGCGCCGGCCGCGACGTCTTCAAATTCCCGAATTTCGGGACGATTGCCGACCAGCCGCGTCATGGCTGGCGCGGCTGCCACCTCGACGCGGCGGGGCAGTTTTATCCGGTGGCCGATATCATCCGGCTGATCGATATCCTCGCCTGGAACAAGCTCAATATCTTCCACTGGCACCTGACCGACGACGAATCCTGGCGGCTGGAGATCAAGGCCTATCCCGAACTGACGGAAGTGAGCGCAGAGCGCGGGCCGGATGAAACACTCATACCTGACTTCGGCGATGGGCAGGACGCGCGCATCGGCCACTATACGCAGGACGACGTCAGGCGCATCGTTGCGCATGCCGCCTCGCTGCACATCGAGGTGGTGCCGGAAATCGATATTCCCGGCCACAGCGCCGCGGCGCTCTCTGCGCTTCCCGATCTCGTCGACCGGCAGGAGCCGCCGCACAGTTACCGCTCGCCGCAGGGCTATACCAACAACGCCCTCAACCCGGCGGTCGAATTCACCTATGAATTCCTCGGCAAGGTGTTCGACGAGATCGTGGCGCTGTTTCCCGGCGAATATGTCCATATCGGCGGCGACGAGGTGGCCGAGGGGGCCTGGCTTTCCTCGCCGCTCTGCAAGACGCTGATGGAGCAGGAGGAACTCGCCGGCACCGCCGCGCTGCAATCCTATTTCCTGAAGCGCATCAAGGTCATGTTGTCGCAGCGCGGCAAGAAGCTCGCCGGCTGGAACGAAGTATCGCACGGCGGCGGCGTCGATCGCGACGGCACGTTGCTGATGGCCTGGGAAAAGCCGGAGCTCGGCCTCGCGCTGGCAAAGGACGGCTACGACGTGGTGATGACGCCGGGACGGGCCTATTATCTCGATATGGCCCAGGCCGAGGCCTGGGACGAGCCCGGCGCCAGCTGGGCTGGTTTCACGCCGCCGGAACGCACCTATGCTTATGAGGCCGAGGCGGAGCTATCGGAGGCCTTGAGGGACAAGATACGCGGCATCCAGGCCTGCATCTGGAGCGGCAATGTCGGCTCGCGCGCCCACTTCAACCGGCTGGTCTTTCCGCGTCTTCCGGCAATCGCCGAAGCGGCGTGGACGCCTCTGGCGCGCAAGGACTGGGGTCGGTTCGCAGCGATCGTGCGGATGTGGCCGGTACTTTAAAGAGCGGCTGCCTCGGCCTTCAGTCCCAGCAGTGCAGCGCCGATCAGGCCGGGTTCGATGCGGCATTGGCTGCGCACCACCAGCGGGCGATCGAACTTGCGCAGGATGCGGGCGCGCACGGCGTGGTCGAGTTCGGCAAGCAAGGGTTCGACATTGGAAAGGCCGCCGCCGACCGGCACGATGGTCGCACCGGTGATGTTGATCGTCAGCGCCAGGGGCGAGGCGACGAGATCGACATAGACGTCGATGGCGCGTGTCGCCTTCTCCTCGCCTTGCTGCCATTGACCGATGATCTCTTCGCTGGAAAGATCGAGATCGTGCAGCGTCTTGTGCAGGCGCTCCAGGCCGCGGGCGCCGCCGACGGTATCGACGCAGCCGTTCTGGCCGCAGCCGCAGGCGTAGGCGGGAATGGCGACTGGCGGATTGCCGGCTGCAGACGCGATGATCGGGCCATGACCCCATTCGCCGGCAAAGCCGCCGGCTTCGTTGACGAGGCGCCCGTCGGCGACCAATCCGCCGCCGACGCCGGTGCCGAGGATGGCGCCGAAGACGATGCGGTGGCCGCGACCGGCGCCGAGGCCGGCTTCGGCAATGGCGAAGCAGTCGGCGTCGTTGGCGATCAGCGCCGGCAGGCCGAGTTCGGCTTCGAGATCGGCCGCGAGTGCGCGGCCATGGATGCAGGGAATGTTGGCGCAGATCAGCCGCTGCGTATCGGGATCGACGACGCCGGCAATGGACAGCGCAATGCGGCTCGGCGCTTCGCCGGTTTCGGCGATGATGGCGCGCAGGGTGTCGACGAAAGCGGCGAAATCATCCTTCGGCGTCGGCCGGCGGCCGAGCGGGACGATGTCTGTCTCGGAGCGGGCGATGCCGCCCTTGATGGCGGAGCCGCCGATGTCGAACGAAATGATCATTGCCACTCTGCCGTTTTCCTGATCTGGGCCGTCTGCTCGCACTGTTGGCGGGGAATTACAAGCCTTCATTCCCTCCTCGGGTTCAGGGTTGTGCCGTAATTCTGACCGCATAAGTCATTCAATTGGCATATTGCGCGGCCAAAATCGGATTCCGCACTTCCATCATCCACCGGTATCATGACAATCGAAAACGCCGATTCCAACAAACGCCGAAGACCACGTCCGCCACGGGCCAAAGGCCGCCGCCTCTCATCCATCCTGCGGCAGTTGGCCGCCGACCGCAGCCGGGAGCGGATTTCGGTCGGTGATCTGTTCCAGACGATGGGCGACAGGGCGATCAGCGCGCTGATGCTGATCTTCGCGCTGCCGAACGCGTTTCCCACACCGCCCGGCACCTCCGCGCTGCTCGGTGCACCTTTGGTCTTTCTGGCGGCGCAGCTGACCTTCGGGTTAAAGCCCTGGCTGCCCAGGGCGATCGCCGACCGTTCGGTGCTGCGGGAGGATTTCGAGAGCGTCGTCGTCCGCATCCATCGCTGGCTCGCCTGGGCCGAACGCATGCTGAAGCCGAGGCTTGCCATCTTCGCCGAGCCGCCGGCAGAGTATTTCGCCGGTCTCGCATGCTTGCTGCTGTCGATCGTGCTGGTGCTGCCGGTTCCGCTCGGCAATATCCTGCCGGCGATCACGATCTCAGTCTTCGCTTTCGGCATCATGGGCCGCGACGGGCTCTTCGCGCTCATCGGCTTCATCATGACCGCCGTGTCGCTCGTCATTGCCGGCGGCATGATTTACGGCCTCGCAAAGGCGGGGGTCTATCTCGTGATGCAATGGTTTGCCTGAATAGCAGCGGTTTTCGGGCAAGGCTTCTGTCAACAGGCTCGACATTTTCAGGAATTTTGTTTTGATCTGGCGCGGTACAGACTCGAAATCATCTCCGGCGGGCGGCAAGCCGGCTCACTTTGCGTGGTAGACATCATATGGCAAAAAGATCCGAGACCCCTGCACGGCTCGACGATGCGGCGCGTGCCGGCTGGCTTTATTACGTCGCCGGGCGCACGCAGGACGAAATCGCCGCCTCGATGGGAATCTCGCGGCAGTCGGCGCAGCGGCTGGTGTCGCTCGCGGTCGCCGAACGTCTGATCAAGGTGCGGCTCGATCATCCGATCGCTGCCTGTCTTGAACTCGGCAGTCAGCTGCGGCGGAAATTCGAACTGAAACATGTGGAGGTGGTGCCGAGCGATCCGGGCTCCTCGTCGACCACCATCGGCATCGCCGAGGCGGCGGCGGCCGAGATCGAGCGCTGGCTGAAGCGGGCGGAGCCGATCGTGCTTGCGGTCGGCACCGGCCGTACGCTGAAGGCGGCCGTGGACCAGCTTCCGGCCATCGAATGTCCCAATCACCGCATCGTCTCGCTGACCGGCAATATCGCGCCGGACGGATCGGCGGCCTATTACAACGTCATCTTCAGCATGGCGGATGCGGTGAAGGCGCGGCACTATCCGATGCCGCTGCCGGTTCTAGTCACCTCGGCCGAGGAGCGGGAACTGCTGCACGGCCAGCAGCTTGTGCGTTCAACGCTCGACATGAGCGCACAGGCCGACGTCACCTTCGTCGGCATCGGTGAACTCGGCATCGACGGGCCGCTCTGCGTCGACGGTTTTCTCGAGAAGGACGAGATGATGGAGCTGATGCGCGGCGGCGCGGTCGGTGAGATCTGCGGGTGGATTTTCGATGTCGACGGCCGGCTGCTCGACAACCCGATCAACGAGCGCGTCGCGTCCGCGCCGATCCCGTCCCGCGAGGCATCGATGGTGATCGGGCTCGCCAAGGGCAAACGTAAATTCAAGGCGATCAAGGCTGCCGTCGTCGGCCATCAGATCAATGGATTGATCACCGACGAAGAGACTGCTGAGTTTTTGCTCAAGAATTGAGCAAAAAATTCTTCTTCTGAATCAATTAGATAGATAGGCTGTTCGGCATTGCAGCAACGATTGCCGATTGACATTTTTGCTGCGTGGTGAGTAATTGCTCATGAGCAAAGCGAATGCTCACATCTCGTCTTCTGGGAGGAAGATATGACATTGAGAACTTTCCTGCTGGGCGCCTGCTCGGCACTGGCGTTTGCCGGCATGGCTTCGGCCGAAACGCTGACAATCGCGACCGTCAACAACGGCGATATGATCCGGATGCAGAAGCTGACGGATGATTTCAAGACGAAGAATCCCGGCATCGACCTTGAATGGGTCACCCTCGAAGAAAATGTGCTGCGCCAGAAGGTCACGACCGACATCGCGACCAAGGGCGGCCAGTACGACGTTCTGACAATCGGCACCTATGAAGTTCCGATCTGGGCAAAACAGGGCTGGCTGCTGCCGCTCGACAATCTCGGCGCCAATTACGACGTCGACGACCTGCTGCCGGCAATCCGCAGCGGCCTGACCGTGGACGGCAAGCTCTATGCAGCGCCGTTCTACGGCGAAAGCTCGATGGTCATGTACCGCAAGGACCTGTTCGATGCCGCCGGCCTGAAGATGCCCGACGCTCCGACCTGGGATTTCATTGCCGATGCCGCCCGCAAGATCACCAACAAGGACAAGGAAATCTACGGCATCTGCCTGCGCGGCAAGGCCGGCTGGGGCGAGAACATGGCCTTCCTGACGGCCATGTCCAACTCCTTCGGCGCCCGCTGGTTCGATGAAAGCTGGAAGCCGCAGTTCGATCAGCCCGAATGGAAGGACACGTTGGATTTCTACGTCAAGCTGATGAAGGACGCCGGCCCTCCAGGCGCTTCCTCCAACGGCTTCAACGAGAACCTGGCGCTCTTCCAGACCGGCAAGTGCGGCATGTGGATCGATGCGACTGTTGCGGCGTCCTTCGTCAGCAACCCGAAGGAATCGACCGTCGCCGACAAGGTCGGCTTCGCGCTCGCTCCGGACAAGGGCCTTGGCAAGCGCGGCAACTGGTTGTGGGCCTGGAGCCTCGCTATCCCGGCTGGTTCGCAGAAGGTCGAAGCTGCTGAGAAGTTCGTCGCCTGGGCCACGAGCAAGGACTACACCAACCTCGTTGCCGAGAAGGAAGGCTGGCTGAATGCACCTCCGGGTACCCGCAGCTCGCTCTATGCGAATGCGGAGTACCAGAAGGCAGCGCCCTTCGCCAAGACGACGATCGACTCGATCAATGCGGCCGATCCGAGCAAACCGACCGTCAAGCCGGTCCCCTATGTCGGCGTTCAGTTCGTAGCGATCCCGGAATTCCAGGGCATCGGCACAGCTGTGGGGCAGCAGTTTTCGGCAGCCCTTGCCGGCCAGATTTCGGTCGATCAGGCGCTGAAGAGCGCACAGCAGCTGACGACCCGGGAAATGACCAAGGCCGGCTACATTAAGTAAAACCTCCTGAGAAGAGGCGGATCCTTGACAATCCGCCCCTCTGGGCCGCCGATCGCCCGAACCGCATCGGCGGCCGTTTTTCCAGACAAAGCTTTCCTGCGGCCGCTCCCCGCTTCAGACCAGATCGGTGATTGCCATGGCAACCTTGCACACTCGCTCCGCAGCGCGCCTGATGATTGCGCCCTCCGTGCTGCTCCTCTTTGCGTGGATGATCGTTCCGCTTGCGATGACGATCTATTTCTCGACGCTGAACTACAATCTGCTCAGCCCCGGCATGGAGAGCTTCGTCGGCTTTCTGAACTATGAATATTTCCTATCCGATCCGGCCTTTATCGCTGCGCTGATCAATACGCTGCTGCTCGTTGCCGGCGTGCTTGTGATCACCGTCATCGGCGGCATCGCCTTCGCGCTGCTGCTCGACCAGCCGATGTACGGCCAAGGCATAGTGCGCATCCTTGTCATTGCTCCGTTCTTCGTCATGCCGACGGTCGCTGCGCTCGTTTGGAAGAACATGTTCATGAACCCGGTCAACGGCCTCTTTGCGCATCTTGCCAAGGCGCTCGGCCTGCAGCCGATCGACTGGCTGGCGAATGCGCCGCTGTTTTCCGTCGTTCTCATCGTCGCCTGGCAGTGGCTGCCGTTTGCCACCCTCATCCTGCTGACGGCGTTGCAGTCGCTCGACGAGGAGCAGAAGGAGGCGGCCGAGATGGACGGCGCCGGGGCGATCTCGAAATTCATCTATATCATCCTGCCGCACATGGCCCGCGCCATCACCGTGGTGATCCTTATCCAGACGATCTTCCTGCTTTCGGTCTTTGCCGAAATCCTCGTCACCACCAATGGCGGGCCGGGCACCGACAGTACCAACCTGACCTATCTCGTCTATGCGCAGGCGCTCTTGCAGTTCGATATCGGCGGCGCGTCGGCAGGCGGCATCGTCGCGGTCGTGCTTGCCAACATCGTCGCGATCTTCCTCGTCCGCCTCGTCGGCAAGAATCTGGAGGCTTGAGATGGCCAGAAAAGTCACAACGCAGCGCAAGGTCATAGTCACCGCGATTGCCTGGACGCTCGGCATCCTGATCTTCTTCCCGATCCTCTGGACCTTCCTGACGAGCTTCAAGTCGGAAGCCGACGCCATCGCCTCGCCGCCGCAGTTCCTGTTCTTTCACTGGACGACGGAGAACTATGCGGAGGTGCAGAGCCGATCGAACTATCTCGGTCACTTCATGAATTCGGTGGTCATTTCCTTCGGCTCGACGCTGATCGGCCTGATCATCGCAATCCCGGCCGCCTGGGCGATGGCGTTTTCGCCGACCAAGCGGACCAAGGACGTGCTGATGTGGATGCTGTCGACCAAGATGATGCCGCCGGTCGGCGCGCTGATCCCGATCTATCTGATGTTCCGCAATTCCGGCCTGCTCGATACGCGCACCGGCCTGGTGATCATACTGACGCTGATCAACCTGCCGATCATCGTCTGGATGCTCTACACTTACTTCAAGGAAATCCCCGGCGAGATCCTCGAAGCGGCGCGCATGGACGGAGCGTCACTGATGAAGGAGATCATCTACGTGCTCACGCCGATGGCGGTGCCCGGCATCGCCTCGACGCTGCTTCTGAACATCATCCTTGCCTGGAACGAGGCGTTCTGGACGCTCAACCTCACTGCCTCGAAGGCGGCGCCGCTGACGGCCTTCATCGCCTCCTATTCCAGCCCGGAAGGCCTGTTCTACGCCAAACTCTCGGCGGCTTCGACCATGGCGATCGCGCCGATCCTGATCCTTGGCTGGTTCAGCCAGAAGCAACTCGTCCGCGGCCTGACCTTCGGCGCAGTGAAATAAGAAAAGGGAGACAAACATGGGCAGCATTACCCTTCAGAAGGTTTCCAAGGTCTTCGGCGAAGCCAAGGTCATCCCTTCGATCGATCTCGACATCAAGGACGGCGAATTCGTCGTCTTCGTCGGCCCGTCGGGCTGCGGCAAGTCCACGCTGCTGAGGCTGATCGCCGGTCTCGAGGACGTTTCCGGCGGCAAGATCGTCATCGATGGCAGGGACGCCACCGAAAAGGCGCCGTCGGAACGCGGCCTCGCCATGGTGTTTCAGTCCTACGCGCTCTATCCGCATATGAGCGTGCGCAACAACATCGCCTTCCCGCTGAAGATGGCGGGCGTCGACAAGGCCGAGATCGACCGCAAGGTGACCGATGCCGCCCGCGTGCTTAATCTCACCGATTATCTGGAGCGCAAGCCGCGCCAGCTTTCCGGCGGCCAGCGCCAGCGCGTCGCGATCGGCCGCGCCATCGTGCGCCAGCCTTCGGCCTTCCTCTTCGACGAGCCGCTGTCGAACCTCGACGCCGCACTGCGCGTCAACATGCGCCTGGAAATCAGCGAGCTGCACCAGCAGTTGAAGACGACGATGGTCTACGTCACCCACGACCAGGTCGAGGCCATGACCATGGCCGACAAGATCGTCGTCTTGAACAGGGGTAATATCGAGCAGGTCGGCTCGCCGCTCGAACTCTACAGCCGCCCGCGCAACCTTTTCGTCGCCGGCTTCATCGGCTCGCCGAAGATGAATTTCATCAAGGGCCAGAACGCCGCCCAGCTCGGCGCCCATACGATCGGCATCCGTCCCGAACATATGCTGTTGTCGATGGAGAGCGGTGACTGGAAGGGCAGGGTGGTGGTCGCCGAGCATCTCGGCTCCGACACCTTCCTGCATATCGATGCCGATGGCATCGGCATGGTGACGGCGCGCGGCAGCGGCGATTTTGCCGCCAAGGCGGGCGATACGGTCTACCTGACGCCGGACCGTTCGCGCATTCACAAATTCAACGAGGGCGGCCTTGCCATCTGAGGCAGGCGGCCGGCTGGGGGCAGGCATGCGAGCCGGGCGATGGCGCCCGGCCGTTCCGGCAAGACCTTCAAGAGGACTGAAACATGACGTGCAAACTATCGCTGGCAACGCTTGCGGACGCGGCGCGCACTGCCGCCATCCCGGGATATGACAGGGCGTCGCTGAAAGCCGGCATCGTGCACTTCGGGGTCGGCAACTTCCACCGCGCCCACCAGGCGATCTATCTCGACGATCTCTTCAACGCGGGCACGGATCACGACTGGGCGATCGTCGGCGCCGGTGTGCTGCCGTCCGATGCCGCCATGCGTGATAAGCTTGCGGCCCAGGATTTCCTGACAACCGTCGTCGAGCAGGACAACAACAAGACCGCGGCGCGTGTGACCTCGCCGATGATCGACATCCTGCCGGTCGGCGATCCCGCCGCGATCATCGCGAGGCTTGCCGATCCCGAGATCCGCATCGTTTCGCTGACGATCACCGAGGGTGGTTACTTCATCGATGCATCGGGCACATTCAATCCGGCCCATCCTGATATCGCCGCCGATGGAAACAGTCCCGACGCGCCGAAGACGGTGTTCGGGCTGATCGTCGCCGGCCTGAAGGCGCGCAAGGAAAAGGGCATCGGTCCCTTCACCGTCATGTCCTGCGACAACATTCCCCACAACGGCATCGTCACCGCCAATGCCGTGGTCGGCACGGCGGCACTTTCGGATCCGGCCTTCGCCGCCTGGATCCGGGAAAACGTCGCCTTCCCGAATGCGATGGTCGACCGCATCACGCCGGCGACCGGCCAGCGGGAGATCGATTTCCTCAGGGACAATTTCGAGATCGAGGACAATTGGCCGGTCTATTGCGAAGAATTCAAGCAGTGGGTGCTCGAGGACAAGTTCACTGCCGGCCGGCCGGCGCTGGAAAAGGTCGGTGTGACCTTCGTGCCCGATGTCACCCCCTATGAGCATATGAAGATCCGCATCCTCAACGGCGGACATGCGGCGATCGCCTATCCGGCGGCGCTGATGGACATTCATTTCGTGCATGATTCCATGGAAGATCCTCTGATTCGCGCCTTCCTCGCCAAGCTCGAGAAAGACGAGATCATTCCGATCGTGCCGCCGGTGCCGAACACGTCGCTGACGGATTATTTTGCGCTGATCGAACATCGCCTGCTCAATCCGAAGATTGCCGACACCATTCCGCGCCTGGCCCAGGACGGTTCGAACCGCCAGCCGAAATTCATCCTGCCTTCGACGCTCGACAATCTCCGCCAGAACAGGGACGTCGTCGGTCTGGCGCTGGTCTCGGCGCTCTGGTGCCGCTATTTCGCCGGCAAGACCGACAGCGGCAAGGATATCGTCTTCAACGACGCCAGCGCCGAGCGCCTGCATGCGGCGGCGCTGAAGGCCAAGGACGATCCGTCCGCCTTCCTCGCCTTCGACGATATTTTCGGTGAGGTGGCAAAATCCGAACTCTTCCGCAAGCGTTTCGCCCATGCACTCAAAACCTTGTGGGAAAAGGGCACACGGGAGACGCTGCAACTCTATCTCGACGGCAAGCTGGCAGTGTAAGGGAAACTGGATGGCGGCAGCTGCTGCGCGTCCGAATTGAACCCGGGTTGGATCTTCCATGGCTGATGCTGAACCACGGCTGGTCATCTTCGATTGCGACGGTGTGCTCGTCGACAGCGAGCCGATCTCGATCAGCGTCCTCGTCGGCGCGATGAACGATCTCGGCGTTTCGATCAACGAAGATCAGGCCTATGAGCGCTTTCTCGGCCGCAGCCTGTCGACGCTCATCGATACGCTCGAAACCGAATTCAACATCCATGCCAGCGAAGAATTCCTCGAACGCATCCGCACCGATCTCTACGCTCGCTTCCGCACGGAATTGAAGCCGATCGACGGCATTGCCGCGACGATCGACGGGCTCGGCATTCCCTGTTGCGTTGCCTCGTCCAGCCAGATGGAGCGAATCCGGCTGTCGCTTTCCGTCACCGGCCTGCTCGACAGGCTGCCCGACATCTTCAGCGCAACGATGGTCAAGCGCGGCAAACCGGCGCCTGATCTGTTCCTGCATGCGGCCCGGCAGATGCAAGTCGAACCTGGATCCTGCGTCGTCGTCGAGGACAGTCCGGCCGGTATTGCCGCCGCCAAGGCGGCCGGTATGACGGTCTTTGCCTTCACCGGCGGATCGCACGCGAATTTCGCCGGATATCGTGCCGAACTCGACCGGCTTTCGCCGGAGGTCGTGTTTGACGCCATGCCGGATTTGATACACCTTGTCCGCAACCATAAGCTGGACGGGACCAAGATTTGATGCGTGATCATGTGGTTGCGGTCGATGTCGGCACCGGCAGCGCGCGCGCCGGTGTCTTCGATGCCGCCGGCCGTCTGCTCGCCAAGGCCGAACATCCGATTGCAATGAACCGGCCGCGCGAAAACCACGCCGAGTACGATTCCGAAGACATCTGGTCGGCCGCCTGCATAGCGGTGCGCAGCGCGATGGCGCAATCCGGTATTGCCGCCGCCTCGGTCGGCGCGATTGGTTTCGACGCCACCTGTTCGCTTGTGGTGCGCGACGTCGAGGGCCGGCAGATCAGCGTTTCCACCGGCGGCGAGCAGCGTTTCGACACCATCGTCTGGCTCGACCATCGGGCGCTGAAGGAAGCCGATTTCTGCACGGCGACGGAGCACGCGGTGCTCGAGCATTCCGGCCACGTGATGTCGCCGGAAATGGAAATGCCGAAGCTGATGTGGCTGAAGAAGAAGCTGCCCGCCACATGGGAAAAGGCCGGCTACTTCTTCGATCTCGCCGATTTCATGACATGGAAATCGACCGGATCGCCCGCCCGCTCGCGCTGCACGCTGACGGCAAAATGGAATTATCTCGCCCATCTCGGAAAGGGCTGGCAGCAGGATTTCCTGCAGCGCATCGGTCTCGAAGATCTTCAGGCGCGCGGGCGGCTGCCGGATGAGACGACGCCGGTCGGCGGCAGCGTCGGCCGGCTGACGCCGGAGGCGGCGGCAGCCCTGGGGCTGACCACCGATTGCCACGTGTCGGCCGGGATGATCGACGCCTATGCCGGCGCGCTCGGCGCACTCGGCGGTTATGCCGCCGATCCCGTGAAACGCGAGCATCAGCTCGCGCTGATCGCCGGCACGTCGAGCTGCATCGTCGCCTTTTCGCAGGACCGCAAACCGAGTCACGGCATGTGGGGTCCCTATTACGAAGTGGTCTTCCCGCAGTCATGGCTGGTGGAGGCCGGGCAATCGGCGACCGGGGCGCTGCTCGACCATATGGTGCGCATGCATGCGGCCGGCGGCGAGCCGACGGCGGCACTGCACCAGAGGATCGTCGCGCGCATTGCCGAATTGCGGGCCGAGGAAGGCGATGCTTTCGGGGAGCGCATTTTCGTGCTGCCGGATTTTCACGGCAACCGTTCGCCCCGCGCCGACCCGCATGCGGTCGGCGTCGTCAGCGGGCTGACGCTCGACACCTCGTTCGACGGGCTCTGTGCGCTCTATTGGCGGTCTGCAGTGGCTATTGCGCTCGGCATTCGCCATATCCTGGAGAAAATGAAGGAATATGGCCACGTGCCGGATACGCTGCATGTCGCCGGCGGGCATGTGAAAAACCCGGTGCTGATGGAACTCTATAGCGATGCCACCGGCTGCAAGGTCGTGGTGCCGAAGATGAACGAGGCGGTGCTGCTCGGCACGGCGATCGCGGCATCGGTTGCCTGCGGCCTGCACAAGGATTTGGCGGCGGCCGGCGAGGCGATGTATCCGGGCGGCGAGGAACGGCTGCCCGACAGGGCGAAGCAGACCCTCTACGACCGCGATTACCGCCGCCTTCTGGCGATGTATCGTCACCGCGCCGAGCTGGAAGCGATGCGGTAGCCGCCGAAAGCGTGTTTGACGCTGTTTCAGTGGTTGGCCGTCTCGCCGAGGACGGTTGCGAATTCCAGCATGCGGCGGCGGCGAAGCGCGGCCTCTTCTCCGACTTCGAGGATGACCGATTCCGACAGGCAATCGAGCAGCGCGATCAGCGGTGGAAGATTGTCGAGATCGGGGGCGCGGGCGGGCGGCAGGGGCAGCATGACGTTCGACTGATCCGCCATCCAATCCGCCTGCTGCGGGGAAATAAGGACGACCTTGTAGCCGTAGCGCCGCGCGGTTCTGGCAAGCAGGCGCGCCTTGGCGAAGCGGCGACAGTCGATGATGACGAGTAGCGCGTCGTCGACCGCCAGCCGGGCAAAGAGGTCGGCAAAACGGTTGTCGGCGCCGTCGAGCGTGCGCACGCCGTCGCGGGCCTGTGTCAGCCGCTGGCAGAAATGATTGGCGAGGCTTGCAAGCCGCGCGTGGGTGGCGATCGACACTTCCCGGGCGGTTCTGATCAGGCTGACGGCTTCGGACCAGTGCGGCTGCGCCGTCAGATGATAGATATGATGGAGCGCCTGGATCTGTTCGGCGACCAGCACGGCGAGCGGTTTGCCTTCCGCGGCATCCGCATGCAGCTCACTCATGGCGCTCTGCAACTGCGCCGGCGATGTCGTCACGGTCTCGCGGATCTCCACCTTGACGCTGTCCAGCCCCTGGTAACCGAGCGCGCGCAGGAAGCGCCCGACGGTCATCGGCGACAGATCCAGCCGATCGGCAACCGACGCCGCCGTCTCGAACGGCAGGTCATTCAGGTGTTCGGAGAAATATTTCGCGATACGACGCTCGGCCGGTGTGCCGCTTTTAACGTATTGCCTGAGTTTGTGCACAAAATCTTCCACGTCAGCCTCCCCCCGTCTTCCCTCAGAGGCGTTCCGTGGAGCGCTATCGCGATCCCTTGTCTTTGCAACTATTGTCGGAAGCTGCTTCTCAGGCCCATGCTTATTTCTATTGGCCATAATATTATATTAGCACTTATATTGCGACAAGTTTCTATTACAGCCTGCAATTTTATTCTCTCTTGTCGGTCGCATTCGCCTTTCCTACATCTTCTGCGCAACCGGAGACGCTGAAGAAATGATCCTTGACGCCGCTCGACTATCGCTCGCCAACCTGTTCGCGCCGGAAACGCGTTCGGTCTTCTGGAAAGTGCTCGGCTTGACGATTCTGGTGCTGGTCGGCCTGTGGTTCGCATTGCGCGGAGCCTTCATGGCCTTTCTCTTTCCCTGGCTGACGGGCTTCTTTCCCGATCTGCCGGAATGGGCGGGGTGGTTCACCCTGGTCTTCGCGATCCTCGCGGGCATCGGCCTTGCGCTCATGCTGGCGCTGCTGCTGTCACCGGTCACGGCCTTGATCGCAGGCCTGTTTCTCGACGATGTCGCCGATGTCATCGAGAAACGCGACTATCCCACGGACGCACCGGGCACCGCCATGCCGCTCGGACCGGCGATGGCAAGCTCGATCAAGTTCCTTGGCGTGGTGATCCTCGGCAATATCGTCGCCCTGCTGCTGCTGTTCATCCCCGGGGTCAATCTGGTCGCCTTCTTTCTGGTGAACGGCTACCTGCTTGGACGGGAATTCTTCGAATTCGCCGCCATGCGCTTCCGCCCGCCGCAGGAGGCGCGGCTTTTTCGCGCCAAGCATGCGCCCACCGTCTTTCTCGGCGGGCTGCTGATTGCGCTGTTTCTGATGATCCCCTTCGTCAATCTGCTGACGCCGCTCTTTGCCGCCGGCATGATGGTGCATCTGCACAAGCTGATTTCGGCTCGCGACGTCGGTTCGCGCGCCTGAGGCTCAGCCGGGCAGGGCGGAGGCGTCGTACATCGCAGCGAATTCCGCACTCGGCGGGATCGGCTTGATGATGTCGATCAGCACGCCGTTCGGATCAGCGGTGATGAAGTGCCGCTGACCGAAATCCTCATCGCGGATCTCTCTCAAAATCGGCAGGCCTGCGTTCCGGCAGGCCTCGTAGATACGATCGACATCCTCGACCTCGAAATTGAGCAGCAAACCGCGAACCTCACCGCGCGCGGCGGCAGGGATCGTCTCGTGGCTGCCGTCGAGGATGGCGAGCGCGACATGCTCCGCCTCGACCGATTGCAGGTGAACGTACCAGTTGCTTTCAAAAAGCGCCTTGAAGCCGAAGTGGGCGCAGTAGAAGGCGGCCGTGCCCTCAATGTCGCCCGTCATGATGACAGGATAATAGCTGGTCGATTTCATTTCTTGCTTCCTTCGCTTTTACATGCAGTCTGTATGTTTTTATGTATTAACATACATGCGGTTTGTATGTAAATAGACGATATGAGCCGCAGCAATCGCGAGAGAACCGAACAGACAAGGCAGGCGCTGATCGACGCCGGGCGGCGTATCTTCGTCGAGAAAGGTTATGCCGAAACGGCGACGCCGGAGATCGTCGCGGCGGCAGGCGTGACGCGCGGGGCGCTCTACCATCATTTCGAGGACAAGAAAGCACTGTTCCAGGCGGTGATCGCGTGCGAGTTCGCAAGCGGTGGCCAAGGCAATCGAGGCGGCTTCGGCGCCGGAACAAGGGGCGCGGGCTGCACTGATCGCCGGCGCTTCAGCCTATTTCGCCGCGATGGCGCAACCCGGGCGGACACGGCTGCTGCTGATGGAAGCGCCTGCCGTTCTCGGATCGCCGGTGGTCGCGGCACTGGATGCGGAGAATGCGGAGGCGAGTTTACGGGAAGGACTTGCGGCGCTTTTGCCGGAGGCAGGCGCCCTGCTTGACCCGCTGACATCGCTGCTGTCGGCGTCTTTCGACCGTGCCGCGATTGCGATCGAAGCCGGTGGGGAGCGGCGAGATTATGAGCGGGCGATTGCGGTCTTACTCGACGGCCTCGCCGATCACCTGCGGCGGTAGCTCGACGAGCGGCGCCGGAATATCCGAACTCTTTTCCGGCGACTTGCAGATGTCGGCGATGACGCAGCGCTCGCATTCGGGGCGGCGCGCCTTGCAGGTGTAGCGGCCGTGCAGGATCAGCCAGTGATGGGCGTGATAGAGGTAATGTTTTGGCACGACCTTCATCAGCCGCGCCTCGACCTCGTCGGGCGTCTTGCCGGGGGCTAGCCGGATGCGGTTGGCGATGCGGAAAATGTGGGTGTCGACCGCCATCGTCGCCTGGCCGAAGGCCATGGAGAGCACGACATTGGCGGTCTTGCGCCCGACGCCGGGCAGGCGGACCAGTTCCTCACGCGTTTCCGGTACCTTGCCTGCAAATTCGTCGACCAGCATCTGGGAAAGCGCGATGACGTTCTTTGCCTTGTTGCGATAAAGGCCGATCGTCTTGATGTAATCGCGGACCTTCTCCTCGCCGAGATCGAGCATTTTCTGCGGCGTGTCGGCGACCTTGAAGAGCGCCCGCGTCGCCTTGTTGACCCCGGCGTCGGTCGCCTGGGCGGAAAGCGCCACGGCGACGACGAGAGTGAAGGGGTTGGTATGCTCGAGTTCGCCCCTCGGTTCCGGCCGCTGCACCGAGAAACGGCGGAAGATCTCCTCGCGCTCAGCCACGGAATAGGCGGTTTTCACCGCCGTTGCCGGTTTGCGGCGGGTGATGACATTCGAGTTTTGGGACGGTTTGCCAACGGATTTGAGTTTCGGATTCGCCATGGAGAATCTATACTCAACGGCCATGATGGAAAGCAACGCCGACAGCTTCAACGAAAAGCCTGTTTTCGCAGCCGAACTCTTTCCCCACCGATCGCTCGGGCGCAAGGGTTTCAAGGTGCTGCTCATTTTGTCGGGCGCCGTGTGCTTTCTCTACGGCATGTTCTTCACCGTGACCGGCGCCTGGCCGATCGGCTTCTTCTTCGGGCTGGATTTCGTCCTGCTTTACGGTGCTTTCTGGCTGAGTTACCGCTCCGGAAGGGCGCGCGAGGAAGTCACGGTGTCGCGCACCGACGTATCGGTGCGCAAGTTTGCGCCGTCGGGGCGGATGGTGGAGCATCATTTCAACCCGTTCTGGGCGCGTTTCCTCGTCCGCCGGCATCAGGAAATCGGCATCCTCTCCATGCATATTTTCGGCGAGGGCCGGCGCACGGATATCGGCTCCTTCCTGAACCCTGCTGATCGCGAGAGTTTCGCCAAGGCTTTCAAAGGGGCGCTCGCCACGGTCAAGCAGCGTCTCTGAACCGATCCGCCGGAGGCGCAAGAATCGGGTGGTTTGGCCGCCGCCCCTTGATTATCTCCTGTCTAAAGGAGAAAAACGATGAATATGATCGCGAAGCTCGACACAGATATCACCCCCGGCGGCCCCGACTACGATACCGTCCGTCGGGTCATCGAACTCATCAGCGAAGAATATCGCGACCAGCCCTCGCTGGAAGCGATCGCGGCGCGGCTGAACCAGTCCCCAACGCAGCTTCAGAAGACGTTCACCCGCTGGGCCGGCCTCTCTCCCAAGGCCTTTCTGCAAGCCGTCACGCTCGACCATGCCAAGCGGCTGCTGCGCAAGGAAGAGATGCCCTTGCTCGAAACTTCCATCGAGGTCGGGCTTTCCGGCCCGAGCCGCCTGCACGATCTCTTCGTCACCCATGAGGCGATGTCTCCGGGCGAATGGAAGGCGAAGGGCGGCGGCCTGACGATCCGCTACGGCTTCCACAGTTGTCCCTTCGGTGCGGCTCTCGTCATGGTCACGGATCGCGGCCTCGCCGGCCTTGCCTTCAGCGACAGCGGCGACGAAAAGGCCTGCCTGGAGGACATGACCTGCCGCTGGCCGAATGCCGAATACATCGAGGACCGGCAGGCGACGGCTCCCTATGCCGAGCGCATCTTCCAGCCGGGCCGCTGGACGTCGGACCAGCCGTTGCGGGTCGTCCTGATCGGAACGGATTTCCAGGTCAGCGTCTGGCAGAGCCTGCTGAAGATCCCGTTCGGCAAGGCCGTGACCTATAGCGATATCGCCAGGGACATCGGCCGGCCGACCGCCATGCGCGCTGTCGGGGCTGCTGTCGGGGCCAATCCGATTTCCTTCGTCGTGCCCTGCCATCGCGCGCTTGGCAAGAACGGAGCATTGACCGGATATCATTGGGGCCTAACCCGCAAGCGGGCCATGCTCGGCTGGGAATCGGCGCACGCCTGAGGGGAGCGGCAGGTCGTTGGTCGCCGCCGCCCACCCCGCATTGCCGTGCTATCGCTCCGGTACTTCTCTCCGCTGGGGAGAAGAGGCTGGCGGTGATGTCTCAGCCAATTCCAGCAGCGCCCGCGCCGCGCTTTCGTCGGTGATCAGCGTGTTGCAGCCGATGCGCTTGATCGTGGCGCGGATGGCGACGGCACGATGGGCGCCGCCGGAGGAGAGCACGATGTGCTTGGCTTCCTTCAGCGTGTCGAGATCGACGGACATCACCCGACGATTGATCGAGTGGTCGACCGAATTGCCATCTCTGTCGAGGAAGTTGAACATGGTGTCGCAGACGCAGCCGGCATCGATCAGTTCCTGCAGTTCGGCCTTCGATATCCAGCCTTCCGACAGCGAGGTCGAATGCGGGCCGATATCGCCGCAGCTGACGATCGCCAGATCAAGATTCTCGGCGAGACGGTAGATGGTGTCCAAGCCGCACTTCTCGATGAGATTGCGTTTGGTTTCGACGGAGTCCACCAGAAGCGGCGCCAGGAACATGTAGCATTCGGCGCCAAGCTGATTTGCCAGCCGCCACGTGTAATCGATCGGGTTCGTCTGGTGGACAGCGACGATGCCGCCCAGCAGCGACACAACCTTGCAATTGGCGCGGCGCGGTGGCCGGAAGCTCGACAGCGAGGCGGTCATCGTGCGGCCCCAGCCGACGCCGATCGTATAGTCGTCCGGGATGGCCTCGGAAAGGAACTGGCCAAGCGCCAGGCCGACATTCTTTGCCAGCGAGGCGACGTCGCTATGGACCGGCGCCGGCACGACGATCGCCTCGTCGAGGCCGTAGGCGCGCTCCAGCTTCACCGAAAGCTCGACGCAATCGCCGATCGAATCGTTGATCCAGATCTGGACTTCGCTGCGCTTCATCGCCTCGTCGAGCAGCCGGATGACGGTGGTGCGGCTGATACCGAGCTGTTCGGCGACATCCTTCTGGGTCAGGCCCTCATTGTAATAGAGCCACGCGGCCCGCAGCCGTAGCGAGGATGCCTCCGAATAGGCCGTATGCGTGCCGCGTTTGAGCTTGACCACATGTCCTCCAACCGAGTTCCTGCCCTAAATCCCATCAGGAATGAACGGCTGTCGCGGCGCGTTTGTTGCCGGGATAATGACGGGTGTGACACTTATGTCAATTGAAATGCACAAATGTCCTTGACTTTTCCTCGGGCGAATGGCGATAGTCCCGGCGACGCGAAGTCGTTCTGTCCGTCCGGGGAGGACATAGTGCGGGCATGCCGAAAGTCACGACCGGCCTTCCAGCCGCAGGCGACATCGCTTGCGTGCGGCGTGCGGATTGTCCGCGGGAACATGGCCACTGTCCTTCACGTTTATGAATCATCCGTGACGGATGTGCGCATTTTCGCCTGCAGCATGCCGACAACCTGTCGGTAGATCACCTTTGCCGGGCGGAACTCGCGCCGGTCGCAGCCCAAGTTCAACAAGGATTATTGACCATGACATCCAAGCTTGACCAACTCCGCGAGATCACCACCGTCGTTGCCGATACCGGCGACATCGAGGCGGTCGCGCGCCTGAAGCCGGTCGATTGCACGACGAATCCGAGCATCGTGCTGAAGGCGCTCGGCACACCGATGTTTGCCGATGCCATCAAGGAAGCCGTCGCCTGGGGCAAGACGCAGGGCGGCAATCCTGAAGCCGTCTCCTCCGCCGTCGCCGATCGCCTCGCGATCTCGGTCGGCGCTGCGCTGGTAAAGCTTGTCCCCGGCCGGGTCTCGACCGAGGTCGATGCCGACCTTTCCTTCGACACCGAGGCTTCCCTTGCCAAGGCGCGCTCGATCATTGCCGCCTATAAGGATCGCGGCATCGAACGGGACCGCATTCTTATCAAGCTCGCGTCCACCTGGGAGGGCATCCGCGCCGCCGAAGTGCTGCAGAAGGAGGGCATCGACTGCAACCTGACGCTTCTCTTCAGCAAGGCCCAGGCAATCGCCTGCGCCGATGCCAAGGTGTTCCTGATCTCGCCCTTCGTCGGCCGCATTCTCGACTGGTACAAGAAATCGACCGGCAAGGATTACACCTCCGAGGAAGATCCGGGCGTCATCTCCGTGCGTGATATCTACAACTATTACAAGGCGAACGACATCAAGACGATCGTCATGGGCGCCTCCTTCCGCAATGCCGGCGAAATCGAAGCCCTTGCCGGCTGCGACCGGCTGACCATCAGCCCGGCCCTGCTTGACGAACTTTCCAAGGATGAAGGCAAGCTGGAGCGCAAGCTCTCGCCGGAGAGCCGCAAGCCCGACGCCAAGGTCTCGGTCGACGAGAAGACCTTCCGCTGGATGATGAACGAAGACGCGATGGCGACGGAAAAGCTCGCCGAAGGCATCCGTGCCTTCGCCAAGGACCTGACGACGCTGCGCAGCATGGTGCAGAAGGAACTGCAGCTCGCTGCCGCCTGATCGAGGTGCGCAAACAATTGGAGGCGTGGAAGCCGGCTGGCCTCCACGCCTTTTTCGTGCTGATATCAACGGCCTATGCGGCCGGAGGCGACGATAGTGCAAGAGAAGCGGGCAAGTTCTTTGGCGACGTTTTTCCGAAGACATGCAAGCTTCATCATCGCTTTCCTGGCCGGGCTGGCGGCCTTTCTGCTGGTGACATCGCGGGAGGTCAGCGCCCGCAACGTCCTGCTCGGATGGAATGCGAGCGCCGGCGTGTTCATCGTGCTCAGCTGGCGCAAGATGCTGCAGGCGACGATCGAAAGCATCCGCGAACGCGCTGCGGATCTCGATTTTTCCGATACGGTCCTTTTGGCCCTTTCGATCGGCGCGGCCGTTGCCAGCATCGCCGGCATCGGCCTCGAGCTTCATTCGATCAAGGAGGCTACACCCGACGTCGCGCTCACGCGGGCGGGCGGCGCCGTGCTGACGATCCTGATCTCCTGGGTTTTTCTGCACACACTCTTCACCATTCACTATGCCCATTATTTCTATGGCGGGGCCGACGAAGAGGGCGGCTTGAAGTTCCCCGACGGGATCGAAGAGCCCAGCTATTGGGACTTCCTCTATTTCTCCTTCACCATCGGAGTTGCGGCGCAGACTGCGGATGTTGCAGTCGGGTCGACCGGCATGCGTAAGCTGACGCTGTTGCATGCCGTGCTGTCATTTCTGTTCAATACGACGATCCTGGCGTTGGCGATCAATGTCGGCGCTAGCCTGCTATAATGCGGTTTCCACGAGGAAAGCTGAAGCAAGAGCGGCTGGCCGATCGCCGCCTTTCGACCGGAGGGTAAGATGGAAAGCGCCTCAAGCCGGCTGCAGCCGGCCGATCACATTCTTCTCCTGGGCAGGCTTCTGCTGTCGCTGATCTTCCTGCACGAGGGGTTGTCGCTTGCGGCCGATCTCGCTGCGACCATAGACACCTTCGAAAAACTGGGTCTTTCGGCGCCGATCGCCTTTGCCACCATCGTCCTTCAGATCGGCGCCGGCCTTTGCGTTGCGACCGGGTTCCTCAGCCGGCTCGGCGCCTTGGCGCTGGCGCTCTTTTGTCTGGCAACGGCCTTTCTCTTCCACACCAACTTTGCCAGCCAGAACGAGCTCCTGCATTTCGAGAAGGATCTGGCGATTGCCGGCGGCATGTTCGTCCTGGTGGCTGCGGGCGCGGGATCGATATCGATCGGGCATCTGCTGAAAAAGCGGACCGACCGTATGCACTGCTGGCTAAGGGCGATGTTATAGCAGGCGCGGTCCTGCCCCGCTGCCATCGAAAGGCCGGGTAGAGAGCGAGAGACGTGGCTTCAGGCCGGCGGCTTGCCAAATGCTGCTGGCCGCAACTTACAGAACTGCCTGTCCAGCCATCAGTGCAAGGACCAGGAAGATCAGGAAGATCACCAGGGCGATGCCGAAGAGCACGCGGGCGATGGTCGCCGTGGCTGCGGAAACACCGGAAAATCCGAAGAAGCCGGCGATGATCGAAATCACCAAAAATATCAAAGCCCATTTCAGCATGGCGTCATCCTTTGCTTTTGCCTGAGAAGACGCCGCAGCCGGGAAAATGTTCCAGATCGTTGGCATCGGACCGCATTGCCTCGGGGTGAAACGCGGCTCACTTCAAGGCGTACACCGACTGTGATTTGCCGATCGATGATCAATCACCGGCAACCATCGTCCAAGCTGCGCTCCGATATGGTCTGGCGCGGTGGCAGGCAGTTGCTTGCGCCTTGCGCCAGACTGGCTGAGCAGATCAGGCTGTTTGCCGTTCAGCCGTGATTGATCATCACGTGACGCACGGCGGTGTAGTCCTCCAGCGCATAGGTCGACAGGTCCTTGCCGTAGCCAGACTGTTTGAGGCCGCCATGCGGCATCTCGTTGACCAGCATGAAATGCGTGTTGATCCAAGTGCAGCCATATTGCAGACGGGCGGCGGTCTTCATGCCGCGGCCGATATCCTTGGTCCAGACCGAGGAGGCCAGGCCGTAATCGCTATCGTTTGCCCAGGCGACGGCATCGTCGGCATCGGAAAAGCGGGTGACCGAGACGACGGGGCCGAAGACCTCTCGGCGGACGATCTCGTCGTCCTGCACGGCGCCTGCAATGACGGTCGGGGTGAAAAAGAAACCCTTGTCGCCGGAGACCTTGCCGCCGGTGGTAATCTCCATGTGCTTATGTTCGGAAGCGCGGGCTACGAAGCTTTCGACGCGGTCGCGCTGGCGCCGGGAGATCAGCGGGCCGATTTCGTTTTCGGTATCGTCGGCGTGGTTGAAGCGGATGCTTGCGACGGCCGAGGAGAGATCGGCGACGAAATTGTCGTAGACCCTGGCATCGGCATAGATGCGGCAGGCGGCCGTGCAGTCCTGTCCGGCATTGTAATAGCCGAAGGTGCGGATGCCTGACACGACGGCATCGATATCGGCGTCATCGAAGACGATAACCGGCGCCTTGCCGCCGAGTTCCAGATGGGTACGCTTGACCGTTTTGGCGGCGGCCTGCAGCACCTTTTTGCCGGTGGCGATATCGCCTGTTATCGAGACCATGCCGATCTTGGCGTGATTGATCAGCGCGTTGCCGACGCTTTCGCCGCGGCCGAGGATGACGTTGACGACGCCTTCGGGCAGGATTTTGGAGAGCAGCCTCGCCATCTTCAGCGCGGTCAGCGGCGTCTGCTCCGAGGGTTTGAAGACAACGGTATTGCCGCCGGCGATCGCCGGCGCCAGTTTCCAGGCCATCATCATCAGCGGATAGTTCCACGGCGCGATCGAGCCGACGACGCCGATCGGATCGCGGCGGATCATCGAGGTGTGGCCGGGCAGGTATTCGCCCGCGGCCGGTGCATGCAGGTTGCGCACGGCGCCGGCGAAGAACCGATAACAATCGACGATCGCCGGGATTTCATCGTTGAGCACTGATTTGATCGGCTTGCCGCAGTTCAAAGCCTCCAGTGCGGCGAAGCCGGCGGCATCCTTCTCGATGGCGTCGGCAATCTTCAGGAGGTAGGCGGAGCGTTCGCCCGGCGTCGTCTGCGACCAGCTTTTGAAGGCTTTTTCGGCGGCATCGACAGCGGCGTCGACCTGGGATAGCGAGGCTTCCGGAAGGTCGGTCACCGTCTCGCCGGTCTTGGGGTTCAGGATGTGCTCTTCCGTCTCCGTGCCTTTTTCGAAGCGGGAACCGATCAGCATTTGGGTATCCATGATGTTCTCCCTGTTATTTGCCGGCGCCGGCAATCTGGTCTCCGTCGCGGGTGAGGTAATAGGCTGCCAGGATCGGCAGGAAGGTGACGAGCACCACGACCATGGCGACCACATTGGTGACCGGACGCTGGCGCGGGCGGATGAGTTCTTCGAGCATCCAGATCGGCAAGGTCGATTGCTGGCCGCCGGTGAAGGTGGTGACGATGACCTCGTCGAATGACAGCGCGAATGCGAGCATGCCGCCGGCAAGAAGCGCGGTGCCGATATTCGGCAGGATGACATGGCGGAAGGTCTGGAAGCCGTCGGCGCCGAGGTCCATCGAGGCCTCGATCAGTGAGCCGGACGTGCGGCGGAAGCGGGCGACGGCATTGTTGTAGACGACGACGACGCAGAAGGTGGCGTGGCCGAGCACGATGGTCCAGACCGAAAACGGGATGTCGAACAGGCTGAAGGCGGAGCGCAGCGCAATGCCGGTGATGATGCCGGGAAGCGCGATCGGCAGGATGACCAGCAGCGAAATCGCTTCGCGGCCGAAGAATTTTGTCTGGCTGACGGCTGCCGCGCAGAGCGTGCCGAGGACGAGCGCGATCGCGGTGGCGATGACGGCGACCTGGACGGAGAGACCGAGCGCCGACCAGACGTCCGGCCGGTTCCACGCTATCGTGAACCACTGCAGCGTCAGGCCCGGCGGCGGCCATTGATAGCTCTTCTCCTCCGTCGTGAAGGCATAGACGAAGATCAGCAGGATCGGCAGGTGCAGGAAGAGCAGTCCGCCGGCGGCGGCGATCTTCAAGGGCAGCGGCGATCTCTTGAGGTCAGAGCGCATCGAAGGCTCCCAGCTTTTTGGCGAGCGACAGGTAAAGCGCCATGATGACGATCGGCACCACGGAGAAGGCGGCGGCGAGCGGCACGTTGCCGGCCGTTCCCTGCTGGGCGTAGACGGCCTGGCCGATGAAGAGCCGGGACGAGCCGATGATCTGCGGAATGATGTAATCGCCCAATGTCAGCGAGAAGGTGAAGATCGAACCGGCGACGATGCCGGGCAACGCTAAAGGCAGCAGCACGGTGCGGAAGGTCTGGCGCGGCGTCGCGCCGAGATCGGCCGAGGCCTCGATCAGATTGCCGGGCACACGCTCGAGGGCCGCCTGCGTCGGCAGGATCATGTAGGGGAGCCAGATATAGACGAAGACGATGAAGGTGCCGAGGTAGCTCACCGAGA
This sequence comes from Rhizobium sp. K102, assembly GCF_022385315.1. Lineage (NCBI taxonomy): Bacteria > Pseudomonadati > Pseudomonadota > Alphaproteobacteria > Hyphomicrobiales > Rhizobiaceae > Rhizobium > Rhizobium sp. K102. The sequence goes on from NZ_CP092436.1 coordinate 4,122,086, forward strand.
GCGAATTGCCGCCGATGACGGGCAGATTGAGCATGCCGCCGAGCAGCCAGGCGAGATGCAGCTTTTCAAAGATCCAGGTGAGGATGCCTTCCTTGGCGAGGATCAGCTTCCAGGCGTAGATCTTGACGAGATAGCTCGACCACAGCGGCAGCATGACGCCGAGATAGAAGAGCACCTTCCATTTGCCTTGCGCATAACGCGCCGCGTAATAGGCGATCGGAAAGGCAATCACCGCGGCGGCAACGGTAACCAGCGCCGCCATAACGACGGTGCGGATGATGATGTCGAAATTCGTCGGACTCAGAAGCTGGGCGTAGGTCGCAAGGGTGAATTCGTAGTTCACCAGGCCGGAAAAATCGTCGATCGAGAAGAAGCTCTGCAGCAGCAGGGCGATCAGCGAGCCGATATAGATGATGCCGAGCCAGAGCAGCGGCGGCGTCAGCATCAGGAAGAGCAGGAGTTTCGGGTGCCGCCAGAAGGCGTCCGACATGCGGCCGAAGAGCCCGCTGCGTCCCGGCAGGATCGATGTCTTGGCGTCGGAGAGGGTAAGCGCCGTCATGCCGCATCGTCCATATAGTGGATATCGGCAGCCTGCCAGGCAAGCCGGATACCGGTGCCGATGTCGGGCACAGGCGCGCCGGCCGGCAGCATGACATGCAGCCGGCTGCCCCTGAGGTCGACGCTGAGGCGAGTGGCGGCACCCAGGAAGCTTGCATGTTCGATAGTCGCCTCGACGCCCTCGCTTGCCAGACGGATCGCTTCGGGACGCAGGCTCGCCCAGCGTTTTTCGCCGCCGAGCGCGGCCATCAGATCCGGCCCGATCACATTCGAGGAGCCGACGAAATCGGCGACGAAGCGGGTCCTCGGGCGGCGGTAGATATCCTGCGGCGTGCCTTCCTGGACGATGTTGCCATTGTTGAAGACGGCGACGCGATCAGCCATGGACAGCGCCTCGCCCTGATCGTGCGTGACGAAGACGAAGGTGATGCCGAGCGCGCGTTGCAGGCTCTTCAATTCTTCCTGCATCTGCTCGCGCAGCTTGAGGTCCAGTGCACCGAGCGGCTCGTCGAGCAGCAGCACCTTCGGCTTGTTGACGAGGGCGCGGGCGAGCGCCACGCGCTGCCGCTGGCCGCCGGACAGCTGACCGGGGCGGCGGGCGCCATAGCCCGGCAGCTTGACGAGCTCCAGCGCATCGTTCGCCGCCTTCAGCCGTTCCGCCTTGCCGACGCCCTTGACCATCAGCCCGTAGGCGACATTGTCGAGGATGTTCAGATGCGGGAAGAGTGCGTAGTCCTGGAACACGGTGTTGACGTTGCGACGATAGGGCGGAACGCCCTCGGCAGTCTCGCCGAAGATCTGGATATGGCCGGCGCTTGGCTGCTCGAAGCCGGCGATCAATCTCAGGCACGTCGTCTTGCCGGAGCCGGAGGGGCCGAGCATGGCGAAGAATTCGCCGGCCGCGATCTCGAGATCGACGCCGTCGACGGCGCGAACCTGGCCGAAATAGCGCGATACCTGCTGGAAACGGACGGCTGAGGTCATTGGGAACTCCGGGTCTTGCATGTTCAGAGAGGGCTTTGGTCCGGGCCTAAAAAGACCCCGCCCCAAACCCCTCCCCACAAGGGGGAGGGGCTTAACCTGCCGCACCCTCGCGAAGAATTCGGCGTTCAGAGAGGAGTGAGGCGGTGCCCCCTATAGCCCCTCCCCCTTGTGGGGAGGGGTTGGGGAGGGGTCTTTGACGACATAAGCCGGTCTGGCTATTACCGCCCGCCGATCACGCCGATATAGTCCGACACCCAGCGATGATAGGGCACGCATTCGCTCTGCGTCGTGCATTTGGCGACCGGGGTCTTCCAGAACTTGATCTTGTCGAAGTGATCGAAGCCGTTGGTGGCGCAGCCGGCATCACCCATCAGTTCGTTGCCCTTGCAGGCGGCGGGAACGGAGGGGACGGCGCCGAACCAGGCGGCGGCGTCGCCCTGGACCTTGGCCTGCAGCGAATGTTCCATCCACATATAGGCGCAGTTCGGATGTTCGCTGTCGGCGTGCAGCATGGTGGTGTCGGCCCAGCCGGTGACGCCTTCCTCCGGGAAGGTGGAGGCGATCTTCTGCTTGTCGGCCTGCAGCAGGTTCACCTGGAAAGGCCAGGAGCCGGAGGCGACGACCCCTTCGTTCTTGAAGTCGTCGATCTGGATCATCGCATCGTGCCAGTAGCGCGAGACCAGCTTGCGCTGGCCGCGCAGCAGATCGAGGGCCGCCTTGTACTGATCTTCGGTCAGCTCGTAGGGGTCCTTGATGCCGAGATCCGGCTTGTGGGCCATCAGATACATGGCGGCGTCGGCAATATAGATGGCGCCGTCATAGGCCTGGACGCGGCCCTTGTTCGATTTGCCGTCGGGCAGCGTCTGTTCCTCGAAGACGACGTTCCAGCTGGTCGGCGCCTTGTCCTTGAAGGCATCGGTATTGTACATCAGCACATTCGGGCCCCAGAGGTAGGGCACGCCGTAATGTACGTCGCCGACCGTATACCAGGCGCCGTTCTGCAGGCGCTGGTCGACATTCTTGAAGCTCGGGATCAGATCGGTGTTGATCGGCTGAACACGCTTGCCGGCGATGAGGCGCAGCGATGCGTCGCCCGATGCGGTGACGAGGTCGAAGCCGCCCTCGTTCATCAGCGAGACCATTTCATCCGAGGTGGCGGCGGTCTTGACGGAAACCTTGCAGCCGGTCTCCTTTTCGAAGCCGGTGACCCAGTCGTAGTTCTTGTCGGTTTCGCCGCGTTCGATGTAGCCGGCCCAGGCGACGATGCTGACCGCACCCTCGCCCTTGCCGAGCGCCTTCAGCGGTTCGGCGGCGGTCACCTGCGTCGCGAAGCTCAGGCAGGCGATCGCTGCCGTGCAGGATTTCAAGAGATTCGTCATCGTCCGGCTCCCGGTCTGGTGCCACTTTCCGTGGCGGCTTGTTCCCGCTCAAGAAGGTGATCCCAAATGGGCGCTTTCGCAAATTCATTTGTCAGAAAGGCGATATCGGAAATTCCGATATCAGCGGACGCGGCCGGATCGCAGGCTTTCGGCGATGCCGACGAAGTCTCGCGCCGCCTGCGGCAGGCTGGAGCCCTTGCGCCAGACCATGCCGACCTGGACCACCGGCAACGAACCGGAGACGTCGCGGCTCTCGATGCGGTCGCCTTCGAGCGACCAGGGGCGGTAGACGAGATCGGGAAGCAGCGCCACGCCGGCGCCGGTGGCGACCAGGCTGCGTACCGCCTCCACCGAGCGGGTGCGGAAGGCGACATGCGGGCGGGCGCCGAGCGCCGACAGTAGCTTGCCGGTATTCTCCTCGATCTCGTCGACCGTCAGCATGATCAGCGGTTCGCGAGCGATATCGGCCACCGAGATGATGTCGGCCGAAACCAGCGGATGGCCCATCGGCAGCCATAGGCGATAGGGTGAGGTTTCGAGGATTTCCGCCTGCAGCGCCATGCGGTCGCGCAGGTTCGATATCACCATGACGGCGACATCGAGTTCGCCGCCAACCAGGAGATGTTCGAGATAGCCGCCATTGTCCTCAATCGCACTGATCTCGACGCCCGGACAGGCGCGCCGGTATCGCGCCAGCAAGTCAGAGAGAACGTAGCCGGCGACGAGCGAGGTGACGCCGATGTTCAGCGTGCCCGAAAGGGCGCTCTGCCGGCCGGAGAAGCTGGTGCGCGCATCGGAGACGGAGGCAAGGATCTTGGTCGCGTGACGAAGGAACTGGTGTCCGTTGTGGGTGATCGTCAGGCCGCGCGGATGGCGTTCGAAGAGCTCGACGCCGAGATCGGTTTCGAGCTCCTTCAGCGCTTCCGTCACCGAGGATTGCGAGATCGAAAGGTTCTGCGCGGCACGTGTCACCGAACCTTGTTCGGCCACGGCGACAAAATATTGGATCTGGCGAAGCGTGAAGGCCATCAGTGTATAGAGCATGGCGGAATGTGCGGTGGCAAGCGGTTGAAAAAGGCGGACCTTTTTTGGTGTTTTTCAAAATGGAGCAGGCTTGGCATGCTCACTTAAACTTTCGGAAACGTCATTTCTCTAGCATTCCCAGCACCTGTCCTGCGTTGGAGTTTGAGATGGCGGAGCAGTTGGCGTGAAGGCCTTACTGCGCATATTCCGGCCCTCCCGGAAATTGGCAATCATCATCGGTGGCGTCTCGCTTCTGGCGGGCGTTTCCGGTGGTGCGGCGCTTTATGTCGGCAAGGACAGGTTGATCGGTGTCTCCGGCGGCGGCGCCGGGCTCGAATGCTCCGACGTCAACCTGGTGACGATCAAGAAGCAGGATCACGTCTGGGTGCGGAAATACATCAAGACCGAACCGACCGACGGCATGACGCGGGTCAGAACCGCGCTGCGTGTCGCCCAGGCTGTTTATGCCGCACAGAAACCGGATCTGGTACAGGTGGTGGTGCTCGACGAGAACGGCCCGACGCTGCGCGCCGATATTCGCGGCCGGGCAATCGGCGCCGACGTAGTCTACATCCCGCATCCCGACAAGACGGTTCCCGGTCTCGATGACAAGCCCTATACGGCGCACTACTATGACGGCATGGCCAGCGAAAACGGGCTGTTCTTCGGCGAGCGCATCGACATGCCGGCCGACGAGATCGCCATGATCAGCGCCTCGTTCAAGGATCCCGAGGATTGTGTCGACCCGGTCGCCGTCGCCTCGACCAAGAATGAGGAAAAGGGCAAAAAGGATGCTGGCGGCGGACATGACGCGGCCCCGGCAGCCGAAAGCGAAGCCGTGCCCGCCGGCGAGAGCGGCAGCCCCGCCGTCGTGGCTGAGGCGCCGGCCGAAGAGCCGCCGGCGGAAGCTCCAAAGACACACTGACCGCAGCATGAAAAAAGCGGAGCGCCCCTACAGCGCCTGCGCGTCTTATCAGACGCGCAAAGGACGCTGTAGCACTTTCGGATGGCTGCATAATTCTCTCCTTAAATCGATTCCGATTTAAGGAATTATGCAGTGGCACTCCGCTTTCGTTTTCCGACGTCTCTTGCTGTCAGTCGGCTTTGCTGCGGCGGGCCGGGAAGAGGATGACGTCGCGGATCGACGGCGCATTGGTCAGCAGCATGATCAGACGGTCGACGCCGATGCCGAGGCCGCCGGCGGGCGGCATGCCCTGGTCGATCGCGTCGAGGAATTCCTCGTCCAGCTGCTTTTCCTTTTCGCCGCGGGCATGCGCCTGTTCGAGCTGCTCGACCATGCGTCGGCGCTGCTCTTCGGGATCGTTGAGTTCCGAGAAGGCGTTGCCGAGTTCCCAGGCGTTGCAATAGGTCTCGAAGCGCTCGACAAGGCGCGGCTCGCCCGGCACCTCCTTGGCGAAGGGCGAGATATCCTTCGGGAAATGCGTGACATGGGACGGCTGGATCAGCGTCGCTTCGACCTTCTCCTCGAAGATGAAGGCGAGGCATTCACCCCAGGTCCAATCCTTTTCGACGGCGAAGCCGGCCGCCTTGGCAGCAGCGCGCGCTTCCTCATTGGTCTTGATCGCGAGGAAATCGATGCCGGTCGCTTGCTTGACGGCATCGGGCATCGGCACGCGCTTGAACGGCCCCTTGAAGGACATCGTCTTGTCGCCGAAGGGGAACTCCGTCGTGCCGTGAATGGCAAGCGCCAAGCTCTCGAACAGCCGCTCGACGAGGTCCATCATGTCCTCGTAATCGGCATAGGCCCAATAACACTCCATCATGGTGAATTCGGGATTGTGCCGGGTCGAGACGCCTTCGTTGCGGAAGTTGCGGTTGATCTCGAAGACCTTGTCGGTGAGGCCCGAGACCAGCGTGCGCTTCAGGAACAGTTCCGGCGCGATGCGCAGATACATGTCGAGCTTCAGCGTGTTGTGATGCGTCTTGAACGGCTCGGCGGTGGCGCCGCCATAGATCGATTGCAGCATCGGCGTCTCGACTTCCATGAAGCCGTCATTCTCCATGAAGCGGCGGATGCCGGAGACGATCTTCGAGCGCTGCTGAAAACGAAGTTTCGAATCCTCGTTGGTCATGATGTCGAGATGGCGCTTGCGATAACGCAGCTCGATGTCGGAAAGGCCATGCCACTTCTCGGGCATCGGTAGCAGCGACTTGGTCAGCATCTCGATCTTCTGGGCGTTGATCGTCAGTTCGCCGCGCTTGGTGCGGCGCACGATGCCGGTGACGCCGATGATGTCGCCGATGTCGATCATCGGCAGCAGGGCGCGGGCTTCCTCGCCTGTGACGTCCTTATGCGAGAAGATCTGGATCTTGCCGGAGGCGTCATGGATATCCATGAACATGCCCGAATTGCGCGAGGAATAGACGCGGCCGGCGACGGTGACGACATCCTGCGTCTCCACATCAGGTTCCAGGGATTCGTATTTGGCGCCGAGCTCGGCATTGGTCATCGTCCGGTGGAAATGCGCCGGATAGACGTCGCCGATCTGCTCGCGCAGCAGCTTCAGCTTCTGGGCGCGCACCTCAGTCGCGTCGGAGGAAAGAGTGTTTTCGGTCTTGTTGTCAGCCACTGTCGAAATCCTCTGACTGTTCTTACTTCGAGCCGACAAGTGCGGCGACGGCCTGCGCGGCGAGCTTCAGGCGCTGGCGCACGACCGAGCGGCCGAGGATCGCCATGGAATCGAAGAGCGGCAGCGAGCGCGACGAGCCGGAGACGGCGACGAAGAGCGGCGAGACCACGACCTTCAGCTTCTTGCCCATGCGGTCGGCGATGGCGCGCAGCTCCGCCTCGATCGTCTCGACATTCCATTCCAGGATCTTTTCGAGATCCGGCTGAACGGTGTTGAGGATCTCAAGAATCTCTTCCGGCGGCGATTTGATCTTGGCGAAGTCGGACGGCTGCAGGCCGAGATCGGACTTCAGCAGGAAGCCGGCGAGATCGGGCAGCTCGCCGAGCTTGGAAATGCGGGTCTGCGACAGGCGCAGGCCTTCCTTCAGGCGGTCGTTTTCCATCGCCCAGGTCAGCACGCGCGCCTGAAACTCCTCTTCGGAGAGCTTCTCGCGGATCCAGCGGCCGTTCAGCCAGTCGAGCTTCTGGATGTCGAAGATCGCGCCGGCCTTGGAGAGGTTGTCGGGATCGAACTTTTCCGACAGCTCATCCATCGTCAACAGTTCCTCGCCTTCGGCGATCTGGATGAAGAACAGGCCGAGGAAGTTCATCAGCGCTTCGGGTATATAGCCGAGCGCGGAGTAATAGGATATCGAGGTCGGGTTCTTGCGCTTCGACAGTTTCGACTTGTCGGCATTGCGCATCAGCGACAGATGCATGAAGACCGGCTGATCCCAGCCGAAATAGCGATAAAGCAGGATGTGCTTCGGCACCGAAGCCAGCCATTCCTCGCCGCGGGCCACATGGGTGATCTGCATCAGATGGTCGTCGATGACGTTGGCCATGTGATAGGTTGGCATGCCGTCGGCCTTGATCAGCACCTGCATGTCGACGGAATCCCAGGGGATGGAGACATCGCCGTAGACGCCGTCGGTGAAATCGCAGGAGCCTTCGGCCGGGATTTTCATGCGGATGACCGAGGCTTCGCCGGCGGCGGTGCGCGAGGTCACTTCCTCGGCCGTCAGGCTGAGGCAGAGACCGTCATATTTCGGCGGCTTGCCGGCGGCGCGCTGCGCCTCGCGCATCTGCTCCAGCCGCGCGGGCGTGCAGAAACAGCGGAAGGCGTGGCCCTTGTCGAGGAGCTCCTGGGCATAAGGCTGGTACATCGGCTTGCGGTCGGACTGGCGATAAGGGCCATAGGGGCCGCCGATATCGGGGCCTTCCTTCCATTCCAGCCCGCACCATTTCAGCGCGTCCAGCACCTTCGTCTCGAATTCAGGGGTCGAGCGCGTCGCGTCGGTATCTTCGATGCGCAGGATGAATTCGCCGCCATGCTTCTTGGCGAAGAGATAGTTGAAGAGAGCGATATAAGCGGTGCCGACATGCGGCTCGCCGGTCGGCGAGGGAGCGATGCGGACGCGAACGCCGGTAGCTGTGCCGGAAACTGTCATTGTGTGTGCCCGTCAATGAATGCCGGACGGTTTTCGCGGGAAAGCGACGTTCGGCCGGAAGGATGCAGATATCTTCGGCAAACCGGCCGGAAAAAGGGCATGCGCCCGCACCATCCGCCGATCGTCCGTTCGGCTGGCCTTAGGCCATATTCAATCCGGCGCGTCAAGAAAAACCGCGCCTGCAAAGGGCCTGACGATGCTGGTGCAGGGCGCGCGCCGGTTGCGACGCGCCCCTTGCTTCAGTCTCAGTGAGCGCCTTCGCGTTTGCGCTTGCGGGCGTTGCGGGCGAACATGTTCAGCACCTCGACCAGCGCCGAGAAAGCCATGGCGGCATAGACGTAGCCCTTCGGGACGTGGAAACCCATGCCTTCGGCGATCAGCGTCGTGCCGATCATCAGCAGGAAGGCGAGCGCCAGCATGACGATCGTCGGATTCCGCTCGATGAAGTTGGCAAGCGGGGTGGCGGCGACCAGCATGACGGTGACGGCGGCGATGACGGCGATCACCATGATCGGCAGATGCGGCGTCATGCCGACGGCGGTGATGATGCTGTCGACGGAGAAGACGAGGTCGAGCAGCAGGATCTGGCCGATCGCCGATGCAAAGCCGGTCGTTGCCGACGTCGCGATGAAATCCTCCTGATGGTCGATCGGATCGACGCTGTGGTGAATTTCCTTGGTAGCCTTCCAGACGAGGAACAAGCCGCCGGCGATCAGGATCAGATCCTTCCAGGAGAAGCCGTGTCCGAAGGCTTCGAACAGCGGTTCGGTCAGCTGCACGATCCAGGCGATGGTGCCGAGCAGAGCAAGACGCATGATCAGGGCAAGGCCGATGCCGATCTTGCGGGCTCTTTCCCGGTGTTCGGGCGGCAGTTTGTTGGTCAGAATGGAAATAAAGATCAGGTTGTCGATCCCGAGAACGACTTCCATCACCACCAACGTGATGAGCGCCACCCAGGCGGCCGGATCCTGAATGAGCGTCACAATTTCCTGCATCAGCGTATATCCCCTTTGCGTCACATGAACGATGACGCCCCGCAATGTAGTGTCGGCGGCTTGCCGCGCAAGCGCCGCAAGGGGATATACGAAATCGATGTGACTTTTATTCCTTAGAACAGGATGATTTAAGGCCGGGCCGGCCTTAAATTTGAATCCTGTTCTAAGTTAAAGAGTTAGAGCATGATGTCGCCCGAAAACCGCTCGCACTTTTCGGCATCATGCTCTGATCGGCAACCAGATTTCGGTGACACCCGTGCCGGTATAGGGGTCGAAGCGCTCGTCGTAGCGTTCGAACATGTCCGGCGTCTCGCCGTGCTCCAGACCCGAGGACGGCCACCACGCGCCGAAAATCCGGTTGATTGTGAGAGAAATGCCGGAGACATGGCCGCGATGGGTGAAGACGACGTAGCGCTGGCCGGGAAGCTTGAGCGTCGCAAAATCGGCGGGCAGATCGCCGGTATCGGAAATCTCCACGGCGGCCATGTAGCGGAATTTCTCCGCTTCGCCGTCGATATGGGTGCAGACGCCGTAGGCGACATTGCCTTTCTGGCCGGAGATATGGCCGAAATGGCCATTGAACTTCTGCCAGAGTGAAGGGATGGCGGCATCGCCGCCATGGGCGTAGATCTCCTCCAAGCCGGCAAGAAGCATCGGCTGCAGGGTTTCGAAGCGGGGTGCTTCGAGGTCGCTGAGATGGGCGGGGTCCATTCTGATCGGCTCCAGTAAGACAAGGTTACGAGTGTGCCCCTGTCTGCGCACCGCATCCGGCGTCATGCCGAACTGGTCGCGAAAGGCACGGGTGAAAGCTTCGTGGGAGCCGTAGCCCGCGCAAAGCGCAACCTCGAGGATGGTGGATGAGCCACTCACCAGCGCGGGTACGGCGCGGCTGAGGCGCCGCCCCCTGATATAGCCACTGATCGAGTGGCCGGTGACCAGCCCGAAGACGCGCGACAGATGGTAGCGCGACAATCCGGCTGCTTCCGATATCTCGTCCAGCGATATATCGCTTTCGAAATGGCTCTCTATGAACCAGATCGCCCGTGCGATGGCGCTCATTTTCACTCCCCTGGTTGCGGCTTCTTCCTTAGAGAAAAGTCGAAAGCGGGGTTTGATCGTTCTTGCGGAGTTTTGGCCGATGCAAGCGAGCAGTCAAGAAAGCGTATCAGGCGGTGTCGTGCCGGCGCGCGCCATAGGCCGCCATGAAGACCTTGATCGCACCGCGGATGACGCGGTCGATTTCTTCGCGGCTCGGCGGTTCCTCCATGCTGCCGAACAGACGCAGCTTGAAGAAACTGCCGCTGGCAAGATCGAGAAACTGGCCGGCGGCGAGATCGATGTCATCGATCTCGAGCGTGCCCGCGGCGATGTGGCGTTCGAGAAAATCGCGCATTATGGTGCGCAGATTGACCGGGCCCTTGAAGAAGCGTTGACAGAGCGCGGGCATGCGGTCTCGAACGCCGAGAACGGTGCGCATCGCGGTGATGACCTTTTCGTCGGTCATATGGGTGACGAAGCTTATCCCGAATTCGTACAGCCCGGATTCGGGCTCGTCGTGTTCGGCAAGCGCCGTGCGGACAGCGGCGACGAAGGCGGCACGCTCGGTTTCGACCATCGCCGAAAACAGTTCTTCCTTGTTGGTGAAGTAGACGTAGAGCGTTCCCTTCGAAACACCGGCCTCCCGCGTCACATCGTTCATGCTGGCCGCATCGAAACCCATTTTCATGAAGACGCGCTTGGCGCCGTCGAGGATCTGCTGGCGCTTGGCCGGATCTTCGCCCGCGGCAAATCGGCCTCCAGCAGGAGGAGGGCTGAATACGGCGGCATTCTCGGGTTTCAGCGTCATGTCTCCTTAACCGTGTTTATGGTTTCGCCCTTTGATTTAAAGAAATCGAACCGATTGGTTCTATGCATCTTGATATGACGGTAAAACAGGTTTATGTCAACTGAACCGAACCGTTCAGTTCGATCAATTACTCCAAGATCGGTAAGTGGCCATGTCGAGCAACCAGAAAAGCAACGTCGCGCGTATCGTCAGCGAAAAGGCCGAAGCCGAAGAGGCCGAGGTCGCGACTGTTGTGGAGGCTCCGACGGCGGAAGCCCTGGAAAAGCCGTCCGCTCCCGCGCCGTCGGCGCCGGCTTCGGTCGCAGCACGCGCGGCTGCGAAGAAGCGCCGCAGTCCGGTGCTACCGATCGTCGTGCTCGCTCTTCTGGCGGGCGGCGGCTGGTATGGTTACGAATGGTGGACGAACGGCCGCTTCATGGTGTCGACCGACGACGCCTATATCGAGGGCGATATCGCAACGATTTCGCCAAAGGTCACGGGCTACGTCGCGAAGGTGAATGTGGTCGCCAACCAGGAAGTCAAAGCGGGCGACGTGCTTGCCACGCTTGATAACGGCGACTATCAGAACGCCCTCGATCAGGCGCAGGCCCAGATCGCCACCGAACAGCTTTCGCTGCAGCGTATCGACGCGCAGATCGAAGGCGCCAATGCAAGCCTTGCGCAGGCGCGGGCGCAGAAGGTGGCACTCGAAGCGGCCGTTCGTGGTGCCGAAATCACCCAGAAACGCCAGAGCGAGCTACAGGCGAAGTCGGTCGGCACTGCTGCCGATCTCGACAACGCCAATATCGCGCTCGACCAGGCCAAGGCCAATCTTGCCGGCGGCGACGCCAACATCACCGCTGCACAAGCCAATATCACCATTCTTCAGGCCCAGCGCAAGGAAGCCGAGGGCTCGGTCCGGGCGCTGGAAATCTCGCGCGACAAGGCCGCCCGCGATCTCTCCTTCACCGTGCTCAAGGCGCCTTACGACGGCATTGTCGGCAATCGCTCGGTCCAGGAAGGCGATCTCGTCTCGCCCGGGCAGCGGCTGATGGCGCTGGTTCCGGTGCATGAGCTCTATATCGACGCCAACTTCAAGGAAACGCAGATCCAGCATCTCGTTGCCGGCTCGAAGGTCAACGTCCATGTCGACGCCTATGACGACCATCCGATCGTCGGCACCGTTGAATCGATCTCGCCGGCGTCCGGCTCGGTCTTCTCGCTGCTGCCGCCGGAAAATGCGACGGGCAACTTCACCAAGGTGATCCAGCGCGTGCCGGTGCGCATCGCGCTGCCGCAGGAGGCGCTCGACAGCGGGCGTCTGCGCGCGGGCCTCAGCGTCGTCGTTGACGTCGATACCCGCACGGCGCCGAGCAAGTAAGCCTTGAGACAAGGCGGAGGTGGTCCGATGGCCGGAAGCGCGACAGCAACAGCGGGAACGATTCCGGCGTTACCTGCCCATGCTGAGGATCGCATGGATCCGAGGAAGCTCATCGCCTTCTTCGCGATGGTGGTCGGCATGTTCATGTCGATCCTCGACATCCAGATCGTCTCGGCCTCGCTTGCGGAAATCCAGGCCGGCCTTTCGGCCGGCTCGGACGAGATCGGCTGGGTGCAGACGGCCTATCTGATCGCTGAAGTGATCATGATCCCGCTGTCAGGCACGCTGGCGAGCATCATCTCGACGCGCTATCTCTTCGCGATCTCGGCGGCCGGTTTCACCATGGCGAGCGCGCTTGCGGCGACGGCGACGAATATCGACCAGATGATCGTCTACCGCGCCATTCAGGGCTTCATCGGCGGCGGCATGATCCCATCGGTCTTCGCGGCTGCCTTCACGATCTTCCCGCCGTCGAAGCGCAGCATCGTCTCGCCGATCATCGGCCTGATCGCGACGCTGGCGCCGACCATCGGCCCGACGGTCGGCGGCTATCTCAGCCACGCCTTCTCCTGGCATTGGCTGTTCCTGGTCAACATCATTCCCGGCATCATCGTCACCATCGTCACCTGGAACTTCATCGATTTCGACAAGCCGGAACTGTCGCTGTTCAAAAAGTTCGACTGGTGGGGACTGGTCTCAATGGGCGTGTTCCTCGGGGCGCTGGAATACGTGCTCGAAGAGGGCAATTCCAACGACTGGTTCAACGACGAATCCATCGCCATCGCGGCCGTTGCCTCAGGCGTCTCGGCCATCATTTTCTTCTATCGCGCCTTTTCGGTGGAATTCCCGGTGGTCGATCTCAAGGCCTTTGCGAACAGAAACTTCTCCTTCGGCTCGGTCTTCTCCTTCGTCATGGGTATCGGCCTCTATGGCCTCACTTATATCTATCCCGTCTATCTCGGACGCATCCGCGGCTATGACTCGCTGATGATCGGCGAGACGATGTTTGTCTCCGGCCTTGCGATGTTCGTCACCGCGCCGATCGCCGGCCGGCTGTCGACCAAGATGGACCTGCGCCTGATGATGGTGATCGGCTTCGTCAGTTTCGCCGCCGGCACCTACATCATGATCCATCTGACGGCGGACTGGGATTTCTACGAGCTCTTCATCCCGCAGATCCTGCGCGGCTTTGGGCTGATGATGTGCATGGTGCCGATCAACAACATCGCCCTCGGCACGATGCCGCCCTCGCGAATCCGCGGCGCGTCCGGCCTGTTCAACCTGACCAGAAACCTCGGCGGCGCCGTCGGCCTTGCCGTCATCAACACCGTGCTCACCAATCGGCAGGACGTGCATTACGAGCGGTTGCGGGAAAATATCGACTGGGGCAATCCGGCGGCGATCGACCAGATGAACAACATGGCCGCCAATTTCAACAGCTACGGCATGGACGGCGCCTCGGTCGCGATCAAGCAGATGGTCGGGCTTGCCACCAAACAGGCTGTCATCCTGTCCTTCAGCGACGTCTTCCTGATCCTGACCGCGCTTTTCGTCGCGATGATCCTTGGAGTCGCGATGATCCAGAAACCCGCGCCGCAAGGCGGGGGAGGCGGCGGCGGCCACTGACCTCCGGCCTGCCGCCCCATGAAAAGGTCCTCTCCGGAGGACCTTTTTGTTTGCAGTTTTCCAGCCTCTATGCGATCAGCCAATAATCGTCCTGCTGACCGGCTCAGGCTGGCAGCGATGCGGGAAACGCGATCGGCGAACCCGTCGTTTTTTTGATTTACGTACATCAAAATTGGCGGTAATGGTCTCATCAGGAGGAATGATGAGGCCAACAGTTCACGATATCGCTGCCGCTGCCGGGGTCAGTCTTGCAACTGTCGACCGGGTTCTCAACCGGCGTCCGGGTGTGCGCCATGTCACGCGCGAAAAGGTCGAGACCGCGATCCGCGAGCTCGGTTATACCAGGGACGTGGCTGCTGCCAATCTCGCCAAGGGCCGCACCTATCCGCTGGTGTTCATCCTGCCGGCCAGCGACAATTCCTTCATGCACGGGCTCAATGGGGAAATCCGGCAAGCGATCCTCCGTTCGGCTGCCGAGCGCACCGATATTCGCACCGTCGAGGTGCCGGCCTTCGATCCGGCCGCTCTCGTCGCTGTGCTCGAAGAGCTCTCTCGGGAAAAGCCTTGCGGCATTGCCATGGTCGCGACCGATGCACCTGAGGTGCGCGCCACCGTCGACAGGCTGGTGCATGCGGGCTTCCCCATCGTCACCCTGGTGTCCGACCTCACGGGCTCGATGCGCCACCACTATGCAGGCGTCGACAACATCGCGGCCGGCCGCACGGCCGCCCGTCTGCTCGGCCGCTTCCTCGGGCCGCGAAAGGGCGAGATCGCCGTGCTCGCCGGGTCCATGCTGGTGCGCGACCATCGCGAGCGGCTGGAGGGCTTCACCGCAGTCATGGCCGAGGAATTTCCCGATCTGGCGATCCTCCCGGTGCTCGAAGGCCGTGACGATCCGGAGATCGCCCATATGCTCGTCGCCGACGCGCTTGCCAGGAATGCCGGCATTGTCGGCGTCTACAGCCTCGGCGCCGGCAATCGCGGCCTCATCCGGGCGCTGAAGGAAAAGGCCGTCGACCGGACGCTGACCGTCATCGCCCATGAATTGACCACCTATACGCGGGCGGCGCTGATCGACAATACGATCGATGCGATCCTCAATCAGGACGCCGGCCACGAAGTGCGCAGCGCGATCCGCGTGCTGAAAGCCAAGGCGGACGGGCTCCCAGTCATCGACGCGCAGGAGCGCATCCGTCTCGACATATTCCTGAAAGACAATCTGCCGTAAAGGCAAAGGAGCAACCCCATGTATCTCGGTCTCGATCTCGGAACCTCCGGCGTCAAGGCGATGCTGATCGACGGCGATCAGACGATCGTCGGCTCGGCCAATGGTTCGCTCGACGTTTCGCGTCCGCATTCCGGCTGGTCGGAGCAGGAGCCGGCCCATTGGATGCGCGCCACGCAAGAGGCTGTCGCCGGTCTCAAGGCGAAACACCCGAAAGAGCTTGCCGCGGTCAGGGGTATCGGCCTTTCCGGCCAGATGCACGGCGCGACGCTGATCGATGCCGCCGACAAGGTGCTGCGCCCCTGCATTCTGTGGAACGACACGCGCAGTCATGTCGAGGCCGGGGCCCTCGACGCCGATCCGCGCTTCCGCGCACTCACCGGCAATATCGTCTTCCCCGGGTTCACGGCGCCGAAGCTCGCCTGGATCAGGAAGCATGAGCCCGACATTTTCGCGAAGATTGCCAAGGTGCTGCTGCCGAAGGACTATCTGCGTCTGTGGCTGACCGGCGAATATATTTCCGAAATGTCGGATTCGGCCGGCACCTCCTGGCTCGACACCGGCAAGCGGGCCTGGTCGGCCGATCTGCTCGCCGCCACTCATCTTTCCGAGGAGCAGATGCCGACGCTTGTCGAAGGCACCCAGCAGGCCGGTATGCTGCGATCCGAACTCGCGGCACAGTGGGGCATATCGGGCAATGTCGTCGTTGCCGGCGGCGCGGGCGACAATGCCGCATCAGCCTGCGGCATGGGGACCGTCAGCGATGGCGCCGCCTTCGTCTCGCTCGGCACCTCCGGCGTGCTTTTTGCCGCCAACGGCTCCTATCTGCCGAAGCCGGAAAGCGCCGTGCATGCTTTCTGCCACGCGCTGCCGAATACCTGGCACCAGATGGGCGTCATCCTATCGGCGACCGATGCGCTCAACTGGCATTCCGGCGTGACCGGCAAGTCGGCCGCCGATCTCACCGGCGAACTCGGCGAGACTCCGAAGGCGCCGACCGGCGTCACCTTCCTGCCCTATCTCTCCGGCGAGCGTACGCCGCACAATGATGCCGTCATCCGCGGCGCCTTCATCGGGCTGGAACATGAAAGCAGCCGCGCCGTGCTGACCCAGGCCGTGCTCGAAGGTGTCGCCTTCGCCATCCGCGACAATCTCGAAGCGCTGCGGTCGGCCGGCACCGGCATATCCCGCGTCACGGCGATCGGCGGCGGCTCGCGCTCGCGCTACTGGCTGGCGTCAATCGCCACCGCCCTCGGCGTTCCGGTCGATTTGCCCGCGGACGGCGATTTCGGCGCGGCGTTCGGCGCTGCCCGCCTCGGCCTGATTGCCGCGACGGGTGCCGATCCGATTGCGGTCTGCACGCCGCCGGTGACATCAGGCACGATCGAACCGGTGTCGGCGCTGAGCGGCGCTTACGAGGAGGCTTACAAGCGCTACCGCGCGCTTTATCCGGCGATCAAATCGCTGGCGCATTGAAACTGGAGCCAGCGGCTCCCTCATCCGCCTGCCTGCACCTTCTCCCCGCTGGGGAGAAGAGATTCGCGGCAGCGCCTCGTTCCCCTTCTCCCCTGGGGAGAAGGTGGCCCGAAGGGTCGGATGAGGGGGCTGAACGGCACGAACGATCAGACTGAACTACGAGAACCCAAGGAGACCTGACATGAGCACCGGATTTTTCGGCGATATCCAGAAGATCAAATATGAAGGCCCCGACAGCACCAATCCGCTGGCCTTCCGCCATTACCAGCCTGACGAGATCGTCATGGGCAAGCGCATGGAAGACCATCTGCGTTTTGCGGTGGCCTATTGGCACACCTTCACCTGGCCGGGCGGCGATCCCTTCGGCGGCCAGACCTTCCTGCGCCCGTGGTTCGAAGACACGATGAAGGCTGCCAAGCTCAAGGCCGACGTCGCTTTCGAATTCTTCTCGCTGCTCGGCGCGCCCTATTACTGCTTCCATGACGCCGACGTGCGCCCTGAAGGCAAGAACTTCGCCGAAAACACCAAGAACCTCAACGAGATCGTCGATTACTTCGCCGAGAAGCAGGCTGCCACCGGCACCAAGCTGCTGTGGGGTACGGCCAACCTCTTCTCCAACCGGCGCTACATGTCGGGTGCGGCCACCAACCCCGATCCCGATGTCTTTGCTTTCGCCGCCGCGACGGTGAAAACCTGCATCGACGCCACGCAGAAGCTTGGCGGCGAGAACTATGTGCTCTGGGGCGGCCGCGAAGGTTACGAGACGCTGCTCAACACCGATCTCAAGCGCGAGCTCGACCAGCTCGGTCGCTTCCTCAACCTCGTCGTCGAATACAAGCACAAGATCGGCTTCAAGGGCACGATCCTGATCGAGCCGAAGCCGCAGGAGCCGACCAAGCACCAGTATGACTATGACGTCGCCACCGTCTACGGCTTCCTCAAGAAGCACGGCCTGGAAAACGAGGTGAAGGTCAATATCGAGCAGGGCCATGCGATCCTGGCCGGCCATTCCTTCGAGCACGAACTGGCGCTCGCCAATGCGCTCGGCATCTTCGGCTCGATCGATATGAACCGCAACGACTATCAGTCCGGCTGGGACACCGACCAGTTCCCGAACAATGTTCCGGAAATGGCGCTTGCCTATTACCACGTTCTGGCAGGCGGCGGCTTCAAGACCGGCGGCACCAACTTCGACGCCAAGCTGCGCCGCCAGTCGCTCGATCCGGCGGATCTGCTGATCGGCCATATCGGCGGCATGGATTGCTGCGCCCGCGGCCTGAAGGCCGCCGCCAAGATGATCGAGGACAAGGCCCTGTCGCAACCGCTCGCCGATCGTTATGCCGGCTGGGAAACGGCCGAAGCGCAGAAGCTCTTCCGCGGCGAATACTCGCTGGATGAGATCACCAACTGGGTCGAGACCAAGGACGTCAACCCGCAGCCGAGATCCGGCCAGCAGGAACTGCTCGAGAACGTCGTCAACCGTTACGTCTGATAAGGCGCGCCGGCGGCCAGCGGTCGCCGGCGCAGCTCTTTGTAGCCGGCTATTATAGCGTCTTCAGCGCTTCAACCATCGGCGCGACGGTGCAGAGACGGAGTTGCGAACTACCAGATCCGGTCGCAGCAGGATTTCCGTCTCGGCCGGCCGACCATCGGACAAGAGCTCCAACAGCAGCGCCATCGCCTGTTTGCCGATCGCCGTTCGCGGCTGGCGGATCGTCGTCAGCGACGGGGAGATGAAGACGGCCTGCGGCACGTCGTCGAAACCGGTCACCGAGAAATCCCGCGGAATATCATAGCCCCGCGCGCCGAGCCCGATCATCACGCCGATTGCCGTCTGGTCGTTCACGCACATGAAGGCGGTCGGGAGCGTGTCGCGCATGAAGAGCTGTTCGACCGCATGCCGGCCGCTTTCGATCGTGCCGTCGCCTTCGAGCACGATCCTGAGATCCGGCGGGACGCCGGCGGCGTCGAGGCCGGCATCGTAACCCATGCGGCGCCTGACATAGGCAAGCCGGGTGCGCGAATCGCCGATGAAGGCGATCTTGCGATGGCCTTCGGCCAGCAGCAGATCCACCGCCTTTCGCGCGCCCTCGGTATCGTCGACGCCGACATAGGGAATGCCGCCGTTGAAGACCGGTTCGAAAACGCCGACGCTCGGCGGCAGCCGGGCGGTCATCGTCTGATGGCCGAAGGGCAGGATGCCGGTGAAGAGGATCAGCCCGGCGGCCTGGTTGGAGTTGAAGAATTTCAGATATTCAAGGCCACGCTGGGCGTCGTTCTGGGTGTGGCCGATCAGGATGCCGTAGCCGTGGGCGCGCGCCCCGTTCTCCAGGCCGACGAGAATGTTGGAGAAATTGGGATCGCCGATGTCGGGCGCCACGACCAGGATCATGTTGGAGCGACCGAGCCTCAGGCTGCGCGCCATGGCATTGGTGGTGTAGCCGGTGACGGCGATCGCCTGATTGACTTTAAGTCGCGTCGAGTTGGCGACCTTCTCCGGGGTGTGGATTGCCCGCGAAACCGTCGCGATGGAGACCTCGGCGATCCGGGCGACGTCTTCGATTGTAGCGGGCGTGGAATTCGACACTGCGTGCTGCCTTGGGGCTGTCTTCGCCGCGACACTACACAGACTCGCCGAGAGGTCAAAGGCAAGCTTCAGCGGATCTGTGTAAATCCACGATGTAAACCTTTACATGCGTGATGTAAAGGTTTACATAAGGCCCAAAGCGGACGGGAGCCGCAAGCGCATAGCTCTGAGGAGCGAGAACGGTTTTCAGAATGGAAATGTGCGCTAGTTCAAGGTGATGGAGCGGCGCCGGTGCGTTCTGCTGGATGCAAGGCGCTCTTGGGGGAGGGCATGATGACCGTGGAGATCGCCGACACCGCACCCGTGGTGCTGTCCGCCAGGCGCATATGCAAATCCTTCAGCGGCGTGCAGGTGCTCTTCAGCGTCAATTTCGATCTCCGTGCCGGCGAAATCCATGCGCTGATGGGTGAAAACGGCGCCGGCAAGTCCACCCTCGTCAAAGTATTGTCCGGCTTCGAGCAGCCGAGCTCCGGTGAGATTCTGCTCGACGGCCAGCCCGTTATCCTGCCGCCCAATGGCGCGGCGGAAGCGCTCGGCATCGTCATCATCCACCAGGAATTCAATCTCGCCGAACATCTGACTGTGACGGAAAGCCTGTTCCTCGGGCGTGAAGTCACGCGTTTCGGTGTGCTCGACCGCAAATATATGCGCGCCGAGACACGCAAGGTTCTCGATGTGCTCGGTTCGCATGTCGATGAGAATGCGCTGATCAACACGCTTTCCATCGCCGACAAGCAGATGGTCGAGATCGCCAAGGCGATCAGCCGTGATGCGCGCGTCGTGTTCATGGACGAGCCGACGGCCGTCTTGTCGCGGGAAGAGACAAGCATGCTCTTCAAGCAGGTTCGCAAGCTGCGCGACCAGGGCACCAGCTTCGTCTTCGTCTCCCATAAGCTCGATGAAGTGATGGAATTGACGGATCGGGTGACGGTTTTGCGCGACGGCCAGTGGATCAAGACGTCGCCGACATCAATTCTCGACGGGGAATCGATCGCGCAGCTGATGGTCGGCCGCGAGCTTTCCAGCCTCTATCCCGCCAAGGTCGAGCCCGATGTCGACGAGGAGGTCGTCTTGCGCGTTTCCTCGGTGTCGACGGGTTATGTCCGGGATGCGAGCTTTGAGGTGCGCAGGGGCGAGATTATCGGCTTCTCCGGGATGATTGGCTCCGGCCGCACCGAATTGATGGAGGCGATCGCCGGCCTGCGAACCCGCCTTGAGGGTGAAGTGGTCATCAAGGGGCAAAGCGTTCCCTCCGGCGACGTGCACGCCGCCAATCGCTGCGGGCTTGCCTACATGACCAAGGACCGCAAGTCGAAGGGCCTGCTGCTGCGCTCCGGCATGATGGCCAATCTGACGCTGCAATCGCTCGGGCGGCATTCTCGCCATAGCTATCTCAGCCCGAGCAGCGAAGCGGCGGCGCTAGCGAAGGCCAAGCGACGCTTCGACATCAGGGTTCGTGACGGCAATATCATCGCCGGCCGCATGTCGGGCGGGAACCAGCAGAAGCTGCTGCTTGCCAAGGTCATGGAGACCGATCCCGACATCGTCATCATCGACGAGCCGACGCGCGGCATCGACGTCGGCACCAAGCAGCAGATCTATCATTTCATTTCGGCGCTTGCCCGGGACGGTCGGTCGATCATCGTCGTTTCCTCGGAGATGCCGGAGGTCATCGGTCTCTGCACGCGGGTGGCGGTGATGCGCGAAGGGCATATCGTCGGCGTGCTCGAGGGAGACGAGATTTCCGAGCAGGAGATCATGCGCTACGCCGCCGGGCTGAAAAAGAAGGCGGCCGCGTGAAGGCGGAGCGGGACTTCGGCGAAGCGGGCAATAGATAACGTACCCAGAGTTCTGGGGCGGGAGGTTGGTTTTGGATATGAGTGTTAACGAAGAGACCAGGGAAATCCGGCGCAGATCCTGGCGTGACGTCGATCTGCGCGCGGTTGCACCCTTTGCCGCCCTGGCCTTGCTTCTCATCGTTGGCGCATTGGTCAATCCGAATTTCATCGGCATCACCAATCTCGCCAACGTCGCAACGCGCTGCGCCTTCATCGCCATTATCGCCGTCGGCGCAACATTCGTCATCTCGGCCGGAGACCTCGATCTTTCCGTCGGCTCGATGGTGGCCTTCGTCGCCAGTCTGATGATCCTGCTGATCAATTCGGGGGTCATTGCCGATCCGGTGCTGATGCTGACGGCTGCCGTGCTGTTCACGGTCATTGCCGGGGCTCTTTGCGGCCTCGCCAACGGCCTCATCACCACCGTCGGCAAGATCGAACCGTTCATCGCCACGCTCGGCACCATGGGCATTTATCGCGGCCTGACCACTTGGCTGTCGCAGGGCGGCGCAATCACCTTGCGCTCGAGCGACATCCAGACGCTCTACCGTCCGGCCTATTTCGGCAATATCCTCGGTCTTCCGGTTCCGATCGTGGTGATCCTCGTCGTGACCGCGATTGCGGCCTTCATCCTGTACCGCACGCGTTACGGCCGCCATGTCGTGGCTGTCGGTTCGAACAGTGACGTCGCGCGCTATTCCGGTATTGCGGTCAATCGCGTGCGCACCATTGCCTTCGTCATCCAGGGCCTCTGCGTGGCGATCGCCGTGCTGCTCTACGTGCCGCGTCTCGGCTCAACTTCGGCAACGACCGGCATCTTGTGGGAGTTGCAGGCCATTACCGCCGTCGTCGTCGGCGGCACGGCCCTCAAGGGTGGCGCCGGCCGTGTCTGGGGCACGATTTGCGGCGCCTTCATTCTCGAACTCGTCGGCAACATCATGCTGCTTTCGAATTTCATCAGCGAATATCTGATCGGCGCGATCCAGGGTGCGATCATCATCATCGCCATGCTGGTGCAGCGGTCACTGGTGCGCAAATCGTAAGGCAAGCCGGCTTCTCGAATTGGTCGGGCTTTACAGGGCACCCGGCTCGAATTGGACAAGTCCCTGATATTTTTGGGAGGAAATAACATGCGCAAGCTCATGTTGGGTCTGGCGGTTGCGGGGGTGGCTTTTGCCGGCGCAGCCTACGCCCAGGACAAGAACTACACGATCG
The DNA here is from genome assembly GCF_022385315.1 of Rhizobium sp. K102. Classification (NCBI taxonomy): domain Bacteria; kingdom Pseudomonadati; phylum Pseudomonadota; class Alphaproteobacteria; order Hyphomicrobiales; family Rhizobiaceae; genus Rhizobium; species Rhizobium sp. K102. Next base: position 4,144,278 of record NZ_CP092436.1, read on the forward strand.
GCGTATCCATTCCGGCCGCCGACCACGGGTGGACTTCCGGGGTCGTGTTCCACGCCGAGCGCGTTGCCAAGAAGCTGATGGCCGAACATCCGGGCCTGAACGTCATCGTCAAAACTTCGCCGGATGCCGCGACACAGGCCAACGCCGTGCAGGACCTTGATACGCAGGGCATCGACGCCCTCGTCATCCTGCCATCGGATCCGGATCCGCTCGTCAACGCCATCAAGGAAGTCAAGGACAAGGGCAAGTTCGTGGCGCTTGTCGACCGCGCACCGTCCAACAACGACAACTCCGTGCGCGACCTCTATGTCGCCGGCAACAATCCGGCGCTCGGCGAAGTCGCCGGCAAATATATTGCCGAAAAGACGCCGGAGGCTGAAGTCGTCGTTATCCGCGGCTTGCCGATCCCGATCGACCAGCAGCGCCAGGACGGCTTCGACAAGGGCATCGCCGGCTCCAAGGTCAAGGTTCTTGACCGCCAGTACGGCAACTGGAACCGCGACGACGCCTTCAAGGTCATGCAGGACTATCTGACCAAGTACCCGAAGATCGACGTCGTCTGGTGCCAGGACGACGATATGGCGGTCGGCGTTCTGCAGGCGATCGAGCAGGCCAAGCGCACCGACATCCAGTATGTCGTTGCCGGCGCCGGCTCCAAGGACATGATCAAGAAGGTCATGGACGGCGACAAGCTGATCCCGGTCGACGTTCTCTATCCGCCGGCAATGGTCGGCACGGCGATGGAACTGACGGCGGCGGCGCTCTACGATCAGGTCCCGGTCCACGGCAATTACATCCTCGACGCGACGCTCGTCACCAAGGAGAATGCCAAGAACTTCTACTTCCCGGATTCGCCGTTCTGATTGCGATTGAGATATGCGCCCATTCGAAGGAATGGGCGCGTTTTTATTTTTCCATCGGCATGCTGCCGAAAATGCTGCACGTACCTCTTGCTCGTCAAAGCCCATCATGATTAGCTCGCAGCCATATCGCATCCGGGCTCACGCCAGATCCGAGGGCGAGGGCGAAGAGGCGCCTTGCGCCCGCCGAATTGCGTGCTACAAGTTTCCAGAAACGTTTACGGTCGATATTCAGGGAGGAATCTGACATGAAGACGATCAAGGGCCCCGGCCTGTTCCTTGGCCAGTTCGCGGGCGATGCCGCGCCTTTCAATTCGTGGGACGCCATCACCAAATGGGCAGCCGATATCGGCTACAAGGGCGTGCAGGTGCCGACCTGGGCGAGCCAGTTGATCGATCTCGAGAAGGCTGCGACATCCAAGGATTATTGCGACGAATTCGCCGGCAAAGCCCGCGAGAACGGCATCGAGATCACCGAACTTTCCACCCACCTCCAGGGCCAGCTCGTCGCCGTTCATCCGGCCTATGACGAAGCCTTCGACGGCTTCGCGGCCCCCGAGGTGCGCGGCAATCCGAAGGCCCGCCAGGAATGGGCGGTCGAGCAGGTCAAGATGGCACTGACCGCATCGAAAAACCTCGGCCTCAAGGCGCATGCGACCTTCTCCGGTGCGCTCGCCTGGCCGTTCATCTATCCCTGGCCGCAGCGCCCCGCGGGCCTGGTCGAGACCGCTTTCGACGAGCTTGCCCGGCGCTGGACGCCGATCCTGAACCATGCCGACGAAAACGGCATCGACGTGTGCTACGAGATCCATCCGGGTGAAGACCTGCATGACGGCGTCACTTTCGAGATGTTCCTGGAGCGCGTGAAGAACCATCCGCGCGCCAACATGCTCTACGATCCCTCACACTATGTCCTGCAGTGCCTCGATTATCTCGAGAACATCGACATCTATAAGGACCGCATCAAGATGTTCCACGTCAAAGACGCGGAATTCAATCCGACCGGGCGCCAGGGCGTTTATGGCGGCTATCAGGGCTGGGTGGAACGCGCCGGCCGCTTCCGTTCGCTCGGCGACGGCCAGGTCGATTTCGGTGCGGTCTTTTCGAAGATGACGGCCAATAATTTCGACGGCTGGGCCGTGGTCGAATGGGAGTGCGCGCTGAAACACCCGGAAGACGGCGCCCGCGAAGGGGCTGAATTCGTCGCCGCCCACATCATCCGCGTGACCGAAAAAGCCTTCGACGATTTTGCCGGCAGCGGCACGGATCAGGCGGCCAACCGGCGGATGCTGGGGCTTTAAATTTTATTCCTCTTCTCCCCATTGGGGAGAAGATGCCCGTCAGGGCAGATGAGGGCGATGAGGAGCGATAGCGACGAATGCCTTGAGCGACAAACGAAAGGCAAATCTGTCGTGAAGCCCCCTCATCCGACCCTTCGGGCCACCTTCTCCCCGAGGGGAGAAGGGGATGAAAAAAGATTCAGGAGGACAAGAATGGCAATCGAAGCATCATCCGAACAGACCCGCGAGCCGCGCATCCGGCTCGGCATGGTGGGCGGCGGCGCCGGCGCGTTCATCGGTGCGGTGCACCGGATCGCGGCGCGCATCGACGATCAGTACGATCTTATCGCCGGGGCGCTGTCGTCGACGCCTGAAAAGGCCGTTCAGTCCGGCCGCGATCTCGGCCTCGATCCGTCGAGGACCTATTCCAGCTATCGCGAGATGGCCATCCGCGAGGCGAAGCTGAAGAACGGCATCGAGGCGGTGGCGATCGTCACGCCGAACCATGTACATTATGATGCGGCCAAAGAATTCCTGAAGCGCGGCATCCATGTCATCTGCGACAAGCCGCTGACATCGAATCTTGCCGACGCGAAGAAGTTGAAAAAGGTCGCCGACGAAAACGGCGCGCTCTTCGTGCTGACGCATAATTACACCGGTTATCCGATGGTCCGCCATGCCCGCGAGATGATCGCGAACGGCGAACTCGGCGATATCAGAGTCGTCCAGGCCGAATATCCGCAGGACTGGCTGACCGAGGCGGTCGAGCAGACCGGCCAGAAACAGGCCGCTTGGCGCACCGATCCGGCCCAGTCCGGCGTCGGCGGCTCCACAGGCGATATCGGCACCCATGCCTATAATCTGGCCTCCTTCATATCGGGCCTGGAACTCGACAGCCTCGCCGCCGATCTCGACAGTTTCGTGCCCGGCCGCCGGCTGGATGACAATGCCCATGTCATGCTGCGGTTCAAGGCGAAGGGCTCGGAAAAGCCGGCCAAGGGTATGCTCTGGTGCAGCCAGGTCGCACCCGGCCATGAGAATGGCCTGATGGTCCGCGTCTACGGCAGCAAGGGCGGCCTAGAATGGACGCAGAAGGATCCGAATTACCTCTGGTACACGCCCTTCGGTGAACCGAAGCGGCTGATCACTCGTGGCGGCGCCGGCGCCGGAGCTGCTGCCGGCCGTGTTACGCGCGTGCCTTCAGGGCATCCGGAAGGTTATCTCGAGGCCTTCGCAACGATCTATACGGAAGCCGCGAATGCGATCAATGCCCGCAAGAAGGGCAAGGCAGTCGACAAGGCGGTGGTCTATCCCACAGTCGACGATGGCGTGAAGGGTGTCGCCTTCGTCGAAGCTTGTGTCGCCTCGTCGAAGAAAAACGGCGCCTGGGTCAAGCTCTGAGCTTGGCGATCCGCGCCTGGAATGACGCGGAGCCCGCGACAATGCCGAGGCGGCCATTGGCCGCCTCGGCCTGTCCGTCATTCGTCAGGCCGCAGCGCGGTTGCGCTTCATCAGGCTGTCGACGCTGAGCGGCCCGGCGCCTGCCGCCACCAGATAAAGAAATACGAAGCAGAACAGGATCGCCGCGACGCCGCCATTCTGCGCGGGATAAAAGCTCTTTCCCGCATGGCCGATGAAATAGGCGAAGGCCATCAGGCCCGAAAGCACGAAGGCCGCGATGCGGGTCTGGAAACCAACCAGGACGAGGAAGCCGAGGGTGAGTTCGATCAGCCCGGCAATCCAGGAAAGAGAGCCCATCGCCGGCACGCTTGCCGCGGCCGGAAAATGCAGGATCTTCTGCGTGCCGTAGCTGAAAAGCACGAGCGACGAGACGATGCGCAGGAGGCTCAGCAGGTGCGGCTGCAGCAGATGGATCGAAGACAGCATCGGATTCCTTTCATGTTTGCGATGTCTTGGCTGTGTCGGTGATCGCGGGCGCGGCGGCAAGTCACGACTTCTGACGTTCACGTTATGAGAGCGGTCAGCGTCGAAGAGTGCGGCGGGACAGAGCGACAGAATGCTGCAGACGCCACCGCTTCACGGCCTACTGTAACGTTGCAGTTTTTCTGCTGCCGGGCCTGTACTTTGTTTTCCGGCTTGGCTAAGTCCGAGCCGAAACGATCAATTCACACGCTGAGAGACGGGAGTCACAGATGATCGGTGCGAAGACGCTTGCAGACCGCTTTCCCGGCGATTTCACCTTTGGCGTCGCCACGGCCGCCTTCCAGATCGAGGGCGCGAGCAAGGCCGATGGACGCAAGCCGTCCATCTGGGACGCTTTCTGCAACATGCCCGGCCGCGTCCACAATCGCGATAATGGCGACGTTGCCTGCGATCACTATAACCGGCTGGAGCAGGATCTCGATCTTATCAAGGAGATGGGCGTCGAGGCCTATCGCTTTTCTATCGCTTGGCCGCGCATCATTCCCGACGGCACAGGTCCGGTGAATGAGGCCGGCCTCGATTTCTATGACCGGCTCGTCGACGGCTGCAAGGCGCGGGGGATCAAGACCTTCGCGACGCTCTACCATTGGGACTTGCCGTTGCTGCTTGCCGGCGACGGCGGCTGGACGGCACGCTCGACCGCTTATGCCTTTCAGCGCTATGCCAAAACGGTGATGAACCGGCTTGGCGACCGTCTCGAGGCCGTCGCGACCTTCAACGAACCCTGGTGCATCGTCTGGCTCAGCCATCTCTACGGTATCCATGCGCCGGGCGAGCGCAACATGCAGGCCGCCCTTCACGCCATGCATTATCTGAACCTCGCCCACGGACTCGGCGTCGAGGCGATCCGTTCGGAGGCCCCGAACGTGCCGGTCGGGCTTGTGCTCAACGCTGCCTCGATCATTCCCGGCTCCACCAGTCCTGCCGATCTCGCCGCCGCCGAGCGCGCGCATCAGTTCCACAACGGCGCCTTCTTCGATCCGGTCTTCAAGGGCGAATATCCCCGGGCATTCGTCGAGGCGCTGCGTGACCGCATGCCTGTCGTTGAGGACGGTGACATGAAGCTGATCAGCCAGAAGCTCGACTGGTGGGGTCTGAATTACTACACGCCCGAGCGCGTCGGCGACGATGCCGACCGCAAGGGCGATTTTCCCTGGACCGTGAAAGCGCCGCCGGCAAGCGACGTCAAGACCGACATCGGCTGGGAAATCTATGCGCCGGGCTTGAAGCTCCTCGTCGAGGATCTCTATCGCCGCTACGAGCTGCCGGAGTGCTACATCACGGAGAACGGTGCCTGCGACAATACCGTAGTCGCCGATGGCGAGGTCAATGACACGATGCGCCTCGACTATCTTGGCGACCATCTTGGCGTCGTGGCAGATCTCATCAAGGACGGCTATCCGATGCGCGGCTATTTCGCCTGGAGCCTGATGGACAATTTCGAATGGGCGGAAGGCTACCGGATGCGTTTCGGCCTCGTCCATGTCGATTATGATACGCAACTGCGCACGGTGAAGAAGAGCGGCAAATGGTATCGCGACCTCGCGGGACAATTTCCGAAAGGAAACCACAAGCCGGGTCAGCGATCTGTCTGAGCGCGAATCCTGCCGGCCGTGGGCAAAAAAATGAACCGACAAAATCTGCAACAGGCGGGTGCTTAAACGTTTCTGAACCCTTGGCTGGCAAAGTCCGATGGTCAGGGAGCGGTAATGCAGATACTCGGAAAGTTGCAGGGCAAGGGATCGGGAATAGGCCGTCACATCACCGTCACCGGCGTGCTGTTTTCCTTTGCGATCATCGTCGCGGTCGCCACCATCATGGTGTTGACGGCAATCGAACGCGTCGCTCAAAATGCCAATGTCCTTGATGACGAGCGCTCGCGCGAAACGACGATCGGCGCGTTGAGGACTTTCGAGGATCAGCTCGGCGCGACGCTCGACGATTATGCCGCCTGGGACGACGCCGCCGCCAACGTCTACGCGCCTGATGGCATGGGCTGGACGGTCAGCAACTACGGCGAGATGTCGGTCAACAGCTCGCTTTTCGATATGGCGATCGTCATCGATGATGCGAGGACTGCGATCATAGCCTATCGCGACGGCAAGCCGATGAAGGAGCCGCTCGCAGATTTCTTCGGGCCTTCGCTCTGGAAGCTGCTCGATACAGCGAAAGCGGCCGGCCCAGCCGACAGGCCTCAGGCCGTCGGTTTCGTGCACACCAAACGCGGAATTGCCGCTGCCGGCGTGGCGCTGGTGCGGCAGAAATCCGGGGCACTCGATGTACCGGCCGGTCAACATCGCTATCTTATTTTCGCCCGTCATCTCGATGACGACAGGGTGAGCGCGCTCGGTCAGACCTATGTCATCGGTGGCCTGCGGCTGGCGCCGCCGACCTTCGAAGCCGAGTATCTCGTGCCTATCGTCGACCCGACGGGGGCAACGCTCGGCAAGCTCGTCTGGACCTCGCGCGCACCGGGGAATATCGCCTATGCGCAGGTGCGGCCGATGGTCATCGAGGCTCTCGGTCTGGTCGGTTTGTTTTTCGTGGTGCTGCTGGCCATCGGCTGGCTCGCCGGCCGCCGCCTGAAGGCGGAGGAAAACAGGGCCCGGGAGGAGGCGCTGCGCGACAGGCTGAGCGGGCTGTCCAATCGCGAGGGTCTCGGGCTGGCCGTCGACCGCTTTGTCGTCGAAGCCCGCCAGAGCAAGCGCAATGTGCTGCTCCTCTATCTCGACCTCGACGGTTTCAAGGAAGTCAATGACAGCTATGGACACGGCACCGGCGACCAGTTGATCCGCGCGGTCGCAGCCGGGCTCAAGGTGTTGATCCCACAAGGCGCGGTTCTCGCCCGCATCGGCGGCGATGAATTTGCGATCGCCTTTCTCTCCGACGGCGAGAATGCCGCCGCGCTGCAGCTTTCCGAGCAGATCCTCGATTTTCTGGTCGATCCGCTGGAGATCGGCCGCCGCGTCGTCGTCGTCGGCGCCAGCATCGGCATCGCCATGTCGCCTGCCGGCGCAATCGACCGCGAAGAACTGGTGCGCCGCTCCGACCTTGCCATGTACAAGGCGAAGGAGGCCGGTCGCGCGCGCATGACGCTCTACGATCCGTCGATGGATGCGGACCGGGAGCAGCGCAATGCGCTGGAGCTCGATCTCAGAATCGCCATCGAAAGCGGTGACCTGACGCTTGCCTATCAGCCGCTGGTCGATGCAACCACGCATGCTCTCAGCGGCGTCGAGGCGCTGGTGCGCTGGAACCGTCCAGGTCACGGCCCTGTTTCGCCCGAGATATTCATTCCGATCGCCGAGACCAGCGGCCTCATCGAATCGCTCGGCCTGTTTGTGCTGCGCAAAGCCTGCGAGACGGCCAAACAATGGCCGGAACTCAATGTCTCGGTCAACGTCTCGCCCGGGCAGTTCCGTAACCCTGCCTTCACCGACTATGTGCGCTACGTGTTGAAACAGACGGAGATCGAGGCCAGCCGCATCACGCTGGAGATCACCGAAGGTTACATGATTCAGAACCCGCAGCGAACCCGCCAGTCGATCGAACGGCTGAAGGGGCTGGGGGTCAAAGTGGCGCTCGACGACTTCGGTTCCGGCTTCTCCTCGATCGGTTATCTCAGGCAGTTCGGCTTCGACCGCATCAAGATCGACCGCTCGCTGGTCATGGGCGTCAACGAGGACAAACGCCAGCGCGAAATGCTGCAGGCGACGGTGGCGCTGGCCCGCTCGCTCGATATTCCGGTGACGGCCGAAGGCATCGAGACCGAGGGGCAGGCAGTCGCCATGCGCCTGTTCGGCTGCGATTGCCTGCAGGGCTATCTGTTCGGAAAGCCGATGGTGGCCGAGCGAATTACCGACATGCTCAACGAGCTGCGCGCCGCGGAGCCGTCGGCCCAGCGCCGTCTCGGCGCAGCCTGACGACCACATTCTCGGACAGCAAGCCCGTCCAATAGCAACAGGTCAGCTGCCGATATGCCGCTGGCCGCGTTTTCTTGCCAGCGCGACCTGATGCTGCCGCTGCCGGTAGCGCAGCCGGTCTTCCTCCGTGCGCGTGTGATAGCAGTGGCTGCAGGAAACGCCTTCCTCGTAGAGCGGCGAGGTGATTTCCTCTGAAGTGATCGCGTTGCGGCAGGCGTGGCACAGCCGGTGCTCACCTTCCTTCAGGCCGTGTTCGACGGACACACGCTCATCAAAGACGAAGCAGGCGCCGTCCCAGAGGCTTTCCTCCGGCGGCACGTCCTCCAGGTATTTCAGGATGCCGCCCTTCAGATGATAGACCTCGTCGAAGCCCTCAGCCTTCATGAAGGCCGTGGCCTTCTCGCAGCGTATGCCGCCGGTGCAGTACATGGCGATCTTCGGCTTGTTGTGCAGGCCGGAATTCTGACGCACCCAATCCGGAAATTCGCGGAACGTCTTCGTCTTCGGGTCGATCGCGCCGCGAAAGGTGCCGATTGCCGTCTCGTAATCGTTGCGGGTGTCGATGACGATCGTATCGGGATCGGAAATCAGCGCGTTCCAGTCCTGAGGCGTCACATAGGTGCCGACCACCTTGTTGGGGTCGATGTCTTCGACGCCCATGGTGACGATTTCCTTTTTCAGCTTCACCTTCAGGCGCAGGAAAGGCATCTTCGACGCGCGGCTTTCCTTGTGCTCCAGGCTCGAAAATTCCGGCTGGGCACGCAGGAAGGCAAGCACGGCTCCAATACCGGCATCCGGTCCCGCGATCGTTCCGTTGATGCCCTCATGCGCCAGAAGCAGCGTTCCCTTGACGCCGTTCTCTTCGCAAAGCGCCTGCAGCGGCGCTTGCAGGCTGGCAAAGCGCGGTACGGAAACGAAATGGTAGAGCGCCGCTACGAGGAACGGGCCGGTGTGTGTCAGGCCGTCGGTCATGGGCGGGAAATACAGAAAATCGGCGGATCGCGCAATTGCCTTCGCCGGTAGCGGCTTTGACGGCTACCGATTATGCTTTCGCCTTCCATTCCGAAAACGGCCGCACGCCGAAGCTTCGGTCGGGAGTGTCGTCGAGAATGCTGATGAACTCGATCGAGTGTCCATCCGGATCCTCGAAATAGATCGACAGGGCAGGCATCCAGCCGAGAACCACCGGCTCCGCCGCCGGTTCGCCGGTAAAGCCGAGAGGTTCGACACCCTTTGCCTTGAGCGCGGCGGGCGCCTGCAGCACGCCTTCGACAGTCATGCGGAAGGCAATATGCAGCCGCATCCTCAGGGGTCCGGTTCCGGTTTCCCAAAGGCCGAGCATGCCAGTCTTCCTGTCGTCCACCCAGAGGAAAGCGACTTTGCGCTCCTCGAATGACGCCGCCGGTTCGAGTCCGACGACATCCCGGTAGAAATTCATGGACGTGTTGAGGTCGGCAACGGTCAGATGGGTCTCGTAGAGGCCGAGCAGCTTTGGCATAGCAGCATTTACGGCAATCATTTTTTCCTCGCGGTCAGGTCTGCTTGGTCGCGACTGCCGGAGGGTAGGACCTCAAGTCTGGTTGAGGTCAATGGGCTTCTTTCGACATTTCAGAGGCGCTGGCGCAATCGAAATAATGACGCCGCCGCTCAATTTGCGGCCGTCAGCCAGAGCAGTTCGATGCGCTGCGCTTCGTCATCAGGATCATCGGCGAAAACGGCTTCGGCTTTGACAAGCGCCTGCCGCCGGTCTTCCTGCTGGCGGAAGATGATGGCGTCGAGCAGATGCGCCAGATCGTCATTGCGGGTGAAGAGCTGCGGCTCGGCTTCCACCAGTTCGCAGAGCACTGCCAGGTCGTGAATATGGCCGAGATCCTCGACGAGCTCCTTGGCCGCATCGCGCTTGGCCTTCATCGCGCCCGGCCAGACATCGCGCAAAAGGGCGTGATAGAGTCGATAATCGTAGGTGCGTTTGCGCAGAACATGGAAATCGTCGGCCGACGCCTCGCCGTGGCAGGCGGCAAGCGCGGTCCCGGCCTTTCGCGTGGTGCGGCGCCAGCTCTTCGCCAGCATGCGGGCATTCTTGCGATGACCGCTATCAAATGAGACTGTATCGAGTGCGGCGATCGCTTTTTTCAGAACGTCCGAGGTTTCCGCGAGCCGCTGCTCCAGACCGCTTTCGGCCTCCGCCATCCAGTCACGGCGGCCTTCGAGAACGGTGACGATCCGTCCGAGCGCTTCGCCCTCTTCTTTTCCGCGGGCTGAATGCTGCAGATATTGCGCCGTGCCGATGAGGGCGGCGGCGTCGCGGATTGCCGACAGCGAGCGTGCAGCATCGCGCAGCCTTGCATTTTCGCGGTCCTGAAAATCCGGCACGTCGCGCGCGACGAGCCGGTAGAGCGAGCGCAACCGCTTCAGGTTCTTGCGGAAGGAGTGGATCGCATCATGCGCGCCGTCCGGCCGTTCCTCAAGGACCGCGATAGCGCTTTCCAGCTGCTCGGTCGCGACGTCGCGGAACGCCTCGGTGAAATCGGCGTCAGGCCGAATGCGATAGGCCATGCCTGTCATGCCCGTATTCTGTCGCGAGGGCCTGGTTGGAATAGCGGAAATCGCCAGTCACTTCGCGGCCAAGCCAGCTGGGAAGCGCCGGGTCGTCGGTTTCCGCCGTCATTTCCACTTCGGCGATCACCAGCCCGCGATGCGCGCCCGCAAAGACGTCGACCTCCCAGACGAAACCTTGATACGGAACGCGGTAACGCGTTTTTTCGATGACGATGCCGATCGCGTTCTGCAACAGCTCTTCGGCATCTGCAATCGGGATGTCAAATTCGAATTCGTCGCGGGTGATGGCGCTGCGGCCAATCTTGATCGTGAGCTTCGCCTTCCGGCCGTCGAGGATGCGCACCCGGACGGAGCGGTCGTCCATTGAGGCGATGTAACCCTGCTTGAGCACAGATTTCGTCTCGACGGCGGATCGCCATCCATCGCTGCGTACCAGGAACTTCCGCTCGATCTCTTTCGCCATGCCAGTGAACCTTTTGTGACGATCGCCGCACGGTAGACCAATTTCCCCGCATTTCATACCCATCTTCTCATGCGACCGGGTTTTATCTCGACAAGGGTCGGCGGGGGCGTTATTCGGGATGCAATTTCAATCGTTTCAAGGAGGTCGCGCGACCATGGGCGAGAAAACAGAGAAACTCCTTTCCATCCTGAAACTCCAGCCGGTCGTCCCGGTCCTGATCGTCGATGATGCCAGGTCGGCGGTGCCGCTGGCCCGCGCGCTCGTCGCAGGCGGCCTGAAGGCAATCGAGATAACCATGCGCACGCCCGCGGCCCTCGAGGCGGTGCGCGCCGTCGCTGCCGAGGTCGAGGGCGCCGAAGTCGGCGCCGGCACAATCCTGAATGCGGCCCATTGGCACGCCGCCGTCGAGGCCGGTTCGAAGTTCATCGTCAGCCCGGGCACGACGCAGGAGCTGCTCGATGCTGCCGCCGATTCCGATGTGCCGCTGCTTCCGGGCGCTGCGACTGCCAGCGAAGTCATGGCGCTGCGCGAAGATGGCTACCAGGTGCTGAAATTCTTCCCTGCCGAGCAGGCCGGCGGCGCCGCCTTCCTGAAGGCGCTTTCCTCACCCCTTGCCGGCACGCTGTTTTGCCCGACCGGCGGCGTTTCGCTGAAGAACGCCAATGATTACCTGTCGCTGCCGAACGTCATCTGCGTCGGCGGTTCCTGGGTGGCGCCGAAGGAACTGGTCGCTGCCGGCGATTGGGCAGGCATTACCAAGCTCGCGGCGGAAGCGGCAGCGCTGAAGGCCTGAGATCGTATTTTCCTAGGTGGGTGTGAACCCCTCTGTTATGACGGACATCTCCCCCACAAGGGAGATCGGCAGGAGGTTAGCCGTTCCTCCCCATAGTGGCTTCTCGGCGAGCCCCCATTTGTATTTCAGTCGTCGCAAACCTATGTTCTGCTCCAGCCTCAAACAGGAGATGACGAGGAATGTTCGACGCGAAGAAGCTTCTCGACCAGTTCTTGGGTTCGCAGGTTCCGGGTCTCGGCGGTTCGGTCCGCGACAGGGCGGGCGATGCCATGCAGACGGCACGGAACAATCCGATGAAAACCGGTGCGCTCGCAGCCGTGCTTCTCGGCACCAAGACCGGGCGCAGCATTGCCGGCAACGCGCTGGCGATCGGCGGTCTTGCCGCCATTGCCGGCCTTGGCTACCAGGCCTACAAGAATTACCAGTCAGGGCAGGCGCCGGCAGCCCCGTCGGATGCGCCATCGGCCAATAATCCAGTGCTGCTGCCGCCGCCGGCCGAATCCGGTTTCGGACCGGCCTCGCCGGCTGGCAGCAACGAATTTGTGCTGGTCCTGATCCGCGCGATGATCGCCGCCGCCAAAGCGGACGGCCATATCGACGCCGCCGAACGTGCGCTCATCATGGACAAGATCACCGCCGCCGACGTCAGTGGCGAGGCCGCCGCCTTCATCGAGCGCGAACTCGCGTCGCCGACGGATCTCGATGCGCTCGTCGCCGCGGCGGTCACGGAAGAACAGCGCGTCGAGCTCTACACCGCCTCGCGGCTTACCATCGATCCGGATTCGCGCGCCGAACGCGGCTACCTCGATCTGCTTGCCGGCCGGCTCGGCCTTGCCGACCAGCTGGTCGACCATATCGAGGCGACGGTGTCGTCCGCCAAGACGACATTGTCACAGTGACATCCAGGCCGGTTGCCTTTATCGGGCGGCTGGCCTATCCCCTCTGCCGAAAAGGGGAGCAAACATGCGCGATCTTGCAAATTTCAAGGGCTGCCCGGCGCCGAAGCCGGTCACGCTGAAGGGCCGTTTCGTCACTGTCGAGCCCTATCGGCGCGCGGAACATCTCGAGGCGTTGTGGGACGGGCTCGGCGGCATGGGCATCAACCCGCTGCTGCTTTATTTCGCGCAGGACGATTTCTCCGGTATCGAAGATTTCGCCAACTGGCTGGAGGCCGTCCACACCAAGTCCGGCTGGCTCACCCATATCTTCCGCGACAACGCCAGCGCCAAGATTGTCGGCATGGCGAACTATATGCGCGCCGACCCGGCAAATGGCGTCGTCGAGATCGGCGGGGTGGCGCATGGGTCCGATATGAGCCGTTCGCCGCTTTCCACCGAGGCGCACTACCTGATGGCCAAACACGTCTTCGAAGATCTCGGCTATCGCCGCTACGAATGGAAATGCGACAACAACAACGAGGCGAGCAAGACGACGGCGGTGCGGTACGGCTTCAGCTTCGAAGGGGTGTTCCGTCAGCACATGATCTCCAAGCATCGCAACCGTGACACCGCCTGGTTCTCGATGATTGATGCCGAATGGCCGCTGATCAACGATGCTTTCGAGGCCTGGCTTTCGCCCGATAATTTCGACGCCACCGGCAAACAGATCCGACGCCTGCAGGATATTCGTGCCGATCTTGAGAAGGAAAGGCTCGCGTGACCCCCGAGAGCCGCTCGCAGGCGACCGCCGCCGCTATCATCCTGCTCGGCGCCGGCCTCGCCATCTATTTTCTGCCGACCATCGTTTTATGGATCGGCAATTTCTCGCCGGTGCTGGGAATTGCCGTCGGCGTCTGCCTGATCATGGCCTTTTTCGCGGTTTTCTGGCTCAGGGCGCGTTACCAGCGCGGCCGAGAAAAATAAGGTCAGCCCTGCAGGGAGGCGCCGAGCAGCAAGACGCCCATCAGGATGACGAGAAGGGCGCCGAGGATTTCGATGGCGTTGCCCATCCAGACCGAGGCGGCCGAGCCGCGTCCGGAGAGGCGGATGGCAGCACCCTTGGCGGTGACGGCGAGGGTGGCAAGCAGCGATACGGTGATTGCGGTGCCGAGCGACATGGCGGCGACCGACAGCATGCCGCCGAGATAGAGACCGTTCAGCAGCGAAAAGGTCATGACCAGAAGCGCACCGGAGCACGGGCGGAGGCCGACGGCCACGATCGCCGACCAGGCTTCGCGGACGCTGAACCTGTCGCCGGCGAGCAGGGCCGGATCCGGCACATGTGCATTGCCGCAGGTCTCGCAGACCATGCCCGGAACGAAGGTGTGGCCGGCGTCCACGGCCTGCGCCTTGCCACTGAAGGTATAGGCCTGGCGTTCGGCGGCGTTGTCCTTCCAATCGAGCATCATGCTGACCGGACCGGCGGACGTGGCCATCAGCCGGCGGCGCGGCAAATTGCCCGCCATCGAGCGCAGTTTGCGAAACAGCAGCCAGCCACCGAAGAGGATGACCATGACGAAGCTGGCGATTTCCATCGCATGGGTCGCGGCCGTCAGCGTGATGCCGGTGCCGCGCAGCACCAGCCAGGCGCCGCCGACCAGGGCGACGGCGACGACCCCCTGGATGAAGGCCGAAATGAAGGAAATCACCACGCCACGCTTCAGCTCGACCTCGTTGGCGATCATGTAGGAGGAGATGACCGCCTTGCCGTGCCCGGGGCCGGCGGCATGGAAGACGCCGTAGGCGAAGGAAAGACCGATCAGCGATGTCAGCTGCCACGGATCTTCACGCATGCCCTTCAAGGCATCCGTCAGCGCCCGGTAGAAGGCCTGCTGTTCATAGTTCACATAGAGCAAAAGCGGTGCGAACGGCCCGCCGGTCGGTTGAAAACTCGGTTCGGCCGTGCCGATGCCGAGCGGCGATTGCGCATGGGCAAGGGTTGCCGCCGTCACGAGCGCAAGCAGTGCTGCGGAAAGGATGAGGGGGCGTTTCATCAGCATGTGATCTCCAGCCGGGTGGCGAAGAGCTTGGACATGTTGGTGCCGGTCGGATCGTTGAAGAAGGCGTCCGTCAGCGACTGCTTGTTTTGCGAGATCACCTCGTCGGCATCCGGTCTCACCACCTGGTGTTTGCAGGCCTTGAAGCTGTCGCCGACCGTGGAGAGTTCGTTGTCTGTCGGAAAGTCGATCGACGTATAGAGCGTCGGGTCGTAGACGCCGAAAGTGAGCCTGCCCTTGAGCGGCATCTTCTCTGCCGGCTTGACCGCGAAGAACATCAGGAGCTGGCCGTTCTTATAATCGACATGGATGATGTCAGGCTGCTGGACGGTGACGTTCTTCCCGTTGACCGTCAGGTTCATGTAGTAGTCGTAGTCGGCAAGCGACTGCTTCACCGTTTTCCCGACCTGCGCGAGTTCGTTCGGCTCCAGCTTCAGATCGGTGTTCTTGTCGAAATCCATGACGACCGAGGAGGAGAAGACCTCGTCGAAGCGCCAGACATTGCGCAGTTCCTCGATGCTGCCGTCGGCGCCGGCGACGACTTCGAGCCGCGCCTCCACGAAGATATGCGGATGCGCAAGGGCGGCGGCCGGCGCCAGCGAAAGAAGCGCGGCTATCAATGGTATGGATTTTTTCATGCGTCCCGCTGCCTTATTCGCTCGACCCGAGTTCTTGCCAGAAATTGGGACGGAATTGGGACCGGCTTGCGGCCGATGCCGATCGTCGACGTCCGATCGTCCAGTCGGGCGGGTCTTTCGGCCCAGCCTCACGGATGCTTCTTGAACCAGTTGTGCAGGTAGTCGACGAAGATCCTCACCTTGGCCGGCAGGTAGCGCCGATGCGGGTAGACGGCATAGATGCCGCGGTCGGTCGGGATGTAATCGTTAAACAGCGTCAGCAGTTGGCCGCTCTCGATCGGCTTGCGGGCGACGAAATCGGGGATGAGAGCGATGCCGATGCCGGCGAGGGCGGCGCGCAATGTCGCATGCGGACTGTTGACCTCTATCGGCCCGGAGACGGCGACGGTGAAGGTGGTGTTATCAGGGTTGTAGAAGCGAATGCTCCCCTGGGTGCGCGAATTGGTATCGACGATGAAGGGGACATTGGAGATGTCGCTCGGATGCTCAAGATCGGGATGACGCTCGATAAAATCCGGGGTGGCGCAGAGATGGACACGGAAATCGGAGATCTTGCGGGCGATCATGCCGGAATCTTCGAGCTTGGAAATGCGGATCGCCACGTCGAAGCCTTCCTCGATCAGGTCGACGAATCGGTCATCGGCGGCGATCTCCAGCGAAAGGTCCGGGTTCTCGGCGGCAAAATCGATCAGCGACTGGCCGACATCGGCGTCGACGAAGGTGCGGGGCACCGAGATGCGCAGCCGTCCCTTCAGCTGGGCATTGTTTTCGCGCACGAGATCGGCAAGGTTGTCGATCTCCTTCAGAATGTCGGAGGCGCTGCGGTAATAGGTGTGGCCGGCTTCGGTCATCGAGAACTGCCGGGTGGTGCGGTTAAGCAGCAGAGCGCCGAGTTCGTCTTCGAGTTCGCGCACATATTTGGAAAGCAGCGCCTTCGAGCGGCCGGTGCGCCGTGCGGCGGCGGAAAAGCCTTCGGCCTCGACGACATCGATGAAGGCGCGTATGCGGGTCAGAGTGTCCATGGCGCTTCCCCAAGCTGTTTCGAAACATTGAACAAATTGGCCCAACCTGTTCAATTATTTTTTTGACCTCCAGATCAAAAAAACGCTTGATTGTGAAGGCGAATATTCTTATTTCCACCTCAGCCCAAAGTCGCACGTGCCCATGGGTGTCCGCCGAACCCTCGAATTGGTGAGGAAATCGGTAAGGTACCTGGAATTAACCCCTCCAGTCGCTATTCCGGCCAACCGGAAAATGCGAGGACGCCTGAAGCAACGACGGTGCGGGCCTTTTTGTTCTCTCCCTGCTTTCCATCAGCGGGGGTTACTGAAGAGGCACACCATCATTGCCGGAAGTGCGGTTGGGATTCTCCCTCCAATCCATGGCAGACAAAGCCGAACTTACACCGCGTCCGCGGCGTTGGTTCACTATCCGCGCATCGAGCGCTTGCTATGGTTCCGGGGTCTCCACCGGCTGGTTCCAATGCGAGTTCTCGTATGCCCTTTGTCCTCCGGTTCATGCCGGAGCTCTGGAATTGGAAGAGGGAATCGATATGACCACCCAGCGCATCCGCGACTTTCTCGCAACCCGACGTCCCGACGGTCCCTGCCTCGTGGTTGACCTCGATGTCGTTCGCGACAATTTCCACGCCTTCCGTCACGCCATGCCGGACAGCGCCATCTACTACGCCGTCAAGGCCAACCCGGCTCCTGAGGTGCTGAAGCTGCTCGCTGGCCTCGGCTCCAATTTCGATTGCGCATCCGTTGCCGAAATCGAAATGGCGCTCGAAGCCGGTGCGACCGCTGCCCGCATTTCCTTCGGCAACACGATCAAGAAGGAACGCGACGTCGCCCGCGCGCATGCGCTCGGCGTCAGCCTCTTTGCGGTCGACAGCCACGAGGAGGTCGAGAAGATCTCGCGCGCCGCTCCCGGCGCCCGCGTCTTCTGCCGCGTGCTGACCGATGGCGAAGGCGCCGAATGGCCGCTGTCGCGCAAGTTCGGCTGCGTTCCGCAGATGGCCGTCGACGTTCTCGTCTACGCCCATCAGCTCGGCCTGCAGTCCTACGGCGTCTCGTTCCATGTCGGTTCGCAGATGACCAAGGTCGATGCCTGGGATTCGGCACTTGCCGATGCCAAGCGCGTCTTCGTCTCGCTTGCCAAGCAGGGCATCCACCTGCAGATGGTCAACATGGGCGGCGGCTTCCCGACCAAGTATCTGCGCGACGTTCCGTCCGCAGAAGCTTACGGCAAGTCGATCTACCAGGCGCTGCGCACGCATTTCGGCAACCAGATCCCGCAGACGATCATCGAGCCGGGCCGCGGCATGGTCGGCAATGCCGGCGTCATCAAGGCTGAAGTCGTTCTGATTTCGAAGAAGTCGGACAATGACGATGCCCGCTGGGTCTTCCTCGACATCGGCAAGTTCGGCGGTCTCGCCGAGACGATGGACGAAGCCATCCGCTATCCGATCCGCACGGAGCACGACGGCGACGAGATGGAGCCCTGCGTCATCGCCGGCCCGACCTGCGATTCGGCCGACGTGCTCTACGAGAAGAACCTCTATCCGCTGCCGATCTCCCTTTCGATCGGCGACGAGGTCCTGATCGAAGGCACCGGCGCCTATACGACGACCTATTCGGCGGTCGCTTTCAACGGTTTCGAGCCGCTGAAGGCCTACGTTATCTAAGGTCGTTTCCGCCGGCCCCGTAACCAGCCGGGGCGGCAACTTCACAATTTTCCTTCATCGCCGCTGATAACGGTATTGGGTACGGGAGGCCAAGATGGCCGCTGTTCTTGATTCTGTCCGCGCATTCTTTGCGCCCACCACCTTCGCCATCGACGCCGAAAATCCCTCGGATGTCGTTGCCCGTGAAAACCTGCTCGACCGCGTCATGGGGCCGGATCGCCGCAAGAAGTCGTCGGAGAAGATCCGCCGCAACCGTGTTCCGGCCGAGGGCCTGGCGCTGGTCGCGCGTGACCGCGACGGTCATGTCATCGGCACGGTGCGGCTCTGGAATGTCGAGGCCGGCGTCAACGATGCAGGCACGCCGATCAATGCGCTGCTGCTCGGTCCGCTCGCCGTCGATTCCCGTCACGGCGGCAAGGGCATCGGCGCGGCGCTGATGCGCGCAGCGATCCTCGAAGCAAAGAACCGCGGGCATGGCGCTGTCCTGCTCGTCGGCGACGCCGCCTATTACGAGCGTTTCGGCTTCTTTGCCGAAAAGGCTCGCCATCTCGTCATGCCGGGTCCGTTCGAACGCTCGCGCTTTCTTGCGCTCGAGCTTACGGAAGGCTGGCTTGACGGCGCGGCCGGCATGATCGTCCCGTCCGGGCGCATGCTGGCCAGCGCGCCGGTTCGCCGCGCCGCCTAACCCATCGGCTGGCCGGGGTCGGATATCCTTCCTCCGGCCGGCAATATCCGCGCCGCTTAACCATGCAGGCAGGCGGGCCTGCCGTGGTCGCGGCGCGGATTGTCTTCCCGCCCGGCGGCGTGGCGAAGCGGGCACCGCGGCCACCGGTGCACTGGCAACACAATCGCGTGAAAAATGCGGTCGGCCCGCGACCCTGTCGCGGCGATACCTTATCTTGCCCCGCATGGTCCGCGCTCTCTCGCTGCTGTTTTTCTTTTTCTGTCGCTTGCCGCAGCGGCGCCGGCTGCCGCCCAGAGCACGGCCCGCGCCGTCACCGGGCTTGGTCCGCGTCTCGATCGGGCGGCCAGCGACCCGGCGATGCGGCCGCTCAAAACGGTGATCGTCGCGCGCGGCGGACGCGTGCTTGCCGAACGCGGCTTCCGCGGACATTCTCCGGCGGAATCGGCCAATATCAAATCCGCTTCGAAAGCGATCGTTTCGGCGCTTGTCGGCATCGCCATCGGCAAAGGCCTGCTTGAGGGACCCGATCAGAAGATCGCGCCGATCCTGAAAGCCGATCTGCCTGAAACACCGGATCCGCGTCTCAATGACATCACCATCGGCAATCTTCTCTCCATGCAGACGGGGCTCGATCGCATGTCCGGACCGAATTACGGCCACTGGGTCTCCTCGCGCAACTGGGTTCGTTTTGCGCTTTCGCAGCCTTTCGTCGATCGGCCCGGCGGCGAAATGCTCTATTCCACCGCATCCACGCATCTGCTTTCGGCCATTCTCACTAGGGTCGGCCGCCGCTCGACGCTGGCGTTGGCGCGCGATTGGCTCGGCCCGGTCGAGGGTTTTCGCATCGGTGCATGGGAGCAGGATCCGCAGGGCATCTATCTCGGCGGCAATCAGATGGCGATGAGCGCGCGGTCCTTGCTTGCCTTCGGCGAACTCTATCGCAACGGCGGCAAGACCGCCGAAGGCCGCCAGGTCGTCCCCGGGGACTGGATTTCCCAGTCATGGCAGCATCGGACCAACTCACGCTTCTCCGGCGATGAATATGGCTATGGCTGGTTCACCCGGCAGATCGGCGGCGAGCAGGTGCATTTTGCCTGGGGTTACGGCGGTCAGATGCTCTATATCGTGCCGTCGCTCGACCTGACGGTCGTCATGACTTCCGAGGAGAGCGGCGCCTCGGCGCGAAACGGCTACAGGGATCTGCTGCACGGCCTGCTGGCGGATATCATCGGCGCGGTGCGGGCAGCTTGAAAAAACGGTGATCGATAAATTTTTAGCAAAGCCTCCAATCAAACCGCAAAAGGCTTCCTGTAGGGTCCGCGAGAATTTTGGGAAAGCGTCATGCTGCTGGATCTCAGGACGATCTATTTCATTGTTGCCGTGAGCTGTTTCGTGCTGGGCATTCTCCAGCTTGCAGCCTATGCCACTGGCCGCTTCGACAGGTGGCCGCTCTGCTGGGGTTTAAGCAACCTGCTTGTCGGCGTCGGATCCTTCCTCGTCGCACTGCGCGGTATCGTTCCCTATTCGGTTTCGGTCGACGGCGGCAATATCGTCACCATCGCCGGCTACATGCTGATGTTCTTTGCCGTGCGCATCTTTTCCGGACGGGGTCTCGACCAACGCTATTTCTGGCTTGCGATCCTCCTCGTCAGCGTGCCTGTCGTGCTTATCGTCAGCGACCCCACCGCGGTATCGGCAAGGCTCCTCTATGTCTCCGTCATCTGCTGCCTCTGCGATCTTGCCATTGCGAGGGAAGCCGTCAGCATCGTCCGGCGCGAAAGGCTGTATTCGGCAGCCCTGCTTGTCGGTCTTTACATTTGCACAGCGATGATTTTTGCCGCGCGCAGCATTCTTGCGGCAACCGGCGAGATCGGCGGGCCGGATCCTTTCGGCGCCAGCGCGGCTCATAGCTGGATGGCGGTGTCGGCCGTCGCCTTCATCATGCTGCGCAGCATGGCGATGGTGCTGATGGCGGCCGAGCGTAGCCGAAATCAGCTGACCGAACTCGCCCATCACGATCCGCTGACCGGTGCCCTCAATCGCGGGGGACTTGCCCAGCGTCTGCCCGCTCTCGGCTCCCAGCCGGTTTCGCTGCTGATCATCGATATCGACCATTTCAAACAGCTGAACGATAGGCACGGCCATGCCGCCGGCGACGAGATCCTGCGGCTCTTTGTCAATGTTTCGAGAAACATCTTGCAGCCCCATGATCTGCTCGCCCGGCAAGGCGGCGATGAGTTCCTGGCGGTGCTGAAAAAGGCTTCCCAAGAAGAGGCGGTAGCGATCGCCGAGCGCATTCGTCTCACTTTCGCAGCCGCCGTCATGCAACAGCCGGATCTGGCCGTCTTTCCGACGCTGAGCATCGGTGTCGCCACGCGCGCACAAAGCGACGGGGATTTCGAGCGGTTGGTCCACAAGGCGGATGAAGCGCTCTATCGCTCGAAGCGCGAAGGCCGCAACCGCGTCGAAACCTTCTGGGAAGGTCAGCAGGCGGCGTAGCTAGAGCCTTTCCTGGTTAGATTGAAGCATTCTGCCGGAGCAGGTTTTCGTCGGGGCAGAGGCGATTGGCGACGGGCATACCCCAAGGTACGTCCGAGCCGATCGCCTCTGATCCCGGCGGAAAGATGCCCGGCCCTTCGGGTTGGCTGAAACGGGCCGGCTGATCGACCGGCCGGCTTGGCCGTAGAGCTGGGCTACGACACGCGCCGGCCGGTCGACCATCCAACTCCGTTTGAGCCAACAGAATGATTCGATCTAACCAGGAAAGGCCCTAAACATCTAGATATTCTGATCCATCGTTTCGGCCGGGATTTCATCGGCGCGGTGAATACGCACGACGGTGGCCGGCACGCCGGCGACCGTGCAATGTTCGGGAACCGCTTTTAGCACGACGCTGCCGGCGGCGATCTTGCTGAAAGCGCCGATTTCGATATTGCCGAGGATCTTGGCGCCGGCGCCGATCATCACGCCGTGGCGGATCTTCGGGTGGCGGTCGCCGGTTTCCTTGCCGGTGCCGCCGAGCGTCACATTCTGCAGGATCGATACTTCATCCTCGATCACTGCCGTCTCGCCGATGACAATGCCCGAGCCATGATCGAGCATGATGGAAGCGCCGATCCGTGCGGCCGGATGGATATCCGGGCCGAAGACCAGCGAGGCAAGATTGGCGAGCCAGGTGGCGATTTCCGGCCGGCCGGCGTTCCAGAGCGCGTGGGCGATGCGGTGTGTCTGCAGCGCATGAAAACCCTTAAGGTTGAGGAGCGCGTGCAGGAACGTCGTGCAGGCCGGGTCGCGCTCGCGCACGGCTGCGAGATCGGCCTCGATCTTCCGCATGATATCGTCGGTGAGGGTGGAGAGGATAAGATCGAACAGATTGCCTGTTTCCACCTGCGTCACCGAAAGCCGCGCCGCCAGCACCCGGGCGATGATCTCATTGTTGCCGATGGCATCCGTTACCTCTGTGGCCAGCAGCCGTCGCAAGATCGGCTCGCGCACGGCAAGTTCGGCCGCCTCGGCGCGGATCACCGCCCAGACGGAGGCATTGTCCGGGGACGGCGGCTGTTGTTCGGCCAAACCGAGGCCGGTCGATTTCGGCATTCCCGTTTCCTCTGTCAGCGACAGCGCAGCCACTTGCTGCGCGCGGTTCATGTTTCGCCTGGCTAGAGCATGATGCCGAAAAGTGTGAGCGGTTTTCGGACGACATCATGCTCTAACTCTTTAATTTAGAACAGGATGATTTTAGGCCGACCGGGCCTAAAATCATCCTGTTCTAGGGCATTTGGCAAGTCCGATGTTCTACGGCCCTGGATCAGACGGCTGTAGGCCACGCGTCAGCTCCGGAAGCCGGCGCCAGTGATAGAGCACGTCGGGCTCTTTTTCCTCATTATCGAGACCATCGGTCTTTTCCTCGACGGAAAAACCGTGCCGCTCGTAGAAAGCGCGGGCGCCGCTATTGCGCTGGAGCGTCCAGAGCCTGATTTCATCCATCTCCTCCCGGGCGCAGCCGAGCAGCAGGGAGCCGATGCCGATATTCTGGAAATCAGGGAGAACGTAAAGCTGTTCGATCCAACCGTCACAATAGGCGATAACGCCGACCAGCCGGTTTCCGATCTCGGCGCCGAGGATGGTGCAATTCGGCAGGAGATGCGTGCGCCAGTACTGCTCTTCTTCCTCAGGCGTATGCAGATCCGGCAGCCAAGGCAATCGCCGCCACAGGGCGACGCGCCTGATTGCCGCCGCCGCCTGCATATGCTCGGCGCCAAGCGCCACGATCTCCGGTTCGGTCACGGCGTCGCCCATTGCCGGCAACAGGAATTCACGCCGAAATATCGATGACGCCGCAATCGCCGGCTTCGGAGGCGAAAGCGAGCAGCTTGCCGTTTGCGCTCCAGCTCATCGCCGTGATCGCCCCCTTGCCGGGGCGGCGCAGCAGCGCTTCCTTGCTGTCGGCGATGCGTACGGCCAGAATCATGCCGTCGATGAAGCCGATGGCAAGAATGTCTTCCAGCGGATGAAATTTCACCGAGGTCGCCATGATATTGGCGCGGGTGCCGAGCTCGAGCGGCGCCTTGCCCATCGGCCCGTCCTTGCCCTGGAAGGGCCAGACGATGGCCGCGGGCGCGCCTGATGAGGCGAGCCATTTGCCCTTCACCGACCAGGACAGCGATTTCACCTTGGCGGGATAGCCGGTCATGCGCATGTGCCGGGCCTCGGCGCCGGGTTTGCTGTCGAGCTTCCAGCCGTGCAAGGCATTTTCCTGCATCGAGGTGACGAGAAAATTGCCGTCAGGCGAGAAGGTGACGCCGGTATGGGCGCCCTTCCATTCGAGATCGACCGGTTTGGCGCTCGTGCCGACCCAATGCAGCGACACGCCATTGTAGCGGGCGGCGGCGATGCGCAGGCCTTTCGGCGCGAAGGCGATGCCTTCGACGGTGCGTTCCTCCGGGAATTCCTTGGTGGTGCCGTCGGCGAGGCGGACGAGCGAGCCCTTGCCATGAGAATAAGCGACGGCGCCTTGCGGGCCGGCCGCGACCTGCGAGATCCACTTGCGCGGCGCCGTCGCGAGTTCGCTGACGCTGCCGTCGGCGGCAATGCGCAGCACCTTGCCGTCCTCGCCGCCCGAGATCAGGCTGTCGCTATAGGGATCGCGGATGGCGGTGAGCATGCCCTGATGGGCCTCGCAAACCCTCTCGCCGCCGCCCAGCCGATGAAACGTGCCGTTTGCGTTTGCGAAGAAGGGGATGTCACCTAAAAATTCGACGGCCAGAACGTGGCCGTCGAGATCAAGCGGTGCAACTGTCGGCATCAGGCGGCTGCCTCGCATGCCTTGAAGGAGGCCTCGAGCTTTTCATGGTCGAGATCGCGGCCGATGAAGACCAGACGGCTTTCATGCTTCTCGCCGTCCTTCCAAGGCCGCTGATGATCGCCCTCGATGATCATGTGCACGCCCTGAACGACGTAACGCTCGGGATCGTCCTTGAAGGCGATGATGCCCTTGAGGCGCAGGATGTTCGGGCCCTGAATCTGGGTGACCTTCTGGATCCAGGGGAAGAAGCGCTCCGGGTTCATCTCGCCGCCGCGCAGCGACACCGACTGCACCGTGACATCGTGAATCGCCGACATCGCGCCATGATGGTGATGGTCATGGTCGTGATGGTGGTGGTCGTGATCATCATGCTGATGATCGTGATCATGGTGATGATGATCGCAATCCGGGCCGCAGACATGATCGTCATGACCGTGCTCGAGGAAATGCGGATCGTTTTCGAGCGCACGCTCCAGGTTGAAGGCGCCCTGGTCGAGCACACGGGCGAG
The DNA here is from genome assembly GCF_022385315.1 of Rhizobium sp. K102. Classification (NCBI taxonomy): domain Bacteria; kingdom Pseudomonadati; phylum Pseudomonadota; class Alphaproteobacteria; order Hyphomicrobiales; family Rhizobiaceae; genus Rhizobium; species Rhizobium sp. K102. Next base: position 4,168,858 of record NZ_CP092436.1, read on the forward strand.
GTCGACGCCCGAGCGGCTGGTCTTGTAAACGCGGGCGGCCGGGTTGATGGCGCGGACGATGTCTTCGATCACGTCAAGTTCTTCCGCGGTCACCAGGTCGCTCTTGTTGATGACGACGACGTCGGCGAAGGCGATCTGATCTTCGGCCTCGCGGCTGTCCTTCAGGCGCAGCGGCAGGTGCTTGGCGTCGACAAGAGCGATGACGGCGTCGAGCTCGGTCTTGGCGCGCACGTCGTCATCCATGAAGAAGGTCTGGGCGACCGGCACCGGATCGGCAAGGCCCGTCGTTTCGACGATGATGCCGTCGAAGCGGCCGGGACGGCGCATCAGGCCTTCGACGACGCGGATCAGGTCGCCGCGCACCGTGCAACAGACGCAGCCATTGTTCATCTCGTAGATCTCTTCATCCGACTCGACGATCAGGTCGTTGTCGATGCCGATCTCGCCGAATTCATTGACGATGACCGCATATTTCTTGCCGTGATTTTCCGACAGGATGCGGTTGAGCAACGTCGTCTTGCCGGCACCGAGATAACCGGTGAGCACGGTGACGGGAATGGGCTTCAGGGTGGCTGTCGCGTCGGTCATGAGAACCTCTAGGATTAGGCGTGGGCCGAGCGTTTTGGATCGGCTGCTTAAACGGTTGGTCTCATATAATGGCATGGGCGCGGCAGTTCAAAGGGTTTTATAATGTTATAAGATCACATCATCTGCCGGTGCGGATCCGTCTTCACCGGAACTCGCCGACGTCGAAGGCATCGACATCTTCCAGCAGTTCCACCAGGCCCCTTACCGCATGGGCAATCAGCGCCTCGCCCTTTTCAGCCGTCGCCGCCGCGGCATTGCCTGCCACGCCTTCGGCATTGAGATCCGACATCTTCCAGCCGAAGGCGTGCGGCCCGTAGGCGCGCAGATGTTTGAAGCGTTCGGCAAATTCCGTCTGTCGCGAAGGGAAATCTGCAGCCTTCGCCATATCGACCCTGTCAGGATGAAGCGCCAGCATGACCGAGGTCTCGATATCGCCGCCATGAACGCCGATCGCCTTTTCCCCCGGCGGGATCACCCCGTCCGGCAGGCCGAAGCGGGTCCAGCTCGTCGCCACAGCCAGCATGGCAAAGCGGCCCCGCGCCTCGGTTGCGACGATGGTCATCAGGGGCGAGTTGCCGCCATGGGCGTTCAGCATCACCAATTTGCGGGTACCCTGCTTGGCCAGGCCTTCGGCAATGCCGAGCCAGCGGTGGACCGCCTCGTCGAAGGCGAGCGTCTTTGTTCCTTCAACATCCATATGCTCTATGGAGTAGCCGACCGATTCGGCGGGCAGGAAGGTGACCGGCAGACCGGCGGGCAGGGCCGCCTTCAATCGTTGGGCGATGCCTTCGGCAATCAGCGTGTCGGTTTCGAAGGGCAGGTGAGGGCCGTGCTGCTCATGAGCACCAAGCGGCAGCACGGCGATCGGGCGGCGCGCGGCAGGGGTCGAGGCCGGGCGGCTTTCGTCGAAGCGGGGCGAAGGCGTCATCATCCGGTCGTTGCCTCTTGTTTATGACGAGATCCTGGGCAATGTCATATCGCAGCGGCGTCGGGGCTTAAAGATCAAAGGGATGGCTATGGGAAAGAAGCATAAGGACGGCAAGAAGAGCAAGTCCAAGAAGAAGGACCAGACGGAGTATACGCTCGTCGATCTCTCGCCGGCGCTGACCCAGGCGGCTCGTTCCATGCGTACGGTGCTGTCGCGCAACCTGTTCGAAAGCGGCCTCTATGCCGGCCAGGACGGCGTCATTCTCTCGCTCGCCGAGAGCGACGGCATGACGGCGGGCGGTCTTGCCCAAAAGCTCGGCGTCAAGGCGCCGACGATGACCCGCACGATCGGCCGCATGGAGGCGCAGGGCTTCCTCGAGCGCAAGCCCGACGCCGAGGATGCGCGCCTGACCAAGGTCTATCTCACGGCGCTCGGCCGCGACAGCGTGCGGGCGATCGAGATGGCGGCCTCGGCCTGCGACAGGCTGGCGACGCTGGAATTTTCAGAAAAGGAAATCCGCAATCTCGTGCGTCTGCTGAAGGCGATCGACGCCAATCTGCAGGCCGAAGCGCTTCCTTTGGAAGAACCTGATGAAGACTGAAATTTCGCTGAAAAGACGAATTGCTTCCGCCTGTTAAATCTTTTAATTAAACATTTTAAGGGACCGCGCCGGTTTTCCGACGAGGTCTGCTGTCTTGCGTGCTGCCTGGAGGAGGACACGTGGTCCAGAAGATCAAGCTTTCGACAATCGCCGAAACGCTCGGCATTTCAACGGCGACCGTATCGCTCGCTTTGCGCGACAGTCCGCTGGTTGCCGGCAATACGCGGGAGAAGATCAAGGAACAGGCGCGCGCGCTCGGCTACATCTACAATCGCCGTGCCGCCAGCCTGCGCACCTCGCGCTCCGGCATCATCGGCGTCGTCGTGCACGACATCATGAACCCCTTCTACGGCGAGATCCTGAAGGCGATCGAAAGCGAGCTCGATCGCAGCCGCCACACCTTCATCCTTTCCAACCATTACGACAATGTCGAAAAGCAGCGCACCTTCATCGAAACGCTCCTGCAGCTCGGCGGCGACGGCGTCATCATGTCGCCGGCGATCGGCACGCCGCCGGAAGATCTACAGCTGGCGGAGGAAAACGGCATGCCGGCAATCCTTGTCGCCCGCTCGATGGACGGTCTGGAACTGCCGACCTATCGCGGTGACGACAGTTATGGCATTTCTCTTGCCACCAACCACCTGATCGGCCTCGGTCACCGCTCGATCGCGATGATCGGCGGCACGGACCAGACGTCCACCGGCCGCGACCGCTACCAGGGTTATGTCAATGCGCTGCGCAAGGCCGGCATCGAAGTCGATCCGAACCTGCGCATTCCCGGTCCGCGCTCGAAGCAGGGCGGTTTCGAGGCCGCGGTGCATTTCCTCTCGCTGCCGCAGAAGCCGACGGCGGCCGTCTGCTGGAACGATCTCGTCGCCATCGGCCTGATGAACGGCATTGCCCGTGCCGGACTGGTGCCGGGGCGCGACATTTCCGTCACCGGTTATGACGATCTCGAGGAAGCTTCGATCGCCACACCGGCGCTGACGACCGTCTGGAACGGCCAGACCGAAGTCGGCCGCCTGGCTGCGCGCGCGCTTCTCGATCGTCTCGCCGGCAGCCACGAACCTGACGGCATGCATCTCATCAAGCCGGAAATGCGCATCCGCCAGTCGACCAGTCCCCATCGGCCCCGCGCCTGAACCAGACCCCGTCCAAGAGGAAAAGCCATGTCCCGCATCGCCATTCTCGTTCCTGGGAAGATACACGAGCGTGTTCTCGAAAGGCTGAAGGATCGTTTTGAGATCATTGCCGTCGCCCGCGAGGAGAAGCTGGCGCTCAACGGCGAGACAGCCGGCCGCATCCGCGGCGTCGCCGTCTCCGGCGCTTTTCCAGGTGCCTGGATGGACCAGCTGCCTGGCGTCGAGGTGATCGCCAGTTTCGGCGTCGGGTATGACGGAATGGATGTAAAACGGGCGGCCGAAAAGGGCATCGTCGTCACCAATACGCCTGACGTTCTGAACGACGAGGTTGCCGACACGGCGATCGGCCTGCTCTTGAACACGATCCGCGAATTGCCGCGGGCCGAAGCCTGGCTGCGCGCGGGCAACTGGAAGCCGGGCACGGCCTATCCCTTGTCGCGTTTCTCGCTCAAGGGCCGTCACGTCGGGCTCTACGGCCTCGGCCGCATCGGGCTCGAGATTGCCAAACGGCTGGAGCCGTTCAAGGTGAAGATCAGCTATCACACACGGTCGCGCCATGCCGATGCGCCCTATGAATATTACCCGACGCTGAAGGGACTGGCCGAGGCGGTGGACACATTGATCGCCATCGTTCCGAAGACGCCGCAGACGCACAAGACGATCGATGCCGATATTCTCGCCGCTCTCGGTCCGAACGGCATCCTCGTCAATGTCGGCCGCGGCTGGACGGTGGATGAAGAGGCGCTGAGTGCGGCTCTGGCGTCAGGCGCGCTCGGCGCGGCCGGCCTCGACGTCTTCTATGAAGAGCCGACCGTGCCGGCGACGCTCATGGAACCGGCCAATGCCGTGCTGCTGCCGCACGTCGCCTCGGCCTCCGTGCCCACGCGCAATGCGATGGCCGACCTCGTGGCCGACAATCTGATCGCCTGGTTCGAGAAGGGGACGGCGCTGACGCCGGTGCCGGAGACACCGCAAAAGGTTTAGACGCGATGGTTCAAGCTGGCGCACTTGACCTGGCCAGTGGTCAGGCGATCGCCTGCGCCGCGGTCACGGGCGGTTTGGCGGCGGCATAACTGCGAACGGCGTCGCCGAAGGCGGCAAACAGCCGGTTCGACGTCTTGTCGGTTTCGGCCCAATATTCCGGATGCCATTGCACGCCGACAGCGAAGGCCTTGGCATCGATGACGGAAACGGCCTCCACGGTGCCGTCCTCGGCGGTGGCCTCCACCTGCAGGCGCGGCGCGGTCCTGGCGATCGCCTGGCGATGCAGCGAGTTGACGCGGATATCGCCCGGGCCGATGATGCCGGCAATACAGGACCCTTCCTTGACGTGGACAGTCTGGCGGATGGCGTACATGCCGTCACGGTCGACGCCTTCCGGCCGGCGATGGTCCCAGATGCCGGGTTGCTCGTGGATCTCGCTTGCCAGCGAGCCGCCGAGAGCGACATTCAGCTCCTGAATGCCGCGGCAGATGGCGAGCAGCGGGATGGCGCGATCGATGGCGCGGCGGATGAGCGGCAGGCTTGTGGCGTCGCGGGCGGGATCGAAGGGACCGTCCTTGTCATTCGCCTCGGCGCCGTAAAGCGAAGGATGCACATTGCTGGCCGAGCCCGATACCAGCAGACCATCGACGCGGTCGAGGATCGCGTCTGTGTCGTAGCCCGCCTCGAAAGCCGGGATGACAAAGGCCATGACGCCGGCCGCATTCAACGCGGCGCTGAGATATTGATGCTGCACGGCGTGCCAGGTCGCGCCGTCGAAGCTGCGGATATCGGCAGGAATGGCAACGATCGGTTTCGTCATGTTCGCCCCGGTGAAATCTTCTGCTTGTCGTTTCTGCCGCCAGAATGGCCGCGAAGTCAACGTTTGGCTGCAGCTGGCGGCCGATTTCCGCCAGCGCCTCGTCGTGGCGTCTGTCCTCGCGGCTAAGCTGCTGATTTTGATGGGCGCCTGCGTGTTGCCTTATTGCCGTCTTGATGCCAAAGGCTAATAGACTAAAGCTTGAATCGCGGCCCTCGCCATGCTTAGCTCTGCCCTCGCTGCGGGTAGGGGTGAAGATTGGCCGCGCAGTGCCATCTATACGGGAGGTTTTTGATGGATCGTCGTTCGTTTTTCAAGAAGGCGGGAACCGCCGGGGCCGGCGCGGTTGCCGCAACGGCATTGGCAGCGCCTGCGATCGCGCAGGAGAATCCGAAGATCGCGTGGCGCATGACGTCGTCGTTTCCGAAGAGCTTGGATACGATCTATGGCGGTGCCGAAGACATCGCCAAGCATGTTGCCGCCGCAACCGACGGCAATTTCACCATCCAGCCTTTCGCGGCCGGTGAAGTCGTGCCGGGTCTGCAGGCCGTCGATGCGGTGGCTGCCGGTACGGTCGAGGCAGCCCACACCACCTCTTATTATTTCGTCGGCAAGGATCCGACCTACGCCATCGGAACGGCGATCCCCTTCGGCCTCAACAGCCGCCTGACCAATGCCTGGTTTAATGACGGCAACGGCAACAAGCTGATGAACGAGTTTTATGCCACGCAGGGCATGTATGCTTTGCCGGCCGGCAATACCGGTGCCCAGATGGGCGGCTGGTTCCGCAAGGAAATCAATACGCTCGATGACCTGAAGGGCGTCAAGATGCGCATCGCCGGCCTTGCCGGCCGGGTCATGGAGAAGGTCGGCGTCGTCCCGCAGCAGATCGCCGGCGGCGACATCTACCCGGCGCTTGAAAAGGGCACGATCGATGCGGCGGAATTCGTCGGTCCCTATGACGATCTGAAGCTCGGCTTCCACAAGGTGGCGAAATATTACTATTATCCGGGCTGGTGGGAAGGCGGCCCGACGGTGCATGCGTTCTTCAATCTCGACAAATGGAGCAACCTGCCGAAGCACTACCAGGCAGCGCTCACCGACGCCTGCGCCTTCGCCAACACCAACATGCTGGCGAAATACGACACGAAGAACCCGACGGCGCTGAAGCAGCTCGTCGCCGAAGGCGCGACGCTGCGCCCGTTCAGCCAGGAGATCATGGAGGCCTGCTTCCAGGCGGCCATGGGCATCTACGGCGAAATCGCGGCCAACAACCAGTATTTCAAGAAGATCTACGACGACCAGACCGCTTTCAAGCGCGACGCCTATCTGTGGATGCAGCTCTCGGAATACACGTTTGATACGTTCATGATGATCCAGCAGCGGGCTGGCAAGCTCTGAGGGCTTCCATCGGCGCCTGACACGAACGCATACCAAAACCCCGGATCGCTTGGTCCGGGGTTTTGTTTTGGCCCTGTTATTTTGGGGGAGTTATTTCGCAGGTGGCGGCGGGGCTCCCGGCAAGCCGAGCGGCGGCAGGTTCAGGCCGGGGATCTGCGGCGTGCCATTGCCGCCGCCGCCCACCGGCGGCAGGCCGAGCTGGCCGCCGAAGCCCGGCACTTCGATCTTGATCGAGTTCGGGTCGACCTTCGGGCCGTGATCCAGCCAGTAGGTGACCGATTGCGGCCAGAAGATCACGATTGCCACCAGGATGATCTGCATGCCGACCCAGGGCAGCGCGCCCATATAGATATCGGAGGTCTTGACGTCCTTGCTGGCGATCGAGCGCAGATAGAAGAGCGCGAAGCCGAAGGGCGGATGCATGAAGCTCGTCTGCATGTTGACGCAGATCAGCACGCCGAACCAGATCAGGTCGATGCCGAGACTGGAAGCGACGGGGGCGAGCATCGGGATGACGATGAAGGCGATTTCGAAGAAATCGAGGAAGAAGGCGAGCACGAAGATGAAGATGTTGACAAAGATCAGGAAGCCGACCGGGCCGCCAGGGATGCCCGAGAGCATGTGCTCGATCCAGCGCGAACCGTCCATGCCCTGGAAGACCAGGCTGAAACAGGTGGAGCCGATCAGGATCATCACCACCATCGAGGTGATATGGGTGGTCGACGTCATCGCCTCACGGATCAGCGGCCAGGTGAGACGGCGATGCAGGGCGGCGAGCCCCATGGCGCCGACCACGCCGAGCGCGCCGGCTTCCGTCGGCGTCGCAAGCCCCATGAAGATCGTGCCGAGCACGAGGAAGATCAGCACGATCGACGGCACCATGCCCATCAGCACTTTGGCGAGCAGCGCCCAGTCAAGGTTGCCGCGCACCTCTTTCGGCAGCGGTGGCATCGATTTCGGCCGGATGATCGACATGACAAGGATGAAGAGGACGAAGATCGCCACCTGCAGGATCGAGGGGCCGATCGCGCCGAGATACATGTCGCCGACCGATCTGCCGAGCTGGTCGGCGAGGACGACGAGCACGAGCGAGGGCGGGATCACCTGGGTGATGGTGCCGGAGGCGGCGATGACGCCGGTGGCAAGGCGCGGGTTGTAACCGTAGCGCAGCATGATCGGCAGCGAGATCACGCCCATGGTGATGACGGAGGCGGCCACCGTGCCGGTGATGGCGCCGAGGACGGCGCCGACCAGGATGACGGCATAGGCGAGGCCGCCGGGAATGCCGCCAAAGAGCTTGCCGGTGCCTTCGAGCAGATCCTCGGCAAGGCCGCAGCGTTCCAGCACCGCGCCCATGAAGGTGAAGAAGGGAATGGCGAGCAGCAGGTCGTTGGAGACGATGCCGAAAAAGCGCAGGGGCAGCGCTTGCAGAAAGGCTTCGCTGAAATGGCCGGTGGCGATGCCGATGATGCCGAAGAACAGTCCGACGGCGGCGAGCGAAAAGGCGACCGGAAAGCCGTAGAGCATGAAGATGACCATGCCCAGGAACATGGCCGGCGGAATAATGCCGAAATCAAACAAATCCGTTCCTCCCGGGGCGCTATTGCAGCGGCTTTTCGTATTTTGTGTCGATGCTGATATAGCCGGTGAGGGCGGCGATCCGCTTGATCAGCTCGGAGACGCCCTGAAGGGACAGCAGCCCGAAGCCTGCGACCAGGATCAGCTTGACGGGCCAGCGGATCAGTCCGCCGGCATTGCCCGATATTTCCCCCTGCCGGTAGGACAGCGCGAAGAAAGGCCAGCAGAGCCAGGTGAGGAAGATGCAGACGGGGATGAGGAACAGGATGAGGCCGACGATGTCGATCCACATCTTCGCCTTGTCGGACACGGCGCCATAGATCAGGTCGACGCGGACATGCTCATTGTTGCGCAGCGCATGCGAGGCGCCGAGCATGACGACGAAGGCGAACAGATACCACTGGATTTCCAGCCAGCCGTTCGAACTGTAGTTGAAGGCATAACGGACGATGGCGTTTCCGGCGCTGATCAGACAGCAGAACAGCACCATATATTCGGAAAGTTTGCCCATGATTTGACTGACCGAATCGATCAGCCGGCTTGCCGCCAGAAGTCCCGACATTCGTTTCCCTTATTCTTGTCCTGCCGTTATTCGGCAGCTTTCCCTCTTTGGAATCGGTGTAGACCACGGCCCTCGAAATTGGAAGGATAAATGCCGCGCATTGGCGCATAGTCGTATAGCGCCGTCTCCTTTCTCGCGCGCTTCGGATTTTTCCGAAAACGATTCCGATTTTCGGGGTTGAGGCGCCACTAAGACGGCCGGCCCGCATGGCCGGTAAATATTTTAACAACCCAGGCGTGGATGATTATTTCAACAATCTCGCGACAAGGCTGCATTATCACGCCAAGGCTGTGCTGTTCATCCTGGGGTTTTAGAAAATTTGACCAAATGTTTGATTCGATTGAAATCAATTTTTAAAGGGTTGCCTCTAGAATTCCCGCGCACAGGGAAAGTGTGGATGAAGCCAGATAGCCCGAACAGGGTCCCCTTAGATGTGTATCTGTCGTTTGTGAGTTCCCTTTCCGGGAACCGCATGACGCTTCTTGCTGGCGTAATCGTCCACGTGGCGACATGCCTTGCCGTCGCCGCCAAGACACAGTCTTCCGTCTACATTCTCCTCTCTGCCGCCTTCCTTCTGGTCTTCAGCGCGCGCATGGCCATCTTCCGGCAGTTTGACCGTGTCGACAAGGAGAGGCTGTCGCACGCCGGAATCGAGCGTTGGGAGCGGATTCTGGTTGCCGGTGCTGCCTGCACCACGGCATTGCTTGGTATCGCCAGCGGCTACGCGATCTTCGTCGTGCGCGATTCCTTTGCCGAGCTTGCCTGCATTGCCGTCACTATGGCAACAATGGTTTCGGTCGTCGGCCGCAACTACGGTTCGCGCCTCGCGGTCGACCTTCAGACATTCTCCTGCTGCCTGCCGATGATCGTCTGCAGCCTGTTGGCGCTGGATTTCTACCGCGGTCTACTGTCGATCTTCCTTATTCCCTTCTGGCTGACGACGCGGGCAATGGCGAATGGCGTGCGCGAGTTCCTTTACGATAACGTGATCGCGCGCCGAGAAATCACCATGATCGCCGACCGTTTCGATACGGCGCTCAACAACATGCCGCATGGCTTGGTGATGGTGGATGTGGAAAACCGCATTCAGGTCGTCAACCGCAAGGCCTGCGAGCTTCTGAAGATCGGTGCGCCGGAGCGGCTGAAGGACCGCGATCTCGGCGCGGTGCTGCGTTACGGCGCACGCTACAGCTTCATGGATGCCTCGCAGCCGGAGCTCATCCTGCGCCAGCTCACCCAGGTCGCCGACGGCAACCTGTCACGTACGCTCATTCATTTCCCTGAGAACCTGTCGCTTGAATTCTCCGCCAGTCGGAGGGCCGACGGCGGAGCCGTTCTGATCTTCGAAGACGTGTCGAGCCGGGTGAAGGCGGAGCAGAAGATCATGCACATGGTCCGCTTCGATGCGCTGACCGGCCTTCCGAACCGCGAATATTTCGGACAACTGGTCCAGGAATATCTCGCCAGGCACCCGCGCAAATCAGGACCGCTCGGCTTCATGGTTCTTGATATCGACGAGTTCAAACATGTCAACGACATGCGTGGTCACGTCACCGGCGACCATCTGCTTTGCGCCATCGCCGCCCGCATCAAGCAGGCTTGCGGCAATGCCATCCTCGGACGGTTGATGGGCGATCAGTTCATCCTGTTCTTCCCGCATGCGAAGGAGCCCACATCGCTCGAGCTCTCGATTCGCCGCGTGCACGCCGCGATCCAGGGCCATTACGAGGTCGACGAGCTGACCTTCCTCGTGTCGCTCAGCGCCGGCTACGCGATCCTCGAAAGCTCGGCCTTCGCAATGGACGAGTGGAGCGTCAAGGCGGATCTTGCCCTGTTCGAGAGCAAGTCCCGCCTCAAGGGCGGCATATCCGGATTCGAGCGCGAGATGGACGGGCGCTATATCGAGCAGCAGAAGCTGAAGGCAGACCTGCGCGAAGCGGTTTCGGCGCAGGCGCTGCATCTCGTCTTCCAGCCGATGTTCCGGGCCGATGGCACACGGATAGAATGCGCCGAGGCCCTAGCGCGCTGGGTGCATCCGGAGAAGGGCTCGATTCCGCCCGACGTCTTCATCCGGCTTGCCGAAGAGATGGGCATTATCTCCGACATCACCCGTTTCGTCCTGTTCAAGGCCTGCACCGAGTGCATGAGCTGGCCGGACCATATCGCCGTCTCGGTCAACCTCTCGGCGCGCGACCTGCGCGATGCCGATATCCTTTCCGTGGTCGCCGATGCGCTCGCTCATTCCGGCCTCGATGCGGCGCGGCTGCATCTCGAAGTCACCGAAAGCTGCCTGATCGACGAGCCGCAGGCCGTGCGCGCCATCCTCGCGGAGCTGAGGGCCCGCGGCATCACCATCGCCATTGACGATTTCGGCACCGGTTTCTCCAGCCTCAGCTATCTCGACACGCTGCCGCTCGATATCGTCAAGATCGACCGTTCCTTCGTGCGCAACATCGTCGAGGATACCCGCCGTCTCAAGCTGTTGCGCGGCACGGTCCATCTCGCCCGCGAACTCGGCCTGAAGATCGTCATCGAGGGCGTCGAGACCGAGGAGCAGCTCGCGCTGCTCAACAAGCACCGCAGCACCGATCTGGTGCAGGGCTATGTTTTCTCGCAGCCGGTGCCTTCCCAAAACATCCCGCTGTTGCAGCAGGGCATCGGCCGCCGCCCCGTGCAACGTCGCCGCAATAAGGTCGCTTGAGCGCTCTGTGAGCGCCAATTCTTCCGCTGACAATCCCCCGCACCGTTAACCTTAATAGTTTATATACGGGCCGAATTATCGGATTTCCTTGCCTAAATTTCACCGGCGTATGATTAATGATCCGTTAACGAGCGGATCGAGAGAATGTCAGAGACACTGTTCAAGCGTGGTGATTTCAGCACGAAAATTTTGGATATTTTGGATCATGTCGAATATCGCCGCGTCGAAAGCAGCGAAGACATGGAACAGGTGGAACGCCTGCGTTACAAGGCTTACAAGGCCCATGACGTCCTGGCGCTCGCTCCGAAAGGTCTGCTTGATGACAGCGATTTCGACAGCCACGCCTATATTTTCGGGTTGTACTATTATGGTGAGCTGATCAGCACGATCCGAGTTCATTATGTGACACCTGATCACCGCCTCAGTCAGTCCGGCGGCGCCTTTCCCGAGGCGATGGACGAGCTCCTGGATGCCGGGTTGACGTTGATTGATCCGGCGCGTTTCGCAGCTGACCCGGAACTCACCGCGGATCTGCCCTGGGTTCCCTATCTGACGCTGAGACCCACCATCGTTGCGGCCGCTTATTTCCGCGCAGACCGTGTGCTTCAGTTCGTTCGACCGCCGCATGCCGCTTTCTATAAGCGGGTCTTCTATGCCGACACGATCGTCCCCGGCCGACTGGCGAAGAATTACGGGATCGACATGACGCTGATGGCGACGAATGTGGTCGAAGTCGGGCGCAAGCTGTTGACGCGCTATCCCTTCTTCATCTCCAGCGCCAGCGAGCAGCGTATGATGTTCTCGCGCAATCCCAACGACACGTTGCCGCCGCTCACCATTATTCCGACGGCGCGTTTCGTGCCGCCGGGTGAACTCGGCACTGACCTGCCGCTCTGATTTCTCCTGCCACCGGACGGGGCGACATAGGGCGATGACAAGATCCGCAGCCGATGTCCCGCCATGCTTTTTCCTCCGTGGGAGAGGGGTGGTTTGGAACTGTGGCTGCGGCATTCTCATGCATTGCGCTTTCGCCTGTCATTGTGTAATTCCTGCAGGCAGGGATTTCCCTCGGCCTAAGCGGGGGAATCAGGCAGCGCAGAGGCATTTCAGGGAGACGATATTTATGGCCGAACATCATACCGGACCGGTCGAGACCGGCGCGCCGATGGATTACCGGGAACATGAAAAGACCTACGACATGTTCATCGCGGCCACGAAATACGGCTCGATGCTTCTCATCGTCCTCCTGCTTGCGATGACTGCCGGTTTCTTCGGCGGCGCCGGCCTTCTCGGCGGCCTCTTCGTCTTCATCATTCTTCTCGCTGCCGGCGTCTTCCTGGTCCGCTGATCGCGGCAAAGGGAGGGCTTCGCCGAAGCTTGTGACTGAAGCGCGTTGCGATCGTTCAGATTCGCTGTTCGTGCCTCAGGTCTTCATTTTCTCGCATATCGTTATCGCAGAACCGCCGGACAGTTTTGCGCGAACATGCTTAGGTGCTTGGCCTGCGCAGGGAAGCCTGCGGCGGTCTGGCTGACCCGGAGGAGGGGGCAGTTGGGCAATATCGTTTTCGTTGCAAGGGAAATTGCCGGCGAGGAGACGCGTGTCGCGGCCTCCGCCGAGACCGTGAAGAAAATGAAGAGTTTCGGCTTCGACGTCGTCGTCGAGGCCGGCGCCGGGGCGGCGTCACGTATTCCGGACGGAGAGTTCGCGGCGGCGGGCGCCAGGATCGGCAGTTTTGCCGACGCCGCCTCCGCCGACGTGGTGCTGAAGGTCCGCCGCCCGAACGAACAGGAAATCTCATCCTATAAAAGCGGCGCCGCGGTGATCGCCATCATGGATCCCTACGGCAATGACGAAGCGATCGCGGCTCTGGCAAGTGCCGGGCTTTCGGCTTTCGCGATGGAACTGATGCCGCGCATCACCCGCGCCCAATCGATGGACGTGCTGTCGTCCCAGGCCAATCTCGCCGGTTACCAGGCCGTCATCGAGGCGGCGGCGGTCTATGACCGCGCCATGCCGATGATGATGACGGCGGCCGGCACCGTGCCGGCCGCCAAGGTCTTCGTCATGGGTGCCGGCGTCGCCGGCCTCCAGGCGATCGCCACCGCGCGCCGTCTCGGCGCGGCGGTTTCGGCCACCGACGTCCGCCCGGCCGCCAAGGAGCAGGTCGCCTCGCTCGGCGCCAAGTTCATCGCCGTCGAGGACGACGAGTTCAAGGCGGCGGAAACAGCCGGTGGCTATGCCAAGGAAATGTCGGCCGACTATCAGGGCAAGCAGGCCGCACTCGTGGCCGAACATATCGCCAAGCAGGATATCGTCATCACCACCGCGCTGATCCCCGGTCGCGCCGCTCCGCGGCTGGTTTCACGCGCCATGCTCGCCTCGATGAAGCCGGGTGCCGTTGCCGTCGACCTCGCGGTCGAGCGCGGCGGCAATATCGAGGGTGTCGTCGCCGGCGAGGTCGCCGATGTCGACGGTGTCAAGGTGATCGGTTTTGCCAATATGCCGGGCCGGGTTGCGGCCAGCGCCTCGGCGCTCTACGCCAAGAACCTCGTCACCTTCCTCGAGACCATGGTCAACAAGGAAACCGGCAGCGTCGTCGTCAACCTCGACGACGAGCTGGTCAAGGCGACGATGCTGACCTATGCCGGCGACGTGGTTCATCCCGCCTTCGGCGGCGCGAAGAAGGGGACAACTGATGGCCAATGAAGCAATGGACAGAGCGCTGGAACAGCTCGACCAGGCGGTGACCGCCGTGATTGCGGCGGCGGCCCAGGCGCCGGAAGCGGCCAGTGCCGCGACCGGCGGCGCGATCGATCCCTTCGTCTTTCAATTCGCGATCTTCGTCCTGTCGATCTTCGTCGGTTATTACGTCGTGTGGTCGGTAACGCCGGCCCTGCATACGCCGCTGATGGCCGTCACCAATGCGATCTCCTCGGTCATCGTCGTCGGCGCGCTGCTGGCGGTCGGCATCTCGACGAGCGGACTTGCGACCGGCTTCGGCTTCGTCGCCCTGGTGCTGGTTTCGGTCAACATCTTCGGCGGCTTCCTCGTTACGCAGCGGATGCTGTCGATGTACCGCAAGAAGGACCGGTGAGCGACCGATGACCAATATCGCAGCCTTCCTCTACCTCGTCTCCGGCGTTCTGTTCATCCTGGCGCTGCGCGGCCTGTCGCATCCGGCCACCAGCCGCAAGGGCAATCTCTACGGCATGGTCGGCATGGGGATCGCGATCCTGACGACGCTGGTGCTGGCGACGCCTGACTTCGGCGGCTTTGTGCTGATCATCCTTGGGCTTGCCATCGGCGGCAGCGTCGGCGCCTATGTCGCCCGCACCATCGCCATGACCTCGATGCCGCAGCTCGTCGCCGGCTTCCATTCGCTGGTCGGACTTGCGGCCGTCCTGGTCGCGGCTTCGGCGCTCTATACGCCGGCCTCGTTCGGCATCGGCGAGATCGGCCACATCCATACCGAGGCGCGCGTCGAGATGGCGCTCGGTGTGGCGATCGGAGCGCTGACCTTCACCGGCTCGATCATCGCCTTCCTGAAGCTCGACGGGCGCATGTCCGGCAAGCCGATCCTGCTGCCCTACCGGCATCTGATCAATGCGGCCCTGCTGGTTCTGATTGTGCTCTTCATCATCGGACTTGCCGCCACCGAAAGCCATTTTGACTTCTGGGCCGTGGTGGCGCTGTCGCTGGCGCTTGGGGTTCTGCTGATCGTGCCGATCGGCGGCGCCGATATGCCCGTTGTCGTTTCGATGCTGAACTCCTATTCGGGATGGGCCGCGGCCGGCATCGGCTTCACGCTCGGCAATCTGGCGCTGATCATCACCGGCGCGCTCGTCGGTTCCTCCGGCGCGATCCTTTCCTACATCATGTGCAAGGGCATGAACCGCTCTTTCATCTCCGTTATCCTCGGCGGCTTCGGCGGCGAGACGGCGGCCAGCGGACCCGATACCTCGGACAGGACCGTCAAGCTCGGCTCGGCCGAGGACGCGGCCTATCTGATGGCGAATGCCTCGAAGGTCCTCATCGTGCCGGGATACGGCATGGCGGTTGCCCAGGCCCAGCATGCCTTGCGTGAACTCGCCGACAATCTCAAGAAGAACGGCGTCGAAGTGAAATATGCCATTCATCCGGTTGCCGGCCGCATGCCCGGCCACATGAATGTGCTGCTCGCCGAAGCGAATGTTCCCTATGACGAGGTCTTCGAACTCGAGGACATCAATTCGGAATTCGCCCAGGCCGATGTCGCCTATGTCATCGGCGCCAACGACGTCACCAATCCAGCCGCGCGTGACGACAAGACCTCGCCGATCTACGGCATGCCGATCCTCGACGTCGACCGGGCGAAGACCTGCCTCTTCGTCAAGCGCTCGCTCGGCTCCGGTTATGCCGGCATCGACAATACGCTGTTCTACAAGGACGGCACGATGATGCTGCTCGGCGATGCGAAGAAAATGACCGAGGATATCAACAAGGCGATTTCGCATTGATCGAGTGAAATGCAGCCGCCCTCCTGCATGTCGCCAGGAAGTGTGCAGCTGGGGCTGCTTTCTTATGTCTCGCCCGGCACCAGCGTCATCTTCTCGACCCCGATCGCCAGGTTCAGTCCTTCCTGAGCCTGGACGTTCAACGGCTGCAGCATGAACGCTTTGTTGGTGCCGCCGGCGATCACCTTGGCGCCGGCGCCCGCTCCGATGCTCGCATCCGCCCCGATGCCATAATATTCACCGGCCAAGGCGTATTGCGGCATATCCGTGCCGGTTTTCGCAAGCACCTGCCAAATCATCACGCTCTTGCCGGTCTGACCGATGTCGAGGCCGAACTTCTCGATTTTGCCGGCGTAGACCGCCTTGGCGCCGCCGGATGCCGGCGTGTAGGTGCAGATCAGGTTCTTCTGCGACGTGATGATCAGACCCTGGCCGCCATCCGATCCGCAGACCAGGCGGCCAAGCGTGACATAGTTTTCCGCGCCCGCCGGACTTGCCCAGGCTGCGGCCGTCAGAGCCGCGGCTGCGATCATGGTTTGCTTGAACATGGTCTTTCTCCTTGGGAACGACCTGTTCGAAACGGGTGCAGGTGGCGATTGTTCCGGGAGGCTGAAGCACGCCGTATCAAACGTGATTCATGGGATGCGCTCTGGCGCTAGGATTTCCGGGGAAACGCTCCGCTCTGCCGGGCGACATGCGTCAGTCCCGCTCCAGCGCGGCGCGCTGCGCCGTCAACACCCATAACAGGCCTTCAGGCAGGAAATCGATCTCAACTGTGCCGCGGAAGGCGGCGGCGGCATGGGCCTTGATCACGGTCGTGCCGAAGCCTGTGCGTGAGGGCTCTATCACCGGCGGGCCGCCACGCTCCTCCCAGGTGAAGCGGAGCAGGGCATCCGGCTTGTCTTCCTCCCTGACATCGCGCCATTCGAAGCGGACACGGCCTTGCGGAACGGAAAGCGCGCCGTATTTCACCGAATTGGTGGCAAGCTCATGCAGCGCCAGACCGAGATTCTGCACCGCATCCGGCTTCAGGACGAAATCCTCACCTGTGATTTCGATCTGTTCGCGCGATTGCGGGAAGGCCTGCAGATGGATATCGACGACCCGCCGCAGCGACACGCCTCCCCATTGCTCGCTGGTCAGGAGCTCGATCGAACGCACCAGCCCCTCGAGGCGGTCGGCGACAGCGGCCTGGAAGGTCTCGACGCTGTCGGCCTGCTTGGCGAGCTGGCGCATCATTGCCTGGGCAAGCGTCAGGAGATTTTTCGTGCGGTGGACGAGCTCGTGCATGACGAAACGCAGCCGGTCCTCGGTCTGGCTGCGGTCGAAGGAGGCATTCGACAGGGCGATCGCCACCTGGTTCGCCTCGATGACGCTGGTCTCGACCGGCGAGACAATGTGGCCGTCGCCCATACGCTTTGCCATTTCGGCGATATCGCGGATGGTGGTACGCACCTGTCTCGCGACGGCATAGGCAGCGAGTACCGCGACGAGCACAAGCGCCACGCCGCCGATGATGAGGAAGCGCCAGGTGCTGAGGATCGAAGCCTGTGCCACCGGCCCCCAGATCACCGTCTTCCATGACCAGCCGGGAATTTGAGCATAACCGAGAAGCATGTGAGGCAGGATCGTCTTGTCTTCGAAGACACCCCGGGAGAAACCAAGCGCCGGCAGGATGCGCGGATCGAAGGGCGTGCCGGGTTCCAGGGCTGCGGGGCCGGCGGCAACGACCACGTGACCGCTTTGATCGATGACGGCGGCCGACCAGCCGGCAGCAAGGCCCTGAGTCGTCACCAGCCTGCCGAGATCCTTGGCATCCTGCGTGATGATGAGGGCGGCGACCGGATCATCCGCTGCCCGCGGGAGGGTGACGTTATAGACCCAATCGCCGCTGGTTCTGCCGCGAAAAACATCGGAAGCCTCGATGCGACCGGATTTCATGGCGGCATCGAGGGAGGCGATATTTGCCATCTCTCCGAGCGGCGTGCCGAAAGGCCGGCGTGTATTCAGCAGTTGCCGGCCGGTGCGGTCGACGGCAAGCACGTAAAGCGAATTGTTGCGCAGAGCCGTTTCCGTGCGCTCGTGGAAGGAGGCGAGATCGCCGTTTTCAAGTTCCGGCGAACTCGACAGCAGCCGCAGCGTCGTCGCCATGTCCTGAAGCTGGCGGTCGATGATGCGCGAAAGGGCAAGCGCGTCCTGCGCCGTCTCGCGCTTCAGCGCCGAACGCTGATTGTCCTCCAGCTGCAGCAGAAGCAGCGTCACGAAGGCGAAAATCGGCAGCGCGATCGCCACCGCCATGGCAACGAGATAGGTGCCGATCGAAGCCTTTGGAAAGAACAGCGCAACGATCTTCATTGAATGCGCCACGCCGCCTGCGCCATCGCACAATCCATCGAGTCCCATCGAGCGAAGGATAAAATCACCGGGCACAAAACATGGCCGCATCCCTTGCGTCGCTCGGACGATGCGCGGCGCTGGGGGGGCGCTGCCCGCAACAGTTTTCGCTCGCGGTCAGGAACGCAAAGATCCGTATCTCTCGCAAAACGCCCTCAACACGTTTTTCCAACGCCCGATAGCGGGCTGTCGAAGCAGCGACATGTTAGGGGGAGCAAGAGCGGGTTGCAACATCGTATGACATGCCATCGAGGACGACGGATGTTTTTTCCGCCTCTCTTTTCAAGGCGATGCAGCCACCTTCATGACAGCGTCGACGTCATCGGCGGTCGCTGCACGCGCATCGGGCCGATCACAGATAAGGCGGCTCCGCCGGAGATATCTCGCAACGGCAAGGATTTGGAGCATCCGATGGCCCGGCCGCCCCAATGCACATCCTTAGCCGGCTGGGGCGACGCCGACGCGCGCGAGACCATCGCGGGCCGGCTGGTACTTCGGGTCAAGGCCGATCGCATGGCGATAGGAGCGGGCGGCCTTGGCCTTGTCGCCGCGGCGTTCGTAGACGAGCGCCTGGTTGGCCCAGGATTCGGCGATGTTGCCGTTGAGCTCGATCGCATGGTTGAAGTCGGCAAAGGCGTTGTCGTCGTCATTCAGCGCGATATAGGAAATGCCGCGGCCATTATAGGGCTCGGGCGAGTTCGGCGCGAGCGAGATCGCTTTCGAGAAATCGTCGATCGCCTTGTCCTGCTGATTGCGCTTCTGATAGATCAGACCGCGATTGTGATAGGCGCGGCCATCGGTGGTGCCGAGCTGGATCGCCCGGTCGAAATCGTTGAACGCCTGGTCGTCCTGGCCGGCCATGCGATAGACATTGCCGCGGCCGATATAGGCGACGTCATAGCTCGGGTTGATCTGCAGCGCGGCGTTATAGTCGGCGATCGCCTGGGCCTGCTGACCCATGTTGCGATAGACGAGGGCGCGGTTGGCATAGGCCTGGAAGAAGCGTGGATTGATCTGCAGCGCCGTGTTGAAATCGTTCAGCGCCGGACGGAACTGGCCGCCGCGACCGTAAGCGGAGCCGCGGACATTATAGCCTTCGGGATCCCGGGGGTTGGCGTTGATAACCGCCGTCAGCGACGCGATGTTCTCTTCCGAACCCTGCGCCTTGTCGATGCGGATCACGGCGTCCGTGGTATTGGTCGTTTCGCAGCCGGCAAGGCCGAACAGGGCGGCCAGCGCCATAGCGGGCAGCAATGCGGTTTTCTGCAAGCGCCAGGCGCGGGACGGATTGAAGGTGGTAACAGCCATTCGGGCTCGCTTTCCCCATGCGGCATATCCGATATTTGGATATGCGATCTTCAGCGGCAAACTAAAAAGGCGGCGGCGAACCAATCGCCCCCGCCACAATGCATCTGAAAACGTCGAAAAAACGACGGCAACGCTTAGCGTGCGACCAGGCCTTCGCGCTGGGCGCGCTTGCGGGCCAGCTTGCGAACGCGGCGAACAGCCTCGGCCTTTTCGCGGGCACGCTTCTGCGACGGCTTCTCGTAGTAGTCGCGCATCTTCATTTCGCGGAAAATGCCTTCGCGCTGCATCTTCTTCTTGAGAGCGCGGAGAGCCTGATCGACATTGTTATCGCGGACAAGTACCTGCACGAGAATCACGTTCCTTTGGTTTGGTTGATGCCTGAGGCGGCGCAGCGCCAGGGGCAAAAAAATAACGTTCGCGCGGCCGCAGCCTTGCGATTGGTGATGCGGGATAGCAGATCGGGTCGGGGAAGTCCAGACGGATATGGGAGGCAGGCGGAAAAATCACACCGGCCCGGTATCCTGTCTCGATCGCGCCGACTCCGGCAAGGCTTCATCCAGAGCTGCAATCGCCTCCTTGAGCGCCGTCCTGACCCGAAGGCGGTCGGCAGGCTCCACCCGGCTCATATCCAGATGCAGGTCGAGGCCGGCGAGATGTTCGCTGAGAACGCGGCTCTTATGATCCGCGCCGAGCGTCAGCCCGTCCACAGCATAGGGCACGATCTCGCGCTGTATGCCCTTCATCGTGATCGGCGGCAGTGGATGGGCATCGACGATCTCGTTGACCAGCGCATAGGTTTCGTAGCTGATGACGATCTCTCCGCCCTGGGCGATCGATTGCAGGCGGGCGGCGAGATTGGCCTCCGCGCCGATGATCGTATAGTCCATGCGGTCGCTGCTGCCGAAATTGCCGACATTGCAATAGCCGCTATTGATTCCCATGCGCACGACGAAAGGCTCTTCGGTGCCGTTTCTGCGCCATCTGTCCTTTAGTTCGCCGAGGCGGCGCTGCATGTCGACGGCCATGCGCAGGCAGGCTTTCGCATCCTCCTCCGGCCCCTTCGTTTCCGGGTCGCCGAAGAAAACCAGCATGGCGTCGCCGATGAACTTGTCCACCGTGCCGCCATGCGCCAGGGCAATGTTCGACATCTCGGTCAGATATTCGTTGAGCATCTCCGTCAGCGCTTCCGGCTGCAGCCGCTCGGTGGTCGCGGTGAAATCCTTGATGTCGGAGAAGAAGATCGTCAGGCGCTTGCGCTCGGTATGGACGACCACGTCCTTCTGCCCGCTGAAAATGCTCTTGTAGATCTGCGGCGAGAGGTAGCGTGAAATCTTCAGCGAGACGCTGGCGAGGAATTCGTTGGCCGCTTCCAGGTCCTGGTTGGCGTTATGGATCGCGCGCGCCTGCTGCCGCTGCAGCAGAATGAAGCTGAGGCCGATGATGGCGACAAACAGAAAATAGCAGAGCAGGTATTTGAAGGCGAAGACGTTGCTGGCATAGGGCTGCCGGATGATCACTTCCTGAATGCCGCGCACATCGCCCACCTTCCAGTCGGTCTTCGGGCTTTCCGGGTGGCTGTTGTGGCAGGCAACGCAGGCCTGGCCCATGACGACAGGGGTGATGAACCGCAGGGTATCGGTCAGTCCGACACGCGTGAGGTCGTTCAGCGTCTGTTGCGGATTGGCGCGCAGCGCCGCGAGCGCTTGTCTTTCGAAGTCGTCGAGCTCGTGGGATGCGCGGCTCTTGAACGGCAGATCGGAGACGAAACGATAGGTGATGTTGGCCTGCTGTTCCTTGATGACGTCGCCGAGCTCCAGCGAAAGCGTTGCCGGCAGCGGAATGGCGCCTGGAATATTGGCGTAGTTGTGGGAGACGACCGTGCCGGCGGTCGCACCGCTGGCATGCGCGGCCAAAACCCGTCCGACGACGTTCGCCGAATAATAGGAGCGAATGCTCGATATCAGCGAACTCATGTCACGCGCCTGTCGTCGCAAGGTATTTCCCGAGAGATCGCTGATGTCGAGCCAGACGGCAAGCGGCAGCCCGGCCAGCATGGCCAGCACGACGGCGATCAGCCAGTAGCCGCTTCGGCGCGCGGCGGATTCGGAAATCACGGCGACCCTTACCCTTCTCTTGAAAAAGCGTGCGATTTTCGATCGCTACAAGAACATTTCGCCGGGCGCCCGGCAAGGTCGAAGCCTTGTCATCCCGGCAAAAGCCTGGCCAAAATCGGAGCCGTGGGCTCATTGACGGCGCTTCTTATCGGCTGGATGGAAAGACGAAGGGCAAGAGGTCGAAAACGGAGCGTCCAGGACGCGTGCGCGAATGGCATTCGGGCCGAAAGCGGCGTAGCCTGTCTGCCGGCAGACGCAGGCCGCTCCGTCGGCCGCGGGAGGGACAGCCGGTGAGATGATGACACGCGTGCAGCAAATCGGTGTGGTTGTCGGCCTGGCGATCGTGGCGGCGCTGACGATCCTGCGGGCGGGCGATCCGGGGATTTTCAAGCTGATCCGCGGGGTGACCTTCGACGAATATCAGCGGCTGGTTCCGAGAAGCTTCGAACCGATGCCGGTCCGCGTGGTTGACATCGACGAAGCCTCGCTGCGCGAATTCGGTCAGTGGCCGTGGCCGCGGGACAGGCTGGCCCTGTTGGTGGACAGGCTCTCGGAGATGGGAGCAGCGGCCATCGCCTTCGATGTTCTCTTTGCCGAGCCGGACCGGCTGTCGCCGCGCAACATCGTTCGCGAGGTCGCCGGTGTCGATCCTTCCCTTGCCGAGAAACTGCCCGATAACGACGAGATATTCGCCGGCTCGATTGCCGGCAAGCCCGTCGTCCTCGGCTTCGGCTTGTCCAACGAGGGCGGTTACCGCCCGCCCGTCAAGGCGGGCTTCGCCTTCACGGGCGAAAGCCCTGTCTCGGCCCCGCCCTTTCTGCACGCTTCGACGCCGCTCAGGCCGCAACTGGAGGCCAATGCAGCGGGGCTTGGCCATATCAGCCTCAATCCGGGCAATCCCTCGCCTGTGGTTCGGGCGGTTCCGCTGTTCCTGACCGATGGCGCGCAGCTCTATCCGAATCTGGCGATCGAGGCGCTGCGAGTCGCGCAGGGGGTGTCGACCTATGTGCTCTCGGGCGCGCCCGACCGCGCCGGCATTATGACATCGGCAAAGATCGGCGACTTCGTCGTGCCGCTGACGACGGCCGGCGAACTTTGGCTCTATGTCACGCCGGACCGGGCCGAGCGTTATATCTCCGCACGCCAGGTGCTCGCCGGTGCAGGCGCCAGCCCCGAGGTTGCGGCCGCCATCAACGGCAGCGTCATTTTCGTCGGGACTTCGGCGGCCGGCCTGCAGGACATTCGCGTCACCGCGCTCGGCGAGAATGTCCCTGGCGTTTCGCTGCATGCGCAGGCCGTCGAGCAGATTCTCTCCGGCCAGTTCCTGTCGCGGCCCGACTGGGCGGACGGGCTGGAAATCCTCACGATCGCGGTGCTCGGATGCCTGCTCGTCGTGGTGACGACCTTCGTCAGTCCCGCCGTCGCTCTGGTCTGCGGCCTGCTCATTACGGCAATGGCGCTCGTGGCGTCGTGGTTGTCATTTCTCTATGCGGGACTTCTTCTCGATCCGCTGGCGCCGATCGTCAGCGGATCGATCACCCATTTTGCCGCAACCTCGTTCCGCATTCTGGTGATCGATCGGGAAAGGCGCGAGGTGCGGCGCGCCTTCGGACATTATCTGTCTCCGTCGCTGCTCCATCGCATTGAGCATAACCGCGACGCATTGCGCCTGGGTGGGGATGACCGCGAGCTGACGGTCATGTTCGTCGACGTCAGAAACTTTACCGAGATGAGTGAACGGCTGGCGCCGACGGATGTCGTCGCCTTCCTGAACACATTGCTCGACGCGCTGAGCCGTCATGTCGTCGCCAATGAAGGCACACTCGACAAGTTTATCGGCGATTCGATCATGGCGTTCTGGAATGCGCCGGTCGATGTTGCGGATCATGAAACCAAGGCGGTTCGCACAGCCCTGGCCATGCGCGAGACACTCGCCGACCTGAACGCCGGCGACGCCTTCGGCTTCGGTTCCGATCACGAGGTCGGGATCGGCATCGGCATCCATACCGGCATTGCCTGCGTCGGCAATATGGGCGCCAAGACCCGCTTCAACTATTCGGCTGTCGGAGATGCCGTCAACGTCGCGGCCCGCATCGAGTCGTCGTGCAAAGAGGTAGGCTTCGATATCCTCATCTCCGACAGCACTGCACGCTCAGTGAAAGGAATGGCGCTGATCGACGCCGGCGCCATTCCACTGAAGGGAAAGAGCAGCCGCACCAAGATCCTTGCCGTCCTCGGCGATGAGCATATGGCGGCATCCCGGGAATTCGCCGCGCTCAATGCCGTTCACCGGCAATTGATGCAAGCCCTGCATTCGCATTCAAAGAATACCCGCAAACTTATGGATACGGCAAAGCTCAGGGCGGATGAGGTGGTGGGCGGTTTGGTGGAATTCTATCGGCGGATACCCAGCAGGACCGACCATTTTCGGGAATTGCCTGCGGGGATCGAAAAGAGCGCCGCCGATGCCGAAAAGTAGAAGCGATTTTCGAAGGGCGGTGCCCAGTGCCGACGCCTTGACTTGCGAGGATCCCGAAAACAGCCTCACCGACCGCGATTGAAATTCCGACTTCTGTCGTGGTTTCGATCATTCTTATGGTCGCGATCTCCATCATGGTGGCGCTCGGGGTCCCGATGATCCAAACCGTGATTTCCGGGCTTTCCGTCATCGTCATGGCTCCCATGGCCCTGATGCTTGTCGGGTCTATCCGGCTTGTCATGGTGGGGCTTATCATGGTGCGGCCTGTCGTGATGAGGCTTGTCGTGGGAAGGCTTGTCGGGCTTGTTCGGTCGCTCCTTTTGCGGCTCGGCCTGTCTCTGTGGCGCATCCTGCCTCTGCGGAGCAGGCGCAACTGCCGGCGGAGGCCGTGTCCTGTCTTTTCTTTCCGGCATAACGGAGGCCATATTGCAGCCGCCGAGCATGCCGAGGCCGCCGGAAAGCCGTTGGTTGCCGGAAAGGAAAGGCAGGGCACGCTGGTTTCCAAGTCTGTCAAGGACGTTGCGATCGACCCGGCCGGCCGCCGTCATATCGCCATTCGGTTTGGCGACAACGCAATCGCAGCGTTGCTGCAGCTGGCGACAGCCACCGGGGCCGCAGAAGCTGGCCGCGCCGTTCAAGAGGACGACGGCAGTGGTGCCGTCGGGGCCGACATAGAAATCGAATGCGGTGCCGCGCACGCCGATCGTGCCGGCCGGCGTCAGGATCTGATAGGCCGACGAATTGGAATTGCCGCTGACCCAGCGGAAAGTCCCCTTGGCGGCCTTGATGGTGAGCTTTCTGACCGATTGCGTATCGTCGAACACATATTTGTCGATGACGACAGAGGACCCCCAGCCGACCGCGAGCTTGGTGCCGTCTCGAAACAGAAACTGGCCAAGCCCGGATTGCGATGTTCGAATCCGCTCGTCACGGTGAACGTTGGTATTGACCTCAATCGGTCCGGCCTGTCCGGTGACTTCAGTCTTGATGAGGACAGCCTGACCAACCGGCTCGGCGGCGGGCGACGCCTGGGCGCTGCAAAACGCGATGAGAAGCGCGTGGAAGAATGAACGCTGACCCCACATGATACAAGAACCCTGGCAAGGGGGGAGAGTTAACATTTTAGTAACTGCTTGTCTTCTCGCCCTCTTGGGTGAGGGCTAGCCGGCGGCCCCGATGGATTGCTGGTTGTGCCAATGCCGGAGGAAGCGGAACGCGTGTCCTGGAAAACAGGGCGCTTTTCGACATCATGTCGCTCAGTGTCAAAACCAAAGCTCTCGCGCGTCGCAAAAGAGCCGTTGTGCCGCATTTGGATTTGCGATTTGTATGGGCACGGAGAATAGTCCTTGCCCGAAGGAGAAGAAGGCGGATGCGGAAATATTCGGTTTTTGCCGTGGCGCGAGAGGCCCTTCGTGGCCACAGAGGCTGGGAGAAGCAGTGGACTTCACCAGAACCGCGCGCCGAATACGACGTCGTCATCATCGGCGCCGGCGGGCACGGCCTGGGAGCCGCCTATTATCTCGCCAAGGAGCATGGCATCACCAATGTGGCGGTGATCGAGAAGGGCTGGCTCGGCGGCGGCAATACCGGGCGCAACACCACCATCATCCGCTCGAACTATCTCTATGAAGAGAGCATGCACATTTACGAGCATTCGATGAAGCTCTGGGAGGGGCTTTCGCAGGAGCTCAACTACAATGTGATGTATTCGCCGCGCGGCGTGATGATGCTCTCGCACAATATTCACGACCAGCAGTCGTTCAAGCGGCATATCCACGCCAACCGGCTCTACGGCATCGACAATGAATGGCTGACGCCGGAACAGGCGAAGGCCTATTGCCCGCCGCTCGATATCTCCGCCAGCGCGCGCTACCCGATCAACGGTGCGGCACTGCAGCGGCGCGGCGGCACGGCGCGGCATGATGCGGTCGCCTGGGGTTATGCGCGCGCAGCATCGGACCGCGGTGTCCACATCATCCAGAATTGTGAAGTGACCGGCATTCGCCGTGCGCCCGATGGGCGCGTTACCGGCGTCGAGACCACGCGCGGCTTCATCGGCGCCAGAAAAGTCGGCGTGTCGGCGGCCGGCCACACCACAACGATCATGAAGATGGCCGATGTGCGGGTGCCGCTCCAGTCGAGCCCGCTGCAGGCGCTGGTTTCCGAGCCGCTGAAGCCGATCTTCCCCTGTGTTGTCATGTCGAACACGGTGCACGCCTATATCTCCCAGTCCGACAAGGGAGAACTCGTCATCGGCGCCGGTACCGACCAGTACAATTCCTACTCGCAGACCGGCGGGCTGCAGATCATCACCCATACGCTCGATGCCATCTGCGAACTCTTCCCGATGTTCCGGCGCGTCAAGATGATGCGCCAGTGGGGCGGCATCGTCGACAACACGCCGGATCGTTCGGCGATCCAGTCGAAGACGCCGGTTCCCGGGCTTTACGTCAATTGCGGCTGGGGCACCGGGGGCTTCAAGGCAACGCCGGGTTCGGCCAATCTTTTCGCCCATCTGATTGCCCGCGACGAACCGCACAAGTTCAACGCCGGCTTGACGCTGGAGCGTTTCCGCAGCGGCCGGCTGATCGACGAGGCTGCTGCGGCGGCGGTGGCGCACTGACGATGGGTGTTTTCGTGCTCACGCTCGCTGCTTTCGTCGCTCACCCCCTCATCCGTCTTTCAGGCACCTTCTCCCCGCTGGGGAGAAGTGGAGGAGAAGGAAATCCTACATGCTGCTGATCCATTGCCCTTACTGCCAGGAAGAGCGCTCCGAGCTCGAATTCCGCGGCGCGGGTGACGCGCATATTGCGCGGCCCGCAGATATTGCCTCGATCTCGGATGCGGAATTCGAAGCCTATTTCTTTCTGCGCGACAATCCGAAGGGGCTGATATTCGAACGCTGGCGGCACATCCATGGCTGCGGACGTTTCTTCAATGCAGTCCGCGACACGGTGAGCGACAAGTTCCTCATGACCTATCAGGCCGGTGAGCCGAAGCCTGCGGTCGGCGCTGCTGCCGAGAAGCACGCGCCTGTCGAGACATATGAAGCCCTGGAAGGAGAGGCGCAATGAGCGGCGTCAACCGTATCGCCGGCAAGGGGCGCCTGACGCCGGCCAAAACCGCGCGCTTCAGCTTCGACGGCAAGACCTACACGGCGCTCGAAGGCGATAGCGTCGCCTCGGCGCTGATCGCCCACGGCGTGCACCTCGTCGGCCGTTCGTTCAAATATCACCGGCCGCGCGGCATTCTTTCAGCCGGCGCCGAGGAACCGAACGCCCTGATCGACGTCGCTCGCGATGCAGCACGCAAGCAGCCGAACGTGCGCGCCACCGTGCAGGAAGTCTTCGACGGCATGATCGTCAGCTCGCAGAACCGCTGGCCCTCGCTTGCCCGCGATGTCGGCGCCATCAACAATCTGATGTCGCCATTCTTCGCCGCCGGCTTCTACTACAAGACCTTCATGTGGCCGCGCGCCGCCTGGAAGCATGTCTATGAACCGCTCATCCGTCGCGCCGCCGGCCTCGGTGTTGCGCCGACGGAAGGCGATCCGGACCATTATGCCAGCCGTTACGCTCATTGCGACGTACTGGTGGTCGGCGCCGGCGTTGCCGGGCTTTCGGCGGCGCTGGCCGCGGCCCGGACCGGCGTCAGGGTGATCCTCTGCGACGAGCAGGCGGAGGCGGGCGGTGCGCTGCGCCATGATGCCGGCGCCAAGATCGACGGGCAGGACGGCTTCACCTGGGCGCAGAAGGCCGTGGCGCAGCTGAAGGCGATGGACAATGTCCAAGTGCTGCTGCGCACGACTGCCTTTGGCTACTACAACCACAATTTCGTCGGCCTGGCCGAGCGCGTCACTGACCATCTCGCCAATCCCGCCCATGATCTGCCGCGCGAACGGCTGTGGCAGGTCCGGGCCAAGCGGGTAATCCTCGCCAACGGCGCGATCGAACGGCACATGGTATTTCCGAACAACGACCGGCCGGGCATCATGCTGGCCTCGGCGGCGCGGACCTATCTCAACCATTACGGCGTCGCCGTCGGCAAGAATGTCGGCATCTACACGGCGCATGACTCGGCTTATGAAACGGCCTTCGATCTGAAGCGCGCGGGCGTTTCGATCGCCGCCATCGTCGATATCAGGCAGGCGCCGGGCGCGGCGGTGCTGGCGGAGGCGCGTGCGCTCGGCATTGACGTGCTGGCCGGCCAGTCGGTCATCAACACCGCGGGGCGGCTGCGTATCTCGTCGATGACGGTGGCGCGCAACGGCGGCGGTTCGCCGCGCAAGATCGCCGTCGATGCGCTGCTGGTTTCGGCCGGCTGGACACCGTCCGTGCATCTGTTCTCGCAGTCGCGCGGCAAAGTGGCCTTTGACGCTGAAAGCCAGCGTTTCCTGCCCGGCTCCTACGCGCAGGATTGCCTGTCGGTCGGTGCCTGCAACGGCACCGACGATCTGCAGCGGACGATCGAGGAATCGCTTGCCGCCGGCGAGCTGATGGCGCAGGCCACCGGCGGAAGCAGCGGCGAGAAGATCGCAATTTCGGCCGAGCAGGCCTTTGAATGGACGGGCGGTATGATCGGTGCCGCCGAAGGCGCCGGACCGAAAACCAACGCCAAGGCCTTCATCGACTTCCAGCACGATGTCTGTGCCAAGGATATCCGCCTTGCCGTGCGCGAGGGCATGCATTCGATCGAGCACATCAAGCGCTTTACGACGAACGGCATGGCCTCGGACCAGGGCAAGCTTTCCAACATGCACGGCCTGGCAATCGCCGCCGAAATGCTCGGCAGGGAAATCCCGCAGGTCGGTCTCACCACCTTCCGCGCGCCCTACACGCCGGTCACCTACGGCACGCTGATCGGCCATTCGCGCGGAGCGTTGTTCGATCCGACGCGCAAGACGCCGCTGCACGAGTGGGAAGAAGCCCATGGCGCCGTTTTCGAAGATGTCGGAAACTGGAAACGTGCCTGGTTCTATCCGCGTGCCGGCGAGAACATGCATCAGGCGGTCGCGCGCGAATGCCGCACAGCCCGAGAGTCGGCCGGCATCTTCGATGCTTCGACGCTTGGTAAGATCGAGGTGGTTGGGCCGGATGCGGCGAAGTTCCTCAACCTCATCTACACCAATGCCTGGGATACGCTGAAGCCGGGCAAGGCCCGCTACGGCATCATGACCCGCGAAGACGGCTTCGTTTATGACGACGGCGTCGTCGGGCGACTGGCCGAGGACCGTTTCCATGTCACGACGACGACCGGCGGAGCGCCGCGCGTTCTTCACCATATGGAAGATTACCTGCAGACGGAATTCCCGGACCTGAAGGTATGGCTGACCTCGGTCACCGAGCAATGGGCCGTCATTGCGGTGCAGGGACCGAAGGCGCGCCAGATCGTCGAGCCGCTGGTCGCAGGGGTCGACCTCTCGAACGAGGCCTTCCCGCATATGAGCGTTGCGGAATGCACGGTCTGCGGCGTGCCGGCGCGGCTCTTCCGCGTCTCCTTCACCGGCGAAATCGGTTTCGAAATCAACGTGCCCGCAGATTATGGCCAGTCGGTGCTCGAAGCCGTCTGGGCCAACGCCGAACCGCTCGGCGCCTGCGTTTACGGTACCGAAACGATGCACGTTCTGCGCGCCGAAAAAGGCTATATCATCGTCGGCCAGGATACTGACGGGACGGTTACGCCTGATGACGCGGGCGTTGCCTGGGCCGTTTCGAAGAAGAAGAAGGACTTTGTCGGCATTCGCGGCCTGCAGCGGCCGGACCTCGTGAAGGAGGGACGCAAGCAGCTTGTCGGGCTTATCACCAAGGATCCGAAGCTGGTGCTCGAAGAAGGCGCGCAGGTCGTCGCGAACCCGAACGAGCCGAAGCCGATGACGATGCTCGGCCACGTCACCTCGGCCTACTGGTCGGAAAGCTGCGGCCGGTCGATCGCCTTCGCGCTCGTCGCCGGTGGCCGGGCGCGGATGGGCGAGACGCTCTACGTGCCGATGCCGGACCGGACGATCGCCGTCGAGGTGACGGATCTGGTATTCTTTGACAAGGAAGGAGGCCGCATCCATGGCTGATGTCGCAATTCGCAAGCCAGTGCTTGCCGGCCGTCTCGGCGGCTCCGCAACGGTACGGCTGACGGTGGCACCGGCAGCGAGCCGGGTGGCACTGCGCGCCCCGGCGGAATCGCTTACCGCGCTTACCAAAGCGCTCGGTCTCACCGTGCCGAACGCTCCGAAGACCTCCAGTCGGGCCGGCGCGCGCTCAGCGCTCTGGATCGGGCCGGACGAATGGCTGGTAATCGACGAGGATGGCGCCGATCTGATGGCGGTGCTTTCCGGCCTCCGTGCCGTGCATTCGGCGACCGACGTTTCCCACCGCAACGTCGCGATCATCGTCTCGGGACCGGGCGCGGAAAAGACGCTTGCCGCCAGCTGCCCGCAGGATCTGTCGCATTCTTCGTTTCCGGTCGGGGCCGCGTCCCGCACGATCTTCGGCAAGGCGGAAATCGTGCTTCTGCGCACGGATGAACAGACGTTCCGGGTCGAATGCTGGCGGTCGTTTTCCGACTTCGTCTTCGGGCTGCTCAACGAGGCGGCTCATGATGCCGGCCATTGAGCCCGGATCAGTCCTGCCGGTTTAGGGCGCCCATTCGAGGGGAGGACGAATGCTGCATCATGCCTCCCTCGGCGTTCCCGATATAGAGCGGTCGGCGGCATTTTACGATGCCGCCCTCGGCGCTCTCGGTTATGTCGGGGTCTGGGATGACATCGATCCGGACAGCCACGCTCTTGAAGCGGTCTTCAATTCTGCGAAATCATAGCCGCATCCGGCTCACGCGTCCTCGGGACGATCCTTCGGGTCGAACTGGATGATGGTGATCCATTTTGCCGTCAGGGCCGGCTTCTTCTCGTTTTCGATTTCGATCGTGACCTCGTAGGTGGTCATCAGCATGCCGCCGCCGCGGAAGCGGGCGTCGGAGAGCAGGAAACGGCCGCGCACGCGGGCGCCGCTTTTGACCGGCGTCATGAAGCGGACGCGATCGAAACCGTAATTGATGCCCATGGTCTGCTCGCGCACTTTCGGCAGACAGTTGTAATTCATCGCCGAGAGCAGAGACAGTGTCAGGAAGCCATGGGCGATGGTGCCGCCGAAGGGGCTTTCGGCGGCGGCGCGCTCGGGATCGACGTGAATGAACTGGTGGTCATCCGTTGCCCCCGCAAAGGCATCGATCATCGTCTGGTCGACGGTGATCCAATCCGAAAGGCCCGTTTCCATGCCGATCAATCCCCGCACGTCGGAGAGTGAAATTTCCGTGCCCATGCATTCCCTCGTCAGATAAGCCCGCCGCGCCAAAGCCTTATCGTGCATTTATGACGATTGCGACAAGGATTTGCGCCAATGGGAGGCGCCGGTCATTTTTCTATGAAAAAGGCGACGGAGCGTGGCTCGACGGTGACTCGGGCGGCGGCCATCTTCACGCCCGCCGGCGTCAATTGACGCCAGCAAGCTTCGCCTTCCGACGGAAGCGTAAAGAGCTCGCGGCTTTCGGAGCGATTGAAGAGCACGGCAAGCCGGGTGCGTTTGCCTCTTGAGGCCCGGTCACCGGTTGCCAGCAGTATGCCGAGGACGGCGAGCGACGGCGTCTCCCATTCGGCGACCGTCATCGGTCCGCCCGAAACCGAGATCCATTCGACGTCGCCATTTCCCGACAGGAAATCCGTTTCGGAAAAGACGGTGAAGCGGCGGCGCAGCCCGGCGACGAAGGCGGTATGGGCGATGAGATCCTCATTCAATGTCTTCCAGTCGAGCCAGGTGATCTCGTTGTCCTGGCAATAGGCATTGTTATTGCCGCGCTGGCTGCGTCCGCCTTCGTCGCCGGCCGTCAGCATGATGCTTCCGCGGGTGGCAAAGAGCGTTGATATCAGCGCCATCACATCGTTTATCCGGCGCTTGCGGATCGAGGGGTAGAGGGTTTCGCCTTCGACGCCATTGTTCCACGAGTGGTTCTCATTATGGCCGTCGCGATTGTGCTCGCCATTGGCGTCGTTGTGCTTTCCGGCATAGGAAACGAGGTCGATCAGCGTGAAGCCGTCATGGGCGGCAAGGAAATTGACGCTGCGCGTCCCTTTGCCGTCATTGCGGGCGAAGATGTCGGAAGAACCGGCAAGCGCGGTTGCCAGCGCGCCGGTCTTCCACTGGTCGCCGCGCCAGTAACAGCGCAAATCGTCGCGAACCCGGTCGTTCCATTCGAGGAAGGGCGGCGGGAAGTTGCCGAGCTGGTAACCGCCGGGACCGATGTCCCAGGGTTCGGCAATCATGATCCGGTCGGCGAGCACATTATCTGCCAGAATGGCGGCAAGTGTTCCGCCATCGCGCTCGAAGCCGGTCGCGGTTCGGCCGAGGATGGGCGCGAGATCGAAGCGAAAACCGTCGACGCCGGCGTTGAGCACGAAATGGCGCAGGCTGTCGATGACGAGACGGCGAACTTCGGGATGGTCGCAGGCGAGCGTGTTGCCGGTTCCCGTATCGTTGACCAGTTCGCCCGGGCCATTCTGGACATGGCGAAAATAATGCAGGTTGTCGAGGCCGCGCAGCGACAGCGTCGTGCCGTAGCGGTCGCTCTCGCCGGTATGGTTGAAGACGAGGTCGAGGATAACGGCGATGCCCTCGGCATGGAGGGCGGCGATCGTCTCGCGCAGCTCGGTCATGCCGCCGGGGGCGAGCCGGGGATCGAGCGCCATGAAGGCAACCGGATTGTAGCCCCAGCCGTTGGTGAGGCCGAGCGGCGGCAGGTGGCGTTCGTCGATCCAGGCGGTGATCGGCATCAGTTCGACGGCATCGACACCGATCCGCTTCAGGTGCGCGATGACCGAGGGATGGGCAAGGGCGGCGATCGTACCGCGCTGGTGTTCCGGTATGTCGGGATGAAGAATGGTGAAGGGCCGCACCGCCACTTCGTAAATGAAGCCGCCCGGTTTGAAGAGCGGCTTGGCGACGGCGGCGCGCGTATCTGAGGTGACGATCGCCTTCGGCATCAGATCCTGGCTGTCTTCGCCATAGATGCCGAGGCGGGGATCGTAGCGGAACGGCCGGTCGATCTCCTTGGCGTAGGGGTCGATCAGCAATTTCGACGGATCGAACCAGAGGCCGTTGTCCGGCGCGTAGATACCGTCGGCACGATAGCCGTAGCGGGCGCCTTGCCTGAGGCCATCGACGAAGAGGCGATGGACCTGGTTGCCGTCGCGCGCCATCGGCAGGCGCGCGAATTCCCTGTTGCCGTCATTGTCGAATAGGCAGAGCTCGACCTGCGCGGCATGATGCGACCAGACAGCAAATTCGACGCCGGTATCGAAGACGATCGCGCCGGCCTGCGCCGCATTGTTCCCGCGCATGTTTCCCCCGGATCAGGTGATCACGGTTGGCGCGTCGCGTCCCGTGCGTTCCCGAATGCTGGCAACGCTGTCGGCTGCCGCGATGAGATCGGCGAGTGCTTCCTGCGTTTCGATGTTGTGGCGAGTTCGAATCCGGCTCGTAACGCTCGATATAGACACGCAAGGTTGCGCCAGACGTGCCGGTGCCGGAGAGACGGAAGACGACGCGGGAGCCGCCTTCGAAGAGGACGCGGATGCCCTGGTGCTCGCTCACCGATTTGTCGATCGGATCGTGATAGGCGAAATCGTCGGCTTTCTCGACCTTCAGGCTGCCGAAACTCTTGCCGGGCAGGGTGGAAAGCTGGCTGCGGAGATTGTCCATCAGCCCGTTCGCCGCATCGGTGTCGAGGCCTTCGTAATCGTGGCGCGAATAATAGTTGCGTCCGTAGGTTTGCCAGTGCTGGGTGACGACATCGGCGACGCTCTCGCCGCGCACCGCAAGGATATTCAGCCAGAGCAGCACCGCCCAGAGGCCATCCTTTTCGCGGACGTGGCTGGATCCGGTGCCGGAGCTTTCCTCGCCGCAGATCGTCGCCATGCCGGCATCGAGCAGATTGCCGAAGAACTTCCAGCCGGTCGGCGTCTCATACATGCCGATGCCGCGTCTTTCGGCGACGCGGTCGGCAGCACCCGAGGTCGGCATCGAGCGGGCGATGCCGGCGAGGCCGCCGGAGTAACCGGGGGCGAGATTGGCGTTGGCGGCAAGGATCGCCAGGCTGTCGGAGGGAGTGACGAAGATGCCGCGGCCGATGATCAGATTGCGGTCGCCGTCGCCATCGGAAGCGGCGCCGAAATCGGGCGCGTCATCACCCATCATCTCATCGAAGAGTTCCTTGCAATGAACCGGGTTCGGATCCGGGTGATGACCGCCGAAATCCGGCAGCGGCATGAAATTGCGCACAGATCCAGAGGGAGCGCCGAGGCGATTTTCGAAGATTTCCTTGGCATAGGGGCCGGTGACGGCGCTCATCCCATCGAAGGCGATGCGGAAGCCGAGGCTGATCAGATTGCGGATGGCGCCGAAATCGAAGAGCTCTTCCATCAGCGCGGCATAATCTTCGACCGGGTCGATGACCGAGAGGATCATGCCGCCGGGAAGTTCGTCCTTGCCGATGCGATCGAGATTGACGTCGGCGAAATCGGCGATCTTGTAGCTGTCGATCGTCTTGGAACGGGCATAGATCGCGTCGGTGATCTTTTCCGGGGCCGGGCCGCCATTGTTGATGTTGTACTTGATGCCGAAATCTTCGGTCGGGCCGCCGGGATTGTGGCTGGCAGACAGAATGATGCCGCCGAAAGCCTTGTACTTGCGGATGATGTGGGAGGCGGCCGGCGTCGACAGGATGCCGCCCTTGCCGACCATCACCTTGCCGAAGCCGTTGGCGGCGGCCATCTTGACCGCCTTCTGGATGACTTCGCGATTGTAATAGCGTCCGTCGCCGCCGATGACGAGGCACTTGCCCTGGTAGCCTTCCAGCGAATCGAAGATCGACTGGATGAAGTTCTCCGCATAATTCGGCTGCTGGAAGACCGGAACCTTCTTGCGCAGACCGGACGTGCCGGGCTTCTGGTCCAGGTAGGGCGTGGTGGGTACGGACTTGATCATTTTAGGTCACATGCCTTTCGAGACGAGGCTTGAATAGAGGGCAGCGTAGCGTTCGGCGCTCTTCTCCCAGGAGACATCCGATTTCATGCCCTGCTTTTGCAATTGGGTCCAGAGTTTTCGGTCCGCGTAAAAATGCATCGCACGGCGGATTGCCTGCAGCATGCCCGTTTCCGTCACGGGTGAGAATTGTATGCCGGTTGCCACTTTCGCCGCAAGGGCGGCGTGATTGGCATCGATCACCGTGTCATTCAGCCCGCCGGTGCGCGCCACGATCGGCACGCAGCCATAGCGCAGACCGTAAAGCTGGGTCAGGCCGCAGGGCTCGAAGCGCGATGGGATGATGATCGCGTCGCAGCCGGCCTGCATCAGATGCGACATCGGCTCGTTATAGCCGATCGAGACGCCGATGCGGCCGGGATGACGGCTGGCGGAAGCGAGCAGCGCGCCTTCGAGCGCGGCTTCGCCGGAACCGAGCACGACGAGCTTGCCGCCCATGCCGACGATCTCGTCGGCGACGTTGGCGACGATATCCATGCCCTTCTGCCAGGTGAGACGGCTGATGACGCAAAAGATCGGGGCATCGTCATTGTCGAGATGGAAGAATTCGGCGATCGAGCGGCGGTTCTCGTCGCGGTTCCTCAGCGTCGTCGGGCCGTAATGGGTGTGGACGACAGGATCGGTTGCCGGATTCCAGATATCGGTGTCGATGCCGTTGACGATGCCGTGCAGATTGTCGATGCGGGTGGCAATCACGCCTTCGAGCCCCATGCCGAATTCCGGCGTCAGGATCTCATCGGCATAGGTGGGGCTGACAGTGGTGATCGCATGGGCGGTTTGCAGGCCGCCTTTCAGAAAGCCGGTCGTGCCGTAATATTCGACGCCGTCGATGGCGAAGGCATGATCGGGCAGGCGCAGACCTCGAAAGATCTCGGAGCCGAACTGGCCCTGGAAGGCGATGTTGTGGATCGTCAGCACGCTCGGCAGTTCCGGCGTCGGATAATAGCGCATGTAGACGGAGGTCAGCGCCGCTTGCCAATCGTGCGTGTGGACCAGATCCGGCCGCCATCCGGGCAGCAGACCGGCGGCGATCTCGGAGGCGGCGAGCGACAGGGCGGCGAAACGGCGCCAATTGTCGGGATAGTCCTTGCCGAGCGGATCGAGATAGGGGCCGCCCGGCCTGTCGTAATAGGCCGGGGCATGGAGGACGAGAAGATCGAGGCCCTCGTGCTGGACCTCGAGCACGGTCGCCTTTTCTCCGAGCAGGTCCGCGAATTCGAGCCTGACGACGGGGTCGCGAATGACCTTCATGACGGCGGGATAGCCGGGCAGGAGGGTCTTGGTTTCGACCCCGAAGGCGTTCAGAGCAATCGGCAGGGCGCCTGACACATCGGCCAGGCCCCCTGTCTTGATCAAAGGGAAGACTTCGGACGAAACCGAAAGAACTTTCATACGTCAGATATCCAGCTTGTCGATCATCGGTTGCGTGATCAGGCAAATGCCGCTTTCCGTCCGCCGGAAGCGCTTGGCGTCGAGTTCGGCATCCTCGCCGACAACAAGACCTTCCGGAATGACGACGCCGTGGTCGATCACCACATTCTTGAGCTGCGCCCTCCGGCCGATCTTCACGTTCGGCAGGATGACCGCCCCTTCCAGCTTGGAGAAGGAGTTGGCCCTGACGCCGGTAAAGAGCAGGCTGTTGTTGAGGCTGGCGCCCGAGATGATGCAGTCGCCCGACACAACGGAGGAGGTTGCCGAGCCGCGGCGGTCTTCGTCGTCATGGACGAATTTCGCCGGCGGGGTGATCTCGGCATAGGTCCAGATCGGCCAGGACTTGTCGTAGATGTCGAGTTCCGGAACGATCGCCGTCAGGTCGATATTGGCCTGCCAGTAGGCGTCGATCGTGCCGACATCGCGCCAATAGGGCTCGTGCTCGAAATCGGAGCGGACGCAGGATTTGGCGAAGCGGTGAGCGACCGCCTTACCATGCTGGACGATATAGGGGATGATGTCCTTGCCGAAATCGCGGCTCGAGGTCGGATCGGCGGCATCGCGGCGCAGCGCATCGAGCAGGAACTTGGTGTGGAAGACGTAGATGCCCATCGAGGCGAGAGCGAAATCCGGCTTGTCGGGAATGGGCGGCGGATCGGCCGGCTTCTCGACGAAGGCGATGATCTCGTCCTTCTCGTTGACATGCATGACGCCGAAGCCCACTGCCTCCATGCGCGGCACTTCCAGGCAGCCGATGGTGACGTCGGCGCCGGAATCGACGTGCTGCTGCAGCATCCATTCATAGTCCATCTTATAGACGTGGTCGCCCGCCAGAATGACCATGTATTCGACACCGTAATCCTCGATGATGTCGATGTTCTGGTAGACCGCGTCGGCAGTGCCCTCATACCACTGCGTCTCGGAGACGCGCTGGCTGGCAGGCAGGATGTCGAAGCTTTCGTTGCGCTCAGGGCGGAAGAAGTTCCAGCCGCGCTGCATGTGACGGATCAGCGAGTGCGCCTTGTATTGCGTGGCAACGCCGATGCGGCGGATGCCGGAGTTCAGGGCGTTCGACAGCGCGAAATCGATGATGCGGGCCTTGCCGCCGAAATAGACGGCAGGCTTGGCACGCCGATCGGTGAGTTCCTTGAGACGGCTCCCCCTGCCGCCGGCCAGAACATAAGCCATTGCATCGCGGGCAAGTGGCTGAACACGCTTTTCTACCATTTTCTCCTCCCACCAGTCACTAATTTTCAGGTTCAAGCATGATTGTCGCCAAGGGCGGCAAGGTGATCGAGCAGGTGATGTCGCCGCCGGCATCGACGGCCTGCACGCGCCCGCCATTGCCCTTGCCGCTGCCGCCGTAGATGTCGGCATCGGTGTTCAGGATTTCCCGCCAGCGGCCTGCGGACGGCAGGCGGATCGTATAGTTCTCGCGATAGACGGGGGTGAAATTGGTGATGACCGCAACCGGTTTCTGGCCCGGCGCCTTGCGCAGCCATGCAAAGACGGAATTCTGGTGGTCGTCGGCGACCAGCCATTCAAATCCCTCGCCCTCGCAGTCACGCTCATGCAGCGCCGGCTTGCTGCGGTAGGTGAAGTTGAGGTCGCGCACCAGGCGCCGCATGCCCTCGTGCATACGATACTGAAGCAGGTTCCAGTCGAGCGATTTCGCCTCGCTCCACTCGCTCCACTGGGCAAATTCCTGGCCCATGAACAACAGCTTCTTGCCGGGATAGCCCCACATATAGGCGTAGTAGGCACGCAGATTGGCAAATTTTTGCCAGTCGTCACCCGGCATCTTGGCGATCAGCGAGCCTTTGCCATGGACCACCTCGTCATGCGAGAGCGGCAGGACGAAATTTTCCGAATAGGCGTAGAGCAGGCCGAAGGTGAGTTCGTTGTGATGGTGCCTGCGGTGGATCGGATCGCGTTTCATGTAGCTCAGCGTGTCGTGCATGAAGCCCATGTTCCACTTGAAGCCGAAGCCGAGGCCGCCCTCATGCACGGGCTGCGAGACCTTCGGCCAGGAGGTCGATTCTTCGGCGATGGTCATAACGTTGGAATGATTGCCGTAGAGGCGGATGTTCAAATCCTGCAGGAAGCGCACCGCTTCGAGGTTCTCGTTGCCGCCATATTCGTTCGGAATCCATTCGCCGTGCTTGCGCGAATAATCGAGGTAGAGCATCGAGGCGACGGCATCGACGCGCAGACCGTCGAGATGGAATTTCTCGGCCCAGTAGAGCGCGTTGTTGACGAGATAGGAAACGACCTCGGTGCGGCCGAAATTATAGATCGCCGTGCTCCAGTCGGGGTGGAAGCCCTTGCGCGGGTCTTCGTGCTCGTAGAGTGCGGTGCCGTCGAACCAGCCGAGGCCGTGTTCATCGGTCGGGAAATGCGCCGGCACCCAGTCGAGAATGACGCCGATGCCAACCTTGTGGCAGCCATTGACGAAACGGGCAAAACCTTCCGGCTCGCCGAAACGGGCGGTCGGGGCGTAGAGACCGGTCGTCTGGTAACCCCAGGAGGGGTCGTAGGGATGCTCGGTGATCGGCAGGAATTCGATATGGGTGAAGCCCATGTCGGCGCAATAGGGGATGAGGCTGGAGGCGAGCTCGTCCCAGGACAGCATCGTGCCGTCCTGCCGGCGCTGCCAGGAGGCGGCATGCACCTCATAGATGGAGATCGGCTGGCGGCGCTTGTCGGTTTCGCGCCAGTGCTTCAGATGGGCCTCGTCCTCCCAAACCTGCTCCAGATCGGCGGCGGCGACCGAGGCGGTCTTCGGTCGGAGCTCGCTGCGCCGGGCGAAGGGATCGGCCTTCAGCGGCAGCAGTACGCCGTCCTGGCCGCGGATCTCGAATTTGTAGGCAACGCCGATCGGCACGTCGGGGGCGAAGATTTCCCAGATGCCGCTATCGGAGCGGAAGCGCATGACGTGGCGGCGGCCGTCCCAATTGTTGAAATCGCCGACGACGGAGACACGCTGCGCGTTCGGGGCCCAGACCGCGAAATGGATGCCCTGGGCGCCATCATGCTTGATGAGGTGGGCGCCCATCTTGTCGAACAGGCGCAGGTGCGAGCCTTCGCGGGCGAAATAATCGTCCATCGGCCCAAGCACCGGCCCGAAGCTGTAGGGGTCGGTGACGGCCCATTCGGCATCGCCGCGCCGGGCGCGGTAGCGCACCGGCTGCAGCCTGGTCAGCGAAACGGGGCCGGCGAAGAAGCCGTCGGCATGCAACTGCTTCAGCTCGCCGATGACGCCGCCGTCGAGCGTCATGGCGGTCACATCTTCGGCGCCCGGGATGAAACACCTGGCGACGAAGGCGTCGCCGGCCAGGTGCACACCGAGGACGGCAAAGGGATTGGAATGCGAGCCGGCAAGGATCGCCGTGATTTCATCTGCCGAAATTTCCCAGGAAAGCTTTACTTCAGGGATGGTTTTCGGCGTTTTCATCCGGCTCTCCAGATTTCGTCTGCATATTGCCTGATCGTGCGGTCGGAAGAGAACCAGCCCATCCGCGCCGTATTGTTGATCGTCTTGGTGTACCAGTCGGACTGGTTGGTCCAGATCTGGTCGACGTCGCGCTGAGCCTGGGCATAGGCGTCGAAATCGGCGGCGACCATGAACCAGTCGTGCGAATAGATGCCGTCGATCAGCGCCGTGTAGCGGTTGCGATCATCGGGCGAGAAGACGCCGGAGCCGATGGCGGAGAGCGCCTGCGAGAGTTCGCGCGAGCCCTCGATGATGGCGCGGGGATTGTGGCCGTCGCTGCGGACCTTGGCAACCTCGTCGGCCCTGAGGCCGAAGATGACGATGTTGTCTTCGCCGACATTGTCGCGCATCTCGACATTGGCGCCGTCGAGCGTGCCGATCGTCAGCGCTCCGTTGAGGCCGAACTTCATGTTGCCGGTGCCGGATGCCTCCATGCCGGCGGTCGAGATCTGCTCGGAGAGGTCGGCGGCCGGAACCATGACCTCGGCGAGCGAGACATTGTAGTTGGGCACGAAGACGACCTTTAAGAGGCCGCGCACCGACGGGTCGTTGTTGATGGTGCGGGCGACGTCGTTGATCAGCTTGATGATCAGCTTGGCGTTGTAGTAGCTCGGCGCCGCCTTGCCGGCGAAGAGTTTGACACGCGGCACCCAGTCCAGCTCCGGATGCGAACGGATCTGGTCGTAGAGGGCGACGGCTTCGATGATGTTCAGCAGTTGGCGCTTATATTCGTGGATGCGCTTGATCTGGATATCGAACATCGCCGACGGATCGAGCTTCACGCCCATGCGGCTGGCGACGAGGTTGGAGAGCGCCACCTTGTTGGCCCGCTTTATCGCCGCGAACTTCTGCTGAAAGCTCGGATCGGAAGCATGCGCCTCGAGCGGGCGCAGCTTTTCGGCATTATCGAGGAACTCGTCGCCGATTGCCTCGCGGATCAGACCGGTGAGACCGGGATTGCACTGCTGCAGCCAGCGGCGCGGCGTGATGCCGTTGGTCTTGTTGTTGATGCGGTCGGGATAGAGCTTGTGCAGGTCGGCAAAGACCGTGACCTTCATCAGGTCGGTGTGCAGCGCCGAGACGCCGTTGATCGAATGCGAGCCGATGAAGGCGAGGTTGCCCATGCGCACGCGGCGGTCGCCGCTTTCCTCGATCAGCGAGATCGAGCGGATTTCGCTGTCGGAAAAGTTCTTGGTCTTGCGGACATCGAGCAGGATCTTGGCGTTGATCGCATAAACAATCTGCATGTGGCGCGGCAGCAGACGCTCGAACAGCGGTACCGGCCAGCTTTCCAGCGCTTCGGGCAGAAGCGTGTGATTGGTATAGGAGAAGGTGTGGCGGGTGATCTCCCAGGCCTGTTCGAAATCCATGCCGTGCACGTCGCAGAGCAGACGCACGAGTTCGGCGACCGAGACGGCCGGATGGGTGTCGTTCAACTGGATGGCCACCTTGTCCGGCAGCGAGGTGAAATCATCATATTGCTGCAGGTGGCGGCGCAGGATGTCCTGCAGCGAAGCGGACGAGAAGAAGAATTCCTGACGCAGGCGCAATTCCTGACCGGCCGAGGTTGCGTCGGCCGGATAGAGAACCCGGGTCAGACTTTCGGCCTTGTTGCTTTCGCGCAGCGCGCCGATGTGGTCGCCGGCGTTGAAGGCATCGAGCAGGATCGGATCGATCGGCTGCGCCGACCAGAGGCGCAGCGTGTTGACGCGTTTGCCGCGCCAGCCGACGGCCGGCGTGTCGAAGGCGGCGGCGATGACGCGCTCGGCCGGTTTCCAGACGTAACGCGGCTGGTCGTCATGGGTGGTGATGAATTCGACGGAACCGCCAAAGCCGATTTCATAGGAGCTCTCGCGACGCTCGAACTCCCAGGGATTGCCGTGGGCGAGCCAGTTTTCGGGCAGTTCCACCTGCCAGCCGTCGGCCAGCTGCTGGCGAAAGAGGCCATGGACATAGCGGATACCGTAGCCATAGGCCGGGACGTTGACCGTCGCCATGCTCTCCATGAAGCAGGCGGCGAGACGCCCGAGGCCGCCATTGCCGAGTGCGGCATCCGGCTCAAGTCCGGCAATGACGTTGACATCGACGCCGAGCGAGGCGAGCGCATCGCGCACCTCTTCCATCAGGCCGAGATTCGAGATGGCGTCGCGCATCAGGCGGCCGATCAGGAATTCGAGGGAAAGATAATAGACGCGCTTGGCGCCGGTGGCGTAGACCTCGCGGGTGGAGGCCATCCACTTGTCGATGATGCGGTCGCGCACCACCAGGATCGTCGCCGTCAGCCAGTCATGCGGCTTTGCCACCTTGGCGTCCTTGCCGATGCGGTAAGTCAGACGTTCGATGATTTCTTCAGCGAGAATTTCCGGCCTTGAACTGCGGGGAGCGGGAGAAGGGATAACCGGCTTGGAAACGGTATTCATGGTCAGATCTCGCCAATTTTAATTTGGTTTCAGGGTGTTATGCCTGATTTAATCGATTTGTCGCTTGCGCGGACCACAGTTTATGCATCGTTAGGAAGCACTTGCAACAAAGGATTTGGGCAAACGAAAAATTTGCCAAACCTTCATATTCACGGGGTTCGAGAGGATTGATTTCAAACACTTTTCCCGATCAGATGGATGGGATAGCGATAACGAAAAGCCGCGCCGGTTTGTTCCGGCGCGGCTTTTTTGATCGGCTTTCGGTTGGCAGTATCGTCAGTTCGTCAGGCGCGTCACTTGAGTGGACGCCTTCGCTCCGATCGCTTTGAACGCGGCGAAAAGGTCTTCCATTTTTTCCGCCTGGAAATAGTGCGAGGCGTCTGAGGCGCAATACTGCAGCAGCGCCTGTCCGCCCTCGGGCGCCATGAAGGCGATCGTATAGATCACAATGCCCTTGGACTTGGCCGTGTCGCATGTCGCCTTGGTCAGCGTGTCATATGAACGGCCGCCGCTGCTGTCGTTGTTATTGTCGCCGTCCGTCATGAAGACGATGTACTTCTTGGGTATCTGCCCGCTCTTCAGCTGGTGGGCGGAGTCTTCGGCGTCGTTCCCCGCAGCATTCTTTGCCGTCAGGGACAAATAGG
The DNA here is from genome assembly GCF_022385315.1 of Rhizobium sp. K102. NCBI lineage: Bacteria > Pseudomonadati > Pseudomonadota > Alphaproteobacteria > Hyphomicrobiales > Rhizobiaceae > Rhizobium > Rhizobium sp. K102. The sequence goes on from NZ_CP092436.1 coordinate 4,212,021, forward strand.
CAGTGCCCATCGCGCCGCTGGAATTCGTGCCGCCTCCTGCCTGAAGCGCATTGACATAGCTCGAAACACCAACAGTTCCCCAGGCGAGACTGCTGGGTGCGTATTGAACGATATCGTAAGATACCGCGCCGGTGCGGACATATTGGGCGTTGGGATCGGCGCTGCTCAACTGGACGAAGAGGTTGCCGGCGGCCATCTTCAGCGCTTCTATTTTCGTATAGTAGTTTGCGCGGCTGCCGGTGCAGGTGTCCCAGACTTCCTTGCCCTTCTTGTTATAATGGGGATTGCAGGGGTAGGTATAGGATTCCGTGGGATCCTCCTCGTTGACAGTCGCCGTGTCTTCTCCCATCGATCCTGATTTGTCGAGCGCCAGATACATCGAGATGGAGCCCTGGGTCTGGGTCTGGGAATGGCCGCCAACCGTCGTGCCTGATGTCGAAAGGTGCTGCGTGGTGAAGCCGACCGCCTGCATCAGCGGATTGACCGTCAGGTCGTAGCTCGGCGAAACCGTCACCTGGTAGGATGTCGAATTTCCCGACGTGTTTGTCTGCACGGTAACGCCCGTCGCGCTTTTAATATCGACGCCGCTTTGCAGATAATTCGCCATTTGCCCTGCGACGAAATTCCGCGCGAAGGTTTCGGCCTGAGAGGTTTGGATCGTGCCATTCGCCAGCGCGGTGGCGGTCGCAAGCGCCGCCGAATCGGCGGCTTCCTGTAATTGCTGCTTGGAGAGCAGCATATCGCCGACATGGACCGCCATGCCGGCAGCACCGAGAAGAACCGGCGCCAAAACCGCCGTCATGATACCGAAATTACCGCCTCGATCGCTGAACATGCGACGCAGGCAGGGATGCAAAAAGAAGGTGCTCATCATGTTCACCCAACTGGAAACCCTGTCAGGTGATTAACGCATGCTGGTTCTTTACGCCGACCTTACGGCGTCAATAGAATTTTAACGAATCGCCGGTTTTTTCCAGTTTTGGGATTGGCTTATTTCAGCGGGATCACGTCGACCGCCTGGACGGCGCGCTGGCCGCCATAGCTTTTCAACACACCGATAACGGGGACGACGTCGGAATAATCGCGCCCATAGGCGACGACGATGTGGTCGGTGCCGGCGGGGATGTCGTTGGTCGGGTCGAGCTCGATCCAGCCGATCGTCTCGCCGCACCAGATTCTGACCCAGGCATGCATGGCATCGGCCCCTTCCAGGCGTTCCTTGCCGGGCGGGGGAATGGTGCGCAGGAAGCCGGAGACGTAACCTGCCGGTATGCCGAGGCTTCGCAGCGCCAGGATCATGACGTGGGTAAAATCCTGGCAGACGCCGCGCTTCAGCTTGAATGCCTCGAGCGGTGTCGTGTCGACCGTCGTCGCGTCGGGATCGTAGGTGAAATCCTTGTTGATGCGGGTGCAGAGCGCATGAGCGATCTGCATCGCCGTCAGATCGGGCTTGGCGCAGCTTCGTGCATAGTCGGCGATCTCGCGCGTCTGCGTCAGGCGCGGGCTGTCGCCGAGAAAGTGGTGCGGCGAATCCGGCGCCAGCGACCAGATGCCTGCTATCTCCTCGGGCAGCTCGGCAAGCAGCGGCGAGAAATCGGCGGCGATGGGCTGGCTTTCGACCTGCACGCGGGCCTGCATGCGAATGTCGAGCTCCTCGTGCGGCGCGCGCAGCATGAAGGCGGTGGCAGGGTGTTGAAAGAAATCGACGAAATGCGACTGCTCGTCCGGCGTCGGCGAAATCGTGATCGAGCCGGCGACGAGGCGTTGCCGATTGGTCAGCGACAGCGGCATCAGGCGCATGATGTGGCGAGCGCCGGAGGCCGGCACGTCGTAGATGTAACCCATGCGGAGCGAGAGGTCGTAAAGCACTGCCGTCACCCGAGATAGGTCTGGGCGAGCAGGTCGGAAAGCTGCTCCAATTCGCGTTCGAACCGCTGATAGACCTCGGGCCCCATGCCCTCCGGCGTCATCACCGCCAGGCCGGAATGAAGCCGCATCGCCTCGCGGTAGAAGGGCGACATCTGGCCGTTGATCAGGGCATTCGGCAATTGCTCGACCTCGTGGTGGATCTCGTTCACCTGGAAGAGCACCGAGCGCGGGTTGAGCGGATCGAGCGCCAGCAAATCGGTGACCGTCAGCCGAGCCGTATTGACGTTGTAGCGACGGCGGTGGGTCATGACGCTGTCGCCGATCTCCAGCAGCATGTCGAGCGCGCCGTCCGGCGCTTCCGGGCCGGACATGTGGCCGAGCAGGCGGGTCATGTGCAGGCCGCGCTCGATATAGCGGCCGAGCGAGAGGAAGCGCCAGCCCATGAAGCGGTACATATTCTCGTGCACGAGGCCGGCAAAACCGGCGAGCTTGCGCAGAAGGATCGTCATCGCGTGGCTGGCGTCGTCGCCGGCAGTGACAGTGACACGGAAACGGCGGGCCGTCTTGGCCAGATCATTCAGCGCCAGCCAGCCGTCCGGCGAGAAACGGTCGCGGATGTTGCTCGCCGAATAAACGGCGCTGTCGATGTTGCGTAAGAGCGTTTCCGGCACGGCTTCGGCAGTATCGATATCGACGGCGGCGAGATAGGCCGAGACGTCGGCGAGCAGCGGCTGGCTCGGATCGGCGGCCTCGGCATAACGCGCATGCCAGGCGCGCAGGATGCGCAACGCCCCTTCGGCGCGTTCGATATAGCGGCCGAGCCAGAACAGGTTGTCGGCCGCCCGGCTCGGCAGGCTGCCCGGCATGTTGCGGGTGAAGCTGCCTTCGGCCGGCAGCAGCGTGTGGCGCTCGACCGGCTTGTCGCTGACGATCCAGACATCGGCGGCCGCGCCGCCCGACTGCATGGCGATCGCCGCGACATCGGCGCCGGAGCCGATGCGGGCAAAACCGCCGGGCATAATCTGCCAGCCGTCGGCGGTGCGGGCGGCGAAGACGCGTAGCGACATCGGCCGCGGCACCAGCTTGCCGTTCACCCAGGCGGGCGTCGTCGAGAGTGTGACGACCTCCTGGCCGACCAGCTTGGGGCCGTCCGAACTCAGCCAATCGGTGATGGAATCCCTGGCGGTCGCCCGCAGCGACGAGCCGAGCACGGATTCGCCGTCGTCATCGAAGAAGGGCGCCCGGGAATAGGCCGGGCCGATCACCATCTTCTCGATATTCTTGGCGACGTGCTCGCGCTCTTCCTCCTGGCCGCACCACCAGGTCGCAATCGAGGGCAGCCGCAGAGCCTGCCCCAACAGACGGCGGCAGATGGTCGGCATGAAGGCCAGAAGCGCCCGGGTTTCGAGAATGCCGGTGCCGAGCGCATTGACGATGGTGACGCTTTCGGTGCGCAAGGCTTCGACGAGGCCGGGCGTGCCGATATGCGAATTCTGGTTCAACTCCAGTGGGTCGGCGAAGGCGGAATCGAGACGGCGCCAGAGCACGCCGATCGGCTTCAGGCCGGCGACGGTGCGCACCATGACGCGGCCCTTGACCACGGTCAGATCCTCGCCCTCGAGCAGCATGAAGCCGAGATAACGGGCAATATAGGCATGCTCGTAATAGGTCTCGTTGGCCGGGCCCGGCGTCAGCACGGCGATGCGATCGTCGCCGGAATGTTTCATGCCCTGCAGCGCATCGCGGAAGGCGCCGAAGAAGGAGGCGAGGCGGTGGACCGGGGTTTCGGCGTAGATATCCGAGAAGGCGCGGGTGGTGGCGACGCGGCTTTCCAACGCGAAACCGGCGCCCGATGGCGCCTGCGTCCTGTCGGCGAGCACCCACCAGTTGCCGTCAGGCCCGCGGCCGATCTCGAAAGCGCAGAAATGCAGATAGTGGCCGGATGCCGGTCTGATGCCGGAGAGCGGGCGCTGGAATTCGGGATTGGCGGCGATCAGTGCCGGCGGCAGGACACCTTCCTCCACCAGCCGATTGTCGCCATAGATATCGGCGACGATCGCTTCCAACAGATCGGCGCGCTGGACGAGGCCCGCCGACAGCGCCTGCCATTCGCGCTCGTCGATCAACACCGGGATATGCGAGATCGGCCAGGCGCGTTCGCCGGTGCCCTTGCTGCCGTAGGCGCGGTAGAAGACGCCGGCATCTCTGAGATAGCGGTCGGCGCGGGCGAAACGCTCGGTGAGATCCTTTTCCGGCATTGCGCCGAGATGCGAGAGGAAACGCTGCCAGACGGGGCGGACGACGCCATTATTGTCGACCATCTCGTCGGCAGTGCCGGGAAGCGGCGCATAGTCGAAGGCCGCATCCTTGCCGATGCGATCCTCTGCCTCACCCCTGCGCTCCGCTGCGGGCCTTTTACCCATCAAACTCACATCCCAACCCCGGCCTCAGCCCTTGGCCTCGATCCCGGCTCAAATTCCGGCGGGTCGCCGCAGATCCAGCGTCAGCGGGAATTCAAGCGAACCCGTCTCGGCGCGCGGGATATAGCCGCCTGCCGTATGCCCCCACGGTTCGAAGCGGGCGAGCCGCCTTGCTTCCGCCTCGTTGCCGTTGACCGGGAAGGTGTCATAGGTCCGGCCGCCCGGATGGGCAACATGATAGATGCAGCCGCCGATCGAACGCTTCGACCATGTATCATAAATGTCAAAAGTCAAAGGCGTGTTGACCGGCAGGACCGGATGCAGACCGGAGGCCGGCTGCCATGCCTTGTAGCGGACGCCGGCGACCGATACGCCGGAGGTGCCGGTCGGCGTCAGCGGCAGCGTGCGGCCGTTGCAGGTGACGGTGTAGCGGGCCGTATTGCTGGTTTCGAACCGCACCTGGAGGCGCTCGACGGAGGAGTCGACGTAGCGGACGGTGCCGCCGACCGCGCCTTCCTCGCCCATGACATGCCAAGGCTCCAGCGCCTGGCGCAGTTCCAGCTTCGAGCCCTCGTATTCGACTTCGCCGCAGAACGGGAAGCGGAATTCGAGCTGGGCCTTGAACCATTCCGGGCTGAGGTCGAAGCCGTTTTCGCGAAGATCGGCGAGCACGTCGAGGAAATCGGCCCAGACGAAATGCGGCAGCATGAAACGATCGTGCAGGGTCGTGCCCCAGCGGACGAACTTCCCGTCGACCGGGTTCACCCAGAAGCGGGCGATCAGCGCGCGCACCAGCAATTGCTGGGCAAGCGACATGCGTGCGTTCGGCGGCATCTCGAAGCCGCGGAACTCGATGAGGCCGAGCCTGCCGGTCGGGCCGTCGGGCGAAAACAGCTTGTCGATGCAGATCTCGGCGCGGTGGGTGTTGCCGGTGACATCGGTCAAGAGATTGCGGAACAGGCGGTCGACGAGCCAGGGCAGCGGCGGCTGACCGCGGCCGGGAGCGGCGATCTGCGCCATGGCGATCTCCAGCTCGTAGAGGCTGTCGTGGCGAGCCTCGTCGATGCGCGGCGCCTGGCTGGTCGGGCCGATGAACATGCCGGAGAAGAGGTAGGAGAGCGAGGGGTGGCGCTGCCAGTGGAGGACGACGCTCTTCAACAGATCCGGACGGCGCAGGAAGGGGCTGTTGTTCGGATTGGCGCTGCCGACGACGACATGGTTGCCGCCGCCGGTGCCGGTATGACGGCCGTCGATCATGAATTTGTCGGCGCCGAGCCGGGTGGCGCGGGCCTCCTCGTAGATTGCCGTGGTGATATCGACGCAATCCTTCCAGTTGGATGCCGGATGGATGTTGACCTCGATGACGCCGGGATCCGGGGCGACGCGGATGACGTTGATGCGCTCGTCCTGCGGCGGCGGATAACCTTCGATATGAACGGGAAGCTTGAGCTCGGCGGCAGCGTTTTCGGCAGCGGCGATCAGCTCGAGATAATCCTCGATCCGCTCGACCGGCGGCATGAAGACGCAGAGCCTGCCGTCACGCGGCTCGACCGACATGGCGGTGCGTACGGCGCCGCCGATTTCTCCAAGCGTCTGTTCGATCCGGCTGCGATTGTTCTCGCCGGCGTGGAAGGAGGCTTCCGGCATGGCGCGGCCGGCCGGTATGAAAACGTCAGGCAGTGGTTCGCGCGGGATCGTCGGATCGGCGGGATGGATATAGGGATAGCGTGCCCGGGGGACATAGGGCAGGGTGCCGAGCGGCAGACGGTAGCCGATCGGGCTGTCGCCAGGCACAAGGAAGATCCTGCCGCGGCGGGTGCGCCATTTCTCGCTGACCCAGACCCGGCTTTCAGCGGCCCTGGCGTTCCATGCCTGGACCGGAAGGATGTAACCGGTGGGGACGGTGAGGCCACGATCGAAGACGCGGGCGATGCGGTTGCGTTCCTCGGGATCCTTCAGCTTCGAATTCGCCGGATCGACATTGTCGGGAAGATTGCCTTCCTTGATGATCCAGTCGGCCGGATCCTCAAAGGCCGGCTGCACCATGTCGGGCTTGATCGCCAGTTCTTTTGCGATCGCCGTCAGCAGCTTTTCGGCATCCTCGGCCGCAACACCGGTATCCCTGCCTTCGGCGGCGACCAGATCGAGGTTCTGCCAGATCGGCTTGCCGTCGCGGCGCCAGTAGAGCGAGAAGGTCCAGCGCGGCAGGCTTTCGCCCGGATACCATTTCCCCTGGCCGTAATGCAGGAAGCCGCCAGGGGCGAAGCGCTCCTGCAGCCGGCGGATCAGGCTGTCGGCCTTTTCGCGCTTGGTCGGGCCGACGGCGGCGGTGTTCCACTCTTCGGACTGGAAGTCGTCGATCGAAACGAAGGTCGGCTCGCCGCCCATCGTCAGGTGTACGTCCTCTGCTTCGAGGACACGGTCGACCTTCTCGCCGAGTTCGTTGAGCTCCTCCCAGCTTTCGTCGGAGAAGGGCTTGGTGATACGCGGGTGTTCGGCGACGCGCGAGACCTTCATATCGAAGGCGAATTCGGTTTCGGCCTCGCCGAAGTAGCCGCCGGAGATCGGTGCGGCGTTGCGGTAATGCGGCGTGGCGGCCAGCGGAATGTGGCTTTCGCCGGTCAAGAGGCCCGATGTGGGATCGAGACCGACCCAGCCGGCGCCGGGCAGGTAAACCTCGGCCCAGGCATGCAGGTCGGTGAAATCGACCTCGGTGCCGGAGGGGCCGTCGAGCGCCTTCAGGTCCGGCGTCAGCTGGATCAAGTAACCGGAGACGAAGCGGGCGGCGAGGCCGAGATGGCGAAGGATCTGGACGAGCAGCCAACTGGTGTCGCGGCACGAGCCCTTGGCTGTTTCCAGCGTTTCCTCCGGCGTCTGCACGCCGGCTTCCATGCGGATGACATAGCCGATCTGCCGCTGCAGGCGGGCATTCAGGCCGACGACCATATCCACCGTCGCCTGTCCGGGCGACCAGTCGAGTGTCGGCAGCAGCGCTTTCAGGCGCGGGCCGGCCGGCTCGGGCGTCATGTAGATCGACAGATCCTCGCGGATCGTTTCGGGATAATCGAAGGGCCATTTGGTCGCTTCTTCTTCGACGAAGAAGTCGAACGGGTTGTAGACCGTCATGTCGGCAACGAGGTCGACCTCGATCTTGAGCTCCGTTACCGGGTCCGGGAAGACGTAGCGGGCGAGATAATTGCCGTAGGGATCCTGCTGCAGATTGATGAAGTGGTTGGAGGGCGTGACCTTCAGCGAGTGGCTGAGCACCCGCGTCTTCGAATGCGAGGCCGGTTTCAACCGGATAATCTGGGGGCCGAGGCGAACCGGCCTGTCATAGATATAATGGGTCAGGTGGTAGATACTGGCTTTGATCGACATATTTCTCTTTTATCCGGCGCGCATCGTCGTGCGGCTTGCTGTTCCCAAAGCCAGTCTGTGCAATGCAGCGAAAGAAAGCAAGGTGCAAAGGCCGGGGTGGCGACGGCTTTTACGACGCCCTGGCAAAGGTGACGGCCACCTTCAGCCCGCGGCCGTCGGTTCCAGGTTCCAACGTCATGACAGCATTGAAAAGATTGGCGATTTCCTCGACGATGGGGAGGCCGAGGCCGGCGCCGGGCGCGGCGGAATCATTGCCGCGCGAAAAACGGCGGCGCACCGCCTCCAGCTTCTCGCGCGCAATACCGGGGCCGTTGTCCTCGACTTCGAGGCGGATCGTCTCGGCGGCGGCGATGACGCGGACGGTGACTTCAGCCCCCTTGCCGGCATAGGCGATGGCATTGCCGGCAAGATTGCGCAGCATTTCGCCGATGAGCAGCGGCTCGGCGCGGATCATCGCCGGGCTCTCACCCTCGAAGCCGAGATCGATGCCGGCGACGGCAGCGGCCGGGATCTGTTCGCCGGTGATTTCCTGGGCGATGGCGGCGAGATCGATGGCGGAGGCGGTCAGCGCCTCCTTGGCCGTGGCGGCGTCGATCTTCGCCATCAGCAGAAGCTGGGCAAGAATGCGCTCGGCATGCGCGACGGCCTGGTCTCCCTTCAGCGCTGCCGCCTGGGCTTCACCGAGCGAGCCGGCGCGGGCCGAAAGCGCAAGCTGGGTGCGGATAATCGCCAGCGGCGTGCGCAGCTGGTGGCTGGCATTGCCGGTGAAATTGCGCAGCGCATCGAGCGCCGACTGCAGGCGGACCATGAACGAGTTCACCGTATCGACCAGCGGCTCGACCTCGCTCGGCACGGTTTGTTCGATCGGATGCAGATCGTCAGGACTGCGTTCGCCGATGGCGTCGCCGAGCTTGTAGAGCGGGCGGAGCGCCACCGTGACCGAGATCCAGACGATGACCGCCGCTCCGGCGATCATGACGGCGAGGCGCAGTGCCGAACGCACGAGGATCGCCTGAGTCAACTGCCGGCGGGCGATTGTGGTTTCGGCGACGGTCACGACGAAGGGCACCGAGCGGATGCCGGTCGAGGCGGACCGTTCGAGCGTGGCGATGCGGATCGGCTCGCCGCGAAAGGTGTCGTCGGCGAAGGCGGCCGCACCGCTCGGCGTCTTCTGCAGGACCGGCAGAGCCTGGTAGCCGGTGATGAATTGGCCCGGCGGGCCGTCGACGCGGTAGAAGACGCGGTCCTGCGCGGCCGAGGTCAGCATTTCGAGCGCGACATAGGGGATATCGACCTGCAGCGTGCCGTCTTCGGCGACGACGACGCGTTCGGCGATCGCGAGCGCCGAGCCGGCGAGAACACGGTCGGAGACGATGTTCGAGGTTTGCACAGCCTCGCGATAGGTGTCGGCAAGTGCCAGCATGCCGATGACGGCCGTAGAGACGAGCAGCCAGAAGAGCAGCCGGCGCCGGAGAGAATAGGCGGCCTTCATGAAGCCTCGGGCAGCTTGTCGAGATAATAGCCGATACCGCGGGCAGTCTTGACCGTCAGGCCATGCGGCGAAAGGCGCTTTCTCAGCCTGCTGACATATTGCTCGATGGCGTTTGCGGAAATGTCGTCGTCGAAGGCGGTCAGCGACTGTATGATCGCCTCCTTGGCGACGACCTTGCCGGCCCGCATGAAGAGGATTTCGAGCAGGCCAAGTTCTCGGGCGGGAATGTCAAGAGGGGTGGAACCGGCGGAGAAGGTGCGGGAATTGAGGTCGAAAGAAATGCCGCCGAAGCCGACCGTCGCCGACCGCAGCCCGGCCTGGCGGCGCAGCAGCACGCGCACACGGGCCTCGAATTCGGCGATGTCGAAAGGCTTGATCAGATAATCGTCGGCGCCGAGATCAAGGCCTTTTACCCGTTCCTCCGGCGATCCACGCGCCGTCAGGATGAGGACGGCCGCCTGATTCTGCCGGGCGCGCATGGCGCGCAGCACGTCGAGCCCGTCCATCTCGGGCAGGTTGAGGTCGAGGATGACAAGGTCGAAATTTTCCGCCGCGATGACGGCATTGGCGGACGCCCCGTCATGAACGACATCGACGGCATGGCCCGTGCCGCGCAAGATCGCCGAGAGCCCGTCGGCCAGCGCGATATTGTCCTCGGTGAGCAGGATGCGCACGGATGTTCCCCTGTTTTTCAAGCGACGTTACAGGGGTGAAGACGGGTTGTCACAGCGATTTTGAAGATTGGTGAACGGGCCGCATAAAGATCGATCTCAGCTGCCCGTCCTTTCCATCTCTTCGCGCTGTGTCATCGCGGCGGCAAGCAGCTTCTGGAAGCGCGGGTCGTCGCGGATATTGTCGAGGTCGGAATCATTGTTGAACCATTTGATATGGTAGACGGAGCTGTGCGGCAGCAGCTTCTCCAAGAGGTCGATCGCCTGGTCGACATCGCCGAGGACGGAATAGACACAGGCGAGATTATACTGGGCGACAATGTCGTCGGGATCGATGGCGATCGCCCGCGCCGCCCAGTCACGTGCGCGTTTGACATCGCCGAGATGGGCAAGCGCCAGCGCACCGCGATGGGCGGGACCGGAATTTTCCGGATTGAGATTCAGCGCGCGTTCGGCGCGCAGCAAGCCGAGGCGGGCCCAGTTTTCCCTGTCCACCCCACGGCCGAGTGAATGGTAGGCGGCCATCAGATGGATCGGCGAGACGTAGTCGTCAGGGCGGATTTCGGCGGCGCGGGTGAAATATTGAACGGATTCGGCAAAGTTTCCGTGCATGAAGAAGAACCTGGCATAATGGAAATTCGCCTCGAAGAGGTTCGGGTCGAGCGTCAGGGCACGCTCGAAGGCCGCCGCCGCCCGATCATCATAGCCGCTCTGATGCAGGGCCAAGCCATGCGAGGCATGGGCCTCCGGAAGATCGGGATCGAGCGCGAGCGCGCGGGCGCTCATCTCGAGGATGCGTCTCAGCGGCACATCGTCGGGCGCCCAGTCGCGGATCGCGGCGTCGCAATCGGCGATGCCGGCATAAGCGCGGGCATAGTCCGGATCGAGCTCGACTGCTTTGCAGAACATGCGCCTGGCGAGCTGCAGGTAGGATTTCGTCCAGGTGTGGGAAAGCTGGCGGCCCCGGAGATAATAGGTATAGGCCTCGACATTGGCGGTCGGCTCGTTGGCGATCGCCTTCTTCTCCTCCGGCAGCAGGCGCACCTTCAGCTGGCCGACGATCGCATGGGTGATCTCGTCCTGGATGGCGAAGATGTCGGTGAGGTCACGGTCGTAGCGCTCGGCCCAGAGATGATCGCCATTGGCGGTGTCGATCAGCTGGCCGGAGATACGCACGCGCTTGTCGAAGATGCGCACACTGCCTTCGAGCACATAGCGCACGCCGAGTTCCTGGGCGAGCCGCTTCAACTTCACCGAGATGCCCTTGTAGGTAAAGATCGTATTGCGCGGCACGACGTGCAGGCTGGAGATCTTGGAAAGATCGGTGATGATGTCTTCGGTTATGCCGTCGGAGAAATAATCCTGGTCGGCGTCGCCGCTCATATTGGTGAAAGGCAACACCGCGATGAAGCAGGTATTGCGGTTCTGCGCGATGAGCCTGGCGGAAGAGGGCGGCGCGAGGGAGACGGTGTAGACCTGCACGGGCTGCCGGATGTTCTTCAGCATGTGTTCGCCGATAAATTCGAAGCCGAGATTGAGGCGCGAGCCGACCTGATCGCGGACCGAAGCCGACACGGCGATGCCGCCGGGCGCGGCGATACGCTCGAGTCTCGCGGCGAGATTGACGCCGTCGCCGAAGATGTCGCCATTTTCGACGACGACGTCGCCGAGATTGATGCCGATGCGGAATTCGACGCGCTCATCCTTCGGAACGTTCTCGTTGCGGGTCGACATGCTCCGCTGGATTTCGGCGGCGCAGGCGACCGCATTCACCACACTCTGGAATTCGGCCAGGATGCCGTCGCCGGTGAGTTTGACGATCCGGCCCTTGTAGTCCGAAATCCTGATATCGACCAGCTCGCAGCGATGGCGGTTCAGCGCCTGCAGCGTGCCTGACTCATCGATGCCCATCAGTCGGCTGTAGCCGACGACATCCGCAGCGAGAATAGCGCTCAGTCGTCGTTCCATGACCCCTCCCATGGATCTTCCCGGAATAACCTAGCTATTTTTAGAGTTTTTGTCGCGCAGAGTTCGTCCCCCGAAAAAGAAATTCGGGCGGCGTCGACGTTTTGACGCGGCAGCGCGACCATATATCGTCGCCGGTCTTCATCAATACTCTAAAAGGGTGAAGGACGGCCTTTGATTCCTAGTCCTTTGTGGTGAAAGTTGGCGGAAATGAAATATACGGCTTGGCCAAAGCTTGCCGGTCGGCACCGAAAACGACCGGTGATCGAGTTGAGCCGGCCTCACCGAGGGCCTCGCTCCGGCGCGCCCTTGCTCCTCCAGCCGTGCTCGGGCATTGTTGCGGTATGAGGAGAATTTTCGTCTTGCTGCTGGCGTTCTGGCCGGGTTTTGCCCTGGCTGATCAGGTCTTTTTTCCGGCGAAATCGGGCAAGGCCGCGGCGCCGGTGCTGACCGTTTATTCCTCGCTCGACGAGCCGCTGGCGCAGCCGATGATCCGGGGTTTTCAGGAGGCCAATCCCGATGTTGCGGTCAGATATGAGGATATGCTGACCGGCGAAATCTATGACCGGATCGTCGGGGAGACGGATGCCGGCAAGAAGACGGCGGATTTTGCCTTCTCGTCGGCGATGGACCTGCAGGTGAAGCTTTCCAATGACGGTTATGCGCAGGTCAGCAACCTGCCGATGAGCGCCGCCTGGCCGAAATGGGCGAACTGGCGCAACACCGCCTATGCGCTGACCTTCGAGCCGGCGGTCTTCGTCTATCACAAGCCGAGCTTCGCGCATGAGCCGGTGCCAAGCTCGCGGGCGGAACTCGTCGACTATCTGAAGCGCAAGGGCAATGCGGTCTATGGCCGGATCAGCACCTACGATATCGAGCGGTCCGGTGTCGGCTTTCTGTTCATGGCGCGCGACCAGGAGCAATTCGGCGACATCTGGTCGGTGATCGGCGCGATGGGCGCGGCCGGCGTCAAGCTTTACTCGACGAGCTCGGCGATCCTCGAACGCGTCGCCGACGGGCGCTTCGTGCTCGGCTACAATATCCTCGGCTCCTACGCTGCCGACTGGGCTTCGCGGCATCCTGACGTCGGGATCGTCCTGCCGAAGGATTATACGGTGGTGATGTCGCGGATCGGACTGGTGCCGCAGGCGGCCGCCGAGCCGGAGCTCGGGCGCCGTTACCTTACTTTTTTCATGTCGAAGGAGGGCCAGACGATCATGGCGCGCGAGCTGCAGATCCCCGCGGTCAGCCCCGAGGTCGCCGGCGAGAACACGGCCAATACGCTACAGGAGCTACTCGGCGCGCAACTTCGCCCAGTGCCTGTCAGCCCCGGGCTGATGGTCTATCTCGACCAGGTGAAGAGAGCGCGGCTGATCGCGCACTGGAACGAGGTTTTGCGGGCGCAGTGAACGAAGGCGTGTTCTTGCGAGCGCCGGACAGCCATATCCGGAAGAGGTTGCCGGATCCGTGCTGCCAGTCTCAGCCTCGCCGAAGCAGGTCGGCGCGGCTGAAGCAATCTGCGGAACGCGAAGTCACGAAAAACCCGGATTGACAGAGGTTATACGGCCTTCGGTCCCGCAAGCAATTCAGCTTTCCGGCTGTGGTTCGTCATACCAAGCTCGGTCCACAGGTCTGCGGCCTCATTCAGTCTTCTGAGGCGCGCGTAGAGATCGCAGCTCGGTTGACGATTTCCCCATTTCAGGCAGTCCTCAAATTTTTCGCGACGCTCCTGCGTGCTCAGCGGGTCTTCCACGGAACCCTTTGCATGGAGACGTTGTCGGCGTAGCGTCGTCCCGTCCGACAGCCGCACGGTGACAATATGCGGCAACCGTTCATTTCCTCTTTCCTCGTCCGCTGAATAGGATTCCATCGTTATGCGTTTTGCCAGCATCCTCACATCCGGGCGCGAAACGGCAGAGCGCGTGAAATCGCCAAGGCTGACGGGTCCATTCAGAAAGGCCGTCGCCAGACAGTATTGCATCGAGAAGCGGGCCTGCATCTCGTCTGCGGGTTCCGCATAGGCGAGGTTGCGAAAGGCGGAGACGCCGACCTTGGTGTCGATCGACACGATGTCGTCCGCCGTCAGTCCACAGTCTCGTTTAAGCTCGAGCAGCGCATCGATTGCCCGGTGGGTCGATGCGCAGCATGGATGTCGCTTGGTGACCAAGCCGCGTCTTTCGATGATATGGGCCGGCTCCGGTCGCAGATCCGTCCATGCCCGCGGGTCGTCTCCGCCAAAAAGATCCAGAAATCCCTGCGGCCTTTCCAGGATGTCGAGCCGGCCTCTGATGCCTGCAATGGCGAGCCGCGCCGCCTCAACCGCGTTTCGGGCTGCAATGCCTGCATGAAGCGGCTTGGCCAGAGTACCGAACTGACCTTTGGGGCCGCAGGCGAGCGACGCTGCAAGGCTCATCGCCTGCGCCGTCTCCTCCTCGCTTGCGCCCAGCAACTGAGCCACACCCGCCGCAGCGCCGATTGCGCCCACCGTCGCCGTCCCATGCCAGCCCCTGTTGTAATGCGAGGGATTGACGCCGAAACCCACGGCGGCCTGCGCGTCCAGGCCTGCAAGATAGGCGCCCAGAAAAGCGCCGCCGCTCACCGGACGACCTGCTGCAACCGTGGCCAGCAATGCAGGGACGAGGACCGCGGATGCATGGGCGCGGGCCGGATGGAAATTGTCGTCGAAATCCAGTGCATGCGCTGCAGTTCCATTGACGAGCGCGGCAATGGAGGAGGGGCGCCGCCGCCGGCTACAAGCCAGGCGCTTCCTCCGCCTGCGATTTCGCTTGCAAAAGCCGCGGTCACGCCGGTGACGGCCGGGTCTCCGGCGCCGGCGATCATGCAGCCAAAAGTATCGGCGACGGCATCGATTGCCCGTTCGATGGCGGTTTCAGAGAAATGCTTTCGGGATGAAAGCTGGGCTGCGATGCGCTGCAGAACGGTGGTCATTGACGAAACTCTTTCCATGGTCTTCGGTCGAGACCGGAAATTGTTCTGCTTTTGACAGCGCCGCAATCTTATGCAGTTCTCGAATAAGGCTACCGAGGAAAGTCATCACATGGTCAGGGCAGTCAGCGCAGGCATCAGCCTCAAGCATATCGAGGCCTATGACGCGATCGCGGCAACGGGATCGACGATCGCCGCCGCGCTGGAACTCGGCATTTCACAATCCAATGCCAGCCGACTGCTGCAGCAGCTTGAAGACTATCTCGGCGTCCGTCTGTTCGAACGTGACAAGAACCGGCTGTCTCAGACCCGCGAAGGCCGGCAGCTCGGGCCGGATATCCGCGCTATTTCGGATCGGTTGCGGGAGCTGAAAACGGCGGCGGTGGAATTGGAAAGCGGTCGTTCACGCGACATGCTGCTGCGCCTTGCCTTCCCGGCCAGCCTCTCATCCACCGTGCTTCCCCGCATGATCAAGGCCTTCTTCGGCGCCCATGGTCCGGTGCGCGTGGAGCTCGCTTCCGGCAGCTATCTGGCGATCGAGAGGATGGTGGCGGACGGAGAGGCCGATATCGGTTTCGCTCGCCTGCCGCTGGCGACGCCCGGACTGCGGCAGGAGAAACAGCTTTTCTCCCGCATCGTCTGCGCTCTTCATGCCGATCATCCATTGGCAAAACAGAGCGCTCTGACGATATCGGACCTCAAGGGGCAGGATCTCATCGTCCTCAACCGGGAGCGGCCTGTTCGTCACGAATTGGAGGCGCTTTTCTACCAGGGCGGCCTACGCCAGCGCCCGCTGCTCGAGGCACATTCGGTGGCCAGTGCATGTGCGCTGGCTGCGAATGGTTTGGGGATCGCGCTGGTGGGCGACATCATCGCGCGCGAATACGCAGCCCTGCCGCTGCGTTTCGTGCCATTGGTGCCCGAACTGCCGGTGACCTATTGCCTCGTCAGCGGCGAGAAATATCCCTTGGCCAAATCCGCGGGCCTTTTTCTGCAAAGCATTGCCGACTGGCGCTGGGCCGCCGGTGCAGAGGACGCTTCACGATGAACATCAGACAGCTCGAGGTCTTGCGGACGCTGATGTCCACCGGATCGACCATTGCGACGGCCAAGGCCATGGGCCTCAGCCAGTCGGGGGTGAGCCGGCTCCTGCAGCAGCTCGAGGCGGACTTGTCCATCACCCTTTTTGTACGCGACAAGGGGCGGCTGATCCCGACGCCGGAGGCGGCCATCCTCGCCCGGGATGCAGAGAATATTCTCTTGGCCGTGGATCGGATGTCCGGGCACGCCCAAGATCTGAGAAGCGGCGCCGCAGGGCCGGAAATCGTGCGGATCGGTCTGCCAAGCAGCATGTGGGAGAACTTCGCGCCGGCCATGCTGGTGGATTACGTGCGGGATTTCCCCAGCGTCCGCATCGAGACGTTTTTCGACACGACCATTGCCATCAATAAGCTGGTCGAGGAGCGTGTGCTCGATATCGGCTTCCTGCGTATGGAAGGGGAAATCGGTCCCGGCATCGAAGTCGAGCAGGTGGCGAGCGGGGAAAGCGTCTGCGTCATCCCGAGGGATCACCGGCTGGCAGAACTGGAGGAGATCTCGGCCAAGGACCTGCGCGATGTACCGCTGATCCTCATCGGCCGTCAAAGGCCCAATCGCATGGCGCTCGATCAGAGCTTCAAACAGGCGGGCGTGAAGCAGATCGTCAAGATCGAAACGCATACGAACAGTTCTGCTTGTTCCTATGTCGCCCACGGCCTCGGTGTCACGATCATCAGCAGCTTCTATGCAAATCTCTATCGCCATCTTCCCGTCGTGCATCGTCCGTTCATTCCGCATGCACGTCAGCAGTTCGGACTTGCACGTGCTGCAGGCGTTCCCCTGTCGATTGCAGCGCAATCCCTGAGCGATGCATTGAAACGGCAGATCCAGCTTTCACAAAAAGACACTTAATCAGTAACTTACTTCTCATGAGCAAGAGAAGAACAGCGTTTCGTGCATCCTATCATTCTGCATAAACATATGACGAATACGCATAATATTGCGGAGATTTTTTCATTCCGTCATAGTCTTCCTTAACGAAACCGATGGCGGCCAAGGCTCGGCCGCCAATCGTGGGGAACACATGATACGCTTTATTCTTAACCGCCTGTTGATGGCATTGCCGACGATCGCCCTCGTGGCCGTCACTGTTTTCGCACTCATCCGGCTCATCCCCGGCGATCCCGCCGCTTTGATGCTCGGCGACATGGCGCAGCCTGACCAGGTGGCGGCGATGCGCATCGAGCTCGGGCTCGACAAATCGATGATCCAGCAATTCGTCATCTGGGCAGGGAACGTTCTGCAGGGTGATTTCGGGCGCTCCATCGTCAACGGCGAGGCGGTGCTGCCGCTCGTCGCATCCCGCTTCTTGGTCAGCGCCGAAATTGTCGTCATTGCGGTGTTGCTGGCGAGCGTTATCGCAGTGCCCGCCGGCGTGATCGCGGCCTGGCGACAGAACAGCCTGACCGACCTGGCCCTGGTGGGCACGGCGACGGTGCTGCTTTCCATTCCGACTTTTTGGCTCGGCCTCCTGCTGCTGCTGCTTTTCGGCCTGAAGCTCGGCTGGTTGCCGGTTCTCGGTTATGTCTCGGTCGGCGACAATATCGCCAGCGGGATCCTGTATCTCGTCCTGCCGATTATGACGCTGGTCATCCACGAAATGGGCGTTCTGATCCGCATGGCGCGCGCTTCGACGTTGGAAGTCCTGCGTCTCGACTACATCACGCATGCGCGCGCCAAGGGCCTTTCGGAAAGCGCGGTCCTGTGGCGCCATGCCTTCAAGAACGCTTTTGGCCCGACATGGACAGTTATCGGCCTGATCCTCGGCAACCTGCTCGGGGGCATCGCGGTGATCGAAACCGTCTTCACCATTCCGGGCCTCGGCCGTTTGATGGTCGATAGCATCTTTGCCCGGGATTACCCCGTGATCCAGGGTTGCCTGCTGTTCGTGGCGCTATCCTATGTTCTGGTCAATCTGGTGGTCGATCTCCTCTATCCCTTCTTCGATCCGCGGGTGGTCGCCGAATGAAAAAGTTCACTTTCAACGGCCTCATCGGCAGCATTCTGATTGCCATCCTGCTGATCACCGCCGCAGTCGGTCTTTTCTGGACCCCATATGACCCGATGAAACTTGGTTTTGCCGTAAGGCTTGCTGCCCCCGGCGGCGGTCATCTGCTCGGGACCGACGAGTTCGGACGCGATGTTCTCAGCCGCTTGATGGTCGGCGCCCGGGCCAGCGTCTGGATCGGCACGCTGACCGTCGGTTTCGCGACCGTCTTCGGCACGTTGATCGGTGTTGTCAGCGGTTATGTCCGCGGCTGGGCAGACGGCGTCATCATGGCGATCAACAATGCGCTGCTGGCATTCCCCGGCATTCTGCTGGCGCTCGGTCTGCTGGCCGTATTCGGCGCCAATCAGTACGGCATCATCTTCGCGCTCGGCATTGCCTACACCCCGTCGATGGCGCGCGTCGTGCGCGGCGCGGTTCTGTCGTTGCGGGAGCGGGAATTCATCGAAGCGTCGAGAATAATGGGCAACAGCGAGCTTTTCACGATGGTCCGTCACATCCTGCCGAATTGCCTTGCCCCGATCACGGTGCTTGCCACGTCGATGTTCGGTTGGGCCATCCTCTCGGAAAGCGCCCTGAGCTTCCTGGGTCTAGGTGTGCCTCCGCCGGCGCCGACCTGGGGCAACATGCTTGCCGCCGGCCGTCCGTTCATCCAGCAGGCCGTGTGGCTCGGCCTTTTTCCCGGCCTCTGCATCGCGCTGACGCTGCTCGGCATCAATCTTCTGGGCGACGCCCTTCGTGACAAGCTGGATCCGCGTATGAGGGGGCTGAAATGACCGGCGACACGCTTTTGAACGTTTGCGGTCTCTCGCTTGAGGTTGCAGGCACCGGCCTGCAGGTCGTCAAGGACGTCGGCTTCGACATAGCACCAGGCGAGATTGTCGGCATTGTCGGCGAGAGCGGCTCAGGCAAGACGCTGGCGACCCGGGCGCTGATATCGCTGCTGCCGGCAGCGGTTCGCGTGACGGGCGGAACCGTGCGCTACAAGGGCCGCGACGTGCTTTCGATGAGCAACAGCGATCTTCGGGCGATGCGGGGCCGGGAGATCGGCGTCGTGTTCCAGGAACCGATGACATCCCTCAATCCATCCATGACCATCGACCGTCAGCTGGAGGAGGGGCTTGTCCTGCACACGAAGCTGGCGCCGCAGGAGCGGCGTGCGCGTATCCTCGACATGCTGAGGCGCGTCGGCATTCTCAACCCTGAAGGCGCCCTCACTTCCTACCCGCATGAGTTTTCCGGCGGCATGCGCCAGCGCATCATGCTGGCCTCCGTCATGCTGCTGAAACCGGCATTGCTGATCGCCGACGAGCCGACCACGGCGCTGGATGCCGTCATTCAGCGCGACGTGATGGAGCTGATGGTCGATCTGACGACCGCGGAAGGCACAGCCGTCCTCCTGATCAGCCACGATCTGCCGATGGTTGCCCGATACGCCAGCGGTATCATCGTCATGGAGAAGGGCGCAATTGTCGAGCAGGGGAGAGCCGACAAGCTTCTCGCGGCGCCACAGCATCCCTACACATGCAAGCTACTCTCCTCGCTCCCCTATCGCGGTGAACCGCGCGCCATCGATAAGACCAAGACCCCGATGGTGTCGGCGCAGAACATCGTCGTCGACTATCCCGGTCGTCGGTCGTTCCTGAAAAAGGCGCGGGGGAAGCGGGCCCTGCATGGGGTCAGCATCGATGTCTATGAGGGCGAAGTGGTCGCCCTCGTCGGCGGTTCCGGTTCGGGAAAGACGACGCTTGGCCGCACCATCGCCGGCCTTGTCAGGGAAAGCGACGGGACGATCGAGTTCCGGGGGCGCTCCCGCAACGAGGATTGGAAGAACTACCGGTTGGATTGCCAGATGGTGTTCCAAGACCCCTACTCCTCGCTCGATCCGCGCATGACCATTCTCGCGCTTGTCGAGGAGGCGCTGCGTCTGGTGCCGAACCTGAGCGGCGAGGCCAAGCGGCGACGGGCTTTCGAAACGCTCGAGGAAGTCGGCCTCGGGAAGGACTATGCCAGCCGCTATCCACACGAATTGTCAGGCGGCCAGCGGCAGCGCGTCGCCATTGCCCGTGCCGTTGCGCGCCGGCCGAAATTCCTGATCGCCGACGAGCCGGTGTCGGCGCTCGACGTTACCGTCCGTGCGCAGGTGCTCGACCTCTTCTCGGATCTGCAGAAACGCTACGGCTTTTCCTGCCTTTTCATCAGCCACGATCTTGGCGTGGTCGAGCAGGTGGCTGACCGGGTGGTGGTGATGCAGGAGGGCCGCATCGTCGAGCAAGGCGACCGCGGCACGATCTTCGACAATCCGAGGGAGCCCTACACGCGTCGCCTCCTCTCGGCCATTCCCGCGCTCGACCACAATGCAAGCGGTGGTGTGACACTCAAATGGCGTTTGGAGAATTAACGTGGCTATCGTGACGACATCGGCCGATACGGCCGCAAAACTTCATGCAATCTGCGATGCGCAGCCATTCGTCACTCGATTCATGGTGCGCAATCTGCGCACCGGCGAAACGATAGAGCGCGGCGCTGACGAAGAAACGCCTTCGGCCAGTACCCGGAAGACATCGATCATGATGGCGGCGCTCAAGGCCGTTCATGAGGGCCGGCTCGATCTCGACGAGCCCATCACCTACGAGGCTCGCTTCGCCGAGGAAGTGGCAAGCGGCATGTTTCGCTATCTGACGCCGGGCATCGTCATTTCGTTGCGCGATGCGATCACCGGGATGATGGTGTTGAGCGACAATGTCTGCACCAAGATGGTCTTCGAGCGGCTGACGCTCGAGGAAGTGGACGGCTATTGCAAGTCGATCGGCATGGAGGCCACGCATCATCGTTTTTTAATTCCACCGCTGGCCTTATCACCTGATCACTCGCTGCGGTCGGTTACCACCACCACGGCACGCGACCAGATTTTTCTCCTGCAGGCGATCCTCGATGCACAGACTTCGGAGGAGGCGGCGGAGAGATTGCGCTGCTCGCAGGCGCTCTGCCGCTACGCGCTTCAAACCCTGAAGAACCAGATCTTGCGTTATGCGATCCCGTCGAGATTGCCGTTCGCCACCGTGGTTGCGCACAAGGGCGGCACGGGCAAGCGCGGCCGCATGAATGCCGGCATCGTTTATCTGGGCGAAGAGCCCTTCTATGCCATTGCCGTATTCACCGATGACGTGCCTCAGGCCATGGCGGACGGCACGCCGGGCTACACGATCGCGCTCGAAACCATCGGCCGGCTCTCACGGGCCTGCTGGGACAATTTTCAATCTTGATCATCGACAAAACAAAAAGAGGGTAGAACAATGAAGAAAATTCTTCTCGCCGGCACGATGCTGCTCGGCATGGCAGGTCTCGGGCATGCGCGCGACATCGTCGTGGCTCAGAGTTCGGATCTGCGCAGCAGCAATCCCGGGGTCAATCGTGACGGTAATACCGACGGGGTTATCCTGCACATCGTCGAGGGCCTGGTCGGCTATAACAATAGCGGTGAGGTCAAGCCGCTGCTCGCCAAGAGCGTCGACGTTTCCGGCGATGGCCTTACCTATACATTCCGCCTTCGCGGCGACGTGAAATTCCACAGTGGCAAGCCGCTGACCGCCGACGACGTCGTGTGGAACTGGAACCGCTATCTGAAGCCCGAGACAAAATGGACGTGCCTTTCCGATTTTGCGCCCGGCGGCGGCGCCCCGTGACCGGTGTGAAGGCGCTTGACGGATCGACCGTCCAGATCACGCTCGAAAAGCCCTCGGCCGTCTTTCTGGGTCTGATGTCGCGTCCGGAATGCGGTTACACCGCCATCATTTCTCCCGATTCCCTCGCTGCGGATGGCAGTTTCGTCAAACCGGTCGGGACCGGTCCGTTCATGTGGGACGAATGGAAAAAAGGCGAGTATATCCGTCTCGCCAAGTTCACCGACTACGTCTCTCCCCAAAATGACGGCAAGCCGGACGGGATGGTCGGCTCGAAACGACCTTTGGCCGACGGCATCAAGTTCATGGTCATTCCCGATGCATCCACCGTCAAGGCAGGACTGGAGTCCGGCGCCCTCGACACCGCCGAGATATCGCCCGACCTTATTCCGGAGATCAAGGCGAGCGATAAGCTGCAGCTGATCGTCGCCCGCAACAACGGCAAGAACCTGTTCTACATCCAGACGCGCGACAAGGTGCTGAGCAAGCCCGGCGTGCGGCGGGCGATGGCAATGTCGCTCGACCTTGGCGAGCTTGTCACCGCTGCCTCAAATGGAACCGGCGAGGCGAACGGCTCGATGGTGTCGCAGGATTCCGTTTATTTTGACGATACCCAGAAGCAGAGGCTGCCCTACGACATCGAGGCGGCGAAGAAGGAATTGGCCGATGCCGGCTACAAGGGCGAGCCGATCACCATCATTGCCAACAAGCGCGGCAATGTTCCAAGCTTTCCCGCCGCGGTTATGGCGCAGGCGATGATGCAGCAGGCCGGATTGAATGTGCAGATCGAAGTTCTCGATTACGCAACGCAAGTCGACCGCCGCCGGTCCGGCAACTATCAGGTGATTTCGCAATCGGTCGCCCCGCGGCTCGACCCTGCGCTGATGTACAGTTTTTATGTCGGCAACAAAGACAAGAATGCTTCACTGATGTGGGACGATCCCAAGGCCGTCGAACTGATGAAAGCGGCTTATGTCGAAGCCGATCCGGCCAAGCGGCAGAAGATCTTCGACGCGTTCCATGAGCTGATGCTGAAGGAGGCGCCGGGCATTTTCCTCTACGACATGGTCGACGTGTGGGGTGCGACGAAGACGTTGAAGGGCCAGCCGGTCTGGCAGTCGAACGCCCGCCTCTGGGAAGTCTCGGTCGACTGAAGAATCTTACGGCGCCGAGGCGCAGACGCCGCGGCACTTCGGATTGGTAAATAACAGGACCGGCAGGCTCGCCTGCCGGACCGATATGTCATGCCTGGGGCCTGCTGACCGCCGGGAGAAGCAAGGATCAGGGATGAGCAAGGAAGCAGTGGATGCGATCGTTTCGGTGATCGAGCGTATGCGGCCGGCCTGCGCGGTGCTGAGCGACAGGATTTGGGATCTTGCCGAACTGAAATTCGAGGAGAAGAGTTCTTCCGCTCTGCTGGCAAAGGCCCTTGAGGACGAGGGCTTTTCCGTCCGTCGCGGCGTTGCCGACATGGAGACCGCCTTCATCGCAGAAGCCGGCGCGGGCAAGCCGGTCATTGCATTTCTCGGCGAATTCGACGCGCTGGCGGGCATGAGCCAGATTGCGGGCATCGCCGAGCAGCGTTCGCTTGCGGCAGGCGCGACCGGACATGGCTGCGGCCACAATCTTCTGGGTGTCGGGTCGTTGATGGCGGCCGTCGCGCTAGCCAACCATTTGAAGGATAACGGCATTTCTGGGACGGTGCGTTACTATGGCTGCCCCGGCGAAGAGGGCGGCTCGGGCAAGACCTTCATGGTGCGTGCGGGGGCGTTCGACGATGTGGACACGGCTCTCACCTGGCATCCCGCACCGTTCAACGGCGTCCGCTCCACAAACAATCTCGCGGTGCTGGAATATTATTACCGGTTCAGGGGCGTTGCGGCTCACGCTTCCAATGCTGCGCATCTCGGCCGATCCGCACTCGATGCCGTGGAGCTTATGAATGTCGGCGTCAATTTCCTGCGCGAACATATGCCACAGGACTGTCGCGTGCATTATGCCATCACCGATGCCGGCGGACGGGCTGCCAATGTCGTGCAGGCGCAGGCCGAGGTGCTCTACCTCATCAGGGCGCCGGACATGCCACAGGCTCTCAATCTCGCAGCGCGGGTGGAAAAAGTCGCGCGCGGCGCCGCGATGATGACGGAGACCGACGTGGAGATCGTCTTCGATACTGCTTCCACGAACCTTCTCCCGAATATTACCCTGGAAACGGCGATGCATGAAAACATGATGGCACTCGGCCCCGTCGCCTTCGACGAAGCCGATATCGCCTTTGCGCGTCGGATCCAGAAGAC
Organism: Rhizobium sp. K102; assembly: GCF_022385315.1. Classification (NCBI taxonomy): domain Bacteria; kingdom Pseudomonadati; phylum Pseudomonadota; class Alphaproteobacteria; order Hyphomicrobiales; family Rhizobiaceae; genus Rhizobium; species Rhizobium sp. K102. Next base: position 4,235,848 of record NZ_CP092436.1, read on the forward strand.
GTTTACCGACGAAGCCGTCGCCAGCAGCATCAGGCTGTATCAGATCGAGCGCGACGTCTTCTCCGCCGCCAAGATAGATGGCGCGATGCCGCTCCATCTCGGGCTGCGGCATTTCGAGGGCCATTCGCACTTTCGGGCGGGCTCGACCGATGTCGGCGATGTGAGCTGGGTGACCCCTACGGCCCAATGCTGGGCTCCTGCCTGGGCCATCGGCACCAACCCGCATACATGGCAGGTCGTTGCGCAAGGAAAGGCGCCGGCTGCGCATAAGGCCATGGCACATGCAGCCAAGGCTCTCGCACTGACCGGTCTTTCCCTGGTGAAATCGCCGGAGCTGATGAAGGCGGCGAAGGCCGAATGGATGGAGAAGACCGGCGGAAAGCCTTACATCTGCCCGATCCCGACGGATGTGGTGCCGGGAGCGGTGAGCAGCTGAAAGCAACACGGCGGATCCGCTGCGCGGGCAATTACGGCAAAAAAGTGTCCGTTCCTCCTGGATATCTTGCCGATGTCAGCTAGATGACAGCTTGTTGTGGTGGCTTTGGCTACTTCTTCTCCGTGGAGGCGGAGAACTGAAGCCTTGGGAGGCATTCCGCTCGTCATTCGGACAACTGTGTCCGCCGGCCGGCTACCCCTCCCGATTCCCTGGAGAATAACAGGCGGTGCGCTCAGCCGCCGACGGAGGACAAATCGTGAAGCATACGTTCATCGCAACCATTCTCGCAGCCGCCATCGCGCTGCCGGCCTATGCTGCCGACTATACCATCATCGCGCCGGCCGCGCCCGGCGGCGGCTGGGACCAGACCGCCCGCTCGCTGCAGACCGCGCTGCAGCAGGAGAAGATCTCCGGCAACGTGCAGGTCCAGAACGTTCCCGGCGCCGGCGGCACCATCGGGCTGGCGCAGTTCAGCAGCCAGGCTGCCGGTAACCCCAACTCGCTGATCGTCGGCGGCTATGTCATGGTCGGCGCCATCCTGACCAACAAGTCGCCGGTGACACTCAAGGACGTTACGCCGATCGCCCGGCTTACCGGCGAATACGAAGCCGTCGTCGTTCCCGCCGCGTCCGATATCAAGACCATGGCCGATCTGGTCGCGGCGCTGAAGAAGGATCCGGGCGCCGTTTCCTGGGGCGGCGGTTCGGCCGGGGGCACCGACCACATCACCGTCGGTCTGATCGCCAAGGCCTCCGGAGTCGACCCGACCAAAATCAACTATGTCGCCTTTTCCGGCGGCGGCGAGGCGCTTGCCGCCATTCTCGGCAGCCAGGTCACTGCCGGAGTCTCGAGCTATAGCGAGTTCGAATCGCAGGTGAAAGCGGGCACGCTGCGTCTTCTTGCCGTGTCGAGCGACAAGCGCATCGACGGCGTTGATGCTCCGACGCTGAAGGAAAGCGGCACCGATGTCAGCATTCAGAACTGGCGTATGGTAGCCGCTGCTCCCGGTCTGTCGGCAGAGCAGGTCGCCGCCATCACCTCCGATTTCGAGAAACTGCACGGCTCCGCCACCTGGCAGGAAATTCTGAAGACCAAGGGCTGGGCCGACACCTATCTGTCCGGCGACGCGTTCAAAGCGCAGCTTGAAAAGGATGTCGCTGCCACCGAAGGCATTCTCAAAGAGATCGGACTTGTTCAATGAGCGGGGATAACTCCTCGGCAACCACGCGCCGCCCTGATTGGGCGGCGTTCATCATTGCCGCTTTCCTCTTTGTTGTCGCCGGCGTGATGTTCTGGGATGCATCGCATCTGAAAACAATCGCGCAGTATGACCGCATCGGCCCGGCAACGATGCCCCAAGTGGTGGCCTTCGGCCTCTTCTGTCTTGGGATCTGGACCGTCGCCGAAGCTTGGCGCGGCGAGTTTCCGGAACGCGATCGGCAGGAAGTGGCGCCCGTTATCTGGATCATTGCCGGTCTTGTCGGACAGATGCTGCTTCTGCGCCTTGCCGGCTTCTCGATCGCCACCGGTCTGCTGTTTGCATTCACGGCACGCGGCTTCGGCAAACGGAAGCTCTGGATTTCGCTGCCGTTCGGCATCGTCTTCAGCTTCGTCGTCTGGGCGATCTTCTCGCAGCTGCTGCAGCTGACGCTGCCGGCCGGCCCGCTCGAACGCCTGTTCTTCTGACGGCGCGCGCGCTGTCAGCACTTTTTATTTTTGCGCAGTGCCGGATCGCGTAACGCACGGCCGGGAACGCGCTTGGGATATCAAGATGAGCACATTCGAATTCCTATGGCAGGGGATCCTGGTTGCGATGCAGCCGATGAACCTGGTTTATGCGCTGGTCGGCGTGACGCTCGGCACTGCCGTCGGCGTGCTGCCCGGCATCGGACCCGCCCTCACCGTGGCGCTGCTGCTGCCCGCCACCTACAAGCTCGACCCCGGCGGTTCGCTGATCATGTTCGCCGGCATCTATTACGGCGGCATGTATGGCGGTTCGACCACCTCGATCCTCTTGAACACGCCGGGGAAAGCGCCTCGATCGTCACCGCGCTCGAGGGCAACAAGATGGCGCGCGCCGGGCGCGGCGGGCCGGCGCTGGCGACAGCGGCGATCGGTTCCTTCGTCGCCGGCTTGCTCGCCACGCTCGGGCTCGCCTTCATCGCTCCTTATATTGTCAAGCTGGCGCTGGTCTTCGGGCCGCGCGAATATTTCGCGCTGATGGTGCTCGCCTTCGTCACCGTCTCCTCGGCTTTCGGCGATTCGGCGCTGCGCGGGCTGACCTCGCTGTTCATCGGCTTTGCCCTTGCCATGGTCGGCATCGACCAGCAGACGGGGCAGGCGCGGCTTTCCTTCGGCATACCAGACCTGCTTGACGGCATCGAGGTGACGACGCTCGCGGTGGCGATGTTCGCGATCGGCGAGACGCTTTATATCGCCGCGCAGCGCAACCGGATGGAGGATAAGGTCGAAGCCGTCAAGGGCTCGCTCTGGATGAACGCGCAGGACTGGGCGCGTTCGTGGAAGGCCTGGCTGCGCGGCACGCTGATCGGCTTTCCGATCGGCGCGATGCCGGCGGGCGGCGCCGAAATCGGCACCTTCCTCTCCTATGCGACCGAAAAGCGGCTGGCGAAGAACCCCGAGGAGTTCGGCCATGGCGCCATTGAAGGCGTGGCCGGCCCGGAGGCGGCGAACAACGCATCTGCGGCCGGCACGCTGGTGCCGCTGCTGACGCTCGGCCTGCCGACGACGGCGACGGCGGCGATCATGCTGGCCGGCTTCCAGCAATACGGGCTGCAGCCCGGACCACTGTTGTTTGCCACCAACCCGCAGCTCGTCTGGGGCCTGATCGCCAGCCTGCTCATCGCCAATGCCATGCTCCTGGTCTTGAACCTGCCGCTGATCGGCCTCTGGGTGCGGTTGCTGACCATTCCGAAGCCGTGGCTTTATGCGGGCATCCTGCTGTTTGCGACGCTCGGGACGATCGGCGCCAATCCGTCGGTGTTCGAACTCGGCATGCTGCTGGCTTTCGGCCTGCTCGGCTACGTGATGCGGCTCTTCGGCTATCCGATTGCGCCGACGGTCGTCGGCCTGATCCTCGGGCCGCTTGCCGAACAGCAGTTGCGCCGGGCACTGGCGATCAGCCAGGGCGACGTCACGACGCTTGTGATGTCACCGATCGCGGCGGGCCTTCTCATTGTTGCAGCGGCCGCCTTCCTCATCCCGCTGATCCTGCGGCTGCGCGGCCGGGGACAGGTGCTTGCGCAGCTGGCGGCAAACGAAGACTAAAAAGACAAACTTACCCCTGCCTCAAGGCCGGCCATGGAGACATGCGCCGGCCTCTTCTTTTTGCATGGCTGAGATGAGTTTACGTGCATTGTCCTGGAGGACGGGCGGCCCCATTTGCAGGTGGTCAATCATAGAACGAGAGCAAAACACAATGTCCGCTATCCGCAGTTCAATCCGCACCGGTTTCCTTGGCCGTGCATTTGCCGTGCTCGGCGCCGCAAACGCGGTCAGCGCCGCTGTCGAAGCCGGCCGCCGGCCGCGCGCCCGCGACCTCAGGGAACTCGGCATCGACCCGGCCTCCTTCGGTGAGGTTACTCGCTAAGATCTTCAAGGCATGCATGAATGAAACAGCCCGCAACCGGATGGTCGCGGGCTTTATTTTGTTCAACGGGTGCCGCTACGCCAAACGCTGCGGCCTCTTGAAGCGCGTCGCGCTTCAAGCGTTTGTTTTCACGCATGTCGTCATCGCAAAACCGCGCACGCTTTGCGCGGCATGCTCTATCGTCAGGCGTGAAGTTCTTCCTGCCGGGGGGCGTGATCCTCCACCCGCGCGCGCCTGTTGTGGCGGATGGATGACCAGAGCGACAGGCCGATCAGGGCCGCGCCGCCGAGGCCGGTGATCACCTCGGGGATGTGCACCAGGGTCTGCGCATACATGATCACCGAGAGGATCAGGATGGCATAGAAGGCGCCATGCTCGAGATAGCGGTATTCGGCAAGCGTTCCCTTCTCCACCAGCATGATCGTCATCGAGCGCACATACATGGCGCCGATGCCGAGGCCGATCGCGATGACGAAGAGGTTCTGCGTCAGAGCGAAGGCGCCGATGACGCCGTCGAAGGAAAAGCTGGCATCCAGCACCTCCAGATAGATGAAAGCGCCGAGGCCGCCCTTGGCGGCAGCGCTCATCGTCTGCTGCGAGGCATCGAGCAGCTCGCCGACGACCTCGACCGCCAGGAAGGTGAGCAGGCCGTAGATGGCGCAATGGACGAAGACGCTGGCTTCCTCGCCGCCGATCAGCCAGGAGAACACAAGCATCAGCGCCAGCACGAAGGCGATCTCGATGCCCCTGATGGTCGCTGAGCGCGCCATCACTTTTTCCAGGCCGCGAAGCCAATGGATTTTCTTCTCGTGGTCGAAGAAATAGCTGAGGCCGACCATCATCAGGAAGGTGCCGCCGAAGGCTGCGATCGGCAGATGCGCATCGTTCATGATGCGGGCATATTCTGCGGGCTCGCGGGCAGCCAGCACCAGCGCGTCCCAGGGGCCGATCCGTGCCGCGATCGCGACGATCGCCAGCGGAAAGACGATGCGCATGCCGAAGACGGCAATGATGATGCCCCAGGTGAGGAAGCGTTTCTGCCAGAGCGGCGTCATCTCCTTCAGCTTGTTGGCATTGACGATGGCATTGTCGAAGGAGAGCGAGATCTCGAGTACCGCAAGCACGGTGCAGATGAAGAAGACGCTCGCCATGCCGCCGATGGTGCCGGTCGTCTGCCAGCCGAGCACGGCACCGAGAATAAGGCCGAGAGCAGTGACGATAAAAGCCCAGCGGAAATAGCCGAGCGAGGATTCATGGGTTGCAGGTTGATTCATGGCCGCACCTCACAGCCGCAAATCTTTTTGGAGAGGCTGGAGAGCGAAAAACGCGGCATGCCGCAACGGGCATGCTGGCAAGGCATGGTGAGTTTTTTCATCGATGAAAATCCGCCGGCTAAGCTGCAGGCGGTACCGACATCACGAGAGCGCCGTAAAAACTCTCGCCAGAGGGGCCCGGCACCAAACATTGTCAGCAGCCGATGTCTGGAAGGCTGCGGACAGGCTCTAGGTAATCAACTTCCCGGCTCAGTCAAGCCGGTCATTGCCGGGAGATTGTCAGTTTTTTTGGGAACCATCCCGACGCCCGCCCGTTAGACCCTGGTTGAGCTGAAAAGGAGGCCGATGATGCACACTTCGACCCATGTTCCCGACAAACGCACGGAGGCATCCGACCGCATGAAGCGGGCGAAGCCGAACCGCATGCAGAAGGCGCAGGTGCTGCCGCCGCATCATGTCGACCTGACGCTGACGCCTGGCGTCATTCATGACATCCACGTGCCGGCGCATGTGACCGGCGCAGATCTTTCCAAAGGCGGTCCCGACCTCAAGGGCCACGCGGAAACCAAGAAATAGCGCCCATTCCAACGGCTTCTTCGGCGCATGGCAGCTGATTTTTCGAAACAGGATGACAAACATATGACGATCAACTTTGTGCCCCGCGATATCGCCATCCGGCATGAAAATGAATGGCAGGCCATACGCGAGGCGGCGGATGAGCGCATCGATATCGGCAAACGTCAAACGCCGCTTGCTTCGTCCATTCAAGGCTCAGCATCGGTTGGGAGAAACGATCCTTCGGCCGCACGCTCCGAATGAGCGGCGGGCCATTGTAGCAAGACCGGCGCCCGGCATGATGTCGGGCGTTTTGCTGTCTATCGATGCTCGTCTCGAGCGGCGCGCCGCGCGGAGTTGCAGCCGAAGTGTGCTCGGGGCGTCGATGCGTTTCAGGAAAAGATCAGCTGCGCAAGCATCATCCTGTCGCCGCGCCAACCTTTCGGAAAGGATTGGCCGGCGATAATTGCGGCCTCACGGGAATCGGACAGATGGCCAAGACAGCGACACGCGGCCGCCGCAAGGCGCCGGCGAGAGGAAAGAGCAGGGCGCGCAGCGGCGGCGGCAGATTGCTGCCCTGGGCGGTGATCGGTATTGCCGCGATCGGCGGCATTCTTGCTCACGACCATTGGAAGAGCATTCAGCCGTTGCTTGCCCGCCAATCGGCGCCGGCCACGCGGGAAACGGCGGAGCCGAGGCCTGTTGCCAGGAGGGACGTACCGCCGAAGCAGGTGGCGCTTGCCGCGCCGACGCCAACGGCACCGGTCACCGCGCAGCCGCTACCGCCGGCCGCAATACCGAAGCCGGCCATCCAGCCGGTCAAGGCGGTTCCGGCCTCTCCCGGGGCTGCGGAAACGGGAACGGCCGCCTTCGGTTATTGCGGGCAGGGCGCTCATATCAACTGCGTCGGCGACGGCGGGATCTTCTGGTACAAGGGCGAGAAGATCGTCATCGCCGATATGGCAAGTCCGATCGTCGACCGAGCGCGCTGCGATGACGAGCGCAGGATCGCCTTTGCCGCCAAGTCGCGCCTGCTGGCGCTTCTGAACGCCGGGCCCTTCACCATGAATGCGGCGGGCAAGACCGAGTCATCAGGCGCCCCGCGCGTCGTTTCGCGCGATGGCCGCTCTTTCGGAGCGCAGCTGATCAACGAGGGGCTGGCGCGCAAGCCAGGCGCGGGCGGCGCCTGGTGCGCCTGAAATTCGTTACTTGCCCTTTTTCACCAGCTTGCCGCCGGTGCGGAAGCTGCCGGCGAAGGAGGAATCCTTGCTTTCGGCCGTGCATTCGATCGCGATCGGCTTGCCGGCATAGGGATTGCCGAAGGTGCAGAAGCCGGCGACCTTGACCTGGCCGGTCATCTTGTTGCCGACGCCTGTCGTGACGAGGCTGAGGGGCAGGCGGGCATTGCCATTGGACGCGGGCTTGATCCCGGCGCCGTCGCCCTGGAAGCCGAGCGCCTTGCCATCCGACGTGAAGATGAACGTCACCGAGCCGTTGGCCAGCGTAACGCTGGCAAGCTCGTTCTTGCAGCCCTTGGTGGCGTCGAATTTGGCGACGACAAGCTTGGCGCATTTGCCGGACAGGGTAATGACGCCGGCTGCGCCGGGAAAAGTTTCGGCGGGAGAGGCCGGCGCGGCGGTGGCCGGCAAGGCAAGGGCGGCGGACAAAAATGCGGCGGCGGCAAGCGCGGATAAGTTCATTTCGATTTCAAACCCCATGTGCTGGCGAGGCGAATCACTGCCTCATCCTCGATTCGCCATGGCATGGTTCTGTGTCCGAATTTGGTTCCGCCATTCCCGCGGGATAAGATTATCACCGGCTGTGGGTGATCAGCGATCGACGGCAATGGGTGCGAGCCGGGCTTGCTGGCCGGAAGGTCGGCAAGGGCGTAGCTGTCAGGTATCGACAACAAGCCGGCATGATTTGACGGTGGCAAGGCACTCGTCGAGCGCCTGCCGTCTTGAATGCACTGTCTGATCAGGGGGAATGGGTCCAGGCAGGGAAGTCCAGACCCATTCTTTCCCGATCGGAGGTCAGTCAGATCAGGAATTTGCGGCTGCCGGTCTAGAGCATGATGCCGAAAAGTGTAGGCGGTTTTCGGACGACATCATGCTCTAACTCTTGAATTTAGAACAGGATTCAGATTTTGGCCGAACGGGCCCAAAATCATCCTGGTCTCAGCCGGCAGCCCTTTTTCATTAGAACGCGCGCTGCAGGCGGAAGTAGCCCGAGGTCACGTCGCTGGCATTGTCCGGATCGAGGTACTGAACCGAAACCTTGGCCGAGAAGTTTTCGACGATCTGGTAGTCGATCGTCACGCCGGCCTTCCAGGCGTTGACGTCATCGTTGAACTCGCCGGCAGTGATGCCGTAGTTGTCGTAGTACTGAACAGCCGGGGTGATCTTCAGCTTGTCAGTTGCCTTGATGGCGTATTCAGCAGCGATCGCCCATTCAGCCTTGTTGTAGTAGGCGTTCGGGTTGGATGCGTAGACGACTGCGAGGCCGAGCGTGCCCGGACCGACGGCAACCGTACCCATAGCGCGGACGGCGCCTTCTTCGTTGTCCGTGTCGTAACCAGCCGTGATCTGGTAGCTGAAGATACCAGCCTTGCCGCCGAGACCAACGGCTACGCCGACGTTGTTGGCGGTTTCGCCGTTGTAGAACGGGCTGTCTTCGAGCTCGTCGACGCTGATGCCGGCGTAGAAAGCGTCGGTTTCGTACTGATAACGGATGGAGTTATGCAGCGTGACCGGAGAACCGATATCGTCGGTTTCGCCCGAGAGGCCGTCGTCCCACCAGCTGTAGAACAGACCGGCGCGGAAGCCGGCGATGTCGATGTAAGCGGAGTCGAGCTGGGCCTTCTGGGCCGAAGCGTTGTCAGCATTGAACTGCATGACGATGACGCCGGTCAGCGGACCATATTCGGTGTCGCTCTTGGCGGTGAACTGAACCTGGCCGCGCGTACGGGCATCCCAGTCCGAGTCGTTGGCAACGGAACCGCCGCCGCCGGCGCCGATCGAGCTGGCGTTCGGAGCAACGTCAACCTGGAAGCGGACGTAGCCGTTGATCTTGAGGCAGGTTTCGGTGCCGGGGATGTAGAAATAGCCGGTGCCGTAAGCGTCGCAGACGCGGACGTATTCAACCGGTTCCGGCTCGGCGGCAACGATAGCGTCAGCCGCCTGAGCGCCGGATACTGCTGCGAGAGCAGCAGCGGAGCCGAGAAGAAGGCTCTTGATGTTCATGGAAATAACCTCCAGTTCAGATGCGAGAGGATGAAGACCGTTGCCATCGGCAGTCCCTACGGATCTTCACCCCGTGTGAGCGAAGCGGCACCTTTTTGACCAGGTGCCTGCCTCGCCGCGGTAGTTACATAGGGGATATTGCGCCGCAATAACGATATCGATCATGACAGCAGGCTTGCGCAGCTATGTTGCTGAAATAACACGTATTTTGTCACGAATCTGTCACGTATCTGTTGCAAATCTTGCCGTGAACAACGGTGGGCTGAGCCGCGAAAACAATATGCAATTCGTGCTCGCGTAAGCATGTCCTCATATGCGCGCACGCCATAACCGCGATCTGTGCGAACCGGGGACGGCCAATAAGCTGCCGGGGAGAGAAGTGGCAACGACCAGTTCGGCGTACTTGCCGGAAAGCGTAATGACGCCGGCGGTGCCAGGAAGTGTCTCAGGCGCGGCAAAGGCCGGCAAGGCGGGGACGGCGGAAACAAGGGGCGGCGGCAGCCGGTGCGAAAGATCCCCCCTCCGTCTGCGCCGGCGAACCGGCCGTGCGCTGGAAGGTCAGGTACTCGCATTGTTCAGCGACGTGATTGGGGCGGTGTTTCTCGGCCTGAATTGCTTCCTTGACGCGGTGACGAACACCTGTGCCCGAGAATTCACTCCAGGGTGGCTTCCTTGCGGGCGACATTGCCACTCACATCGATATCACTGCCCAACATCGCGCTGCCGGTCAGATCGACACCGTAGTCCAACAGGTTCTGACGCGTCAGGTGAAGCATGATCCGGCCGGCCTGCTCGACCGGTCTGCCGCGCATATGGGAGACGACGTACTCGGCAGTGACGGGGTAGCGTCCCTCAGGAAGGCTGATACCTTTTGCGAGTGAAATCTTGTCGGTGGAAACCACAAGAGTTTTGCGTCGTTTGATGACCTGGGCCAAGTCTGAAACTCCTACTGGGGCAGGTGTATCACACCCGCAAGCCGCGATGTAAAAAGGCCTCTCGATTTCTCGAAAGGCCTTCTAGGTCAAGCAATCTGGATGGTGGGCGTGACAGGGATTGAACCTGTGACCCCTACGATGTCAACGTAGTGCTCTCCCGCTGAGCTACACGCCCATCCGATGGCGGCGCATAGATCACAAAACCTTTGGAGCCGTCAATAGGCTTTTTGCAGTTTTGTGACGCGCCGCCCGGCAAGCCTTATGCGGCAAGCATTTTGTTGACCTCGTCGACGAGGTCGCGCAGGTGGAAGGGCTTGGAAAGGACCTTGGCATCCTTCGGCGCCTTCGAATCAGGGTTCAGCGCCACGGCGGCAAAACCGGTGATGAACATGACCTTCAGGTCGGGATCGAGTTCGGTGGCGCGGCGCGCCAGTTCGATGCCGTCCATCTCGGGCATGACGATATCGGTCAACAGCAGGGAAAACGGCTCCTCGCGCAGCCGGTCGTAGGCGCTAGCGCCGTTATCATAGGAAAGGACCTTGTAACCGGCCTTTTCCAGCGCTTTCACCAAGAAGCGGCGCATGTCGTTGTCGTCTTCGGCGAGAAGTATCTTCTGAGTCATCAATCCAGACCGCTGATCAATAGGTTTTGGGTGGGTGCCAGCCGTTTACACTAGTCTTTGCCCGGTAAACAACCGGTGAATTGCCTGTGCGTGATTGCCGTCCCTTCTACATAGTATGGACTTGCGGCCGGGCAACTGGCAACATGGCCGAAGCAGTCAGTTCATGACATGGTAAAGAGGGCAGAAAGTGCCGGAAATCCGCGAATACGAGCTTTTTGAAGTCCATGAGCCCGTGTCGCAGACCATTCCCTTCGTCTACAACTCCCCCCATAGCGGCCGCATTTATCCACCGGAATTCATCGCCCAGTCGAGGCTCGAAGGCATCGCCATCCGCCGTTCCGAGGATCACTATGTCGATGAGCTCTTCGGTTCGGCCGTCACCCTCGGCGCGCCGCTTCTCGCCGCCAACTTTCCGCGCGCCTATCTCGACGTCAACCGCGAGCCCTACGAGCTTGATCCCAGGATGTTCGACGGGCTGCTGCCGCCCTATGCCAATGTCAACTCGCTGAGGGTCGCCGGCGGGCTCGGCACCATTCCGCGCATCGTCGCCGAGAACATGGAGATCTATGCGCGGCGCCTGCCGGTGCAGGAGGGGCTGGATCGGGTCGAAGCGGTCTACAAGCCGTACCATGCGGCGCTGCGTCGGCTGATCGCCCGTACCCATGTGCAGTTCGGCTTCGGCGTGCTGATCGATTGCCACTCGATGCCCGGTAATGTGCGCGTCGCCGGCTGCACCGGACGGCCCGATTTTATCATCGGCGATCGCTACGGCACCAGCGCTTCGGCCGAACTTTCGCGCGCCGCCATCGCCATCCTCGAGGAAATGGGCTTCGCGGCGATCCGCAACAAGCCCTATGCCGGCGGTTTCATCACCGAACATTACGGCCGCCCCTCGCGCGGCCTGCATGCATTGCAGATCGAGGTGAACCGGGCGATCTATGTCGACGAGGTGACGCTGGAGAAGCGCGAGGATTTTGCCGCGGTGGCCGAGGCCGTGACGGCCTTCATGCAGCAGATGGCCGATTACGTCGAAAAGTTCGCCGGCGACCGGGCGCTGGCCGCCGAATAGGCTTCTTTATCAATTTTGGCGATATTCGTGTGGCCGTCGTCTTTCGCAAGGGCCAAAAAAGAACCGCGCTGGTCAGCGCGGCTAAGTCTCAGGGAGGAAACACCCAAGGAGGGTATTTACAGTCAGAAGACTGTATGACGACGCTACTATTGCATTGCACAAATGTCAAGCAATATATTGCGCTGCGATATCTTTGGGCAATTCATCCGAAATTGCCCGCGGCGTTTGCATTCCCGTCACGTTTCGTTATGAAACCCGTTCCCGCCAGCCAAATGGTGCCACCATGCTTCCTGACCGTTCGTTCTTCAATCGTCTGGCGGAGGCCGCCCGCGCCGAGACGCTGCCGCGCTTCCGCTCCGGCCTCGATGTCACCAACAAGCTATCCTCGGGGTTCGATCCGGTGACGGAAGGCGATCGTGCCGCCGAACTCGCCATCCGGGCGCTGATCGAGGAGAATTTCCCCGATCACGGCATTCTCGGCGAGGAGCACGGCAATGTCGGGCTCGACCGTGACTATGTCTGGGTGATTGATCCGATCGACGGAACCCGCGCCTTCATATCGGGCGTGCCGGTGTGGGGAACGCTGATCGGCCTGCAGAAGGAGGGTCGGGCGATCATGGGCATGATCGAACAACCCTTTACCGGCGAGCGTTATTTCGCCGACGAAAACGGCTCGATCTATAGCGGGCCGGAGGGCGAGCGGCGGCTGGTGACGCGCCAGTGCGACCGGCTCTCCAATGCCATTCTTTTTACCACATCGCCGCATCTCTTCGGCGGCGAGGAGATGGAGAAATATCGGGAGATCGAGAGCCAGGTGCGGCTCTTCCGCTACGGCTGCGACTGCTATGCCTATGCGCTGCTTGCTGCCGGCCATATCGATCTCGTCATCGAAAACGGGCTGAAGCCCTATGATGTCGGCGGCATCATTCCCGTCATCGAGGGGGCGGGCGGCATCATCACCACCTGGGACGGCGGCCGGCCGGAAAATGGCGGCTCGATCATCGCCGCCGGCAGCCGGGCGGTCTACGAGCAGGCGATCGCCGTGCTGCAGCGCTGATCCCCCGGTCAGCTCCTGATCCGGCTCACGTGCCGAGGGCCGCGACATCTTGGTTTTCCTCGGCATCGCTGCCAGGAATGAAGGCATGGAAGGCGGCGAGCGCGGCGGCGCGGTAGATATCCCGTTCCTGGAAAATCTCGTGGCGGGCGCCGTTGATCGGCACCAGCTGACCGGCGCGGAAATAACGCGAGAGCCGCTCCTGCGCCGTATAGGGAACGACGCCGTCACGCGTCGGGGCGATGACGATGGTCGGGATGGTGATCGAAAAGAGATGGTTGGGTGAGGTGACCCGATCTATGGTCCGGAACGCCTCGGTGAGCCAACGGGCTGTCGGCGGACCAAGCGTCAGCTCCGGATGAGCCGTCATCATCGCGACATTACGGTCGAAGCGCTGTTCGTCCGAGGTCAGCGGGTTGTGGCTGAAGTCCGGCTCCTTCAATTTCGAGGTCAACGGCAGGAAACCAAGGCCGAGAGCGGTCAGCGTGCCTGCAACGGCACGGATGACACGGGGCGAGGCCGTCTGGCCGGTCAGGCCGATGAAGGGAGCGGACAGCACCATGCGGTCGATGCGGGTGGTGAGATAAGGGGCAGCCGACAGCGCGATCAGCCCACCGGTGGAATGGGCGAGCAGGTAGAAAGGCAGGCGCGTATCCGGCAGCACCACCTTTTCGAGGAAAGTGTCGAGATCGTGCTCGTAATCGACAAAGCGGCGGATGTGACCGTGATTGCGGCGTTTCATCAGCCGCTGAGAACCGCCCTGGCCGCGCAGATCGAAGGTCGCGACCCAGAGGCCTTTCGCCGTCAGGTCGCGGATGGTCTCGAAGTACTTTTCGATATATTCGTTGCGGCCATGGAGAATGACCACCGTGCCCCTGGCGACCTGGGCGGAGCGAAAGACGGCGTAACGCAGCCGGTGGCCGTCATGGGTTTCAAAATAGCCTTCCGTGCGGTTTTCCGGGGCGGGATTGTCGGGCGTCGAATAGAGAACCTGATCCATGACTTTGCCAATGCGCCGCTGCTGCCTGCTTCGCTATCAGGGATAGCGCATGGCTCCCGGCTTGGAAAGCGCCGGCGCCCGCAAAGCGGCGGGAGAAAAGGGCCGGCAGGAGCATGAGGGTGCCCGCAGCCGGCCTAGGTTGAGGCTGAAGAAGAAGGGACGATGCACTTCAGCCGCCGGGACCAGATTTACCCGACGCTGCTATCTCTAGGCGCTTGCGTCTGAATGCGTTCCGAACCGGCCGTTCATGCGGGGTTCACGGGCCGTTCAAGGCGATTCCGAAAAGGTCTTGAACTCCGTAAATCCCATCACCATCTCCTTGCTGCGGGTGCCAAGAAGGGCCCGCGCAACCGTTCCGGGGCCGCCAAACATGGGGTTACAGGGACATTTTATCGCAACACGTCGCTTCCACAGGAGGACATCATGCGTCACGTAGACTTCTCTCCCCTTTATCGTTCGACGGTCGGTTTCGACCGGCTGTTCACCATGCTCGACAGCCTTGCTCAGCCGGAGCAGGCACAGACCTATCCGCCCTATAATATCGAGCGCACCGGTGAAAACACCTATCGCATCACCATGGCGGTCGCCGGTTTCGACGAGACCGAACTTTCGATCGAGGCCCATGCCCATGTGCTGTCCGTGAAGGGTGAAAAGAACGAGGAAACCGCCGAAGGCGGCGAATTCCTCTATCGCGGCATTGCCAAGCGCGCCTTCGAGCGCCGCTTCCAGCTCGCCGACCATGTCGAGGTGACCGCCGCTTCGCTGAAGAACGGCCTGCTGCACATCGACCTTCTGCGCAATATTCCTGAGGCCATGAAGCCCCGCAAGATCGCGATTGCCGCAGAGCCGGTCGAGGCTCCGAAGGCCATCGAGGCGCAGGTCGTCAACAGCTGATCGTTCTCCCGTGCGGATAAATGGACGGCGCTCCGCTTGGGGCGCCGTTTTTTATTGCGCTCGCTGTACTGCTGTTCAGGCGGGGCTGGCGGCATCCTTGATCTGCTGTTCGGTTGCGCGGCGGGCCGCGGCGGCGGCGTATTTCTGGGCGATGACGGCGCAGACCATCAGCTGGATCTGGTGGAAGAGCATCAGCGGAAGCACGATCGCGCCGATCGACTGGCCGGCAAAAATGACATTTGCCATCGGCACGCCGCTTGCGAGACTTTTCTTGGAACCGCAGAAGGTGATGGTGATCTCGTCGGTCTTGCCGAAGCCGAGCCGGCGGCTGCCGAACATCGTCAGCACCAGCACTAACCCCAGAAGGACGATGTCGGCGACGATGACGACGGCGATATCGGCGATCGAGAAGGTATGCCAGAGGCCTTCGACGACCGCCGTCGAGAAGGCGAGATAGACGACCATCAGGATCGAGCCGCGATCGACGGGCATCAGAATCTTCCTCCTGGCGCGAATCCAGTCGCCGATCCAGGGCTGCAGGATCTGGCCGACGATGAAGGGGGCAAGCAGTTGCAGCAGGATCTGCTGAAGCGCGTCGAGGGAGAAGCCGCCATGGCCGCCGACGGAAAAGAGCAGGCCGACGAGCAGCGGCGTCAGAAACATGCCGAAAATATTCGAGGCGGAGGCCGAGCAGATCGCGGCAGGCACGTTGCCGCCGGCCATCGAGGTGAAGGCGATGGATGACTGCACCGTCGACGGCAGCACGCAGAGGAAGAGGATGCCGAGATAGAGCGGCTGCGGCAGGATCGCGTCCGGAATGAAGCCGAGCGCCAGGCCCAGCAGCGGGAAGATGCCGAAGGTCGTCAGCAGGATGACGAGATGCAGGCGCCAGTGCAGCAGGCCCGAGATGACGACATCACGCGAGAGGCGGGCGCCATGCAGGAAGAACAGGGCGGCGATGGCGAGATCGGTGGCGATGCCGAAATAATCCGCGAAGGTGCCGCTTGCCGGAAACAGCGAGGCAAGGATGACGGTGCAGACAAGCAGGCTGGTGAAGCTATCGGGCAGAAAGCGGCGCATGGCGGTCTCACGGCAAACAAGATTGGTCATTGTTCTGTCCTCCATTATGATCCAGGATGCAAGAAATAACAGTTATCAAGAAACCGGATGTCATGCTGGACCTTTCGCAATTGCGCAGTTTCGTCGCTGTCGAACAGATGGGCAGTTTCACGCTCGCCGCAGAAAGGCTGGGTCTCGGGCAATCGACGGTCAGTCAGCATATTCAGCGGCTGGAGGCGACGCTCGGTCGCAAGCTTCTGGCGCGCGACACGCACAAGGTCATGCTGACCGGCGATGGCGAAGCGCTGCTGACGCATGCGCGCGCCATGCTTTCGATCGAGGGGCAGGTGCAGTCGCTGTTTAAGAGCAACAGTCTGCGCGGCAGCCTGCGGCTCGGCGTCTCGGAGGATTTCGTCACCAGCCAGCTGCCGGCGGCGCTGGAGGATTTCGTTCGGTCGCATCCGTCCGTCGACCTGGAACTGACCGTGGCGCTCTCCGGCGTCCTCTACGAGATGCAGGACAATGGCGACATCGATCTGGTGCTTGCCAAGCGCCGGCTCGGTGACGCACGCGGGAAGCTCGTCTATCGCGAGCCGCTCGTCTGGCTGGCGCGCGATCCTGAGCGGCTGCTGGCCACCGGGCCACTGCCGCTGATTGCTTTCCCGCCACCGAGCGTGACACGGGCGATCGCCCTGGAAGCGCTCGGGCGCAACGGCGTGCCGTGGCGGATCGTCTGCACTTGCGGCAGTCTCAGCGGGCTGACGGCGGCGGCGCGGGCCGGGATGGGCGTGCTGGTGCAGCCGCGCAGCATGGCGCCCTCGGGGCTGAAAGAGATCGCTGCTAGAAGACTGCCGGCGCTGGAGGACGTGGAATTCGTCCTCGTGCCGCGCAAGGGCGCCGATCAGGCGCTGGTCGCCGCACTTTCGGACGATATTCTGCAAAAGGTGAGGGGGCTGAGGTCGGCATGAGCCATCGTCGGCACCGTGAGCCTGCCCGGCAGACGGGTTCGGCCGATCAAGCGGTCAGGCACTTCAGGAAACCATCCACATCGGCTTGCGTGGTCGCAAAGCTGGTGACGAGGCGGATCAGGGTTTCGCCTTCGGAGACGAGTTCGGGCGTTGCCGCGGGCGCCGGCCACGCGTAAAATTTGGCGCCCTTTTCCTCGGCGGTTTTTGCCGCGCTCTTGCTGATGACGGCAAAGACTTCGTTTGACGCGGTCGGCCAGGCGAGCCGCGCGGCATTGCTGGCGCCGATGCCGGCGCGCAGCCGATCGGCCATGCCGTTGGAATGGCGGGCGAGATCGAGCCAGAGGCCGTTTTCGAAATAGGCATCGAACTGGGCGGCGATGAAACGCGATTTGGAAAAGAGCTGGGCGGCGCGCTTGCGGATGAAGGGCATTTCGCGCGCCCGTTCCGGATCGAAGAAGACGATCGCCTCGGCGCACCAGCAGCCGTTCTTGGTGCCGCCGAAGGAGAGCATGTCGACGCCGCGTTTCCAGGTCATTTCGGCCGGGGTGGCGCCGAGCGCAATCAACGCATTGGCGAAGCGGGCGCCGTCCATGTGGAGCGGCAGGTTGCGCTTTCGTGATAGGGCGGCGATCTCGCCGATCTCCGGCAGGGAATAGACGGTGCCGATCTCGGTCGCCTGGGTGATGGTGACGGCGCTGGCACGGCCGTGACGGAGGGCGTCCTCGGGAAAGTTGGCGATTTTTGCCGAAAGTTTCGCCGGATCGATCTTGCCGGCTTCGCCGTCGACGGCAACGAGGCGGGCGGAGCCGGAGAAGAATTCCGGCGCGCCGCATTCATCCTCGATCACATGCGCCTCGGAATGGCAGAAGGTGATGCCGCCGGGCCGCTGGACGCTTGCCAGCGACAGGGAATTGGCGGCCGTGCCGGTGGCGACGAAGAAGACGGAAACCTCACGTTCGAAGATCTCGCAGAAGCGGGCCTCGACTTGTTTGTCGAGATCGCCGGCGCCATAGGCAGGGGCAAAACCAGCCGATTCCGCCAGCAGGCGTTCGGCAATGGATCTGTGGGCGCCGGCCCAATTGTCGGATGCAAAGAACATAGCGAAGACCGTGGGAGTGAAACGGGTTGGGAGGGTCGCTGCGGACATTACGGCAATCCTTCACGGGATCAAGGCCATTACCGATAATCCATCACGAAAATTGAACGGCGCAATCAATAAATAAAATGTCTCGACTTAACGCAATTTTATTTCGTGGTTGCGACCGATTTGGTAATCTTCCGTCGCAAAATGACGATTTTTGACCCGGCGCTCTTGCGAAGCCAAATGCTTTCTGGCATAGAACAGATGAATTAGGACAGTGTTGCTGTCCTATTTTGGCCTTTGCGGCCGAAGAGGCGCCGAAAGCCCTGGAACAGGCGGGCTTTCACGCTATAGTTCTTCCGAGCGTCAAGCCCCAGGACGGGCGGCGCGCGGAGGCGAATGGCAGGCGCGGAACGCGACGGTTTGCTTTCCCTAGAAGCAGATGTCTGCGGCGATCTTCACAATGCAACAGCGCTGTCATGCGCCGAACCTATCTTCGGGTTGCGGTGCGGGACGAAAAGCCGCCCGCGGCCCGCGGGTTTCGACAGGAGGAAAGACGATGACGAAGACGCCATCCATGGAATTTGACCGGTTTGCCGCTGCTG
The DNA here is from genome assembly GCF_022385315.1 of Rhizobium sp. K102. Classification (NCBI taxonomy): domain Bacteria; kingdom Pseudomonadati; phylum Pseudomonadota; class Alphaproteobacteria; order Hyphomicrobiales; family Rhizobiaceae; genus Rhizobium; species Rhizobium sp. K102. The sequence goes on from NZ_CP092436.1 coordinate 4,254,252, forward strand.
AGATGCGCGCGACGGCCGATACGTCCAAATCCGCCTCCGGCCTGCCGAAGAAACAGGGCCTCTACGATCCCCGCAACGAGCATGATGCCTGCGGCGTCGGCTTTGTCGCGCATATGAAGGGTGAGAAGTCGCACCAGATCGTCAAGGACGGCTTGTTCATTCTTGAGAACCTGACGCACCGCGGCGCCGTCGGCGCCGATCCTCTGATGGGCGACGGCGCCGGCATTCTGGTGCAGATTCCCGACCGCTTCTTCCGTGAGGAGATGGCCGGGCAGGGGATCGCCCTGCCGCCGGCCGGCGAATATGGCGTCGGCCATATCTTCATGCCGCGCGATGAAAAGCAGATCGAGCACTTCAAGAAGGTGATCAAGGACGTCATTGAAGAGGAAGGCCAGGTCCTGATCGGCTTTCGCGACGTGCCGGTCGATAATTCCTCGCTCTCCAAGGCGCCGGCGATTGCCGCGACCGAGCCGCATCACGTGCAGGTCTTCATCGGTGCCGGTGAGGATGCCGAGAACAATGACGAATTCGAGCGCCGGCTGTTCACGCTGCGCAAGGTGATCTCCAACCGCATCTATGACGAGTTCGACGGCGAGGAGAGCAATTTCTATCCGGTCTCGCTGTCGTCGGCGACCGTGGTCTACAAGGGCATGTTCCTGGCCTATCAAGTCGGCGTCTATTACAAGGACCTGTCGGACCCGCGTTTCGAAAGCGCGGTCGCCCTGGTGCACCAGCGCTTCTCGACCAACACCTTCCCGTCGTGGAAGCTCGCGCATCCCTATCGCATGGTCGCCCATAACGGCGAGATCAACACGCTGCGCGGCAACGTCAACTGGATGGCGGCGCGCCAGGCGTCGGTTTCCTCGCCGCTGTTCGGCGAAGATATTTCCAAGCTCTGGCCGATTTCCTACGAGGGACAGTCGGACACGGCCTGCTTCGACAATGCGCTCGAATTCCTGGTGCGCGGCGGCTATTCGCTGGCGCATGCGGTGATGATGCTGATTCCGGAAGCCTGGGCCGGCAACCAGTCGATGGCGGCCGAACGCAAGGCCTTCTACGAATATCATGCCGCGCTGATGGAGCCCTGGGACGGGCCGGCTGCCGTTGCCTTCACCGACGGCAAGCAGATCGGCGCGACGCTCGACCGCAACGGCCTGCGGCCGGCGCGTTATCTCGTCACCGACGACGACCGCGTCATCATGGCCTCCGAAGCCGGCGTTCTGCCGGTTCCGGAGGAGAAGATCATTCAGAAGTGGCGCCTGCAGCCGGGCAAGATGCTGCTGATCGACATGGAAGAAGGCCGGATCATCTCCGACGACGAGGTGAAGTCGCAGCTTGCCACCGCGCATCCCTATCGCAGCTGGCTCGACCGCACCCAGCTGATCCTCGAAGAGCTGAAGCCGGTGGAGCCGCGGGCGCTGCGTCGCGACGTGTCGCTGCTCGACCGTCAGCAGGCCTTCGGCTACACGACCGAGGATACTCGCATCCTGATGTCGCCGATGGCGACGACCGGTCAGGAGGCGATCGGCTCGATGGGCACGGATACGCCGATCTCGGCGATGTCGGAAAAGCCGAAGCTGCTCTATACCTACTTCAAGCAAAACTTCGCGCAGGTCACGAACCCGCCGATCGACCCGATCCGCGAAGAGCTTGTCATGAGCCTCGTCTCCTTCATCGGCCCGCGTCCGAACATTCTCGACCATGAAGGCATGGCGAACGCCAAGCGTCTCGAAGTGCGCCAGCCGATCCTGACCAATGGTGACCTCGAAAAGATCCGCTCGATCGGTCATACGGAAGACCGGTTCGACACCAAGACCCTCGATTTCACCTATGACATCGAGCGCGGCGCCGCCGGCATGCCCGACATGCTCGACCGGCTTTGCGAGCGCGCGGAAGCGGCCGTCAAGGGCGGCTACAACATCATCGTGCTCTCCGACCGTCAGATCGGTCCTGATCGAATCGCCATCCCGGCGCTGCTGGCGACGGCCGCCGTGCACCATCACCTGATCCGCAAGGGGCTTCGCACCTCGGTCGGTCTCGTCGTCGAGACCGGGGAGCCGCGCGAAGTGCATCATTTCTGCCTGCTCGCCGGCTATGGCGCCGAGGCGATCAACCCTTATCTCGCTTTCGACACGCTGCTCGACATGCATGCCAAGGGCGAGTTCCCCAAGGAAGTCGATGCCTCGGAAATCGTCTACCGCTACATCAAGGCGGTCGGCAAAGGCATCCTCAAGGTCATGTCGAAGATGGGCATCTCGACCTATCAGTCCTATTGCGGCGCGCAGATTTTCGATGCGATCGGCCTGTCGTCGGAACTGGTGGACAAGTATTTCTTCGGTACCGCAACGATGATCGAAGGTATCGGCCTCGAAGCGATCGCCGAAGAGACTGTCGCTCGCCACAACGCCGCCTTCGGCAAGGATCCGCTGCTTGCGACGACGCTCGATATCGGCGGCGAATATGCCTATCGCATGCGCGGCGAAAGCCATGCCTGGACGCCGGATGCGGTTGCCGCCCTTCAGCATGCCGTGCGCGGCAATGCCGAGGATCGCTACCGCGAATTCTCCGAGATGGTGAACAATTCGGCGCTGCGCATGAACACGATCCGCGGGCTCTTCAACATCAAGAGCGCCGAGGCGCTCGGCCGCAAGCCGGTATCGATCGACGAGGTCGAACCGGCCGCCGATATCGTCAAGCGGTTCTCGACGGGAGCGATGTCTTTCGGCTCGATTTCCCGCGAGGCGCATACGACGCTGGCGATCGCCATGAACCGGATCGGCGGCAAGTCGAACACCGGTGAGGGTGGAGAGGAATCCGACCGCTACATGCCGCTCTCCGATGGGTCGAGCAATCCGGAACGTTCGGCGATCAAGCAGATCGCCTCGGGTCGCTTCGGCGTCACGACCGAATATCTGGTCAACGCCGACGTGCTGCAGATTAAGGTGGCGCAGGGCGCCAAGCCCGGCGAAGGCGGCCAGCTGCCCGGTCACAAGGTCGATGCGACGGTCGCCAAGACCCGTCACTCGACGCCGGGTGTCGGCCTGATCTCGCCGCCGCCGCACCACGACATCTATTCGATCGAGGATCTGGCGCAGCTGATCTACGATCTGAAGAACGTCAACCCGACCTCTGATGTCTCGGTCAAGCTCGTCTCCGAAGTCGGCGTCGGCACGGTTGCCGCCGGTGTCGCCAAGGCGCGCGCCGACCATATCACGGTCGCCGGCTTCGACGGCGGCACGGGTGCGTCGCCGCTGACCTCGCTCAAGCATGCCGGCAGCCCTTGGGAAATCGGTCTTGCCGAAACCCAGCAGACGCTGGTGCTGAACGGCCTGCGTTCGCGTGTTGCATTGCAGGTGGACGGCGGTCTGAAGACCGGCCGGGACGTCATCATCGGGGCGCTGCTCGGCGCCGACGAATTCGGCTTCGCCACCGCGCCGCTGATCGCGGCCGGCTGCATCATGATGCGCAAGTGCCATCTCAACACCTGTCCGGTCGGCGTGGCGACACAGGATCCGGTGCTGCGCAAGCGCTTCAAGGGCACGCCGGAGCACGTCATCAACTACTTCTTCTTCGTCGCCAACGAAGTGCGCGAAATCCTCGCCTCGCTCGGCTTTACCCGACTCGACGACATAATCGGCGCTTCGGAGTTGCTGGAGAAGGACGAGATGCTGGCGCACTGGAAGGCCAAGGGTCTCGACTTCAGCCGCATCTTCCATAAGGTCGATGCCGCCAAGGAGGAGACTTTCTGGACGAGCCGGCAGCAGCACCCGATCGATGACATTCTCGACCGCGTGCTGATCGAGCAAGCACAGCCGGCGCTGACCGACAAGACGCCAGTCGCGTTCGAGGTCGGCATCAAGAACGTCGACCGTTCGGCCGGCGCGATGCTGTCCGGCGAGGTCGCCAAGCGCTTCCGCCATCGCGGGCTGAAGGAAGACACGATCAATGTGACGCTTCGCGGCACGGCAGGCCAGAGCTTCGGCGCCTTCCTGGCGCGCGGCGTCACCTTCAACCTGATCGGCGATGGCAACGACTATGTCGGCAAGGGCCTTTCGGGCGGCAAGATCATCATCCGGCCGCCGGAGAATTCCAGGATAATCGCCGAAAACTCGATCATCGTCGGCAACACCGTGCTTTACGGCGCGACCGAGGGCGAATGCTATTTCCGCGGCGTGGCGGGTGAACGTTTCGCCGTGCGCAACTCGGGTGCGATCGCCATCGTCGAGGGTGTCGGCGACCATGGCTGCGAATATATGACCGGCGGTGTCGTCGTCGTGCTCGGCGCTACGGGCCGCAATTTCGCGGCCGGCATGTCCGGCGGTGTCGCCTATGTGCTCGACGAAACCGGCGATTTCGCCAGCCGCTGCAACATGGCGATGGTCGAACTCGAGCCGGTGCCCGAAGAAGACGACATGCTGGAGAAGCTGCATCATCACGGCGGCGATCTCATGCACAAGGGACGTGTCGACGTCTCGGGCGACATGACTCGTCATGACGAGGAGCGCCTCTACCAGCTGATCTCCAACCATCTGCACTATACGGGCTCGGCCCGCGCCAAGCAGATCCTCGATCACTGGGCCGACTACCGTCCGAAGTTCCGCAAGGTCATGCCGGTCGAATACCGCCGTGCGCTCGAGGAAATGGAACGCAGCCGGATGGGCATCGCCGCGGAGTGATTTGCACCGGGATATTCGCCACGTGCTGATTGCGGGTGGCGGATATCGGAAACGTCTCGATGATCCGTGACGATCATGACGGCGAAAGGCCGTCCAGATCGCCCGGAAGTTTCAGGGGATATGTTCCAATGACGGTCAAGAGAAGCAACCCACCCGGAATGCCGGGACTGACGACAGACAATTGGCCGCGGATGAGGCGGTCATGAGGGTAAGGGACGAAGAGATGGGTAAGGTAACAGGGTTTCTGGAAATCGACCGGCAGGTGGCGAAGTACCAGCCGGCGTCGGATCGTATCCGCCATTTCCGCGAATTCACGATCCCGATGTCGGATCCGGAAGTGCAGAAACAGGCGGCGCGCTGCATGGACTGTGGCATCCCCTATTGCCACGGCCCCACCGGCTGCCCGGTGCACAACCAGATTCCTGACTGGAACGACCTCGTCTACAACAACAACTGGGAAGCGGCGATCCAGAACCTGCATTCGACCAACAACTTCCCGGAGTTCACCGGCCGCGTCTGCCCGGCGCCCTGCGAGGAAGCCTGCACTTTGAATCTCGAAGATGCGCCTGTTGCCATCAAGACGGTCGAACAGGCGATCGCCGACAAGGCCTATGAGCTCGGCTTCATCCGGCCGCAGCCGGCCACCGTTCATACCGGAAAGAAGGTCGCCGTTATCGGCTCCGGCCCCGCCGGCATGGCGGCTGCCCAGCAGCTCGGCCGCGCCGGCCACGAGGTGCATGTCTATGAGCGCGAGACCAAGCCGGGCGGCCTGCTGCGCTACGGTATTCCCGATTTCAAGATGGAGAAGAACTTCATCGACCGCCGCGTCGAGCAGATGAAGGGCGAGGGCGTCACCTTCCATTGCGGCGTCAATGTTGGCGTCGACGTCAAGGTCGAGCAACTGCTGGCCGATCATGACGCCGTGCTCTACTGCGGCGGCTCCGAGACGCCGCGCGAGGCGGGCATTCCGGGCATTGACCTTGCTGGCGTCCATGATGCCATGCCTTATCTGGTGCAGCAGAACCGCCGTGTCGGGCGCGAGAACATCGACAGCGTCGGCTGGCCGTCGGATCCGATCCTTGCCGGCGCCAAGCATGTCGTCGTCGTCGGTGGCGGTGATACGGCGTCGGACTGTGTCGGCACGGCGTTCCGCCAGGGCGCCGTCAAGGTCACCCAGCTCGACATCCGGCCGCAGCCGCCGGAGAAGGAAGACAAGCTCGCTGTCTGGCCTTTCTGGGCGACGAAGATGCGCACCTCCTCCTCGCAGGCCGAGGGCGCCGTGCGCGAGTTCCAGGTGGCGACGCTCGAATTCATCGGCGAAGACGGTGTGCTGACAGGCGTCAAATGCTGTGAGGTCGATGAGCGCCGGCGGCCGGTTGCGGGCACGGAATTCGTCATCCGAGCCGATCTCGCCTTCATCGCCATCGGTTTCCGCGGCCCGTTTACGACAAGCGTGCTGAAGGAGCTCGAGGGCAAGCTGACGCTCAATACCGATAAGCGCGGCTCGACCAACGTCGTCGCCAACGACCGGGACTACAAGACCTCGATCGACAAGTTCTGGACGGCGGGCGACGTGCGCCGCGGCCAGTCGCTGGTGGTCTGGGCGATCCGCGAAGGCCGCCAGGCTGCCCGCGCCATCGACGAGGCCTTGATGGGCTCAAGCGTGCTGCCGAACTGACTGTCGGCTCACGCAGGGTCTGGACGAGACGAACTCCGCCTGTGAACGGACCCCCGAAGGTTGTTGTCCAACTTTCGGGGGTCCGTTCACAGGCGGATTTTTTTGATGTGGTCCGAAACCGCCAACACGTTTCGGCATCATGCTCGCGCGGCCTTTCTCATTTCACCGAGACTTCGGCCGGCGTCTTGGCCGCCGGCATGCGGTAGTCGTCGACGCGCCCGACCGGGGCCGGCGTCATCTCGCCCTGCTCGACAAGCAGATCGCGCGGCGATTTCGTCAGCGTCACAGGCGGCGGCCTTGCGCCGAGAAGCTCGGTGCCGCCGTCGAGATTGGGATCGGAGAGACTGATCGGCACGGTGTGTTCGACCGGATTGGTGGGAAGGCCGAGGCCGGGCAGGGCACTTTCGTCCAGCCGCACCAGATCCGGGCTTGCCTGGGTGCCGAGAATGCGGCGGGCCGGCTTTTCCACATAGAAGGCAAGTTTGCGGCGGCCTGCCTGCGTGAGATTGATGCCGTCGGAGGTGCGCAGGCGCACCTGCTGGCCGTTCACATCCGAACCGGTGACGATGAAGTTGCTGTTCTCGTCGACGAAGCCATCCCAGATATCGACGAATTCGCCGCCGATGCTTTCCACCTGGTTGCGATAGAGCTGGTTCATCTGGACGGCGTCAGCCGTCATCTGATCGGATTCGAAGGCGGGAAGTCCGACCCAAAGCAGCGGGATCTTGCGGTCGGTGACTTCTTTACCGAAGGAAAGAACGCGGCGGCGGTATTCGGCAAACCAGCCGTCGGTGCGGAATTTTTCCTTGGCGGTGTCGGTCACCATCTGCTGGCGGTCGTTGGCGCCGATCATGACGACGACCATGGCCGGCTTCAACTCGTCGATCATCTTCGGCAGCTGTTCCGGCCAGTCATAATAATCGTCGCGGACAAGGCCTGAGGAGACGTTGCCGCGGGCTTCGACGACGACGCCGGGCGAAGTCTCGAAGGCGGCGGTGAGGCCGTCGCCGAGGCCGCTGGCGAGGAAATCGCCGACGATCAGGACCTTCTTGGCGTCGCCAAGCTTCTGCACGACCGGCTCTTCCGGCACCGGCGGCCGCACCGGCGGCGCGGTGCGGGTATTTATCACCGCCTTCTGCGCCGGTGGGCGCTTGCGCTGCTGGCGTCGCGGCTGCTGGGCATCAGGGGCCTGCGGACCGTCATCGAGATAGCGCCGGCCAAGGAAGAAATCGAGGATCGACCGGCGCTCGTAGCGCTGCTCCTGCGCCTCGGCGACATGCACTGGTGCAAGCGCGCCGACGCATAGCGAAGCCGCCGTCAAGGCGAGCACCAGCCAACGGATTCGGGGTCGATCAAATTTCTTCATCATGGGCAGTTCCGCATCTGCCGGCATCTTGCACGCAGGAAAGGTCAGCGTCCACTCCCGCCATTCATGTAGGTCACGGTTCTGCCGCTTCCAATCAGGGCTTACGTTTCGGCATGGTGCTAGCGGCGAAGTGCGTTCAGAAGCGGCAGCGAGGGCTCGCCGTCCGGCTGCATGCCGATGCGCTCCTGCACCGCCGATATCGCCGCTTTCGAACCGGAGCCGAAATTGCCATCGACCTCGCCATTGTAATAGCCGAGGGTCTTGAGGCGGGTCTGCAGCTCGAATTTCTCGGTGATATCAAGGGCGCCGTCCGGGCGCGGCCAGCGCTGCTGCATGCCGCCGTATCCGGCAATCTGATCGGCCAGCAGGCCGACGGCAAGCGCGTAGCTGTCCGAGGCGTTGTAGTTCTTGATGGTGAAAAAGTTGGCGGTCATCAGGAAGCCCGGGCCGTTCGGTCCGGCCGGCATCTTCAGCACGGCCTTGGTGCCGCCCTCGCGGAAGGCCTTGCCGCTCGGGCGTTTCAGGCCGAGTTCCGCCCATTGGTCGATCGTATGGGTCTTGCCGGCCTGCTTGGCGGCGGCCGCGGGAACGACGACCTCGTAGCCCCAGGTCTTGCCGGTATCCCAGCCGTTCTTCATCAGGAGATTGGCCGAGGTCGCCAGCGCATCCGGCACCGAATTCCAGATGTCGCGATGGCCGTTGCCGTCGGCGTCGACGGCGTAAAGCAGGTAGCTTGTCGGGATGAACTGCGTGTGGCCCATGGCGCCCGCCCAGGAGCCGGTCATCTCGCGTGCCGGCACGTCGCCGTTCTGCAGGATCTTCAGCGCGGCGACCAGCTGCTTCTTGGCGAATTTGGCGCGGCTCGGATCGGCATAGGCAAGCGTCGCCAGCGCGCGCGGCACGTAGTGCAGCCGGTCGTCCTTGTCGAGGATCGCTCCGTAATTGGATTCCATCGACCATATGGCGAGCAGAATGGCCTTGTCGACGCCGAAGCGCTGCTCGATCGCGTTGAGCGTGCGGGCATGCTTGGCGGCCATCTCGCGGCCGATCTTGACCGTGTAGGGATTGACGCGCGAATCGATGTAATCCCAGATCTTCGAGGTGAATTCCGGCTGATAGGCGGCTTTTTCGAGCACCGTCGGGTCGGGCTCGCTCACCCCTGAAAAGGCCTTTTGGTAGGTTGCCTTACTGATGCCACTCTGTGCGGCTGTTTGGTAAAAATCCGCGATCCATTTCTGGAACCGGGAATCGGCTTTCGCGCTGTCGGGGACCAGGCCTACCTGGGCGGCGACAACGAGGGCGAGAGCAAGACCACGAAGGGAGTTTTTGTGATTCTGGATCATCAACAGTCGTATCCGTCATCTTCAGTTTTCGGTGCAGCAGAGGCGTCATGTCCGCCCAGACCCGAGACTACAGGAACGGAGTCAACAAATTCTTTACCATGGCGGTGCGCCGCGGTCACCATTGCAAAACAGTAGCAATTCTATACTAGGTAGAGCCAAAAGGCTCTTTTTCCAAAGCGATATGGCGAAGCAGGAGGCCGGGTGTGGCTCAGCATAACAAAGTTCGTAAAGCAGTATTTCCGGTTGCCGGGTTGGGGACGCGATTCCTGCCGGCGACAAAGGCTGTCCCGAAGGAAATGTTGACCGTCGTCGACAAGCCAATCATTCAATATGTCGTCGATGAGGCGATCGAAGCCGGGATCGAACATCTGGTTTTCGTCACCGGGCGCAACAAGCACGTCATCGAAGATTATTTCGACATTCATTTCGAGCTTGAGCAGACGCTCAAGGAGCGCGCCAAGAAGGCGGAAATTACTCTCCTGCAGCAGCAATTGCCGAAGGCCGGCACGGTGAGCTTCACCCGCCAGCAGGAGCCGCTCGGCCTCGGTCATGCGGTCTGGTGCGCCCGCGAAATCGTCGGCGACGAACCTTTCGCACTGCTGCTTCCCGACATGATCATGAAGGGCGACAAGGGCTGCATGAAAGGAATGATCGACCTTTACGGCCAGAGCGGCGGCAATATCATCGCCGTTGAGGAATGCGCGCCCGACCAGGCGCATAAATACGGCATAGTCGGCGTCGGCGAAGCGATCGGCGAGGGCTTCCGAATCACCGGCATGGTGGAAAAACCCGCCAAGGGAACGGCGCCTTCCAACTTCTTCATCAACGGCCGCTACATCCTGCAGCCCGAGATTTTCCGGATCCTCGAAACCCAGGAGCGCGGCGCCGGCAACGAGATCCAGCTGACCGACGGCATGCTGAAGCTGCTGAAGGAACAGGATTTCGCCGGGTATCACTTCCGCGGCACGACCTACGACTGCGGCGCCAAGGATGGCTTCATCCTGGCAAATGTCGCCTACGCCCTCGAACGCGCCGATATCCGCCCGACCGTCGAAGGCGGCTTCAAGGAATTGCTGGCCGGCCTGAGGTAACGTTCTCTTCTTCAGCGCATGAATGACAGAGTGCCGCGCATCCGGACCGGATGTGCGGCGTTTAAGCATGTCGCGCAAAAGTGTGCGCGGTTTTGCGGCAACGACATGCGTGAAAACAAAGAGCTAAAGCGCAAGCAGCGAATCTGAAAGATCGCGATGCGCTTTAGCGTTTCAGCTTAAGGCCGAGGCCTGCGCGCCATTGCTGCGAATCGGATCCTTCCTTGCGCGTCGTCAGTTCGTAACCGAGCGTGCTGGTCAGGTCGAGATAGCGATTGATGTTCCAAGTGAGGCCGGTTGCCGCGGTATAGACGAGCTCGTCGTTGACGGTGCTGTCGGTGGGATAATCGCGCCATACGACTCCACCGATAATCGTGCCGACCAGATTGTCGCGCAGCTGATGCGTGACCGTCGTCGTCAGCGCGTGCGAGACGTAACCGCTCTCGCCGGCCGTGGTCGTCGGCTGGATGCTCGTCTGCAGGTCGAGATTGACGTCGGTGCCGCGGATCGGCGACCAGAGCAGGCTCGCATCGAGCGTGGCCGTGTCGATCGACGAGAGCCTGTTATCTTCGAAATCCGCCCTCTCGTAACCAACGCCGACCTCCCCCTTCAGCTTTTCGCCGAGATCGACCTCGACGCCGGCCTTGGCGCCGTAGCTATGGCCCGAACGCTCATAGCCGGCGGAATCGCGCGTCTCGTCATAAAGCGTCCGGCCGATCGTCGCCTCGATGAAGGGGATGAGTGCGGGCGACAGCTCGTAGCCGACGCGGCCGCGCAACGTGCCCGTCGTCTGATTGCGGTCGCTGAGCGCGACGGTCGCGCCGCTGGCCAGCGTGGCGTCGGAATAGATCGAACGGGTCAGCGCCAGCGCCGTCGTGCCGCGCAGGATGCCGAAATCGCGTTGGACGGAGGCCCCGGCCGAAAACTCCTGCACATCGGATTGCTGCGTCGCATTGGCGATCGCGTCGGGATCGTCCGTATCTTCGCGGTAGAAATTATACCCGGCGGTGAGGTGCGCGACCGTGTCCTGGGGAAGATCCAGCCTGAGATCACCGTTGATCTTGAAGGAAGGCTGCTCCTCGCCTTCGCCGCTGATATTCCTCTGCCAGGCGCCTTCCGAGGTGACGCTCAGCTGGTGGCGGCCCCAATCGGAGGTCAGCGTCGCGGCCGCATCGGTTTCGAGGAAGGCGCGTCGCTGCCTGGTGTTGCCGTCCTTGGTGGTCTCGGTGTTGATGCTCTGGGTGACGCTCGGACGGAGCACGAAAGTGCCGAGCGGAATGCCCGGCGTTTCCGCCGTCGACGCACTTTCGGCAGCCCGGCGGCGCGGCGTTTCGTCGACCGGTGCTTCGCGGGTGTTCAGCCGGCGGATGTCCTCGTCGAGGATGGAGCCGGTGATATCGTCGCCGGATTGCGCATCCGGTATGGCAAGCCTCTGCGAAGCGTCATCCGCGTTCGCGGTCGTGCCGTTTGCCGCGGGAATGGTGCCGTCGTCGCTCTCGTCAGCGGCGGATGCGGCGTTGTAGGTGGTGCGATTGTCCTGAGAGGCCGCGGAGCCGCTGCTTGCCGGCTGCTGTGAGGCGGATTGTGCAAAGGCTACCTGGCTAAGCAGCAGACTGCCGAACGCAGCAAAAGAGACGGCACGGCTCATGGCGCGGAGCGGCGTCACACTGCTCGTCTGATCTGGCTGGCCCATGCAATTCGCGCCTGACATGCTTTCAGTTCTTACCCAAAGGTAAAGCCTCGTGGTTAATCAATCGTTGTCGTCGGCGGGCGCCGTTCACAATTCGGAAAGAGGCCGGGGTGGACTTGGAAAGTGAAAAGGTCTAACGCAAGTCCATGAACAGAAGAGCGATAAAACTGGTCGAAAACGGCGTGCTCGAATCAGCAAAACGCACGATTGAAATCGAAAAACGCGGTCTCGAAGCGCTCGAACAGGCCTTGGACAATGGATTGGCCGGCCCGTTCACCCGCGCGATCGAAGTCATTGGCGATATCTCCGGCCGGGTGATCGTCACCGGCGTCGGCAAGAGCGGTCATATCGGCGCCAAGCTGGCGGCGACCTTCGCGTCGACCGGGACGCCTGCCTTCTTCGTGCATGCGGCCGAAGCCAATCACGGCGATCTCGGCATGATCGCGCGCGACGACGTGGTGCTGGCGATTTCCAAAGGCGGCGAGAGCGCCGAGCTCAAGAGCATTATTTCCTTCACGCGGCGCTTTTCCATTCCGCTGATCGCGCTCACCTGCGGCGAACGCTCCTCGCTTGCGACCGCTGCCGATATCGTGCTTCTCGTGCCGAACGAACAGGAAGCCTGCCCCAATGGGCTGGCGCCGACGACCTCGACGCTGATGCAGCTTGCGCTTGGCGATGCCTTGGCAGTGGCGCTTCTGGAGGCACGCGGCTTTACCGCCACGGATTTCCACGTCTTCCATCCCGGCGGCAAGCTCGGCGCCAGCCTGACACATGTCGCCGACATCATGCATACCGGCGAGCGGTTGCCGCTCGTTGCCAAGGGCACGCCGATGCCGGAGGCGATCACCGTGCTGTCGCGCAAGCATTTCGGCTGCGTCGGCGTGCTCGACGAGGAGGGACGGCTCTGTGGCATCGTCACCGAAGGCGATATGGCGCGCAACCTGACCCGCAATCTCGCCGAGCTTGCCGTCGACGACATCATGACGAAGACGCCGAAGACGGTGAAGCCGACGATTCTGGCGACCGCTGCCCTCGCGCTGCTCAATCAGCACAGCATCGGCGCGCTGATCGTCGTCGACGACGATAGACGACCGCTCGGGCTGGTGCATTTCCATGACCTGCTGCGGATCGGCGTCGCCTGATCAGGATTGTTTGATTAGATGGGTTCGACCGTGAGGTCGCGGCCGTTGCTCGCCACGACCTTGACCTGCGTCCCTACGGGCAGGTCAGGCCCCATCACCTGCCACAGCGTATCATCGAGACGGATGCGGCCGCGGCCTTCACGGATCGGCTCGTGCAGCGTCGCGGTACGGCCGACGAGGCTCGCGCCGCGCTGATTGAGGAAGGGCTCGTCGGTGGCGGCATTGCGCAGCATCAGCCGACGGCCGGCAAAGGTCGTGGCAACGGCGAGCAAGGCAAAAAGGATCGCCTGCAGCTCCCAGACCCAGAACGCGCTGTCCCAGAACAGCAGCGACAGCGCACCGACGATCAAGGCGGCGAGGCCGATCCACACCAGGAAGAAGCCGGGCACGATCATTTCCGCGGCGAGCAGAACCAGGCCAACAACCCACCAGCTCCACGGACCGAGTTCGGCGATGATCTTCGCCAGCATGGCTCAGCGCTCCGAATCGGGGTTGAAGGGGTTGGGGGTCGGCGGATTGATCGGCGGCGTCGAGCGGACCGGCGCGGGGCGCGGACGCGGCGGCGCAGGCGGCGGATTGCCGGGGTCGCCGAAGACCTCGCGGGCAATGGCGCCGATACCGCCGAGGGAGCTGAGGATAGACGAGGCTTCCATCGGCATCAGCACGATCTTGGAGTTGGGCGCCGAGCCGACCGAGGCGAGCGCCTCGGTGTATTTCTGCGCGACGAAATAGTTGATCGCCTGGACGTCGCCGGCGGCAATCGCCTCGGAGACCATCCGCGTCGCCTTGGCTTCGGCCTCGGCCAGGCGCTCGCGGGCTTCGGCGTTGCGGAAGGCGGCTTCGCGCTGGCCCTCGGCCTGCAGGATGGCGGATTGCTTGGCGCCTTCGGCTCTCAGAATCTGCGCGTTGCGCGAGCCTTCGGCTTCCAGCACCTGGGCGCGCTTCTCGCGCTCGGCCTTCATCTGGCGGGCCATGGCGTCGACGAGGTCGCGCGGCGGCTGGATATCCTTGATTTCGACGCGGGTGACCTTGATGCCCCAGGGCTGCACGGCCTCGTCGACGACGCGCAGCAGCCGGTCGTTGATCGCATCGCGGTTGGAAAGCAGTTCGTCGAGATCCATCGAGCCCATGACCGAGCGGATGTTGGTCATGGTGAGATTGAGGATGGCGTTTTCGAGGTTGGCAACCTGATAGGCGGACTGAGCGGCGTTCAACACCTGATAAAAGGCGACGGCATCGGCCGAAACCGAGGCGTTATCCTTGGTGATCACCTCCTGGGTCGGCACGTTCAGCACCTGCTCCATCACGTTCAACCGAGCGCCGACGCGCTCGATGAAGGGGGTGATGAGGTTGAGGCCGGGCTCCAGCGTGCGGGTATAACGGCCAAAGCGCTCGATCGTATAGCGGTAGCCCTGCGGCACCGTCTTGATCCCGGCGAAGAGGACCAGGATGACGAAGATGACCAGCACGATCACGACGATATCGAAACCGCCCAACAGCATGAAAAAACCCTCCCATCGGCGCATGCGCCCACACACTGATGTGGGGTTAGCATGTTCTTTGCGAGGAAGAAATGCCACACGGATGCCACACTTCCACCTTCACGTGAAAAGCAGCTTTCCTCTCGCCAAGATCCGTGGGCTGCCGCCGGTTATCCCTTTTTCTCAGGCCCAGCCCTGCAATTCGCGGCGGACGACCTTTTCCAGCACCTTCATGCCGTCTTCACTGTCGTTGAGGCAGGGAATATGCGCGAACTTCTCGCCGCCATTCTCGTGGAAGGAATGGGCGGCCTGCTCGGCGATTTCTTCGAGCGTTTCCAGACAGTCGGAAACGAAGCCGGGATTGATGACGGCGATGCGCTTGAGGCCGTCGCTGGCGAGTTTCTCCACCGTCTTGTCGGTATAGGGCTGCAGCCATTCCTCCGGCCCGAAGCGGGACTGGAAGGTCACCATGAAGTTTTCCTGGGTGAGGCCCAGGCGCTCGCGCAGCAGCCGTCCGGTCTTCTGGCACTGACAGTAATAGGGATCACCCTGCTTGAAATAGGACATCGGAATGCCGTGGAACGAGGCGATCAGCATCTCCGGCTTCCAGTCGAGTGTCGAAAGATGCCGTTCGACGGATTGGGCGAGCGCCTCGATATAGGTCTCGTCGTCGTGATAATCGGGCACGGTACGCAGCGCTGGCTGCCAGCGCATCGAGAGCAGTTTCTGGAACGCCTTGTCGTTGACGGTGGCAGTCGTCGCAGCCGCATATTGCGGATAAAGCGGGAAGAGCACGATACGGTCGCAGCCCTCCTGCTTCAGCGCGTCGATGCGCGAGGCGATCGACGGCGTGCCATAGCGCATCGCCCAGTCGACCTTGACGTTATCGAGATCCTTCAGCCGCCCGGCCATCAGTTCCGACTGATTGCGCGTATAGGTACGGAGAAAACTTTCGTTCCTCTCCTTGTTCCAGATCAGCTCGTAGGCCTTGCCGACCTTCTGCGGGCGCCTGTTGAGCACGATGCCGAACAGGATCGGATACCACTTCCAGCGCGACCATTCGATGACGCGGCGATCGGTCAGGAACTCCCTGAGATAGCGGCGCATCGAGATGTAGTCGGTTCCGTCGGGCGTGCCGAGATTGACCAGCAGGACGCCGATCTTGCCTGACTTGACGGCCGGATGATCCGCCGGACGGAGTGAAATATCTGCTGTCATTCTGGCCCCAACACTCGTTGTCTCGTTGGCTCATACGCAGCCTTGAGATCATGGTTCACCCTATAGAAAGAAAAGCCGGCCCGGGAAACCCCGGGCCGGCCGATGGCGTCGAGACAAATCGTCTTACTTGGCGGGAACCTGGATCTCCTTGCCGACCATCAGGTGACGCGGGTCCGGCTTGCCGTTGGCTTCCGAAAGCTTCTGCCACAGCGTGCCGTCGCCATAGAAGGTCACGGCGAGATCCCAGAAGGTGTCGCCCGCGGCGATCACATGGGTCGAGGGCGTCGTTGCCGCAGGCGCGGAGGCTGCCGGCGCCGGCGTCGGTTCCGGGGCGGGCGCGGGTGCGGCCGGTGCGGCCGGAGCAGGCTCGGTGGCCGGAGCGGGTGCTGCCGGCGCTGCAGGAGCAGGGGCGGGCTCGGCGGTTGGTGCCGGCGCTGCCGGAGCCGCAGGGGCGGGGGCAGGTTGGGTGGTTGGTGCCGGCGCCTGCGCCACCGTCGCGCCGATTTCCGTCACGCGGCCATCGGTATAGGGCTTGTAAGGCGAATGCGCAGCCAGATACTCGGCGGTTACGTCGGCGAGATCCGGGCCGTAATCATAGGCATTCTTGCCTTCCTTGAAGATCGAATAGCCGTCGCCGCCGGCCCGCATGAAGTTGTTGGTGGCGAGCTTGTAGGTCTTGGCCTGATCGATCGGAGCGAAACCGTCGCCGTCCTTCACCTGGACATCGCTGACGCGGCTGCCGACAGGCTTGGACTGGTCGAACGAGAATTTCAGGCCGGCGACCTGCGGAAAGCGGCCGGCGCCCTGATCGATCTGGCTGACGCCGTTTTCGAGCGCCTTGACGACGTCTGCGCCGGTGGCCTCGAAAGTGGCGAGCGTGTTCTGGAAGGGCAGCACGGTGATGACTTCGCCCTGGGTGACATCGCCGCCGTCGATCGAAGCACGCAGGCCGCCGCCGTTCTGAACGGCGATGGTGACGCCCTGGTTCTTCGTGCGATCAAGCATGGCATCGGCCACCAGATTGCCCATCGAGCATTCCTTGACGCGGCAGACTTTACGATCGCCCTCGATCGGAGCTTCGGAGGCGCCGATCACCTTCTTGCGCAATTCCTCGATCGGCTTTGCGAGTTCGGCGACGCGGGTGACGACGGCCGGATCAGGCGTGAAGGACGAGTCGATCAAGATCGGGTCGCCCTTGGCATCCTTGACGACGCCGCTGTCGTCGAAGTTGACGACGATATCGCCGAGATATTTGCTGTAGGAGGCAGCCTGGACGACCGGCACCTTGTAGCCGCCGGGATTGTCGACCATCGTCGGATATGGGCCTTCAGCCTTCGGATCGGTGTTGGACAGCAGGCTGTGGGAATGACCGCCGACGACGACATCGACATCCGGAATCTTGGCGATGACGGCGAGGTCGCGGGGATAGCCGACATGGGTGAGCGCAATGATCTTGTTGACGCCCTGGCCCTTCAGCTCCTGAACCGCTGTAGTAATGGACTGGACGTCATCGGCGATGGTGACGTTCGGGCCGGGAGAGGACAATTCGGGCGTATCATTGGTGACGGCGCCGACGATGCCGATCTTCTGGCCGCCGACATCAAGCACCAGCGACGGCTTGACGCGGTCGCCGAGCTTGGAGGCAGCCGTCGCCCTGACGTTCGCCGTCACGACGGGGAATTGCACCTTGTCGAGGAAGGTCGCGAGACCATCCTCGCTGTCGTCGAATTCATGGTTGCCGACGGTCATGGCGTCGAACTTCATCAGGTTCAGGAATTCGGCTTCGGCCGCGCCCTTGTAGGTGGTGTAGAAGAGCGAGCCCTGGAAATTGTCGCCGGCATTCAGCAGAAGGACATTCTTGCCCGATAGCGCCTGGCGGCGCTGGTCGATCGCAGTCTTCAGGCGGGCAGCACCGCCGAAGCATTCCTTCTTGCCCTCCTCCTCGGCCGAGCAGGTGGAATCGAACTTGTTGATCGATTCGATGCGGGAATGGAAATCGTTGATATGAAGAATATTAAGTTCGTAATCCGCAAAGGCGGCGCCCGCGCTCAGCGCCAGCATGGACGCGGTCAAAAGACCGAAGCTGAAAGACTTCGTCATCCCTGTTCTCCTGATTGAGGCGAAAGATCCCCCTCGCCGATCCCTTCCATAGTCCGCCGGGGCGGTACCCGGCATGCCGATGTTCCATGACACGGCATATGACTGCAAGGGAAAGCTGGGCCAGACGGCATTCTTTCCAAGAGGGGCGGGACAAAAAAGCCGACTGCTACCCCCGGCATTCGCCGCCGGCGTCGTTTCGGTGCAGTTCGTGCACAGCCTCGGCAATATTCGGAACCGCAGAGAGCGCTATGATCAGGCAGAGTGGGGAAAGGAGGCGATGAAAGCGCCGCCCGGCGCGATAGACAAGGAGCGCGCCGACGCCATAGATCAGCACGACCGGCAGGGCGAAGATCAACACCTGCAGCGGTCCGTCACAATCGGGAGCATCGATGCCCTGGGCACGATAGCCGTTGGCCGGCAAAACGACGGCCAACGCGGCAAGCGGCATTGCGAGCAGCAGGATCAGGTAACCGGCGACGGCCCGCATGGTGCTTTCGGCCTATCGCCTCACTTTCAGCCGCGGCGGGAAAGGGTGAACTGGGCGCCGGAATCCGAGGTGCAATTGAGCTGGCTCGGATTGACGAGGGCGCAATTGACCTTGGATTGGGTCTTGCGCACCAGCGAGGTCATATTGATCTCCACCAGCGTCGGCGAGGTATTGATGTAGGTGCCCGAGGCGAGAAGCTGGTTGCTGTCGGTGGTGCGGGTTGTGAAAGTCCCGCCCTGGAAGGTGGAAACGATGCCGTTCGGATCGCTCCAATTGCCTTCGACGCCGGTGGCGGGGGGCGCGGCTGCAATCGGCATGGGGCGCGGCTCCGATGAAACGCAGGCGGCAAGAGCGGCCGCGGCACCGACAAGAACGAGACCAGTTCTGATTTTCATAAGGCTTCTCCCGGCGATTCGGCGTGGCGGTCACCCGCCAAGTTCGGGCAAAACATGGCGTGCGCCCGCCATGATGGCAAGGCTTGGCGCGGCGGGGGCGCCATTTATACAGCCAGCGTTACAAAAATGCCCGCCTTGCGGCGGGCATCATCGAGCCTGTGCGAGCACTCTCAGCGAACGAGAATGTTGCGGAACTGCCACGGATCCTTGGTGTCGATGTCCTCTGGGAAGAGACCCGGACGGCCGTCGAGCGGGGTCCAGTCGGTGTAATGACCTTCGACCGGGCCGAGATAGGGCATCTGCACTTCGAGGCAGCGCTTGTAGTCGATCTCGTCGGCTTCGACGATGCCGGCCGTCGGGTGTTCCAGCGCCCAGACCATGCCGGCGAGAACGGCTGATGTGACCTGCAGGCCGGTGGCGTTCTGGTAGGGCGCGATGCGGCGGGTTTCTTCGAGCGACAGTCGTGAGCCATACCAGTAGGCGTTCTTCTCATGGCCGTAGAGCAGGACGCCGAGTTCGTCGATGCCGTCCTCCAATTCGTCCTCGTCGAGAACGTGATGGACCGGCTGCGACGTACCACCATTGCCGAACATCTCGTGCAGGGAGAGCACGGCGTCATTGGCCGGATGGTAGGCGTAGTGGCAGGTCGGGCGGAAGGTCACTTCGCCGTCCTTGTCGCGGACCGTGAAATAATCGGCGATCGAGATCGACTCGTTGTGGGTGACGAGGAAGCCATATTGCGGACCGGGCGTCGGGCACCAAGTGCGCACGCGGGTGTTGGCGCCCGGCTGCTCCAGGTAGATCGCCGCCTTGTTGCCCTTCTTGTGCTTCTTGGCGTTCTTCGGCATCCATTCTTCATGCGTGCCCCAGCCGAGTTCGGCCGGCTGCATGCCTTCGGAGATGAAGCCTTCGACGGACCAGGTATTCCAGAAGACGTTGAGCGGCTTCGGATGCTTGGTGCGCTGGGTGTCGCGCTCGGCAATGTGGATGCCCTTGACGCCGAGCTTCTTCATCAGCTTGGCCCAGCCTTCGCGATCGTGCTGGTCCGGCTCCTCGAACTTGACGCCGATGTCATTGGCGAGGTTGACCAGCGCCTGCTTGACGAACCAGGAGACCATGCCGGGATTGGCGCCGCAGGTGGAGACGGCGGTGGCGCCGCCCGGGTTCTTCGCCTTTTCCTTGCGCACGGTTTCGCGCAGCGCATAGTTGGTGCGGTCGGCGTTGCTCATGCTCTTGTCGAAATAGAAGCCGAGCCAGGGCTCGACGACCGTATCGATATAGAGAACGTCGAGCTTGCGGCAGAGCTTGATGATGTCGAGCGAGGAGGTGTCGACCGAGAGGTTGACGCAGAAGCCCTGGCCTTCGCCTTCCGTCAGGAGCGGTTTCAGCAGCTCCTTGTAATTGTCCTTGGTGACAAATTCCTTGATGTGGCGGACGCCGTGCTTCTTCAGAATCTCCATGTCGGAGGGTTCTTCACGCGGGTCGATGACGACCATCCGGCTCTTGTCGAATTTGAAGTGGCGCTCGATCAGCGGCAGGGTGCCGCGGCCGATGGAGCCAAAGCCGATCATCACGATCGGACCGGTAATTTCGGCATATACCGGATGGTTCTTTTCCGTCATTCTTTTCTCCTGTGGAAGGGGACGAAGGCGATCAGCCTGAAGAATTCTTTTGAAATTGCCGCAGAAATTGCGAGGTGACCGGCTCTAACCACAAAACGGCGTCACAATAAAGAGCGTTGAGGGGGAAAGGTCAAATATCGGGCGGGCGGGCCGGCAAGGGGCGACGGGAACATCCGCCCCGCTCCGTAAAATCAGCGTTTCAGGATTTCCAACCCTTCGGCCGTCGTCGTCACGGCGAGCTCGGTAATGTCGTATGCGGCAACGCCATGGATGGTGAAGGGATCGGCGGCGACATAGGCCTCGATAGCGGCGCGGTCGCCGATGGCGAGGACTACGCCGCCGGTGCGCGGTATCTTGCGGCCGGAGGCGAGGAACCAGCCCTTGGCATAACCCTCTTTCACCCAGGCCATGTGCGGCTCCATGTACCTGTCGGCTTCGCCATTGGGCTTGAGGTAGGTGAGGGAGAGAATGAACATGGTCAGCTCCTGACAAGATTGGCGCGGATCAGGCCGCGCAGCGAGTTGCCGATATAAAGCGTGCCGGTATCGAGATCGGCAAGTGTGAGGCGGCCGACACGCGCCTTGCGCGCGCAAATGAGCTCGGTGCGCAGCACGCCCGCAAGCAGGCCGCAGGAGATCGGCGGAGTGCGCAGTGTGCCGGTCCCGTCATCCAGGAAGACGGAAGTGATGGTGCCCTCGCAGACCTCGCCGCGCTCGTTCAGCAGGATGACTTCATCGGCCTCATCGGACTTATATTCGGCGCGCGCCGTCTCGTAGACGGCGCGGCGGGTGGTCTTGTGGCGCAGCAGCCTGTCGGAGGAATCGAGGCGGGTCTCGGCGATGCGTACCGTCCAGGCCGTCTCCGGCGCCAGCGGCACGAAAGCCGCGCTCGTTACCTCGATGCGGCCCTGCGCGTCGAAGGTCAGGCGGATGCGCAGCGGACCGGCAGAGCCTGCAACGGCGTCCTCGAGCTTGGCGGCTGCCTCGATCGGCTGCGGGAAGCCGAGGCGACGGGCGGAGCGGGAAAGCCGGGCGAGATGCAGCCGCAGGCGGATGAAGCCGTCGCCGGGCTGCCAGCGCAGCGTCTCGATCAGCGAAAAGTCGGTCATCGCGCGATCCATTGGTCGCCGACGGCGAAGCGGGCCTTGAGCAGGCACTCCTCGTATTCGGCCTCGGCGGTCGAATCGAAGACGATGCCGCCGCCGACATTAAAGACGGCCCTGCCGCGCTCAAAAAGCGTGATGGTGCGGATCGCGACGGAGAAACGCATGGCGCCGCTGGGCGAGATCATGCCGATCGCGCCGCAATAGGCATCGCGGGGAGCATCTTCGAGCGCGTGGAGGATTTCCATCGCCCGCATCTTCGGCGCCCCGGTGATCGAGCCGCAGGGAAAAAGGGCGGTGAAGATGTCGCGGATCGAAAGGCCGGGGCGCAGCCTCGCCTGCACATGGCTGACCATCTGGTGGACGGTCGGATAGGTCTCGACATCGAAGAGCTTCGGGACATCGAGCGTGCCGACCTCGGTGATGCGGGAGATATCGTTGCGCAGCAGATCGACGATCATGCGGTTTTCGGCTTGCGTCTTGATATCGTTGCGCATGGCCTCGATGATTTCGGCATCCTCGGCGGCGGTGGCGCCGCGTTTGGCCGTGCCTTTCATCGGATGGGTCTCGATCCAGCCTTGCTCATCGGTGCGGAAGAACAGTTCGGGCGAGCGCGACAGGATGACGGGGCCGCCGAGATCGACCAGCGCGCCGTATTTGACCGGCTGGCGTTCGATCAGCGACCAGAAGGCGGCGCGAGGATCGCCGTTCCAGCGGACCTCGACCGGCATGGTGAGGTTCGCCTGGTAGGCGTCGCCGAGCCTGAGATGCTCGTGAAGCCGGTCGAAGCGCTCTTTATATATAGGGAAATCCCAGGCGGCTTTCGGGGCGGTGAGGAATTCCTCGTTTTCGAGACGCTGTTTCGGCTGGGCTAGCGGATGTGTGTCCGGTTGCGGCGCGTCGAAGACGCCGAAACAGAGGAGCGGCGTTTTGCGATTTTCGCCGGCGAAGGAAGCAAGTTTTTCCTCGAAGAGATATCCGGCCTCGTAGGCCATGTAACCGGCAAGCCATTTGCCTTCGGCCCTTGCTTCTTCCATGCGGGCGAGGCCGCTGAAGAATTCGGCGGGCGTGTTGGCCACGATGATCTCCGCCGGATCGGCGAACAGCATCACCTGTTCGGTCGTGTCGTCGCGGAAGATAATATAGGGGTCAGACATGGTTGCGCCGCATCTTGCTTGGTTATCCGATGCTTGCGATGGTTTCGCCGCGGCAGGCGGAGAGAGGAGCAAAACCCGCCTCCCTCATTCCTGTGCTTGTCACAGGAATCCAGCCACGGCGCGTCTGCGCCGTGAATGACCTATTTTTGGCAGACAAGAAGTCTCCCGCGCCCAAGGACTTGGGCGTGCTGGATTCCTGTGACAAGCACAGGAATGAGGGAGAGGGGGCTGCCGTCATAGTTCCTCTTGGACGTTACAAGATGCGGTCGAGCCTATATGGCACTCGCCCTTTCCTGTCTTAACCAGACCTTACGCCCGATCCAAAGCCTCCAATTCGTCGATCAGCCCTTCGATCATCGACAGGCCCTGGCTCCAGAACGACGGATCGGTGGCATCGAGGCCGAAAGGCTTCAGCAATTCGGAATGATGCTTGGTGCCGCCGGCCTTCAGCAGCTCGAAATACTTCTCCTGGAAGCCCTTCTCGGCCTTCCGGTAGACGGCATAGAGCGAATTTACCAGGCAATCGCCGAAAGCATAGGCGTAGACATAGAAGGGCGAGTGGATGAAATGGGGGATATAGGCCCAATAGGTCTCGTAGCCCTCGGAGATGCTGATCGCCGGCCCGAGGCTCTCGGACTGGACGGAGAGCCAGAGTTCGCCGATGTCGTCGGCGGTGAGTTCACCTGATTTGCGGGCGGTGTGCAGCTGGCGTTCGAACTCGTAGAAGGCGATCTGGCGCACGACCGTGTTGATCATGTCCTCGACCTTCTGGGCGAGCATCGCTTTGCGCTCGCGGTTGTCGGTGGTCTTTTCCAGAAGCGTGCGAAAGGTCAGCATCTCGCCGAAGACGGAGGCGGTTTCGGCGAGCGTCAGCGGCGTCTGGCACATCAGCGCCCCTTGCGCGCCGGCCAGGACCTGGTGCACGCCGTGCCCGAGTTCGTGGGCAAGCGTCATTACGTCGCGTGGCTTGCCCATATAGTTGACGAGCACATAGGGATGGGCCGAGGGAACCGTCGGATGGGCGAAGGCGCCGGGCGCCTTGCCGGGGCGAACCGGGGCATCGATCCATTGCTCGTCGAAGAAGCGCCTGGCGATATCGGCCATCTCGGGGGCGAAATTGCCATAGGCCGACAGCACCGTGTCCTTTGCCTCCGACCAGGAGATGACGGCGCTGGAGGTTTCCGGAAGCGGCGCGTTGCGGTCCCAGAAGTTCATCTGCTCCATGCCGAGCCATTTCGCCTTCATCTTATAATAGCGGTGCGAAAGGCGGGGATAGGCTTCCCGGACGGCGGCGGCGAGCGCATCGACGACCTCGCGCTCCACGCGGTTTGCGAGGTGCCTGGAGTCGGCAATGTCCTCGAAGCCGCGCCAGCGATCGGAAATATCCTTGTCCTTGGCAAGCGTGTTGGTGATCAGCGTGAAGATGCGGATATTGGCCTTGAAGGTTTCGGCGAGCGCCATGGCCGCCTTGCGGCGCACGTCCGGATCCTTCTCCTGCAACATGTTCAAGGCCACCTCGAGCGGCACTTTCTCGCCATCGATCTCGTAGCGGAGTTCAGCCATGGTTTCGTCGAACAGGCGATTGAAGGCGGAGGCCGATGTCATCGACTTTTCGAGGAAGAGCTGCTCCAGCCTGTCATCGAGCTGATAGGGCTTGTCCTTCCTGAGGTCGATGAGCCAAGGGCGATAATGGCCGGCATCGGGGTCGTTGGCGATGCAGGCGTCGATGACCGCGTCGTCGATGCGGTTCAGTTCCAGCGCGAAGAACAGGAGATGACCTGAGAATTCGGTGATCTTGGCCTGCACGTCACCGTAGAGCTTGCCGTTGGTCGGGTTTGTGGTGTCGGAGAAATAAGTCAGGCCGGCAAAGGAGCCGAGGCGGCCCATGATGTCATCAAGCGCCTCATATTCCTTCAGCGCCGCGCCGATGCCGTCGGTCCCGGTTTTCGTCGCGGCGTCGGCGAGTTTGCCCTTCCACCTTTCCTCAAAGGCGATCGCGGCCTTGCCGGCCTTTTCCATGTCGGCGACGAAGGCCGTTGACGTGGCGGAGGGATAGAGGTCCTGCAGCTTCCAGACCG
Organism: Rhizobium sp. K102; assembly: GCF_022385315.1. Lineage (NCBI taxonomy): Bacteria > Pseudomonadati > Pseudomonadota > Alphaproteobacteria > Hyphomicrobiales > Rhizobiaceae > Rhizobium > Rhizobium sp. K102. The sequence continues at coordinate 4,278,875 of NZ_CP092436.1, forward strand.
GCAACTCGCCGAGCGCCGGATCGGCGGGCCCAGCCGGCGCTGCAGGCGACAAGCGAAGGCTGGCGTGCGGGAGCTTGATTTTCATGGACGCAATTCCTCTCCACTTTAAAACAGGTCTGTTTGAATAAGCGTGAGAACGCCCCGCATCAAGGGCCTTTCGCCTCATCAAAGGCCTCGCTTCGGCACGAAAATCGGCCGTCGCAATCGTTAAAATGCAATTATTTCTCAAAACTGGATGTTCAAGCCTTTCTGCCAGAGTGCCCTCCATGGTTTCGCATGAAGTGAGGCGACAATGACCGGTTACAATGAGCTCAAGGGAGCAGGGCAAATCCTCGTGGTCGAAGACGACCCGGTGCAGCGCCGCCTGCTCAAGAACGCAATCGAGCGTCACGGCCATGTCGTGCACCAGGCGGAAAACGGCCGGATCGGCCTTGAAATGGTCAAGCGCGACAGCGGCCTTTTCAACGTCATCGTGCTCGACCTGATGATGCCCGAGATGACCGGCCTTGAATTCCTCGACGCGCTTCACGAATTCGGCACGCAGATCCCCGTGATCGTGCAGACGGGGCAGGGCGGCATTGAAACCGTGGTGCAGGCGATGCGCGCCGGCGCCTTCGATTTCGTCGTCAAGCCGGTCTCGCCCGAACGCATCGCCACGTCGATCTCGAATGCGATGAAGCTCGACCAGCGCGAGGTGAAGGCGCGGGCCGGACGCAGATCGCGCTCAGGCTCGGTCGGTTTCGACGATATCGTCTCGGCAAGTCCGGCGATGCTCCGTGTCATCGATCTCGCCCAGCGGGCGGCTCAGTCCAACATTCCCGTCGTGCTCGAAGGGGAATCCGGCGTCGGCAAGGAACTGGTGGCGCGCGCCATCCAGTCCGGCGGCGAACGCTCGAACAAGCCGTTCGTCACCGTCAATTGCGGAGCGATCCCGCACAACCTCGTCGAGAGCATTCTCTTCGGCCATGAAAAGGGCGCCTTCACCGGCGCGACCGAACGTCACATCGGCAAGTTCATGGAAGCCGACGGCGGCACCATCTTCCTCGACGAGATCGGCGACCTGCCGCTCGAAGTGCAGGTGAAGCTGCTGCGCGCCGTGCAGCAGGGCGAGATCGAGACCGTCGGTGCGCGCACCGCCCACAAGGTCAATGTCCGGCTGATCTCGGCGACCAACAAGGATCTGATCGAGGAGGTCAAGAACGGCCATTTCCGCGAAGATCTCTACTATCGCCTCAACGTCTTCCCGATCACCATTCCGGCGTTGCGCAAACGCAAGGAAGATATTCCGCACCTGGTGCGCGTCTTTGCCGACCGCTTCTCCAGCGAGCAGAAGAACGGCCGTCGCATGACGGTGAATTCGGGCGCGCTGGCGCTTTTGACCGCCTATGACTGGCCGGGCAATATCCGCCAGCTCGAAAACGCGATTTTCCGCGCGGTCGTTCTCGCCGAGGGGCCGGAGTTGACCGAGGCGGACTTCCCGCAGATCGCCGCCCAGCTTCCGGAATATGAAGTGGTGGATCACCTGGCGCTCGTGGCTGACAATACCGGCCTCGACCCAGACGAGGCATATAATGAAGAATACCGGGTTCCGACACACGGGGAGGTTCACCACCACCGCTTGTCCGAAACCTCCGAAAATGCAATCGCCAGCGTCAACCCCTCAGGCGACGTGCGCAAGCTTGCCGATGTCGAGGAGGAACTCATCCGATTCGCGCTTAAATTCTATCGCGGACAGATGAGTCAAGTGGCACGCAAGCTTGGCATCGGGCGGTCCACACTTTATCGCAAGCTCAAAGATTACGGCATAGATCCCGATAATCCCCAGAAAGATGCGGCCTAAGCCCGCATTTGTTAAGACTCGGGCAACCACGATTTGTTACTGTTCATAAACCACTTGTTAGTGGCTCGTTCACTATGTAAAGAAAAGGTTGATCATGTGTGGCATTTTTGCCATCGTGTGACCGCATTTGACAGTCATCTGGGACAGTACGGGACATTGTCTGTCTGACGGGGATCGAGTTGCCGAATCTGAATGGGAATTCCAAGCCTTCGCGCTTGAGCTGGCGTTCTTTGTGCGCCGACATCTGCGGAAAGGCAGTGAGGACGGCGGCGGCCGCCCTTCTTGCGCTTGCGGTTTCCACGCCGGTATTCGTCAGTACGCCGGCTCAGGCAGCGGGCGACACCCGCAGCCTCAAGCTCTATTTCATCCATACCGGCGAAAAAGCGGTCATCACCTACAAGCGCAACGGCAAGTTCGACCCCAAGGGTCTGGAGCAGCTGAACCGCTTCCTGCGCGACTGGCGCAAGAACCAGCCGACGAAGATGGATCCGCGCCTGTTCGACCTGATCTGGGAAGTTTATCGCCAGAGCGGTTCACGGGACTACATCAACGTCGTCTGCGGTTTCCGCTCGCCAGCCACCAATGAAATGCTGCGCGGCCGCTCGCGCAAAACCGGTGTTGCCGAAAAGAGCCAGCACATGCTCGGCAAGGCGATGGATTTCTTCATTCCCGACGTCAAGCTGGCGACGCTGCGGGCCATCGGCATGAAGATGCAGGTCGGCGGTGTCGGCTTCTATCCGAAGTCCGGTTCGCCCTTCGTGCACATGGATGTCGGCGGTGTTCGCGCCTGGCCGCGCATGAGCCGCGACGAGCTTGTCCGGCTTTTCCCGAACGGCAATACCATCCATATTCCGGCCGACGGCAAGCCGCTGCCGGGCTACCAGCAGGCGATGGCCGACTACAAGCGCCGCGCCAGCGGCACGCAGATCGAGATCGCCAGCGCTTCCGAATCGGCACCGAAGCACAAGACGCTGTTTGAGGCGCTCTTCGGCGGCGGCGCCGATGAGCAGGAAGACGATTCCGACGATTCGGCCCCGGTCGCCGTCGCCAAGGCGACGCCGCCGAAGGCCGAGCCTGCCCCTGCCGAGCCGCAGCAGACCGAGGTCGCCGATGTGAACGCGCCGGTGCCGCAGGTTCGTCCGGCATTCAGCAACCAGCCGGCCGGCAGCGAAGTGGCAAGCGCGCTGGTCGCGCCGTCTTCGGGTAATGCCGCGCAGCAGGCTCTGGCCGCCGCGCTCCCGGCCGATCAGGCCCAGCCGCAGCAATTCGCCGATCTCAGCGCCTACAGCATCCCGGTTCCCTCGCTTCTTGGTCAGCGCCGCGCGCCCGGCGATGCCGAAGTCGCGTCGACCGATCCTGCCATGCTGAGCGGAATGCCGGTTCCGACGCCGGTCGAACGTCCGGCCCTTGCCGAGAAGCTTCTCGCTGCCGCCAATGCCGATCCGGAAGCAGAGGCCGACGAGGCCGATCAGGACGGCGGACTGTCTCCTGCCCTTGCCGATGCGCTCGACCAGCAGAACAAGGGTGACGAAAACCAGGTCGCCGCGCACGCGCCCGAGATGACGGTGGAGCAGGCGATCAATGCGGCGATGCCGCAACAGGCGCCTGCCCAGAAACCGTCGCTTCAGCTCGCAGCCCTGGCGCCAGCAACGAAGTCGGCAAGCTTCGGCGACGCCTTCGACGAACCGGCCGCCGAAAACGCCGTGGTGCCGGCTCTTCCCACCAAGGGTGGCCGCCCGACGCAGAAGCAAGCCGCCGCCGCCGACGCCAGCCGCGCGACGGTGCGGACCGAGCCGAAGCTGACGCAGAAGATGATTTCGCAGTGGGCGCTGACCAATGCGCGTCTCGAAATGGCCTCCAAGCAGGTCAAGGCGCCGCGCTTCATCAGCCAGACGATGCGCGCCCAGCCGACCGCCGTCTATGCCGAAGGCTTCAACGTCAAGACCGCTTCGGTCGACCCGGCCCGCTTCAGCGGCACGGCCGTCAACTTCATGGAGGTGCGCAAGTTCAATACGAACTGAGCGTGCCGATCATCGGAATATCGAAAAACCGCTGGAGTGATCCGGCGGTTTTTCTTTTGGTCGTTTCGATCGGACACCGTCGATGTTCGGCCCGGCGCGTTCTCCGCAAAAGAAAAGCCGCCGGATCGCTCCAGCGGCTTGTCGACATCGGTGATTCCAGTCGGATCAGCCTTCCGGCGGGGACTCGATCATGCCGAGCGCGTGCAGATAGGTGTCGAGGATCGCTTCCTCTTCCATGCGCTCCTGCTCGTCCTTTTTGCGCAGCGCCACGACCTTCTTCAGGATCTTGGTGTCGAAGCCCATTCCCTTGGCTTCGCCGTAGACGTCCTTGATGTCGTCGGCGATGGTCTTTTTTCTTCTTCCAGCCGTTCAATGCGCTCGATGAAAGCGCGAAGCTGGTCGCGGGCGACGCCATGAGCATCAGACATCGTGTTCTCCTGATTGGATGATCATTTTGGATGCCCGTGACTGCCGCGAAGCGGCGCGAGGGTCAAGCCTATTCGCTCGGTGATGGGCTATTTGTGCGGGTTGTTCAGTTCAAAAGCGGCCTTTTGCACAGGCGAGGCCTCGTTCTGGTGGAGATTTTTCCAGTCCTCGTAAGGCATGCCGTAGACCATTTCACGCGATTCGTCCTTGGTTACCGCGACACCCTCGGCCTCGGCCGCTTCGCGGTACCAATTCGACAGGCAGTTGCGGCAGAAACCGGCCAGGTTCATCAAGTCGATGTTCTGCACGTCGCTGCGCTCACGAAGATGCGCGATAAGGCGGCGGCTTCGAATTCGGTCTGCTGTTCTTTACTGAGCGCGGTCATCTCGCTTTCCTTCCTTCAATAGGGACCGGTGCGCGACAGATGGACGTCGAAGTCGTGCAAGGCAGGATCGGCGTTCATCGCCGCAAAGATCGGCGCCAGGCGTTCGGCCCATGCAGCAATCCCGGTCTCGTCTGCGATCAGATCCTGGCGCACTTCGAGCAGCGCGTGCGGAATGCCGGTCATCATGCAGTGCCGGTACATGGTATCGCCCTTCAGGGCGCCGTCATAGGGCTCGTTGTCGCCAACGAAGAGATCGGGATCGGCGCGCAGCATGTCGAGCAGCGGACCGACCGCGCGCCGGTCGCTGTCCCAGAGGACTGCGGCATGCCAGGGGCGAGGAATTCCTTTCCATGCCGGCGTGAAGGAATGCAGCGACAGGACCAGCGGCGCCCGGCCGGTGGCGTTCGCCACCTTGTCGATCGTGTCCGCCACGGCATTGTGATAGGGGCGATGGAAGGTCTCGATGCGATACTCCCACTCCTGCGGTGTGATCGGATGGTTGCCCGAGATGACGGCGCCGTCGGAAATCTTCATGATCAGCGTCGGATCATCCTCGCCGCGGTTCGGGTCGATCAGCAGGCGCGAGAAGCCGCCGAGCACCGCGGGCACGCCGAGTCTCGCCGAGAGCTGCCGCGTCAGGCCCTCGATGCCGATGTCATAGGCGATGTGGCGGGCAAAGGCCGCCTCGGGCAGGCCGAGCCGTCCGTATCGCGCGGGGAGGCGGTTCATCGCGTGATCGGCGAGGATCACCATCCCTTTGTCATGTTTTCCCGGTAGGCTTTCGAAGGATTGGAAGTCGTCCATGAAGGAATTGCCGTTCGTCATTGCGCAGTCGGGCGCAGTGATCGCATGGGGCTGCCGCCGGTTCAAGCGCGACAGGCGGCGGGAAGCGAAGATGAAGCCTGGATGCGCAGTTTGTGAAAGGAAATATAATCGATTAGCATCGCGTTGACTTTCGCATGACGGCGGCGCAAGAAGACACGGATACGAATAACCGTGGAGCTATTTGGGAGCCGTGTTGATTTAAGCCGCGCCAAGTTTCCTCACGCGGTCCGGACCGCTGGTCCGACTCGCTCTGTTCGCTCTTGCAGCTTTTATGCCGTTCTTCATCGCAGATGCCGCACGCGCCGATTTTCGCGTCTGCAACGGAACACAGAATCTCGTCGGCGTCGCGATCGGATACCGGGCCAAGGATGGCTGGGTCACGGAAGGCTGGTGGCAAGTGCCGGCAACCACCTGCGCCACGCTGATCGAGGGAGAACTGCAGTCGCGTTATTATTACCTCTACGCAGAGGACGCCGCCCGGGGAGGACGATGGACGGGTGACGTGCAGATGTGCGTAGCGGAAAACGAGTTCAAGATCTCGGGTGTACAGGATTGTTATGCCCGCGGTTACCAGAAGATGGGTTTCAAGGAATACGACACGGGCCGCCAGGGCAGCTGGATGGTCCAACTCTCCGACACCCCAGGGACGCAAGAAAGCCAGAATTGATGAAGCGTAATCGCAAAATTAAAATCCTCGCCACCCTCGGGCCTGCCTCCTCCGAGGAATCGATGATCGAGAAGCTGCACCAGGCCGGTGCCGATGTCTTCCGCATCAATATGAGCCATGCGAGCCACGACCTGATGCGTACGCTCATCGAGCGCATCCGCTCGGTCGAAGCGCGCTCCGGCCGGCCGATCGGCATTCTCGCCGACCTGCAGGGACCGAAACTGCGCGTCGGCAAGTTCGTCGACAGCAAAGTCGACCTGAAGCCCGGCCAGACATTCACGCTCGACAACAACGAGGCGCTTGGCGACCAGACCCGTGTCTATCTGCCGCACCCCGAAATCCTGGAATCGGTGCAGCCCGGCCATCGCCTGCTGATCGACGACGGCAAGCTCGCGCTGCGGGCGGAAAAGTGCGACGGCAAGAGCATCGTCACGACGGTTATATCGGGCACGCGCATTTCCGATCGCAAGGGCGTCAGCCTTCCCGACACGCTGCTCGGCGTCGGTGCGCTGACGGATAAGGACCGCGCCGACCTCGACGCGGTGCTCGCCACCGACGATGTCGACTGGGTGGCGCTTTCCTTCGTCCAGCGTCCCGACGACCTTGCCGAAGTGCGCAAGATCGCCCGCGGCCGCGTCGGCCTGATGTCGAAGATCGAAAAGCCGCAGGCTCTCGAGCGCATCGAGGAAATCATCGAGCTTTCCGATGCCTTGATGGTCGCCCGCGGCGATCTCGGCGTCGAAATGCCGCTCGAATCGGTTCCCGGCATCCAGAAGCAGCTGATTCGCGCCTGCCGCCGTTCGGGCAAGCCGGTGGTCGTCGCCACGCAGATGCTGGAATCGATGATCTCGGCGCCGGTGCCGACGCGCGCCGAAGTGTCCGACGTCGCGACCGCCGTCTTCGAAGGTGCCGATGCCGTCATGCTCTCGGCCGAGTCGGCCTCGGGCGACTATCCCGTCGAAGCCGTCTCGACCATGGCGTCGATTGCCACCGCCATCGAGCGCGAGCCGCATTATCCCGGCATCATCTATGCCCAGCGCGCCCAGCCGGAAGCGACCGGCGCCGATGCGATCTCGCTCGCTGCGCGCCAAATCGCCGAAACGCTGAAACTGTCGGCGATCGTCTGTTATACCTCGTCGGGCACGACAGGCCTTCGCGCCTCGCGCGAGCGCCCGCAGGTGCCGATCCTGGCGCTGTCGCCGATCATCAAGACGGCGCGGCGCCTCGCCATCGTCTGGGGCTTGCATTGCGTCGTTACCCATGACGCCACCGATCTCGACGACATGGTCAACCGCGCCTGCCGCATCGTCGCGGATGAAGGCTTCGGCAAGCCGGGCGACCGCATCATCATCTCGGCCGGCGTGCCGCTCGGCACGCCCGGCGCCACCAACATGATCCGCATCGCCTATATCGGTTCCGACGGCCAGAGCGGTATCTGATCCGATCGCATTCCTTCGAGAGCCCGCAGCCTCACAGAGGCTGCGGGTTTTTTGTTGACGGTCCGGCATTGCCAGGGCTTGCGGCGCGTGCAAGTTTCGTTCCTCTGACCTGGGAGGGATCATTATGGACACCGTCACGCTTCTCGCCTTTGCAGCCGTTTCGTTCGTCGGCATCGCGACGCCGGGGCCGACAGTGCTACTGGCGCTGACGAATGGTTCGAGGCATGGTCTGCGGCCGGCAATCGCCGGCATGGTCGGTGCGGTGCTATCCGATTTCGTGCTGATCGGCGCCGTGGCGGTCGGGCTCGGCGCGCTGCTCGCGGCATCGGAATTCTGGTTCTCGATGCTGAAATGGGCAGGTGCTGCCTACCTTGCCTTTCTCGGCATCATGCTGCTGCGCTCGAAAGGCGGGATCGATGCGGCGTTGAAAGCAGGCGCGCCGGCGGGCGCGGCATCGATCTTCTCGATCGGCCTGAAGAGTTTCATGGTCGCGGCGACCAATCCGAAGGGCTACCTGTTCTTCTCGGCCTTTCTGCCGCAGTTCATCGACCCGACGCTGCCGCAGGCGGGGCAATATGCGCTGTTGGCGCTGGTCTTTGCCGCGCTCGATTTCATTATCATGTTCGGCTACGCCTTCTTCGGTTCGCAGGCGGTGCGTTTTCTGAAGACGTCGGGCGCCCTCTGGCTGGAGCGAGCCTGCGGCGGGGCGCTCTTGGCGCTTGCAGGGTCGCTCGCCTTCTACCGCCGGGCAACCGTTTGACGTCAGGGCAGGGACAGGTGACCGACGCGATAGGCCTGCGTCTGGGCGTCGATCTCGGGCATCTCGCGCCATAGCCTGAAGCGCACCCGCGTCCATGTCGTCGGTTCGAAGCCGGAGACGGAGGCGAGCGCGCCGCCTGCCGCAACCTCGGCGTCAGCCTGCGCGCTTTCGGCCCGCCGGATATCAGCAAGCGGCGCGTAAGGCTCGGTCAGCAGGATATCGCGGGTCGCAAACCTGGCAGCGGCAATCTCTGCCGAAAGCTCCGCCTGCCAGACAATCCAGGTTCTGACCGTTGGCCAGCCGAAAGCGCCGGTCAGGGCTTCGAATCCCGGGCCGCAGAGAAAGTCGCTCGCCCCTTCCGGTTTCTGCCAGAGATAGAAGGGCGTATAGAGATTGTCGCGGCTGGCGCATTCGCCTCGGCGGGCGCTGAGATAGGCCTTGAAGCCGAGATTGGGGAAACCGTCGAGCAGCGGCCCCTTGTCGCGTATGCGTCGGTCGACGATCGACATGTCGTAATCGGCGGGCAGGGTGAAGCTGTATTGCATGGCAATCATGACCGTTCCCCTGCTGCCCGCAGCCGCCAGTCGGGATCCGTCATCTGCGCGATACCGTTGCCGAAGGACCAATCATCAGGGGCGCTGGTGCTGATGACGATCATCACGTCCTCGGGCCGAAGACCCGGCGATTGCGACACGAGATCGACAAGCCGGCGATAGAGCGCCGCCTTCATTTCGGCGATTCGGGGCCGGCCGATGGTGATCGAGATATAGACGAAATTGCCGGAGCGCGGGCCGGCGAGATAGCTGCTGTCGAAGATCAGCTCGTTCTCGTCATGCTGGTGGATGGCCTGGAAGCGATCGTTCTCAGGCACGTCGAAGGTCTCGACCAGGGCGCGTTGGATGGCGTCGGCGAGTGCCGCGAGATAGTCCGGCGACTTGCCTTTACGAAGGGAAATGCGAACGAAGGGCATCGGGATCTCCATGGTTGGGGCCGTCCGCCGGCCTTGACAACAGCACCATCGCACGGCACGATGATGCTGAAAATCAGAATATTATGGACAAATAATCCTGAAAATATGGACTGTGTGATGCGGCGGACCATCTTTGATCTCGATGTGCTTCGAACCTTTTCGACCGGTATGGAGCTCGGCAATTTCGCCAAGGCGGCCGAAAGGCTCGGGCGTTCGACCTCGGCGGTCAGCGCGCAGCTGAAGAAGCTGGAGGAACAGGCGGGCACGCCGATCTTCCGCAAGGCCGGGCGTGGGCTGGCGCTGACCGATGCCGGCGAGACGATGCTCGGCTATGCCAGGCGGCTCTTGGAGCTCAACGACGAGGCGGCCGCCGCCGTGCACAGCATCGAGCTGGAGGGCTGGGTGCGGCTTGGGCTGCAGGAGGATTTCGGAGAGACCTTGCTGCCCGAGGTGCTCGGCCGTTTCGCCCGCGCTCATCCGAAGGTCCGCATCGAGGCGCGGGTGGCACGCAATACCGAACTGCTCGAGCGCGTCACATCAGGCAAGCTCGATCTGGCGCTTGCCTGGAGCGACGGCGCGCTGACGGCACATTGCGAGCGGATCGGCGAAGTGCCGATGTGCTGGATCGGGCCTGCCGAGGGGCCGATCGGCTGGCATGCGGCCAGCGGCGAGCCGATGCCGCTCGCCTCACTGGAGGCGCCGTGCCTGTTGCGCAGTGCGGCGACAAAGGCGCTTGATGCGGCCGGCATTTCCTGGCGGCTCGCCTTCGTCAGTGCCAGTCTTGGCGGCCTCTGGGCGGCGACGGCAGCCGGCCTCGGTCTCACCATCCGCACGCCGATCGGCCTGCCGGCGAAGCTCCGGCCGCTTATGCCGAAGGCCGTCGGCCTGCCCGACCTGCCGAAGCTTGGCCTGGTTCTGCATCGGGCCGAAGCCGAGCTGCCGCCGGCTGCGGCGCGGCTCGGCGAGCTCGTGCTGCAGTCGGTAGAGGGCGCGCTGCAGCAAAGGCTCTAATATCTCAGCCGAAGCGCTCCAGCGCCATGGCGAAGAGATCGGCATCGACATTGCCGCCCGAGGTGACGGCGATGACTGCATCGCTTTCCAGCGCCTCGGCGTGGAAGAGGGCGGCGGCGAGCGCCACGGCGCCGCCGGGCTCGACGACGATCTTCAGCCGGGTAAAGGCGAGCGCCATGGCGCGCAGCGCCTCCTCGTCGGTGACGACGATGCCGGCGCCGGCAAGGCGCTTGAGGATCGGGAAGGTGATGTTGCCGGGCTGTGGCGTCAGGATCGCATCGCAGATCGAGCCTGATATCGACGCGTTGCGTTCGATCCTGCCGGAGGCGAGCGAGCGGGTGGTGTCGTCGAAACCCTTGGGCTCACAGGGCCGGACGCGGAGGCCGGGGGCACTGGCTTCGAGGGCAAGGGCGATGCCGGAGGTCAATCCGCCACCGCCGCAGGGCACGAGGACCTCGGCTGACGTCACACCCTCTTCTTCGGCCTGTTCGGAGATCTCGAGGCCGGTCGTGCCTTGGCCGGCGATCACCAGCGGTTCGTCGAAGGGCTTGATCAGCGTCAGGCCGCGCTCGGCCGAAAGCCGGGCGCCGATCTCGTCGCGATCCTCGTTGGCGCGGTCGTAGAGCACGACTTCGGCGCCGAAGGCGCGGGTGTTGGCGATCTTCAGCTTCGGCGCATCGCTCGGCATGATGATGACGGCGGGCACGCCGTGCAGCTTGGCGGCCAGCGCCACGCCCTGCGCATGATTGCCCGAGGAGAAGGCGATAACGCCGCGGGCGCGTACGGCCGGGTCGAGGCCGGAGAGGGCAGACCAGCCGCCGCGAAATTTGAAGGAGCCGGAATGCTGCAGACATTCCGCCTTCACGAACAGGCGCCGGCCGGCGATGTCGTTGAGGAAGGGGGAGGAGAGAAGCGGCGTGCGGCGCGCATGGCCGCGCAAACGGGCGCGGGCGGCGACAATCATTTCAATGCTTGCCATTCGGGAATCGTCCTGCTTGGAGAGTTCGCACATGCATAGGATGCGGCACGCCGTTTGTGAACGTCGACTTTGTCACCGTGACATGAATGGATATCCGTCGCCGCCTGAACCGTTTGGCGCCCGTCAATAGCCGCCGGCCGAGCCTTCCGCCGCGCGAGCGTCCATGGCGCCGTTGTAGCGGGCGCCGCCGCCCTTTGCGATGGCGGCAAGGCTTTTGCCGCCGACGAGGATGCCGGCAGCCTGGCCCCAGACCGGCGCATCATTGCCGCCGTCGAAACTGTAACCCATGGCGGCGAGGGCCTTTTCCGTATCCGGCGAAAGCGCATAGGGCTCGAGATAGACCTTGTCAGGCTGCCATTGGTGATGGAAACGCGGCGCATTGACCGCCTGGCTGATATCCATGCCGAAATCGACGACATTGAGGATCGCCTCCAGCGTGATGGTGATGATGCGCGAGCCGCCGGGGCTGCCGATCACCATGAAGGGCTTGCCGTCGCGGGTGACAATCGTCGGGCTCATCGAGGAGAGCGGCGTCTTCTTCGGGGCGATGGCGTTCGCCTCGCCCTGCACCAGACCGTAGAGGTTCGGCACGCCGGGCTTGGAGGTGAAATCGTCCATCTCGTTGTTGAGCAGAACGCCGGTACCGGGTGCTACGACGGCGGCGCCGAAGGAGCCGTTCAGCGTGTAGGTGACGGCGACGGCGTTGCCCTCGTCGTCGATGATCGAATAATGCGTCGTCTCGTTGCTTTCCTTGCCGCCGAGCGGTTTCAAATTCGCCGACGTGCCGGCCTTGTAGGGATCGATCTTTGCTGCGGTCTCCTTGGCGTAACCCTTGTCGAGCAATTTTTCGACCGGGTTCTCGACGAAATCAGGATCGCCGAGCGCCGCGTTACGGTCGACATAGGCGTAGCGCATCGCCTCGACCATCACGTGCACGGTTTCGGCCGAGGCGTAGCCGAGATAGGAGAGCGGATAACCTTCGAGGACGTTGAGGATTTCGCAGATGATGACGCCGCCGGAGGAGGGCGGCGGCGAGGAGATGATGTCGTAGCCGCGGTAATTGCACTCGATCGGCTTCAATTCGCGCACGGCATATTGCTCGAAATCCTGCTTGGCGAGGATGCCGCCCTTGGCCTGGCTTGCCGTGACGATCGCCTCGGCGGGTGCGGCCTTGTAGAAGGCGTCGGGGCCTTTTTCGGAGATGGCGGCGAGGACCGCGGCGAGATCCGGCTGCGCAAGTTTTTCGCCCGATGCATAGGGCTTGCCATCCGGTTTCAGAAAGATTTTCGCCGCCGTCTCATCCTTGGCGAGGCGTTTGGCGCTGCCGGCGAGGATGGCCGCGTCGCCCTGTTCCAGTGTGAAGCCTTCCTTGGCGAAGCGAAGGGCCGGCGCGATCAGATCCTGGCGTGAGCGGGTGCCGTATTTCTCGCGCGCGGTTTCAAAACCCATGACCGAGCCGGGAACGCCGACGGCGAGATAACCGTCGAGGCTGGCGCGCGGCACGATCTCGCCCTTGGCATCGAGATACATGGTCTTCGTCGCGGCGAGCGGCGCGCGTTCGCGGAAATCGAGGAAGGTCTTGGTGCCGTCTTTCAGGCGGATGGTCATGAAGCCGCCGCCGCCGAGATTGCCGGCCGAGGGATAGACCACCGCCAACGCGTAACCGACGGCGACGGCCGCATCGACGGCGTTGCCGCCGCTCTTCAGCACCTCGACGCCGACATCGGTCGCCAGATGCTGAGCGGTAACGACCATGCCGTGTTCGGCTTCAACAGGTGCGGGCGAGGCCGCGAAAGCCGAGGTCAGGCAGAGCGACAATGCCGATATGACCGAGATCGTCCCGATATGCAGGCGGCCCATGATTTCCCCTCCTATGGACAACAACGGAAAAACATATGGGGCTGCGCCGGCTCGAGGCAATGCGCGCGATCGGCTTTATGCGAGGCGTTCGATCGAGTTTCCGGCTGAAGGATCATGCCCGCGCGGGGCGCCCGGCTCCAGCGACGGCAGAGATGTCCGATCGCGCGACGCCGCGGCGAGCCGCTCCTCGGCCCGGCGGGCGATTGCCTGCAGGTCGCACGGCTTGCCGGCGATCTTTTCCATGGCAGCGATGGCGACATCGGTCGCGAGATAATCCGGCTTGTGGCCGACGCCGCGGACGGTGATGAGCTCGGAGCCGGCTATATCGCGGGCAAGACCGCGTGAATGCAGGTGTTCCCAGACGATCTCGTCGCTGTCGCCTGTTATGATGACGGTCGGCGCGGTGATCTGTGAATAGAGCGGCGATTGTTCCTTCAGATAGGCAAGCAGCCTTTTGAAATCGACGGCGTTGTTGCGGAAGGTGCGGGGCCGCAGCACCAGCGATGGGCCGGTCTTTTCGATGTAATCGAGCGGGCGCGGATTGGGACGGAAGACATTCAGCGTGCCGCGCTCCAGCCGGCTGAGCCCCAGCGGCACGACGATGGCGTGGTTGAACAGCCAGCCGACGACCGGCGCCGTCGCGACGTGATAATACCAGTCGATACCGCCCGGCCAGGGATGGGTCGCGGGTGCCAGAAAGAGCAGGCCGGCTGTCTTTTCGGGATGGCGCAGGCCGAAGGTTGCGGTGATCGCGCCGCCGAAAGAATGACCGACGATGATCGCCCTCTCGATGCCGCGGGCCTCCATCAGCCGGGCGATCGCATCCGCCTGGCCGGAAGGGACCGCGTTTTCAGGGCCGCCGCGTTCGGAATAGCCGTGGCCGGGACGGTCGACGAAGAGCATTTCCGCCCGGCCTTCGAGGGCTGCGCGGAAGGCGACGACCTGGTCGAGCAGATTGCCGCTGGCGCCGTGAATGAAGACGAGCGCCGGCAGATCGGCATGTTCCGGACGCTTGATATGGACGGCATTCATCCGGTAGCCGCCGACATCCGTCAGCTCACCGATATTGGGATAGGTCCGTTCGAAGCGCCGCGCCTTGTAGGAGGAGTAACCGATGGCGGCGGCGAGGGGAGCGAGAAGAGCGGAAACTTCTGCAAGCATGATCTTTACGGGCGATGGTTGCGGCGGATCTCGAGAGCGCTGGGCGAAGCGCCGCGTGGCTCCCTCGATAATGCTAAAATTGTGCGGTCCGGCCGGGCTTCAAGATTGGGCGAGCCGACATCACGTGCGGTTGCCGGCAAGTTTTTCCGACAGCGTATTGACCTGTTCCTGCGCAGTGCGCTCGGCGGGATAGATATCGAGGAACCGCTCCCAGGCTTTCAACGTCAGCTGATCGTTGCCGGAATTGCTGAGGATCGCGGCCATGCCGGAGAGCGCGCCGAAATGGCGCGGCTCGAGATCCAGCACATGTTCGATGTCGGACATCGACTTGCGGTAATTGCCCATGACGAAATTCAGCGTGGCGCGCCGATTCCAGCTTTCGGCGTAATCGGGCTTCAGCGCTATTGCCTCATCGAGGAAATCGAGAGCGGCGGGATTGCGCTTTTCCTCAATCGCCTTGTCGGCCCATTGCATCAGCAGATTGACGGTCGCGCTGCCGGAATCATTCCATTCCAGGCGAATTTCGTTGGCGATGCCGCTGGCCTTGTCGGGATCGCGCTCGCGCTTCAGCTGGCTGAAGAGCTGATCGAGGCGCTGCTTCGGCGAACTGGCGGCATTGCTCTGCTCGACGATGACATCCTTTTCCGCCGCGATGGCCGGAAGCGGAGAGGTGGAGAGAACGAGGAAGAGCGGCAAGGCCGCTGGCGTCAAAGCAAAAAAGCGCATGGCGGACATATTAGCCCGCCAACGCCGAAGATCAAACAAATTTGACGTGATCACCGCAGCGACCTACCGGATGTCCGACGGCGCAAACTGCGCGGCGCGGCGATCCGGATGCGCGCAATCAGCCCTGACGAGCCTTGTAGCGCGGGTTCAGCTTGTTGATGATGTAGATGCGGCCCTTGCGGCGAACCAGACGGTTGTCACGGTGGCGAGCCTTGAGCGACTTGAGCGAATTCTTGATCTTCATTTTTCTGATCCGCGATCTCTATGGGGGAATTCACATTCGCCCGTATCTTTAACAATCAAAAGCGCGCCGTCGGGGCGCGCTCTTTAGGTGGGGGAGCAGATACCCCGTCACCTTTTCCGTGTCAACCACGTGACGGTGTTTTTCCCGGGGCGAGAGGGTGTTTTCTCACCGGGAAAGCGGGGATTTCGGCGCCAACGTGGTGACATGGCCCATCTTGCGCCCGGGCCGCCACTCTGTCTTGCCGTAGAGATGGACCAGCGTATCGGGGCGTCGCAGCCAGTCGGGAACGGCAAGGATATCGTCGCCGATCAGGTTCTGCATAACGCAGTCGGAATGGCGCGCGCCATCGCCGAGCGGCAGGCCAGCGACGGCGCGGATATGCTGCTCGAACTGGCTGACGGTACAGGCCGCCTCCGTCCAGTGTCCGGAATTGTGTACACGCGGGGCCATCTCGTTGGCGATCAGGCTGCCGTCGACAAGCACGAAGAATTCGATGCCGATGACGCCGACATAGTTCAATGCCGCGAGGATTTTTTCGGCCGAGCGACGTGCGGCTTCGCCCGTCGCTGCGGAGATCGCGGCGGGAACCGTCGAGGTATGGAGGATGCCGTTGCGGTGAATATTTTCGGCAGGATCGAAGCAGACGACCGCGCCGTCGGCGGTGCGCGCGGCGATGATCGAAACCTCGCGCTCGAAGGCGACGAAGCTTTCGAGGATCAGCGGCACGGCGCCGAGAGCGGCATAGGCGCCGTCAGGGCTGTCGGCCATTGAACGGAAAAGCTTCTGTCCCTTGCCGTCATAACCGAGACGGCGGGTCTTCAACACGCCCTGACCGCCGAAATCCTTCAGGGCCGCCTCGAGGTCGGCCTGGCTGTCGATCGCGTGAAAGCGGGCGGTGGGGATGCCGCAATCGTTGAGGAAGCGCTTTTCGACCAGTCGGTCCTGGGCGGCTTCCAGCGCCTTCGGCGGCGGATAGACGGCAATGCTTGCCGAAAGCGTTTCTGCGGCGGCAACGGGCACGTTCTCGAATTCGTAGGTGACGACATCGCAGGCAGCGGCAAGTTCGGCCAGCGCCGCCGGATCATCATAGGCGGCAACGATCTGCCGGTTGGCGAGCTGAGCGGCCGGGCAGTCCGCCTGCGGCTCGAGAATGATCGTGCGGAAATTCAGTCTGGCGGCGGCGATGGCCAGCATGCGGCCGAGCTGGCCGCCGCCGACAATGCCGATCGTGCTTACGGTCATTGGTCGTCCATCGGGTATTCGGCGATGCTGGCACTCTGACGTTCGCGCCATTCGTCGAGCCGCTCGGCGATTTCTTCGTCGGAAAGGGCAAGCACGGCGGCGGCGAGAAGGGCAGCGTTGACCGCGCCCGCCTTGCCGATGGCGAGCGTTCCCACCGGAATGCCGGCCGGCATCTGCACGATCGACAGGAGGCTATCCTGGCCGGACATGGTTTTCGACTGGACCGGGACGCCGAAGACCGGCAGCGGCGTCATCGATGCGGTCATGCCCGGCAGATGGGCAGCGCCGCCGGCGCCGGCGATGATGACCTTGAAGCCCTCGGCGCGCGCGCCCTTGGCGAAATTCGCCATGCGGTCGGGCGTGCGGTGCGCCGAGATGATGCGCGCATCATAAGGGATTTCCAGGGCTTCCAGCGTATCGGCCGCGTTCTTCATGGTTTCCCAATCGGATTGGCTGCCCATGATAATGGCGACGGGTGGTCTGTCTGTCATCGTTGCCGCTATTCCTCTCAAGCAATGCGATCGGGCGATGCGATCAGGCGATGATATCAGGGACGATCTGATCTTCCAGCTTAGAAAGCTTGTCCTTGATGACGAGCTTCTTCTTTTTCATGCGCTGGATTCGCAGAGCGTCGCATCCGGTCTCGATCATGGCGTTGATCGCGGCGTCGAAATCCTCGTGCTCCTGACGCAGCCGCGCCACCATGAGCCTGATTTCCGCCTGTTCCTGATCGGCCATATGCATTCCCCGTTGTCGTCTTCGGATCTTGTCCGATCTGCCGATGATTTCCGCAAGCTCCTATCACCAAATACGGGTAACGGCTAGTTAGTCTTGATCATGAATTTGCCATCTCATCTTCATCTTTTCGCCTTCGACAAGCCTTCAAAAATATGTCACAGTCCGGCGCGTTGACACCTTGATCCCCGACGATGATGGTCGGGGAGGGTAAGAGGAAGGAAGGGTCAAATGACAGTTCAAGCTCATCTTGAATCACTCCAGAAAAAGCATGTTGCTCTCGAGGAGGAGCTGCACGCGCTCAGAACAGCTCCCTCTATCTCCGATACGGAAATTGCCGAATGCAAGCGCCGCAAGCTGCGCATCAAGGACGAGATTCAGCGTCTCAAGTCATCCGTCCACTGATCTTCCCAAGGGTTCGCCGGCCGATCATCTTGCGTATGAAGAGGTAAATTCATCCATTCCGCCTAAAATTTGCAAGACCCGGTGATTTGACACCAGAATTGCGCCAGCCCGATGCTCGCGGCATCGCGGCTGGCGCTTTGCATCTCCCGCCGCCGATCGCGTCATAGGATTAGGTTTGGGGTCTTGTCGGAGGGCGATCAGGCCCAGAACTGATCCAGCCACAGATTGAGCTTGTCGAAGCCGCGGTTATTGACCGCGTAGATGCGTTTGGTGCCTTCCGACGTCACCGAGACGAGGTTGCTGTCGAGCAGCGCCTTCAGGTGTTGCGACACGGCCGGCCGGCTGATCGGCAGGCCCTCGGCGAGCTCGTTGACTGTCCGCGGCGCGCGCCGCAATTCTTCCAGCAGAAACCGCCGGTTCGGATCGGCAATCGCAGAGAAGGGGTCCGTGTTCGACATGGCGGGAACGCTACGGCAAACCGGCCGCGGCGGCAAGAAAATTGTGCGTTGCAGCGTGGAGCAGGGCGGCCCTTACCCGCCAAGGCCCTCGCGCACGATCAGCAAGGCGGCGATCAAGGCCATCGCATACATGAAGGGGTAGAACATCGCCGGCTGCATGCGGCGCACGCACCAGGCGCCGGCAAGCGTGGCGAGCGGGGCGAAGGGCAGCAGCGTCGCCGAGGTCGCAAGGTTCTGCGTGTCGAGCTGGCCGAGCGCGAAATAGGGGATCAGCTTGACGGCATTGAGGATCGCGAAGAAGCGCACGCTGGTGCCGGTATATTCGCGCGGCTGCAGCTTGAGCGGCAGGGCATAGACCTGGAAGGGCGCGCCGCCGGCATGGGCGACGAAGCTGCCATAACCGGAAAACGTCCCCCAGAGGCTGGCGGCAACCGACCGCTGGCCGCGCGGCGGGATCACCTTGGCGATGCCGGGGCCGAAATTGCTCCAGAAATAACGCAGGCAGAAGAGGATGGTAACCGCCCCGATGACGATGCGTAGCATGTTGCCCGGAACCAGCGCCGACGTCGCCCAGCCGAGGCCGATGCCGAAGATTGCACCCGGCAGCATGATCTTCAGCGTCGTCCAATCGCCATGCTTGCGCCAGATGACGAGCGAAATCATATCCATGAAGATCAGAATCGGCAGCAGGATCGCCGCCGCTTCGACCGGCGAGACGACCAGAGCGAGAAAGGGCAGGCCGATCAGCGACAAAGCGTCGCCCATGCCGCCTTTCGCGAGGCCGACCAGGAGGACGGCGGGCACGGCGGCGTAGTAGAATGACAAATCCTGCGGCATGCTTTCGGCATCCTCCTCTTGCAAGCCTCCTCTAACGGAACTACTCACACAAAACGAGTGCGGATCCGTCCTTTCGAAAGGGGAATTCGCTGGAAACGGAAAGACCTCATGACCGAACCGGAAAACCGCTGTCGCCTTGTGCTCATCGCCCCCGATATCGCCGATGCCGATGAACAGGCAAAGATCGTCGCCGACGCGCTGAAAGGCGGCGATGTCGCCTCGGTGATCGTGCCGCAATACGGGCTCGACGACGGCGCCTTTCAAAAACATGCCGAAAAGCTGGTGCCGCTGATCCAGGATGCCGGGGCGGCGGCGCTGATTGCAGGCGACAGCCGCGTGGCGGGACGGGCAAAGGCCGATGGCCTGCATCTTTCTGGCAATGCCGAGGCGCTGTCGGAGGCGATCGACAAGCACGCACCGAAGCTGATCGTCGGCGGCGGCAATGCGGCCGACCGGCACACGGCGCTGGAGATCGGCGAAGTGAGGCCGGACTATATCTTCTTCGGCAAGCTCGATGGCGACATCAAGCCGGAGGCCCATCCGAAGAACCTTGCGCTCGGCGAATGGTGGGCTTCGATGATCGAAATCCCCTGCATCGTGATGGGCGGCACCGATCCGGCCTCGGCGCTCGCCGTTGCCGAAACCGGAGCGGAGTTCGTGGCGCTGCGGCTGGCGGTCTTCGGTGAGCCCGCCCGGGCGCCATCCGTCATTGCCGAAATCAACGCGCTGCTTGACGAAAAAGCGCCACGGTTTGAGGATTGAAATCGCGCTCATGCCGATCCCGCCCGCCCGCCAGTTGAAATATCTGCTCGCCAGCATCGCCGTTCTCCTTGCAGCCGGGCCGGGTGTCGCCCTGGCGCAGACAGCCGACAGCGTCATCAGCCAGCCGGGCACGGCGCCGGCTTCGACCTTTCGCACCGACCGGCCCGCCGGTCCCGGCGTGCGACCCTCCGATGGCGTCGGGGTCTTCGACCGGATGGGCGCGAAACTGCCGGACCTGCCGCCGGAGAAGGACTACAAGGGACCGATCGACGAGGCTTACGGCGCTTACCAACGCGGTTATTACCTGACAGCGATGGATAAGGCGCTGCCGCGCGCCCAACTCGGAGATCCGGCAGCGCAGACGCTGATCGGCGAAATCCTCTCACAGGGTCTCGGCGTCAAGAAGGACGTGAAGAACGCGGCCTTCTGGTACGGCAAGGCGGCCGAAGGCGGCGATCCGGCGGCAATGTTCAAATATGCGCTGATGCTGATGGAAGGCGAAGGCGTGCCGCGCGACAAGGTCAAGGCCGACGACTACATGCGCAAGGCGGCCGAGGCCGGCAACCCTTCAGCGGAGTTCAACTGGGCGCAGATCCTCGTGGCCGACAATCCCGGCGAGAAGGGGCTGAAGCTGGCGCTGCCATTCTATGAGAAATCGGCCGAGCAGGGCATTGCCGATTCGCAATATGCGGTGGCGCAGCTTTACGCGACGCTGAAAGACCTGCCGGAGGAAAAGAAGCGACTCGCCCGCGAGTGGATGGCGCGCGCGGCGCGTGCCGGCTTCGACACGGCCCAGCTCGATCTCGGCATCTGGCTCGTCAACGGCGTCGGCGGCCCGAAGGATTATGTCAAAGGTTTCGAATGGTTGAAACTTGCCGCCAATGGCGGCAATGTCGCGGCGCAAAACAAGCTCGCCCACCTCTATGTCAATGCCATCGGCACGCCGCCCAATCCGGTCGAGGCGGCGAAGTGGTACGTGCTGTCGCGCCGCGCCGGGCTTGCCGATCCGGGGCTCGAGGATTTTTATCTGGGCATCGAGGACGAGCAGCAGAAGGCGGCGATCGACGCCGCCAACAAGTTCCGCCGACGCTAGATAATAGCGCCTCGCGTCCCAAGAGCGACGTTAAAACAGCGCGTCGGCGAAAAGATCCTCGTCGTTTTCGATTTTGGCAGGCTCGGCGGGAGCAGGGGCAGCAGCGCTTTCCTCGCAGGCCGGGATGATCTCGCGATGAATGTTGCGCTCCTGAACCATCGTATAGTGCTTGAAGATCTTGCGCTCGAGCAGGGCGATCGCCTCAGCGAGATCGGAGATATCGGCGACCTCGCTGCCGGCGGCCTCATCAAGCACATCGGCGCAGCGGGCAAAGACCTCGCCGAGGTCACGCTGGAAATCGAGCTTGCCGATCAGCAGGCCGATCTTGGTGGCGACCTCGCGACCGTTTTCGGCAAGCACTTTCAGCTCGTTTTCCATGACGTCGGCTGCGGCGCGGATGTTGCCGACGGCCGATGTCAGGCCCTCTCCCAGGCCGCCCGCCCCGGCATCGGTGGCGGGGGCGATGCGTCCGGCCGCGGCTTCGAGCGCCGGCAGGCCGGTGACGATGGCATCGGCGGATTCGTCGAGTTTGCCGGCGAAGATGCGCAATTCGGCCGTGACGACGTTGATCGACCTGCCTTCCTCGCCGAGACGACTGCAGCGCAGATTGGTGTTCAAGGCCATATAATGGATGTCGGTCTTGACGGCGCGGATACTGGCGATCGCTTGGGAGAGCTTGGCGGCCGTGTCGATCGTCGACTGGCTCACCTGGTCGGCCTGCCGGCTTGCCGTATCGACCTGCCGGACGATTTCGTGAGCGGCCGAAACGCTCGATTCCAGCGCGCGCATGAAGTTGCCGCCGGATTCGCCGCTCGCGCCGCTCATCTGGTCGCGCAGCTTGAGGATTTCCCGCATGTCGTGGTCGAAACTGGCGATCGTCGTGACGACGTTTTCCGATTCCCGCTGGAAATTTACGCACATGTCGTTCATCTGCGCCGCGGTCAGATGGTGAATGACGTTCTGAAGGCGCTTGCGCGCGCCGGCATCGAGCTTGGCGCCCTCGCCGGCAAAGAACTCCTCAAGCAGCGAGAGGGTGGCCTGTACATGCTCGATGCGCTGGCGGGTGATGTCGCCGATCTGCAGGGCAGAGAGCGTCGAGGCGACCTTGCTCTGAACGCCGCGTGCAATCGCGCCGACCTCGCGGGCGACGACGCCGAGATGCTTGCGATGTTCGGCGATCTTGGCGGCGTCGCCGCGCAGGGCGGCGGCAACGGCCGGAACGGTATCGGCGTAGCCCTTGGAGACGCTGGCGCCGAAGGAGGCGGCGAGTTTGACCTCCTTGTCGAGGCTGTCGAGATGCGCGGCGAAACGGTTGACTTCATCGGTGCCGGAATGAGATTCGCTCCAGGATTTCCTGTGCGAAGCCGGCAAATTCAGCAAGGCCGGCGCCGGTGATCTTCACGGTCACGGCGAAAGTTCTGAGATAACGCATCGTCTCCTGCATGTCGGAGACATATTTGCGCAGCTCCCGGCCGGTCTGCGCCAGTGAGACCAGCGCCTGCTGACGATTTTCTTCGGTGACCGGCAGCGCCGTCAGGCTCTCCACCGTGGCACGGAGATCGGCGCCGGTATCGCTCTGCTCCCCATTGTCGAGCGCCGCCGTGACGCTCTCGAGAGAATTCAACAAACGGTTGAGAACATCCATCACCGACAGCAATACCGTGCCGCCTTCGAGAAAACGTTCCTCGACCCGGCTGCGGGCGGATTCCAGGGTCCGGCCAATGTCCCGCCCGGAGGTGTAGGCTGCAGCGGTCGGCGATACCAGAGCGTGTGCCAACATTTATACCTTTTCTTAAAACACAGGCTTATCTGACACTATTTTTACGCGCAGGATGGAAACGTCCGGTAAACACGCCGGACTCGTCAGCGTTGTGATTAACGAAAGATGGGGATTGGGCGCCGTCGCGACCTCGTGGTCGGTTAATACGGATTAACCCATTGCTTTTATTTGTTGTTGCTAAATTTTGATCACAACTTTATTCCGGATCAGAATTGCGGGTCTCAAGACTCGTTATATGGTAGTTTCATACAACCGCTTTGTACCCCAAGGGCGGCGTCGACCGCGTCTTGCCGCTCGATCAGATCGCTCGCGAAGTGATGATCACGCATCGGAAATTCTGAGACCAGTTTTGAACCGATCCGTTTCGAATAAAATCGCGGGTTCCCGACGAGGAAGGGCAGCCATGCGCGCCTCCTCTTGAAATTTCCCTGGTTTTGTGGTCTTGAGGCCGCCAATCTTTGCAGCGCTGCCTGTCATGCATGTTCAGGGACATTTCCCGCCCCTGGCAGCGCGCGTCCCGTATCAGTCCCAAGGAAATGCGCCGATGGCCCGTTCAGCTCTTCTCAATGTCATGGTTCAGGCTGCCCTCAAGGCAGGAAAATCGCTGGGGCGTGATTTCGGCGAAGTGCAGAACCTGCAGGTATCGGTGAAGGGACCGGGCGACTTCGTCTCCGCCGCCGACCGCAAGGCCGAAAAGATCGTCCGGGAAGAACTGCTCAAGGCGCGCCCCACCTACGGTTTCCTCGGCGAGGAGAGCGAGGAGATCAAGGGCACCGACGGCGCGCATCGCTGGATCGTTGATCCGCTCGATGGCACTACGAACTTCCTGCACGGCATCCCGGCCTTCGCCGTCTCGATCGCACTTGAACGCAACGGCGAGATCGTTGCGGCCGTCGTCTTCAATCCGGCGACCGACGAGCTCTATACTGCCGAGCGCGGCGGTGGCGCCTTCCTGAACGACCGGCGCCTGCGCGTCGCCGCACGCCGCGTGCTGTCGGATTGCGTCATCGGCTGCGGCGTGCCGGCGCTCGGCAAGCGCAATCACGGCAAATTCCTGGTCGAGCTTCGCCACGTGATGGGCGAGGTGGCGGGCATTCGTCGCCTGGGCTCGCCGACGCTTGATCTCGCCTATGTCGCCGCCGGACGTTTCGATGGTTTCTGGGAGGCGGAGCTTGCACCCTGGGACATGGCGGCCGGGATCCTGCTCATCCGCGAAGCCGGCGGCTTTGCCAGCGATTGGGACGGCGGAGCGGCCATTCTGGAGGGTGGCGCGATTGTCGCCGGCAACGAACACATTCACAAGGCGCTCATCGAGGTCATCAAGCGACCGATTCCCGCCAAGTAGGCGAGAGAAAACACGGCTGTTGTAAAGTCACGGTTTTCGCCTCCAGATACTTCAATTCGGCACAATGTTGCTCTAGTCTCCGCCAGCAATGAGTTCGGAGGCTGCTGAACCTATGGAAAATGTGAATGTGGCGGAGATCGGCTCCACCGAAAAGACGCCCGGCGGTTATGTCTACAGGCTTTCGAGCCCCATGCCCTTCCTCTGGACGATGCTGCTTTTCCTCGTCATCGTCGGGTTCATTGCCGCCATCCTCTTCCGGCAGACGCAGACTGCCTTCATGCACAATCCGGGCCTCAACGGCCTGATCGTCGGCGTTCTCGCTGTCGGCATCATCCTTGTTTTCAGTCACGTGCTGGCGCTTCGCCCCGAAGTGCGCTGGTTCAACTCCTTCCGCGCCGCGGGCAGCGCCGACAAGGTCAATCGCAATCCGCGGCTTTTGGCGCCGATGCGGGCACTGATCGGCAATCGCAAGACCTCGTTGGCGCTATCGACGACGGCGCTGCGTTCGATCCTCGATTCGATCGCGACGCGCCTCGATGAATCGCGCGACGTCTCGCGCTATCTGATCGGCCTCCTGGTGTTCCTCGGCCTGCTCGGCACGTTCTGGGGCCTCATCGGCACGATCGGTTCGATCAGTGGTGTCATCCAATCGCTTGATGCCGGCTCGAACGGCACCGGGGACGTGCTTTCGGCACTGAAGGACGGTCTGTCCACGCCGCTTTCGGGCATGGGTCAGGCCTTCTCGTCCTCGCTGCTCGGCCTTTCCGGTTCGCTCATTCTCGGCTTCCTCGACCTGCAGGCCGGCCGCGCGCAGAACCGCTTCTACATGGAGCTGGAAAACTGGCTCTCCTCCGTTACCGATGTCGGTTCCGATCTTGCGCCGGCGCTCGACGCCGTGTCCGGTTCGTCCTCTGAGGACATGCGTGCGCTCTCCGAATATCTGCGCAAGGCCTCCGAAGAGGGGGGTGTCGGCAGCCAGCGCTCGGTCGCCGCCATGGCGAGCCTTGCCGAAGGCATCCAGGGGCTCGTCAAGAATATGCGCAACGAGCAGCAGATGCTGCGCGACTGGATCGAGGCACAGCAGGACGAGGCGAAGGCAATGCGCCGCACGCTCGACCGGCTGGCCGAACGCATCGGCCTGCAGGAGCGGGCCGGTGAGAAACCCGAACGTCACCGCGAACGCACAAGCCACACAGAGAAGAGTGAGGGCAAGTAAGCCATGGCTCTTGCCCGCAACCGCCGCCGCGAACGCACGGTCGACTATTGGCCGGGTTTCGTCGATGCGCTTTCGACGCTGCTCATTTCGATCATGTTCGTGCTGACGGTCTTCGTCGTCGGGCAGTTCATTCTCAGCCGCGAGATCACAGGACGTGACGAGGTGCTCAACCGCCTCAACAGCCAGATCAACGAGCTAACGCAGCTTCTCGCGCTCGAAAAGGGCAGTAATCAGGATCTCCAGGACTCGGTCGCCAACCTGCAGGCGTCGCTTGCCAACGTCGAAGGCGAGCGCTCGCGGCTGCAGGCGCTGCTGAGTGCCGGTTCGGGTGGCCAGGACGCGGCGCAGAAGCGGATCGGCGCGATGACGCAGGAGCTCGACGAGCAGAAGCAGGTGAGCCAACGGGCCCTCAGCCAGGTCGAGCTGCTGAACCAGCAGATCGCAGCGCTTCGCAGCCAGATTGCCGCCGTCGAGGCAGCCCTTCAGGCCTCGGAGGAAAAGGATCGGGTCTCGCAGACCAAGATCGCCGATCTCGGTAGCCGTCTCAACGTGGCGCTCGCCGCCCGCGTGCAGGAGCTGAACCGTTACCGTTCCGACTTCTTCGGCCGCTTGCGCGAGATCCTTTCGGACCGCGAGAATATTCGTATCGTCGGCGACCGGTTCGTTTTCCAGTCGGAGGTGCTGTTTCCCTCGGGCGGCGCCGATCTCAACCCGGAGGGGCAGACGGAGATGGCGAAGCTTGCAACCGCCCTGCTCGACCTCGCCAAGGAAATTCCGCCTGAGATCAACTGGGTGCTGCGTGTCGACGGCCATACCGACAATGTGCCGCTTGCCGGAACAGGCCGCTATCGCGACAACTGGGAGCTTTCCTCGGCGCGAGCGACGTCGGTCGTCAAGTTCCTGATCGGCCAAGGCGTGCCGGCCGACCGGCTCGTCGCCGCCGGCTTCGGCGAGTTCCAGCCGATCGCACCCGGTGATACGCCGGATGCGCGCGCCACCAACCGCCGCATCGAGCTAAAGCTGACCGAGAAATAATCAGCTTGATATTGTCTGCCGCCACTCCTCGAGCCTGTCGGCGAGAAAGGCGCGAACGGCTGGACTGTCGCTGAGGCCGATCGCCGTCACGTAAGCGTCAGCCGCGGCGGTATTGTCGCCGGCCCGTGCCAGAAGAAAGGCACGCACGGCCCAGTATGGCTGATAGGCCGCGATCGAGCGCGGATCGATCTTGTCGAGCCGGCTGATGCCTTCGGCAGCGCTTGAGGCCCTGCCGATCACCGCCGCCTCGGCGACGCGGGCGCCGAGCGTCGGCTTCATCAGCAGTAGCGCGGCATAGAGCGTCGTCAGCGCCTGCCAGTCGGTCGTCCCGGAAAGGCGGCGCGCCGCATGCACGGATTGAATTGCCGCCTGACACTGAAAGGGGCCGAAACGCTCGAAGCTCCCGGCCTTGCGCAGCAGTCCGTCTGCCTCGGCGATCATGATCGCCTTCCAGACCGCCGTGTCCTGCTCGTCCAGCGGCACATATCGGCCCTCGCCGTCGCGTCGGGCATCACGGCGGGCTTCGCAGTGAAGCATCAGCGACAGGAGGCCGATCGTTTCCGGCTCGTCCGGCAGCACCGTCAGCAGCGCCCGGCCGAGCCAGATCGCTTCGGCGGCAAGCGACTGGTGCGCCTCCTCGCCGTCAAGGCCATCCCATCCGAGGCCGTAGGCAACGTAGATCGCCGAAAGCACGGCGGCGAGTCGCCCCGGCAGGGTGGGCCGAGGCGGAACGGCGAAGGGAATACCGGCATCACGGATCTTCACCTTGGCCCGCACCAGCCGCTGGCTTATCGCTTGCGGCGAAACGACGAAGGCCCGTGCGATGGTTCTCGCCTCGATGCCGAGAACCGTCTGCAGCATCAGCGCCGTATGCACGGAGCTGTCGATGGCTGGATGGGTACAGGCAAAGAGCAGCTTCAGCCGCTCATCGGGAAAAACGGAATTGCCGGTCACGTTCATGCGCTCCTCCGCTTCCTCGAGGGCGAGCGATATCGTCGTTCGTGCGTTGGCCTCGACGGTGCGGTGGCGGGCCGCCTGCATGAGGTTGCGGCGAGCGGCGACCAGCAGCCAGGCTTCCGGATTGCCAGGAATGCCGCGCTCCGGCCAGACGCGCAAAGCCGAAGCCAGCGCATCCGACAATGCGTCTTCCGCCGCCGGCACGTCACGCGAGCGGGCGGCGAGAAAGGCGATCAGCTTGCCATAGGACTGACGCGCCACCTGTTCGGCGGCGCGTCCGGTATCGGCGGACATTCCCGCCTCACAGCTGCAGGCGCGGGCGCACCTCGACCGAACCCTTGTCGGAGATCGGAACGCGGGTCGCCCATTCCAGCGCGGTGTCGATATCGGGGACCTCAATCAGATAGAAGCCGCCGAGCTGTTCCTTGCCTTCTGGATAGGGACCGTCCTGGACATCGTGATCCTCGCCTTTGCGGCGCAGGATCGTGCCGGTCTCGGGGGCTGTCAGGCCGGCGCCGCCCGTCATGATTCCTGCCTGTGCGAGCGCCTTGCTGTAGGCGACCCAACCGTCGCGATAGGCAGGATCGCTGCGGCGGGCGAAATCTTCGGGCGCTTCGCGAATGATGAGAGCATATTGCATGGAAAACTCCTGATCTCGTTGTTGGCCTTCCAGGCAGGCCGACGAAAGCCGTTATGCCTGGTGGAGCGGCTCAGCCGTTCCGAGACAATGAGGCGCGAGCGGCGGTCGTTTCGACATGGCTTTGAAAAATACTTGAAAAAGAAAACAACGCCGGAAATTCGAAAGCAGGTGAGCCAAGCTCAAAGGCGCCAGTGCCGCTCAAGGTGCGAAAGAAAGCGGGCGGCGCTCACGCCGCCCGTGACGTCCTGCTCAGGCTTCGGCCTTCGTCTGATCGACGACGTCGGCGCCGGGCGAGTTCTTCTTGATGGATTCGATGGCACTCATGGCCGAGGCCTTCGCCTTGTAGCCTTCGGACAGGAACATGGTTTCCCCATTCGATGCCTTGAAGCGGAAGCGGAATTCGCCTGATTTATCCTTGTAAACTTCGAATTTGTACATGGATGTCTCCCGAAACGCTGAATTGTACCATCAGCGTCGAGAGGCTAGATCAAAATGGCGAGCTTTTCCACTACCTTAATGAGAATTGGGGTGCCTGGAGCCTCTCCTGGTTTGATTGAGTCATCGTGTGGACGCGGGTTGTCGCGTCCCATCGGCACCATTCCATTGGGCGCAAGCGGATGGGATAGCCGGTGGGATGCCGCCGCGTCATTCCATCTGGATATTCGCGCCCTTGACGACCGGCCCCCATTTGGCGAGCTCGGCTTTCACATGGGCTGCGAGTTCCTCCGGGGTCGAGCCGACAATGGTGGCGCTGAACTCCTTCATCCGCTCGGCAACGGCGGGATCGGCGAGCGCCTTCTTGGCTGCGGCATTGAGGCGCACTACCACCTCGTTCGGCGTCTTTGCCGGCGCGAAGAGCGCGTTCCAGGTATAGGTCTCATAGCCTGGAATACCGGATTCGGCGACCGTCGGCACGTCGGGGAAGGAGGGCGCGCGCTCAGCCGTCGTCACTGCCAGCGCCCTCAGCGTGCCCGCCTTGATATGGCTGGATGAGGAGGGCAGGTTGTCGAACATGATCGGGACCTGGTTGCCGATGACATCGTTCAAAGCCGGGCCGGCGCCCTTATAGGGGATGTGCTGCATGCTGACGCCGGCCATGGATTTGAAGAGTTCGCCGGAAAGATGCAGCGGCGTGCCGTTGCCCGACGAGGCGTAACTGTATTTGTCGGGCTCCGCCTTCAGCAGCGCGATCAATTCCGGCACTGTCTTTGCCGGCAATTCCGGATTGACGACCAGCACGTTCGGCACGACGACGAGCAGCGAGATCGGCGCGAAATCCTTCTCGGGATCATAGGGGGTCGATTTGAGGATCAGCGGATTGAGGGCGTGGGTCGCGACCGTGCCCATCAGGATGGTGTAGCCGTCGGGGTCCGCGCGGGCGACGTTGCCGGCGCCGAGATTGCCGCCGGCGCCGGCGACGTTCTGGACGATCACCTGCTGGCCGAGATCTTCCGACATCTTCTGCGCGACGATGCGGGCGACGACATCGGTCGAGCCGCCGGCGGCGAAGGGCACGACCATGGTGATCGCGCGATCCGGAAAATCCGCGGCAACGGAAGCCGTGCCGAGACCGAGCGTTGCAGCCAGGCCGAAAACGAGCGCAAGGCCCGTGCGTCGCGTCATGTTGGAAAGCGCCATTCCTATCTCCTCCCACGATTTCAACAGCAACCCCTACCCAGGGGGCATGAAGAGGGTAGGGCAGGAGGCGGGAAAGGCAACCGCGAGAGAGTGCAAGAGAGCTCAGACTTTAGTTGCTGTCCTGGGAAAAGCGGATGCCGGTCATTTCGCGGAAGCGAGTACATCCTCGTTGGCGGCATCGAACTGCAGCCGGGCGAGGCGCGCATAGATGCCGCCGTGGCGGATGAGGCTCTGATGCGTGCCCTCCTCGACGACGCGGCCCTGATCCATGACGAGGATGCGGTCGGCCTTCAGCACGGTGGCGAGGCGATGGGCGATGACGAGGGTCGTGCGGCCGTCGACCAGGCCGTCGAGCGCCTTCTGCACCAGGGTCTCGCTTTCGGCGTCGAGGGCTGACGTCGCCTCGTCGAGCAGCAGTACGGGCGCGTTCTTCAGGATGGCGCGGGCAATGGCGATGCGCTGCCGCTGGCCGCCCGAGAGGGTGACGCCGCGTTCGCCGACCTCGGTCTCATAGCCGCTCTCCAGCCGGGCGATGAACTCGTCGGCCTGGGCGGCAAGGGCTGCGGCGCGGACCTCCTCACGCGAGGCGCCGGGGCGGCCGAAGGCGATGTTGTCATGGATCGAAGCGGCAAAGATGGTGACATCCTGCGGCACGATGGCAATGCGCTGGCGCAACTCGTCCGGTGTCGTCAGCCGGGCGTCGACACCGTCGATCGTCACGCTGCCCTGCTGCGGATCGTAGAAGCGTAGCAGCAGCGAAAAGACGGTGCTCTTGCCGGCGCCGGAGGGGCCGACGATGGCGACGGTTTCGCCCGGTGCGATGGCGAAGTTCAAGCCATGCAGCGCCGATTTGCCGGGGCGCGAGGGATAGGCGAAATGCACGTCGGAAAATTCGACGCGGCCGCGGCTGGGCGAGGGCAGGGCTTCGGGGCTGGCTGGGGCGGCGATCGGCGAGACCTCGTCGAGAAGCTCGGTCAGACGGTCGGCAGCGCCGGCCGCCTGCGAGAGTTCGCCCCAGACCTCCGACAGTGCGCCAAGAGATCCGGCCGAAATGACGGCATAGAGCAGGAACTGACCGAGCGTGCCGGCCGAAAGCGTGCCGGCAAGCACGCTGTGGGCGCCGACCCAAAGCACGGCGACGACGCTGCCGAAGATCAGCGTGATGGCGATGCCGGTCAGCAAGGCGCGCGAGCGGATGGCGGCGCGGGCGGCCTCATAGGCGGATTCAACGGCGCCGCCGTAGCGCGTCGCTGCGGCACCTTCGCCGTTGAAGGCCTGGACCGTGCGGGTTGCGGCGATCGTCTCGTTGGCAAAGGCGGACGCTTCGGCAAGCGTATCCTGGGCGGCGCGGGAGCGCCTGCGCACCGAGCGGCCGAAGGCGACGAGCGGGAAGACGATGAGCGGGATCGCCCCGATGACGAGGCTGGAAAGCTTCGGGGAGGTGACGACCATCATGCCCATGGCGCCGAGACAGAGGATCAGGTTCCTGAGCGCCACGGAAGCAGTGGCGCCGACGGCGGACTTGATTTGCGTCGTGTCGGCAGTCAGACGCGAGATGATTTCGCCGGACTGGTTGACGTCGAAGAAGGAGGGCGACAGCCGCGTCACATGGGCAAAGACATCGCGGCGCAGATCGGCAACGATGCGTTCGCCGATGGTGATGACGAAATAATAGCGCATGGCGCTTGCAACAGCGAGCACGACCGCCATGACCATCAGCATGGCGAAATAGCTGTTGATGAAGCGGCCATCCGACTGGGTGAAGCCGTGATCGATCATGCGGCGTACGGCGAGCGGCAGCGCCAGCGAGGTGACGGCAGCAAGCGTCAGCGAAATAAGCGCACCGGCCATCAGGCCGCGATAGCGCATGAGATAAGGCGTCAGTCTGCCAAGCGGTCGCAACGACCGCCTTTTGTTTTCTTCAGCCCGTCCCTGTTCTGCCAAATCATCTCCGATCGCCGCGAGGACCCGCTAATGCGGCCTGTTGGCTCTTGTTATCCCGGCGTCCTTCATGTATAGGCACGCCATCCTAATGGGAAGCCGTAGCCATCACGACTGCGGCTTCATTTATTCAATCGGTTCGGTGGCCGCAACTGCATGCGGCAAATTGAACTCCGGTATCGCAGGAAGATTGTTATGAAGGCAGGCATCCATCCCGACTATCACATGATCAAGGTAGTCATGACCGATGGCACCGAATACGAAACCCGCTCGACCTGGGGTTCGGAAGGTGCTGTCATGAACCTCGAAATCGATTCCAAGTCGCATCCGGCCTGGACCGGCGGCAACCAGCAGCTGATGGACCGCGGTGGCCGCGTTTCCAAGTTCAACAAGCGTTTCGGCGGCCTCGGCCTCTAATCGCTTCTGCTCGACGGAATTTGAAAAGAGCCCGGTTCTGCCGGGCTTTTTTGCGTTTGCAGGCTGGCGCGGTAGCGCAGCAAATGAAAAACCGGCCGCGCAAGGCGCAGCCGGTTCAAATGGAATTTGTCAGATCGGTCAGTTGTTGCCGAAGGCCGTCTGCAGCAGGGAAAGCTGGGCCTGCACGCTGTTCTGATTGTCGTGAACGATCACGGCTTCGGCCGGGCGATAGATTTCGCGATCAAGCAGGGCGATGCGGTTCTGCAGGCGCAGCGAGCGCTCGACGAGATCGCGGAAGGATTCCGGCAAATCGCCCCAGCCCGGTGCGGCGCGGTCGACGTTGAAGCCGTCCAGGCGAACCTTGTTCTTCTCGGCCAGCACCTGATCGCGGGACATTTCGCCGTTGTTGACGGCGCGCTGCAGCAGCAGCCAGGAAGCCATCTGCATCAGGCGGGTGGTCAGCCGCATCGATTCCGCGGCATAGAGGACGGACGCCATGCGCGGCAGAACCTTGGAGGCTGCGCGGCCCTGGCCGTCGAGATAGGCGGCGGTCTCCTCGACCAGCGACATGCCTTCGGCATAAAGCGCCTTGAACTGTGAGGATGCAGCCGCGCGGCCCGCAAAACTGATCGTGTTCAATCCAACTTCCGACATCGCAATAGTCCCTGTTGCACGCAGCTACTTATGGTCAGGTAACGCCGGCGCCGACGGAAAAGTTTCCCGAGCCGGTCTTTATGACTTTAAGATGGTATCATTAGCGCAAATGCGCAAGCCGTTTCTTAAGAAAGGGTTAATCTCCACAGTTTCATGGAAATGCGCCGGCCGCAGCAAAAAGAAGAGCCGCAAAAGCGGCTCTCAAGGTAAAACAGGGAGAAAAATCAGACCAATTCACCGCATGGAAAACTGTCTGAGACCCAGAGGAAATCTGGATGAATATAGTAATACCTTATAAAGCTTAATATTTTATTAACATTGTGCCGAATGAAGACTTGAGGCTGGCTCGTTTGGTCAGCCATGCTGTTGTTTTTTGAGGTTTTTACGGATCATGATCGGAAGAAGCTTTCCGCCGCCTGTCGTCCGGAGGCCTTGCGGGCGGCCTCGGCTTCCAGGCGGGTGATCTCGGTCTTCAGCAACTCCACTCGCGCCTTCAGCTCGTCCACCGAAAGCAGGGAGAGATCGGCGCCGATCTCATGGGCGGTTTTCTTCTGCGGCCGGTCGTCATCGATAAAGCTCATCGGTTCTCCTCCTTTTGCTGCAGGCAGCATGATGGCGAAAAATACGGGTGATACGGAAGGGAAATTTAGACCGATCCGGCCTAAACGCACCCTTGTCCTGAGCTTCCCGTTCATGAGTTACGGAAAAAAACGCAGCGCAGTCCTGCGGGACGCTCTATCCGAACTTTACAGCAGGATCGCTGCTTTCGGGAGACTTGCCGGTGCCGCGGTCGGCAAGGGACATGCTTTCCGGCGTCAGCATCGGCGAAGTGCCGGTCGGGATCGTCGTATAGGCGTCGCGGTCGCTGGCCGGGACGGCAGCGCGGATGCGGCTTCTGATAATCGCATAAACGGTGATCAGCACATGGGCGATGGCCGTGACCAGGAAAAGCGCATGCGGTGTGATCGCCGACATGACGGGGCCGCCGAGCGTCGGGCCGATAACCGTGCCGATGCCGTAGAGGAGAAGCAGACCGCCGGAGACCTTGACGAAATCCTCCGATGCCGCGAAGTCGTTCGCGTGAGCGACCGCGATCGGGTAGAGCGTGTTGGCCACCGCGCCGTAAAGGACAACCAGCCCGATCAGCAAGGCGGGCGATGTCGGGTGGAGCATGAAGATCAGCAGGCCGGCGAGGGCGGCGATCGCCGACATGGCGGCGAGCACGTAGCGCCGGTCGATACGATCGGAAAGTCGGCCGGCCGGCAACTGCATCACGGCGCCGGCGAAGATGGTGGCGCTCATCATGACGGCGATGCTGGTGTCGGAAAGGCCGGCGCCGGCGCCGAAGACGGCGCCCAGCGTGCCATAGGCGCCGTTGGCGATGCCGACGAGCAGGATGCCGAGGCAGGAGACGGGCGAATTGCGGTAGAGCGCCGGCAGGTCGAGACGCACGGCCTTCAGCGGCTGCGGCGAGGCGGCGGTCGAAAGTGTCGTCGGCAGCATGGCGATGCAATAGAAGATGCCGCAGATCATGAACAGCACCGGCGTGCGCACATCCTCGAGCGGGATCATCATCTGGCCGCCGACGACGCCGAGCAGTGTGATGCCGATATAGAGCGAGAAGATCGCGCCGCGGCTTTCGTTGCTGGCGCGCTCGTTCAGCCAGCTTTCGATGATCATCGAAGTGCCGGCGGTGGAGAAGCCGGTGACGGCGCGCAGGACCACCCACCAGATAGGATCGATGATGATGCCGCTGACCAGCGCGATGATGGCGATGATCGAGATGAAGCCGGAGAAGGCTCTGACATGGCCGACGCGGCGCACCAGGTTCGGCGCCACCAGGCAGCCGATGACGAATCCTCCGGCCCATGAGGTGCCGAGCAGGCCGAGCGTCGTGGTGGCGTAGCCTTCGAGATTGCCGCGCACGGGAAGCAGGATGCCCTGCAGGCCGTTGCCCATGAAAAGGAAGAGCGTGCCAAAGAGCAACGCGGCGACGGACAGCAGATTTCTCTTCATTTCCCCAGACTCGGTCTCAGCGATTGTAAACGGACATAAGGCAAGACCTGCGCCTGGCCAGCCTCAAGATGATTGATTGTGCCCCGGAATATCTTTACGGCGTGTCGAGATGCTCTTGTTCGCGCGGAAAAATGTCCGTCCTGTGACATTCCGAAAAATGGAAAAAATAAAGCATGACAAAGCTGATAGCCTTGCTGCTCCTGCTTGCCATGGCGATACAGATGATCAAGCCGCTCGGGCTCCCCGGCCTCCGGCGGCGCATGGATTTCTGGAAGATCGCGCTCATCGCCTTCGGTGTCTGGGCCGTGGCGCTCTTATCGCGCGACTTCCTGATGTAAGCCCGCACTCCAGCCCGGATCGTCAGTCCTGCAGGATGATTTCTCCGCGCATGACGGAAACGCAGCGTCCCGAGATGACGACATCGGTGACGATCCCGCCGGATTTCACGACATCGAGGGCAATGATACTGCGGCGGCCCATTTCGACGCCTTGTTCGATGGTGATGTGGACGTCCATATCGGCGTCCGGCGCAAGCGAGACAAGATAGGCGCCGAGTGCTGCCGAAGCGCTGCCGGTTGCCGGATCCTCGGGCACGTTGTCGAGGGGCGCGAACATGCGGGCGCGAATATGCCACGGATCGTCGGATGTCCTGGCATAGACGAAGAGCGAGAAGTCGTGGCCGCTCGTCGCCTGCCGGCCCGCGGCCGCCTGGAAGCCGGCAAGGTTCAGACGGGCGGCGGCCAGGGTTTCGAGCCCCTTCAATTCGGCGACGGCGAAGTTCAGGCCGACGGAGGCAAAGACCGGCGCGTGGGTGGTGGAGACGATGTCGCCCGGATCGAGCGAGATGCAACGGGCGACGGTTTCCTCGGCAATGGTGTCGCCGATCGTCAGCGGCTGCGGCGCGCGGATGGCGGTGGCCTCGATCTGTCCGCCGTTGCGTTTCAGGTCGACTTCGACGATGCCGGCCCTTTCCTCGAAGCGCAGCCTGTCGCCGACCGGCTTGCCGAAGATCTCGGCCTGCCGGCCGAGCACGTAGGCGGTGCCGACATTCGGATGGCCGGCGAAAGGGATCTCCATCGTCGGAGTGAAGATGCGCACGCGGGCTGAATTCCGATCGTCTTCGGGCGGCAGAACGAAGGTGACTTCGGAATAGTTGAACTCGGTGGCGATCTTCTGCATCGCCGCATCGCTCAAGCCCCGGGCATCGGAAATGACGGCAAGCGGATTGCCCTCGAAGCGGGTGGAGGTGAAGACGTCGACGGTGACGTAGGAGATGGTGTTCATGGCGGCTCCTGTTGTGGCAGGCGGTCATGAGTAAGCATGGTTTTTAAGGGAATGAAGTAGTTTCTTGTCGCCGTGACAATGCGGGGGTGAGCGTCTTACGCGCCGCACTTTTTGTCCACGCAACTTCCCCGGTGGCAATGGGAAGGACGGCGTCTCTCCAGCCACTCATTCCTGTGCTCGTCACAGGAATCCAGCCACGGCGCGTCCGCGCCGTGAGTGAATCAATATTTCAGGGAAAAGAGTCTTTCGCGCGCAAGGACTTGGGCGCACTGGATTCCTGTGACGAGCACAGGAATGCGGGAGCCGAAGGGATTGGCGGGAGCGGCGATGTTGTGGTTGCCGCCCCCACCCAAATCCCAAGTCCAAAATCAAGCGGCCTTTTCCAAATCCTTCTTCCAGCTGCCTTTGGCGGCGAGGCTGTTCATCTCGGCGCGGTGGGTGAATTCGCGCTGGCCGGCGGCGACATTTTCCGGCTTGCCGTTCCAGGCCTTGAGGGCGCTGTCCTGCAGGGCGCGGCCGTAGGAGAAGGTGACAAGCCAGGGCAGGTCGCCGGTGGCATTGATGGCGGAAAGATGCGCGGTCGCCTCTTCGGTCGTCTGGCCGCCGGAGAGGAAGGCGATGCCGGGAACGGCGGAGGGAACGGTCGCCTTCAGAACCTTGACGGTGCCTTCGGCAACTTCTTCGACCGATGCCTTGCGGGCGTTCTTGCCGTCGATCACCATGTTCGGCTTCAGGATCATGCCTTCGAGGCTGACGCGGGCTTCGGCCAGTTCCTCGAATACGATGCGCAGGGTGGCTTCGGTGACTTCGGCGCAGCGGTCGATGTTATGGTCGCCCGGCTTGCCGTCCATCAGGCATTCCGGCTCGACGATCGGCACGATCTTGGCTTCCTGGCAGAGAGCCGCATAGCGGGCGAGCGCCTGAGCGTTGGCACGGACCGAGCCGCGGGTCGGCAGCGTCGACGAGATGGCGATGACGCCGCGCCACTTGGCGAAACGGGCGCCGGCTTCATAATAGCGGGCAAGGCGCTCGCCGAGGCCGTCGAGGCCTTCGGTGATGGTTTCGCCGGGAAATTTGGCCATTGGCTTGGCGCCGGTATCGACCTTGATGCCGGGAATCGAACCGGCAGCGCGGATGATGTCGACGAAAGGCGTGCCGTCGGCGGCCTTCTGGTAGAGCGTCTCTTCGAAAAGAATGACGCCGGAAATATATTTCTTCATCGCCTCGTCGGAGCGGAAGAGCATCTCGCGGTAGTCGCGACGGCTGGTTTCGGTCGATTCGAGATTGATCGTGTCGAAACGCTTCTTGATGGTGGAGGTCGATTCGTCAGCCGCAAGCAGTCCCCGGCCACCTGCAACCATCTGCACTGCAATGTCTTCCAGTCGTTCGCTCATTCGATCTCTCCACAGCGTTAACATCGGCGGTTTAAGAATATAGGACGGCGATAACAGAAGTTTATAGAGAGGAAAATGGAAGGCTAAGTCACTGAAACGATTGAAATCAATTCAATCGTTTGAAAAAATGGGATTTTTTTCAAGTCTTGAGCAAAAGACCGCGGAAGGCTTCTCGCCACCGCGGTCTATCCACATGTAAAACCTGCCAAATTGCGTTTTGCAGCGCCGCACCGCCTATTGCAAGATGCGACGCCGAATGCGCTTTTTCGCGCCGAGGCGCTCGGTCTTATCCGGCGGCGTTGAGGACGGCGACGCCGGGAAGTTCCTTGCCTTCCATCCATTCGAGGAAGGCGCCTCCGGCGGTCGAGACATAGGTGAAATCGTCGGCAACGCCGGCATGGTTGAGCGCCGAGACGGTGTCGCCGCCGCCGGCAACCGAGGTGAGCTTGCCGGCTGCCGTGCGCTCGGCGGCGTATTTCGCGGCAGCGACCGTTGCGGTATCGAAGGGCTCGATTTCGAAGGCGCCGAGCGGACCGTTCCAGACGAGCGTTGCGGCGCGCTCGATCCAGGCGTTGATAGCCTCGACCGATTTCGGCCCGACGTCGAGCACCATCGCATCGGCGGGAATGGCGCTGATATCGACCGTCTCGTTGGCGGCACCCGCCTTGAATTCGCGGGCAACGACGCCGTCCTCCGGCAGGATGATGGCGCAGCCTGATGTCGCGGCCTCGATCATGATCTGCTTGGCGGTTTCAGCGAGGTCATGCTCGCAGAGCGACTTGCCGACATTGGTGCCGCGGGCGGCGATAAAGGTGTTGGCCATGCCGCCGCCGATGACGAGCGCGTCGACCTTCTTCACGAGGTTCATCAGGAGGTCGATCTTGGTCGAAACCTTGGCGCCGCCGACAATTGCGACCACCGGGCGGGCCGGGGCGCCGAGGCCCTTTTCCAGCGCTTCCAGCTCGGCCTGCATGGTGCGGCCGGCATAGGCCGGCAGGTGATGCGCAAGGCCCTCGGTCGAGGCATGGGCGCGGTGGGCGGCGGAGAAGGCGTCGTTGACATAAATATCGCCATTGGCGGCAAGCGCCTTGGTGAAGTCGGGGTCGTTCTTTTCCTCGCCCTTGTGGAAGCGGGTGTTTTCCAGAAGCAGGATATCACCGTCGTTCATCGCGGCGACGGCGGAAGCGGCGGCCTCGCCAATGCAGTCGGAAGCCGTCGCCACGGCGTGATCGAGCACTTCCTCGACGGAAGGGGCGATCAGCGACAGCGACAGATCCGGCGAAGGGCCGTCCTTCGGCCGGCCGAAATGGGCAAGCAGGATCACCTTGGCGCCCTTGTCGGACAATTCGAGGATCGTCGGCGCCACACGCTCGATGCGCGTCGTATCGGTGACCTTGCCGTCCTTGACCGGAACGTTGAGGTCGACGCGTACGAGAACGCGCTTGCCGCTGATGTCGGTGAGATCGTCGAGGGTCTTGAAAGCAGGCATGGGGAGGATCCAGTCTTGGTTGGCGGAAGTTGCGCCGACCATAGCAAGGATCATTCGAGACGCAAGGCGTTCAACGGCCGTTTTCGCGCCTGGCTTCGTCGCCTTCTGCCGATGCTTTCGGCGCGTCTTCGGAGGCCGCCACTTCGCGATTCCGGCGTCCTTTCAGTCGCTCGCGGATGCGCTGGATGATGTCCTTGAGATTGATGAAGATCGGCAGGGTGATTGCCGGTTCGACCGCTTCGAGCGACATGCCGACGGAGGTGACGTGGTCGTGTTCGTCGAGATCGCGGACGATGAGAATGATCGAGCCGAGGCGGACGCGGTCGGCATAATCGGCCTTGCCGCCGAGGCGCTGCCGCATCAATTCGGCGATCGTCAGACCTTTTTCGGACTCGTTGAGCAGGCCGGGACCGTAGGCGGCGTCAAGATCGGCGGCGGGGCGGGCAGGCGAGAGCGCGAAGGCACCGAAGAATTCAGCATCGTCTTCGTCCACAGGCGCACGGCTGGCGAAGAGCCGGTCGAGCAGGCGGGAGTAGCTTGGCACGATGAAGAGGTAGACGAGATCGTTCTCACGCAGCCGCCCGGCATATTGATAACGCATCGACTTGCCATCGCGGATGACGAGCGAGGGTGTCGCCCAGCGCGGGATGCGCTCGCCGCGCAGCACGGGACTATCCTTGATGACGCGATAGGAGAGCAGTTCGTGGTTGGCGGCGCCCGGCAGGTCGACCTCGACCTTGTCGACGGCGCCGATGCGCGGCGGAATGATGAGGCCGAGCTTCTTGGCGACGGGCTTGATCGTCCAGCCCTGGACGAGCAGGGAGACCAGCACGATGATGAAGGCGGTGTTGAAATAGATCTGGCCGTTCTCCAGCCCGCCGAGGATCGGCATGATGGCAAGCAGGATGGAGACGGCGCCGCGCAGGCCGACCCAGGCGACGAAGCCGATTTCCTGCTGCGTGTAATCGAAGGGAAGCAGCGACAGCCAGATCGCCAGCGGCCGGGCGACGAAGATCAGGAAGAAGGCGAGCAGGATGGCCGGCACGATGATGACGGGGAATTGCGACGGCGTGGCGAGCAGGCCGAGTACCAGGAACATGATGATCTGCGCCAGCCAGGTCATGCCGTCCTGGAAGCGCTTGATGGTGCCGATCGCCTGCATCTTGCGATTTCCGGCGTAGATGCCGGCAACATAGACGGCGAGGAAGCCGCTGCCGCCGACCGTGCCGGCGAAGGAGAAGACGAGCAGGGCGAGCGCCAGCACGAAGATCGGCGTCAGGCCGCGGTCGGTATCGAGCTTGCTGACGATCAGCACGATCATCATGCCGCCGAGCAGGCCGAGGATGACGCCGAGCCCCATCTGCTGCACGAACATGGCGAGCATGCCGATATTGATGCCGTCGTAACGCTCGCCGCTCGCCAGCACCTCGACAAGGGCGATGGTGAGGAAGATCGCCATCGGATCGTTGGTGCCGGATTCGACTTCGAGCGTCGAGCGCACCTTGTCACGGATGTTGATGCCGCCGATGCGCAGCAGGAAGAAGACGGCGGCGGCATCCGTCGAGGCGACGATCGAACCGAGCAGCAGTCCTTCCAGCCAGGTGAAGTTCAAAAGCCACATGGCGGCGAAGGCAAAGAGCGAGGCGGTGATCAGCACGCCGACGGAGGCGAGCGTGAGAGAGGGCACGGCTGCCAGCCGGAAGGCCTGCATCGGCGTGCCAAAGCCGGAATCGAACAGGATGACGGCAAGCGCGATGGAGCCGAGAATATAGGCCAGATAGTTGTTGCTGAATTCGATGCCGAGACCGTCGACGCCGGCGGCAAGGCCGATCATCAGAAACAGCAGAAGCAGCGGGGCGCCGAAGCGGAAGGCGAGCAGGCTCGAAAAAGCGGCAAGAAGCACGAGCGCCGTCGCGACCAGCACTACGATATAGAACGCTTCCATGCCCACCCCTTCCATCGAATGCTTGCCGATGCGGCCACCCCCGGCCGATCCGCCTTGTCTCAACCCCTCCACCACGCGCGTCGATGCATCAGTAAACGGCAAAACGGCAGCGAAGGGTAGGCCTTGCGGCTTAACCTCGTCTCGTGCTGCATCATGCTGCTGAACGGCTGCCGGACGGCCACCGACACGGAAATGCTACGGGAGAAACTCTCTACAAAGAATGTATAAGCAAATCAGGCAAGAGCAGGGCGAAAGGCACGAAGATCGATTTTTCCTGCCGGTATCTGCGAGCCGCCCCCGTTCGTCTTGTCCACTGGCGAGAGGAAGGGATCGCAGCCGCGGTTTGGGCGAGTGCTATCCCAACACCGCCTGAAGTGTGATGACGGCGAGAAACGAAAGACCGATGAACACGGCAGCCCGAACGACCAGACGATTGGCCGTTGCCAGCACGGCAGGTCTGACGTCCCGCTTGCGATGAAACCGCTGCCGCCGCTTGAGGGTGGTATGGGACAAGCGTTTTTGCGCCTCTGCCATTTATCGCCTCCACTTGCATTTCCTCAATCTATCACGCTTGGCCAGTGGATTGCCAACCGTGATTTCATCCTTGCGGCCACCGAACCCGTCGCTTCGAAGCGGCTTTCAAAACAGAAGATGAGGCAGATCGGCTGTCAGTCTGCGGTGTCGTCGCCCCCGTCGGTCAGATCCTCGACCGGAACCAGGAAAACGACGAATTCGTCGTCGATGGTCCTTTGCGGATCGTCGTCGAATTCATAGGCGTGCTCGACTTCGCTGGCTTCCTCGGCGGTCGCCTTGCGCAGGCTGAGCGCGGCCTTACGGTCCCACAGGGGCTTGCCTTCGGATTCCAGGATGGTCAGGTCGTCGCGAAAATCTTCCGCCTCGAAGAAGTGCGTCGCTTCCTCATGGTTTTTCGAACGAAAGCTGGCAATGGCGCGGCCGGCGATCTCAACGGTAAAGTAATCCATGCATCTCTCCCTATCTCCCCGGCCGGCGAAGCGGTTCAGGGCTTGGTGCACCATATCAGGTTTCGCAATCGATCCGGCGCGGTACCTATAACAAAACGGCCCGGTTTCCCGGGCCGTTTCCGAAGATTCGATCGTCAGGCTCTCAGATGAGCTTGGCGAAGGCGACGGCCGTGTCGGACATGCGGCTGGAGAAGCCCCACTCGTTGTCATACCAGGACAGGACGCGCACGAAGTTGCCTTCCATGACCTTGGTCTGATCGGTCGCGAAGATCGAGGAGTGGCTGTCGTGGTTGAAGTCGCGGGAGACCAGCGGCTCGTCGGTGTAGCCGAGGATGCCCTTCAGCGCGCCGTTGGAGGCGGCCTTGATGGCTTCGTTGATTTCGCCGGCCGTGGTCGCCTTCTTGGAGACGAACTTGAAGTCGACGACCGAAACGTTCGGGGTGGGAACGCGGATCGAGGTGCCGTCGAGCTTGCCCTTGAGATGCGGCAGGACGAGGCCGACGGCCTTGGCTGCGCCCGTCGAGGTCGGGATCATCGAGAGGGCGGCTGCGCGGGCGCGATACAGGTCCTTGTGCATCGTGTCGAGCGTCGGCTGGTCGCCGGTGTAGGAGTGGATGGTCGTCATGAAGCCGTGGTCGATGCCGACGGCGTCGTCGAGAACCTTGACGACCGGCACCAGGCAGTTGGTGGTGCAGGACGCGTTGGAGATGACCAGGTGCTCCTTGGTGAGCTGGTCATGGTTGACGCCGTAGACGACGGTCAGGTCAGCGCCGTCGGCAGGGGCCGAAACGATGACGCGCTTGGCGCCGGCCGTCAGATGGGCGGCGGCCTTGTCGCGGGCGGTGAAGATGCCCGTGCATTCCATGGCAATGTCGACGCCGAGTTCGCGGTGCGGAAGCGTTGCCGGATCCTTGATCGCCGTAACCTTGATCGGCTTGCCGTTGCCGACGGTGATCGTGTCACCTTCGACCTTCACGTTTGCCGGGAACTTGCCGTGGATCGAGTCGTAGCGCAGCAGGTGGGCGTTGGTCTCGACCGGGCCGAGGTCGTTGATGGCGACGACTTCGATGTCGGTGCGGCCGGATTCGACGATAGCGCGAAGGACGTTACGGCCGATGCGGCCGAAACCATTGATGGCAACCTTGACTGTCATGTGCATTCACTCCCGATAGAATAGAGCCCGATAGAGAGGCCTGGAATTGAGGAGATGGAGAGCGCCTCAAGGCGCCCTCTTTAAAGCTTTGCTTCCGCGGCCGCAACGACGGCGT
This sequence comes from Rhizobium sp. K102, assembly GCF_022385315.1. Lineage (NCBI taxonomy): Bacteria > Pseudomonadati > Pseudomonadota > Alphaproteobacteria > Hyphomicrobiales > Rhizobiaceae > Rhizobium > Rhizobium sp. K102. Next base: position 4,321,723 of record NZ_CP092436.1, read on the forward strand.
CGGCGGTGATGCCGAAATGCTTGTAAACGTCCTTGACCGGGCCGGACGCGCCGAAGCTCTTCATGCCGATGAAAGTGCCTTCCGGTCCGATGAAGGCGTCCCAGCCCTCGCGGACGGCGGCTTCGACGGCGATCTTGACCGGCGAGTTGCCGAGAACATCCTTGCGATAGGCGTCCGGCTGCTCGAAGAACAGTTCGGTGCAGGGCACCGAGACGACGCGCACCGAAACACCCTTGGCTTCAAGAGCGGCGCGAGCGGCGACGGCGATTTCGACTTCCGAGCCGGAGGCGAAGATCGTCACCTTGGCGTCGGCATTGCCGGCGAGCGTATAGGCGCCCTGTTCGCAAAGGTTCTTTTCGCTGTATTCGGTGCGGGCCGGGCTGAGGTTCTGACGCGTCAGGGCAAGGCCCGACGGACGGTTGTGCGTCTTGATGGCGATCTGCCAGCATTCCGCCGTTTCCGTGGCGTCGGCCGGCCGGAAGACCAGCAGGTTCGGAATGGCGCGCAGGCCGGCGAGCTGCTCGACCGGCTGGTGCGTCGGGCCGTCTTCGCCGACGCCGATCGAGTCGTGCGTCAGGACGTGGATGACGCGGATGCCCATCAGTGCTGCGAGGCGGATCGGCGGGCGGCAATAATCCGAGAAGATCAGGAAGCCGCCGCTATAGGGAATGAGGCCGCCATGCAGCGCAATGCCGTTCATGGCGGACGCCATGCCGTGCTCGCGGATGCCCCAATGCACGTAACGGCCGGCGAAATCCGTCGGCGTGATCGAGTGCATCTGGCTGGTCTTGGTGTTGTTCGACGGTGTCAGGTCGGCGGAGCCGCCGAGGGTTTCCGGCACGAAGCCGTTGATGATTTCGAGTGCGTCCTCGGATGCCTTGCGGGTTGCAACCGTCGGCCTGGTCTCGGCGAGCTTCTTTTTATATGCGCTGATCGCGGCATCGAAACCTTCCGGCAGGTCGCCTGCCATACGGCGGGAGAATTCCGCTCTGGCCGGCGATCTGGACAGAGTTTCTTCCCATGCCTTGACGATATTGTCGGAACGGGTGCCGGCCGAACGCCATGCCTCGAGAATGTCGGAAGGGACGACGAAGGGCTCGTAATCCCAGTTCAGAGCCCTGCGGGTGGCGGCGATTTCATCGGCGCCGAGCGGGCTGCCGTGAACCTTGTGGCTGCCGGCCTTGTTCGGAGCGCCGAAGCCGATGACCGTCTTGCAGGCGATGAAGGTCGGGCGATCGGACTGGTGGGCGGCCTCGATCGCATCGGCGATGGCGGCCTGATCGTGACCGTCGATCTCGATGGTGTTCCAGTGGACGGCCTTGAAGCGGGCGATCTGGTCGGTCGAATCCGACAGCGAGACGGCGCCGTCGATGGTGATCGAGTTATTGTCCCAGAAGAGGATCAGCTTGTTCAGCTTCAGATGACCGGCAAGCGCGATCGCCTCATGGCTGATGCCTTCCATCAGGCAGCCGTCTCCATTGATGACGTAGGTATAGTGATCCTGCAGGTCCGCACCGAATTCCTCGCGCAGCTTGCGCTCGGCGATCGCCATGCCGACGGCGTTGGCGATGCCCTGGCCAAGCGGGCCAGTCGTGGTTTCGATGCCGGTCGCATGACCGTATTCCGGGTGGCCGGCGGTCTTGGAGCCGACCTGGCGGAACTGCTTCAGATCCTCGACCGTCATATCGGGATAGCCGGTCAAATAGAGCAGCGAGTAGAGGAGCATCGAGCCGTGGCCGGCAGAGAGCACGAAGCGGTCACGGTTCGGCCAGTGCGGCTTCTTCGGATCGAAGCGCAGATATTTGGTGAACAGGACCGTTGCCACGTCGGCCATGCCCATCGGCATGCCGGGGTGGCCGGAATTCGCCTTTTCAACGGCGTCCATGGCGAGGAAACGGATCGCATTCGCCATCCGGTCGTTTTGTTCGGGAGAGGTCATGGCTTTTCCGCAAGCTCCGAGTGTCGGGGGATGGCCTCGAGCCTCCAAGACCATCGAATGAAAGCGGCAGAGACATAGCAGTTAAGACGGGCGAGTCAATAAATGGCGGGCCGAATCCGGCGGGGTTGCGGCGATTTTTGACATTTGCTCGCGCGATTGTACAAATGACAAATCTTATGCGGCAGGCACCGATAAAACGCTCATCCACAAGATAGGCTAGCGGACGGGTATGGGGATTTATTGACGGGTCGTTGGCGAACTGCATATCCTTTTTGACATCACAGGATCGGTGCAGAGTGCCGATTCGCGGATCCTGCGCGGGAATCGGAAAGGCATGATGCCCACAGGCAAAACCATGGAAGCAGCGCTGAACGAGCTGAGGCAGGCGATTTCGAGCCTCGAAAACGCCGTCGACATGCGCATCGAGCGGCAGCGCGAGCAAGGGGAGATCGAGGGCGAAGTGCGGCGCGTGCACGCTGACCGCTCCCGGCTGGCGCAGGAGCTCGACCAGGCCGAATTCCGCGCCAATCGGCTGGAAGAGGTCAATCGCGAGGTATCGCGGCGGCTGGTGACGGCCATGGAAACGATCCGCGCGGTTCTGGATCGCTGATGAGAAAGAATATGACATGGCGCAGGTGACGGTAACGATCGACGGCAAGGCCTATCGCATGGCCTGCGAGGAAGGGCAGGAGGATCATCTGACCGATCTTGCCACCCGTTTCGATCGCTATGTCGGCCATCTCAAGGATCAGTTCGGTGAGATCGGCGATCTCAGGATCACCGTCATGGCCGGCATCATGATCATGGACGAGATCGCCGAACTGACGCGCCGCATCGCCGGGCTGGAATCCGAGCTGGAGTCGCTGCGCGGCAACCGCGACACGGTGCTTGCCGCGACCGCCCGCACCGAGGAAACGCTGGCGGCAGCGCTTGGCGAGGTGTCGAGCCGCATCCGCGGCATCACCGACAAGCTGAATGGCCGCTCCGCCCCCGAGCTCAATTGACCTCAATTAAATCGGCGCGGCCTGCTGTCGCCACTGGCGCGTCGATGCAAACGACCTTATATATCGCGATGCGGTCTGCGCCTCTCGACAGGAACCACAATCCCTGGGGCCATACTCGATCCAAAGGGAGCTGTCCCTGGCCAGGCCCGTGGGCCTGGACACACGGTGCCCACCTACGTTTGTAGGCGCCCAGGATCGTAAACATCCATCGGTGGTCGTGGATCGCACTTTCTCTCCATCGCCGGCAAAGGCAGCAGATCGATAGGCGAACGCGGCGCGCGTCCGCCTTTTTTCAGCAGGTGCGACTACTTCTTCGAGCCGGGAAGGGTGACCTGGAAGACCTGGAACATGGTGTCGACGTCGGTGCCGCCTTCCGCCTTGTAGGCTGCGCCCACCTGGAAACCATCCTGCGTCAGGAAGTCGTTGTCATTAATTGACCGGATAGGGGCCTTCGGCGAAAATTTCGTCGTGATAGCCTTTGGAGCCGACCTCGAGCGACAATCGGCTGCGCCATTCGCGATTCTCGCGCAGGCAATCGAGCACGAAGCGGAAATCATAGCGCGGCTGCCAGCCGAGTTCGCGCCGTGCGCGCTCGTTGACGTAGACGCGGTCGAGCGCCGGGAACATCTTCCAGCCGCGTTCGGCATAGAGGCCGCGGGCTCCCGGAAAGAGCCGCTCGACGACCGCAGGCGCGTCGCGCCTGATCTCGGCGAGATCGTCTGGTAAAAACGGCGTGGTGGCCGAGATGATGTAGCGACCGAAGCCAACGTGACGCACCCTTTCGAGGGCGAGCAGATGGGCGCCGACCACATCGGCGATATCGACGCGGCGATGGAGCAACTCGTTGGCCTGGGCATTTGCCGGCGAATAGGCGTTGCGAATGTCGGGGTCGTCGTCGCCTTCGGGAAAGAAACGCGACGTCCTCAGAATAACGACCGGCAATGCGAATTTGCGGGCGAAGAGTTCGCACAGACCTTCGGCAGCGAGCTTCGTCACGCCGTAAATGTTCCTCGCGACCGGAAGCACGTCCTCGGTGATCCATGCGGCCGGTTGGCCGGCGGCCGGCGTCAATGCTGCGCCGAAGGTGCTGGTGGTGCTGGTGAAGATGAAACTTGCAACGCGTGCGGCGGCCGCCTCTTCAAGCAGGTTCAGCGTGCCACCGATATTGGTGTCGACGAAATCCTGATTGCCGTGAGTGGCCACATGTGGCTTGTGCAGCGTGGCGGCATGGATGACGTGGCTGATGCCCGACATCGCCTGCCGGACGAAGGCGCGGTCGCCGATGGAGCCGACCGCGTCGGTGAAATCCGAAGGCTTGATGTCGACGCCGCGCGCCGATCGGCCTTGCGCCTTCAGGACGCGCATCAGCGCCTCGCCGAGGTGGCCGGTGCTTCCCGTCACCAGTATCGTCATTGCATTTTCTCCAGACCGTTTCCGCGGCGGAGGCTATTAAGACCGGCATTTTCGGACAACGCATAAATTATGCATGGGGGTGCAGGAAAGCTGCAGGCTCGGTGACGGTGGTGACGAGGCGACCGGCGCTGCCGTCGGAGAGCATGATCCGTTCCCAGGTGACGCGGCCGGCGGCAATCGGCAGGCGCGCATTGCCGTTGGCACCGGTATCGAATGTCAACGACATGAGCCTGCCCTCATGCCAGCCGCATGCCTCCAGCGATTGTTCGGCGGCGGCGATCTCGGCGGAGGCGTAGGGGAAAAGGGAGCGGCCGAGAAAGGCGCCGATCGGTGCACGCCATTCCGCCTGCCGCGGACGGGAGGCGGACAGCAGCCGGTGGGTGCTGTCGCAGATCAGATGCACAGGCCGGAGGCAGTCCTCGACCAGCCGTTTCAAGGCCGCATCGGCCGCGGCATGGTGCGGCGAGGCGAAAATCCGCTCCAGCTTGAAGGTCTGCTCCGATGAGAGGGCAAGTTGATCTCGCTCCCAGCGCGAGATGGTCGCCTGGTTGACGCCGAGGAGTTCGGCGAGGTGTTGCTGCTTCATGCTGCGCAGCAGCCGCATGCGGCGTATGCCGGCCCCCGATATCGTCATCTGTCCCGTCTCTTGTCTTTTGGTCAGCATGGGATTGCGGCCGGCCGGGAGGCAAGATGGGGTGCTCCGGTCATTGTTCCGGCTGGCCTTCGAGATCGCTTCTCAGCCGATCGAGGATCGACAGGGCATGACCGGCATAGGCGCTGATCCAGCGATCGTAGATCTGCTTGATCGGCAGGCTGTTCAGGTGGTTCCAGCGTTCGCGCCCTTCCTTCCTGGCGATGACCAGATCGGCTTCCTCCAGCACCTTCAGATGCTGCATCACCGTGCAGCGGTCCATGTCAGGAAACATCTCGCAAACGGTCCCTGTGGTGCGGGGGCCATCCTTGAGCCGATCGAGAATCTCGCGGCGGCGATGATGCGCCAGCGCCTTGAAAACAGGATCGTCGGTTGATTCGCTTGACATGTTATATTTTTATAACATAATGAGCCCAGACACAATGGAGAAGAGGAGCAATGCCATGTCTCTCGGAATCCGCATTTCCGGCCGCATCGGCCGTCCCGTCGCAGAGGTGTTCGACGCCGTCGTCAATCCGAAGAAGCTCAGCAGCTATTTCACCACGATCGGCGGGGCGAGCGCTCCGCTCGTTCAAGGCACGACCGTGACCTGGTGGAAGGATGCGCCGGTCGAGGTCGTCGAACTCGTGCCGGAAAGCCGCATCGTGCTTCGCTGGGACGGTGGTACCGGCGAGGACAAGACGACGTACAAGACGCTGGTGGAGATGAATTTCAAACCGCTGGAGGATGGCGGCACGCTGGTGACGATTGCCGAGAACGGCTGGCGCGAGGACGAAGCCGGCCGGCGCGGCACCTATCTCAATTGTGAAGGCTGGACGCAGATGCTTTGCTGCATGAAGGCCTTCGTCGAGTACGGCATCAACCTGCGCGAGGGCATGTTCCTGAGTGAGATGAAGGGTGAACCGGCCAGCGCGCCCGATGAGTGAGGGATGAGCCGGCGTCGGGCTCTTCGGTCCGACGCCATCTCGCCGCGGCGCAATCGTCGCAGGCGCGGATACGGCCGAGACTTCGCTTGCCTGTCACACTGCGGGTGCTAGTTTCCGGAGTCGATACTTCATTCGGTTTCCAGGAGATTCATATGCAGCTTGGCATGATTGGTTTGGGCCGCATGGGCAACTACATGGTCCAGCGCCTGATGCGGGGCGGTCACGAATGCGTCGTCTATGACGCCAGGCCCGAAAGCGTTGCCGAGCTCGCAGGCCTCGGCGCGATCGGAAGCGCGTCGCTCGAAGAATTCGTCTCGAAGCTGCAGCATCCCCGGGCGATCTGGCTGATGCTGCCGGCGGCGATCGTGGACAAGGTGCTTTCGAGCCTGGTGCCGCTGCTTCAGAACGGCGATATCGTCATCGACGGCGGCAATTCCTATTACCACGACGACATCCGCCGCGGCGCCGAGCTGATCACCAAAGGCATCCATTATGTCGATGTCGGCACCAGCGGCGGCGTCTTCGGCCTGGAGCGCGGCTATTGCCTGATGATCGGCGGCGAAAAGGGCACCGTCGCCCATCTTTCGCCGATCTTTGCAACACTCGCCCCCGGCGCCGGCACGACGGAAGCATCGCCGAACCGCACCGCCGAAGCGGCAGCGGTGAGCACCGCGGAACAGGGCTACCTGCATTGCGGCCCGCATGGCGCCGGCCATTTCGTCAAGATGGTCCATAACGGCATCGAATACGGCCTGATGGCTGCCTATGCCGAAGGCATCAACATCCTGAAACACGCCAATATCGGCGCCGCCTCGCATGAGGCCGATGCGGAAACCGCGCCGCTCGCCCATCCCGAACATTTCCAATACGATTTCAATCTGCAGGATGTCGCCGAAGTCTGGCGCCGCGGCAGCGTCATCACCTCGTGGCTGCTCGATCTGACCGCCGATGCGCTGCATGCCGATCCGGCACTTTCGAAGTTTGCCGGCCGTGTCTCGGACAGCGGCGAGGGCCGCTGGACGATCATGGCGGCAATCGACGAAAGCGTGCCGACGCCGGTGCTGAGTGCGGCTCTCTACGGCCGCTTCTCCTCGCGCGACAATGACGAATTCGCCAACAAGGTTCTGTCGGCGATGCGCGCCGGCTTCGGCGGCCACGTGGAAAAGCCGGCGCCGAAATCTTAAGGGCCGCAGCTGAATCCTGTTCTAAATTAACTGTTAGAGCATGACGTCGCTCGAAAACCGCTCACATTTTTCGGCGCCATGCCTAGCCATTGGTATGGTTTTCCTGCCGCTTGCTGGCGGCTGCGGTCACGAGTATCCATTGCGGAAAGGGAAATGTCGGGGGTGCTTCCATCAGAGCGGCCGACACTCCATTGGAAGGGCGGTCATGGGACGTGGCACGGCGGCGGGCTTGAAGGCCGCCATATTCGGCATCTTGGCATGCGTTGCGCTTTTCGCGGGGGCTTCACCCGGCTTGTCCCAAACGCCTGCGCAAGCGCCGGCTGCCAATACCCCACCGGCGCAGGTGCGTGAGATGATGCAGCTCATGCAGGCACCGGAGGTCAGGCAGTGGATGGCGACGCAGATGGCGGCACCCTCTGCGGCCGATTCGGCGACCCAGAACCAGATGTCGGTTCTCTCGGGCCTGCTGCAGCATGCCCGCCAGCATGTCTCGATGGTGTCCGACGCGGCGATGAGCTTGCCCTCGCAGCTCGGCAATGCGTCCTCGCTGTTCTTCGGCGAAGTCGCCGCCACCGGCTGGAGTCGAATGATCGCGCAATTTCTGGCGATCTTCCTGCTCGGGGCCATCGTCGAAAGCATGGCCCGCTATGCCTTCCGCCGTCGTCGGCGGCGCCTGGCTCAGATGGCGGGCATGCATCTGACGCCGCGCGTCGTGCCGGCTCTCATTTTTGCCGCAGCAACCATGCTCGCGCTTTTCAGCCTCAGTTGGCCGCCGCTTAGCCAGAGCGTGGCGATCCTCTGCGCTGTCGCGCTCATCGTCCAGCGTTTCACGATTTGCGTGGGTGGCGTCCTGGTCGATCTCATCGGGCTGGCGCGGGCCGAGGAAGAGCGGCAAGGCGTGACCGTGCCGACCATGCCGTCACGCGCAGTCGCGCTCTTCTGGTATCGCCGCTCTGCGATTTTCGTCATCTATTTCATGCTTGGCTGGGCGGCCATCCAGTCGATGGAGCCGCTCGGCTTTTCCCCGAGCGCCCGGCTCTTCGTCGGCTACATCCTTGGCATCGGGCTGCTGCTGATCGCGATCGAAGCTGTCTGGTCGCGGCCTCAGAAGGACGAGAAGCGCAGTCATGGGATGTCCTGGGCGCTCACCGTTTATTTCCTGTTGCTCTGGGGGCTGTGGGTCACCGGGTTCAATTGGCTGCTCTGGCTCGGCATCTATGTGCTGATGCTGCCGCGAGTGCTCGCCGTCTCGACGATTGCGGTGAAATCGCTGCAGCAGACCGAGGCAAGCTTCCTTGCCACGCGCCGCATTGCCGCCGTATTGCTCGACCGCGGCGTGCGGGCGCTGATTATCGGATTCGCGGCCATCTGGCTCGGCCAACTGCTCGGCGTCGGCGCCGACACGATGGCGGCCGGCGACAAAATGGTCGATAAGATCGCCCGCGGCGTCATCGGCGGAATCGTCATCCTGCTTGCTGCCGATCTGCTCTGGCACGTCGTCAAAGCCTATATCGACGGCAAGCTGCTCGGCTCGCCCTTGGACGGCGGCGCGACGGACGAGGAGAAGGCCAAACATGCACGGTTTCAGACGCTGCTGCCGATCTTCCGCAATATTCTTGCCGTGGTCATCGCCGTCATTGCGGTTCTCATGGTGCTCTCGGGCCTCGGCATCGAGATCGGGCCATTGATTGCCGGCGCCGGCGTCGTCGGCGTTGCGGTGGGTTTCGGCGCCCAGACGATCGTCAAGGACGTCATCAGCGGCATGTTCTATCTGTGGGACGATGCCTTCCGCGTCGGCGAATATATCGAAAGCGGCAGTCACAAAGGCGTCGTCGAGGCCTTCAGCCTGCGCTCGGTGAAGCTGCGGCATCATCGCGGGCCGCTGACGACGGTGCCGTTCGGTGAACTTGGCGCGGTGAAGAACCTGAACCGCGATTGGACGATCGACAAGATCAGCCTCAACGTCACCTACGACACCGATCTCGTCAAAGCGAAGAAGGTGATCAAGCAGATCGGCCAGACGTTGCTCGAAAACCCCGAATTCGGCCCGCACATCATCGAGACGCTGAAGATGAAGGGTGTCGAGCAGTTCGGCGAATTCGCGATCGAGATCCGCCTGTCGATGATGACGAAGCCTGGCGAACAGTTCGTTATCCGCCGCAATGCACTGGCGATGATCCGCAATGCTTTCAAGGAAAACGGCATCGAATTCGCCGTGCCGACGGTGCACGTGGCCGGCGATCGCGCAGTAGAAGTGGATGCCGCCGCGGCGCGCTATGCTGCGCATGCGGGGGCCGGCGGTGAGCCGTCCACCTGACGTCTCACATCGCCGCAGCGGCTGCGGTTAGCAGACCGCCGATAATGGCCATGTTGCTTTTCCAGCTGCTGATGGCGCTGTCGCGGGCAGTGCCTTCCATGTCCCAGAAATTCAGCAGCATCACGGAGGCGGCAAGCGTGAAGACGATGAGGCCGAACGCTGCCGCGGCGACGAAGAGACCCAGCATCATGAGGAGGCCGGCAGCAATTTGAAAGACGCTGCCGGACAGCAGCACCCATTTCGCAAAAGGTATGCCGCGGGCTTCGATGGCGTCGGTTATCGGCACGATGACGAAAAAATGATGGATACCGGCGGCAAGGAAAAAGCCGCCGAGCAGCAATCTGCCGAGGATGAGGATCAGGAAGGCCAGGTCATCCTGCATGTCTAATCCTTCGCTCGCGTCTCAAATCTTCGTCATCACCGCAAACTCTTCGCAAGCTTACGAAAATGCAATGTGGCAATACAGTTTGCCTGCTCACTTTCGCCCCATTTGAGGATGATTGAGGCGCAGGCGGCGGGGCTGGGGCAGCGGCGACATGGCCTCATGGAGCTTCTATGCCTGCCATGTTACGTCTTCGAAAAATGATTCCCGCCGAATTTGGAAATTGCGCAGGTACGAGATGTCGGGTCACGGCAATTTGGAAGAGATGGAAGCGACGGACGGGTTTTCTTTTCGCGCCCTTTTCAGACGGTACAGGACGCCACTGACGGCCGCCGCGACACTCGTTGTCTTCTGTCTCGTCGGTTATGCGATCATGCAGCTCACCAACGAGGTTCGCTATGATGATGTCGTCGGTGCGCTGGCGGCGACCAGGCCGAGCGCGATCCTGCTCGCGCTGCTCTTCACGGCCCTCAGTTTCCTCTCGCTGGTCTTCTATGACCTCAACGCCATCGAATATATCGGCAAGAAGCTGCCCTTTCCGCATGTGGCGCTGACGGCTTTCAGCGCCTATGCAGTCGGCAATACAGCCGGCTTCGGGGCGCTTTCGGGCGGTGCGATCCGCTATCGCGCCTATACGCGCCTCGGCCTCTCGCCGGAAGATATCGGCCGCATCATCGCCTTCGTCACGCTGTCCTTCGGTCTCGGGCTCGCGGCGGTCGCGTCGATCGCCCTCATTATCATCGCCAGCGAGATCGGGCCGCTGATCGGTGTCAGCGCGTTCCTTCTCCGGCTGATTGCCGGCTCGATCATCGCCATTCTCGGAGCTGTCATGATCATCGGCCGCGAAGGCCGCGTGCTCGACCTCGGTGCGGTGGCGATCCGCTTGCCGGATTCACGCACCTGGTCGCGCCAATTCCTGGTGACGGCCTTCGATATCGCCGCCTCGGCCTCGGTGCTCTATGTGCTCTTGCCGCAGACGGCGATCGGCTGGCCGGCCTTCCTGGCCGTCTATGCGATCGCCGTCGGTCTCGGCGTGCTCAGCCACGTTCCGGCCGGGCTCGGCGTGTTCGAGACCGTGATCATCGCCTCGCTCGGCAGCGCGGTGAATATCGACGCGGTGCTGGGATCGCTGGTGCTCTATCGGCTGATCTATCATGTATTGCCGCTGTTGATTGCCGTGCTCGCGGTCTCCGCGACGGAGCTGCGCCGTTTTGTCGATCACCCGGCCGCCTCCAGCGTCCGGCGCATCGGCGGACGGCTGATGCCGCAGCTGCTGTCGACCTTGGCCCTGCTGCTCGGTGTCATGCTGGTGTTTTCGAGCGTCACACCGACGCCGGATCAGAATCTGGAATTTCTGTCCAACTATCTGCCGCTGCCGATGGTCGAAGGCGCGCACTTCCTCTCCAGCCTTCTCGGGCTGGCGCTGGTGGTCGCCGCGCGCGGCCTTGGTCAGAGGCTCGACGGCGCCTGGTGGGTGGCGGTGTTCTCGGCCGTTGCGGCATTGACCTTGTCGCTCTTGAAGGCGATTGCGCTCGTCGAAGCCGCTTTTCTCGCCTTCCTCATCTTCGGGCTCTTCGTCAGTCGCCGGCTCTTTACCCGCCATGCGTCGCTGCTCAACCAGGCAATGACGGCATCCTGGCTGATGGCAATCGCCGTCATCGTCGTCGGCGCCGTCGTCATCCTGCTCTTCGTCTATCGCGATGTCGAATACAGCAACCAGCTCTGGTGGCAGTTCGAATTCACCGCCGAGGCGCCGCGGGGACTGCGTGCCCTGCTTGGCATCACCATCATCTCGTCGGCCATTGCCATTTTCAGCCTGCTCCGGCCGGCGGCCTTCCGGCCGGAGCCGGCGACGGAGGAGGCGCTGGCGCGTGCCGTCGACATCGTCAGGAAGCAGGGCAATGCCGACGCCAATCTGGTGCGGATGGGCGACAAGAGCATCATGTTTTCGGAGAAAAGCGACGCCTTCATCATGTACGGCCGGCAGGGCCGCTCATGGATCGCACTCTTCGATCCGGTCGGCGATCATCGTGCCGTGCAGGAACTCGTCTGGCGCTTCGTCGAGGCGGCGCGGGCGGCGGGCTGCCGCGCCGTTTTTTACCAGATCTCGCCGGCCTTGCTTTCCCATTGCGCCGATGCCGGCCTGCGTGCCTTCAAGCTCGGCGAACTGGCGGTGGCCGATCTCAGGACCTTCGAGATGAAGGGCGGCAAATGGGCAAATCTTCGGCAGACTGCGAGCCGGGCGCAGCGCGACGGGCTGGAGTTTGCCGTTATCGAACCGCAGGATGTGCCCGTGGTCATCGATGATCTCGCCGCGGTTTCCTCGGCCTGGCTCGAGCACCACAACGCCAAGGAAAAGGGCTTCTCGCTCGGCGCCTTCGATCCCGATTATGTCTCCTCTCAACCGGTCGGCATTCTGAAGAAGGACGGCAAGATCGTTGCCTTTGCCAATATCCTCGTCACCGAATCCCGGGAGGAGGGCACGATCGATCTCATGCGTTTCTCGCCGGATGCGCCGAAGGGCTCGATGGACTTTCTCTTCGTGCAGATCATGGAATATCTGCGCGGTCAGGGTTTCACCCACTTCAATCTCGGCATGGCGCCTCTCTCCGGCATGTCGAAACGCGAGGCGGCACCCGTCTGGGACCGCATCGGCAGCACCGTCTTCGAGCACGGTGAGCGCTTCTATAATTTCAAAGGCCTTCGGGCATTCAAATCCAAGTTTCATCCGCACTGGCAACCGCGCTATCTTGCGGTCTCCGGAGGGGGCAATCCGATGATCGCGTTGATGGACGCGACGTTTCTGATCGGGGGCGGATTGAAAGGGGTAGTGAGAAAATGATCAGGACAATCCTTCTTGCCACGGCATGCGCCTGCATGCTCGCGGCCGCACCGGCCGATGCCGCCGAGGAAACTACGCAGAGCTTCGAAAGCGGACTGATCCCCTCGCCACACATCTTCCTGCCGGAAGGGGAGGTGAAGGGCACGGTGATGCTGATCTCGGATGCTGCCGGCTGGGGCGATTACGAGAAGGCCGAGGCCGACAGGCTTGTCGCCGAAGGCGCCGTCGTCATCGGCGTCGACTTTCCTTCCTATATCCAGGCGCTCAGCCGTTACGATGTCAGCCTCAATGACGGCTGCCTCTACATGGTCTCGGATATCGAGTCGCTGAGCCAGCAGGTGCAGCGTGCGACCGGCAACAATGCCTACCATCTGCCGATCGTCGCCGGCATCGGCGAGGGCGGGGCCCTGGCGCTGGCGATCGCGGCGCAGACGCCGGACGCGACGATCAGTCAGACGCTCGCCGTCGATCCGAAGGCCGGCATTCCGCTGACCAAGGAGCTTTGCACGCCGGCGTCCAAGAAGGCCGTCGGCGAACGCATGGTCTACGGGCTGAGTGACGGCGCTCTGCCGGATCCCGTTATAACAGTGTTTACGCCCGACGCCGACAAGGACGGCCGGGCGCATGCCGAAGCGCTGAAGAAAGCCCATTCCGCGATCGAGATCCGCGATTCCACCGACGCCGCGCAGACGGTCTTTGCCGATACGCTTGATGATCTGGTCACCGCCTCCGGCGCCTTCGGCAATCCGCTCGGCCTGCCGCTGGCGATCCTCGATGCCACCCCCACCCTCGATACGATGGCGGTGATTTATTCCGGCGACGGCGGCTGGCGCGACATCGACAAGGAGGTGGGCGGCACCCTGCAGAAGGAAGGCATTCCTGTCGTCGGCGTCGATTCGCTTCATTATTTCTGGTCGGAGCGTAAGCCGGAGGAGACCGCCAGCGACCTTTCGAAGATCATCGATTTCTACCGCAAACAGTGGAAGGTGAAGCATGTGCTGCTCGTCGGTTATTCCTTCGGCGCCGACGTCGTGCCTGCGACCTACCAGTTGTTGAAGCCGGCCGAGAAGTCCGCGGTGGCGCAATTGTCGCTGCTGTCGCTCTCGCACGAAGTCGACTACGTCATCTCCGTTCTCGGCTGGCTCGGCCAGAAGACGGAAGGGGCGGGAGGCGACCCGGTCGCCGATTTGAAGAACGTCGATCCCAAACTCGTGCAATGCGTCTACGGCAAGGACGATGACGACGACGTCGCCTGTCCGGCGCTGAAGGACAGCGGCGCCGAGGTCATCGAGCTGCCCGGCGATCATCACTTCGATGAGAATTACGACCTTCTCACCAAGACGATCATCGACGGGCTGAAGCGGCGGCTGCAGAATTAACGTATCAGTTTTTCCTCGCTCCAGCCGAGTTCGGCGAGTTCCTTGCCGCGGAACCGTGCATCATCGGCGACGATGAATTCGTCGAGCTGCGGCGGGGCGACGCTGGTGCCGGCAAGCATGGCATGCACCTGGCCGCGATGGTGGGTCTGGTGCTGGAAGAGGTGAGCCAGCACATCCTCCATGCGCTCCTCCTGGATGCGGTCGCCGCGATGGAGTTTGACGATGGAGACGAGCTTTTCCGGAGTCAGAGCCTCGCAGAGCGCCGTCAGGCGCTGATCGACCGCCGCTTGCGCAGCGCCGAGCGAGGCTATGTCGTCGAATGGCTCTTCGACCTCGAAGGCCTGGTAGCCAAGCGTGCCACCTTCCAGGCCATCGACATAAAACCAGTCGACGGTGATGATGTGGTTCAAGGTTTCCTTGATCGACGGGAAGAAGCTCGTGCGCGGCGCTTCGAATTCGCCGGGCTTCAAGGTTGCGCAGGCGTGAAGCAGGCGGCGGTTGGCAAGGGCGTTGTTATAGGCAAGTTTGCGAAACGCCCGAACGGGATCGAAGGTCAGCATCGAGACATCTCCTCTTCGGCGTTGCGGCCATACGCATGACGTTACGACGTCAGTTCTTTTCGTCGAGATTGCCGTCGCGCCAGACGAGGTGACGGGGTGCTGTCGGCAGGTTCTCGATGTCATCAGCGATGAAATAGGGCGGGATGTCGAGCGCGGTCAGGGCCTCGCGCGTCGCCCGCACCCATTTGAACTCGAGATGGTTGTCGCCGTCTTCGACCCAATGGATGATTTCGTGCGACTGAAAGGGGAATTCGGTTGGGATCTCCATCAGATAATAGAGGCCGAGTTCATGCCAGTCGCGCTGCTCATAGTGGAAAAAATTCTCCACGACCCAGAGCAGGCGGGAGACGGTGACCTCGACGCCGAGTTCCTCCACCATCTCCCGTTTCAGTGTCTCCTCCGACGTCTCGCCGATTTCCGCCGTGCCACCGGGAAAAGTCCAGAAGGGCTCGTGCACGGCGCGATGGACGAGCACATGACCATCACGGAAGGCGAGGCCGGCGACGCGATGATTGAAACGCTCGACCCCTACGGTCAGACGGATGTGCGTGCGCTTGCTCATGGGATGACTATCCGAGATCGATGACGACGATTTCCGGCGGTACGCCGAAGCGGACCGGCGCGATGGAGCAGCCGAGGCCGCCGGACACGATGATATTACGCCCCTCCTCGATGATATGGCCATAGGCGTAGCGATTGCCGTAACGCGAGGGGACGATTGGCGACCGGCCGAGGAAACGGATCTGCCCGCCATGGGTGTGGCCGGACAGCGTCAGCGAGACGCGCTCGGGCACGCGCGGAAAGATATCGGGCTCATGGGCGAGCAGGATGACGGGCGCATCGTCGGTCACTTGTGCCATCGTTCCATCGAGGTCGTCGAGGCCGAGCATGCGCGTGCGGCCCCATTTCGTGCCGGGCAGCAGTGCCAGCTGGTCTTCGAGGCCCGCGAGCCAGAAGCCGCGGCCATCCTTTTCGAGCCGAACGGCGCGGTTGCCGTAGACCGGGATGCCGACGCCGGCAAGAGCCCGGTGCCCGAATGTTTCCATCCCGCCGTTCTCCTGGGCGGTTCTGTCCTCCCACCAGTCATGATTGCCCATGACAGCATGGACGCCGAGAGGGGCCTGCAGGGTGGCCAGCGCCTTCGACCATCGGCTCGAATGCACGTACTGCGTCACCATGTTCATGCCCGAGGCATAATCGCCGAGCAGCACGGTCACGTCGCCTTCGAGCTCGTTGGCCCTGTGGCAGATCGCGGTAATGCGGCTTTCCGACATCCAGGGCTCGCAGGCATGGATATCGGCGAGCGCGACGACGCGGAGCTTCAGCCCCGGTGTCCATCCCGGTGGCGTCAGTCGGTAACGGGCGATGCCGAGCCGCGCCAGCGGTTCATAGGCGAAGGCGTAACCACCAAGCGACATAACGCCTGCGATACCACCGCCGAGAACCTTGAAAAATCCGCGGCGGGTGATCACTCAGTTATCCTCCTGGAACAGCCGGAACTGCGCCGCCTCCATGTCCTTGGGCGGTTGCATTCCGAGATGTTTCCACGCGATTGCGGTCAGAACACGGCCGCGCGGCGTGCGCTGAATGAAACCTTGCTGGATCATGTAAGGCTCGATGATGTCCTCGATTGCGTCGCGCGGCTCGGAAAGGCCGGCGGCGATGGTTTCGATGCCGACCGGGCCGCCGCCGAAATTGACGGCGATCATGTTGAGGTAACGTTTGTCGAGCTGATCGAAGCCGACATTGTCGACAAGCAAGCGGGTCAGCGCCTCGTCGGCGATCTCGCGGGTGACGGCTTCCGCCCTTGCCACCTCGGCGAAGTCGCGCACGCGCCGCAGCAGCCGGCCGGCGATGCGCGGCGTGCCGCGGGCGCGTCTGGCGATCTCGCGGGCGCCTTCTTCGGTGATCGGCAGGTTCATCAGCCGCGCGCCGCGGCGCACGATCAGTTCCAGTTCCTCGACAGTATAGAAGCTCAGGCGCACCGGAATGCCGAAACGATCGCGCAGCGGCGTCGTCAACAGGCCGAGACGAGTGGTCGCCGCCACCAGCGTGAATTTCGACAGGTCGATCTTCACCGAGCGGGCGGCAGGGCCCTCGCCGATGATCAGGTCGAGCTGGAAGTCCTCCATGGCCGGATAGAGGATTTCCTCGACGGCGGGATTGAGACGATGGATTTCGTCGATGAAAAGTACGTCGCGCTCCTCGAGATTGGTGAGCAGTGCGGCGAGATCGCCGGCCTTGGCAATCACTGGGCCTGAGGTCGAACGGAAATTGACGCCGAGTTCCTTCGCCATGATCTGCGCCAGCGTCGTCTTGCCGAGACCGGGCGGACCGACGAAGAGCACGTGGTCCAGCGCCTCGCCGCGGTTCTTCGCCGCTTCGATGAAGATCTTGAGATTAGCGCGCGCCTCCGCCTGGCCGGTGAACTCGTCCAGCGATTGCGGGCGCAGCGTGACATCAAGGTCTTCGCCCCGCTTTTCCGGCGATATCAGGCGGGCGGGTTCGCTCATG
The DNA here is from genome assembly GCF_022385315.1 of Rhizobium sp. K102. Taxonomy (NCBI): domain Bacteria; kingdom Pseudomonadati; phylum Pseudomonadota; class Alphaproteobacteria; order Hyphomicrobiales; family Rhizobiaceae; genus Rhizobium; species Rhizobium sp. K102. The sequence goes on from NZ_CP092436.1 coordinate 4,338,835, forward strand.
AAAGAAGTTCCGTTCCAGGTATGGTTTTTGCAGCTTGGGCGTCAAATGTCTTGGTTGTCACGCAACCGGCGTCACGGTTGCGAAGAGCGATGAAGACATCCGCAAATTCGGCATTCGTCCGCACCATGATTCCGAGCGCCTCCTCGACCACTCTTTCATCTTCAAGGATCAGATCCGCTGAGTCCAACAAATCTGAAATCGCCTCCACGATCTGTTCTCTCTTCAGCTTGATCCGTTGCCGCAGGAACCACGTGCATTCCATCAGCGTGATGCAGTTAATATAGCCAGGTGCCGTATCGGAGAGGTTCTCGAACAGCGCTATGACTTTCTCTGTCTGGGCGGCATCATCCTTCAGGAGGAAGCGCAGCAGGATATTGGTGTCGAGGCCGATCATCCTGCTATATTCACATGAGCGGCGATGGCTTCTCCGATAGCCTCGTCCATTTCCTTTAAAGTGATCGTCCGCCGATTTGGATCGTGAAACTTGCCTGCAAGGTCAATGGCGCGCTTGTTCTTGGCTTTCATGATGATTTCGCCATCGCGATTGATGTAGCGGATCCTGTCACCGGACTTCAGATTCAGCAATTCACGAACTTCCGCCGGAATTGTTGTCTGGCCCTTCGACGTCATTGTACCGTAGTAGATATTCATCCGGATCTCCTTACCATTCAAGTTTAGTAAGGAATTGCGATATATTCAAGGAGGTCACCGCGGCCCCAGTTCCTTCAATCCCAACCTGATCAGCTTAGCGCTGTCTGCGCCTTCGCCGGCCGTCTTCATCGCCGCAGCAACGGCATTTGCCGCCTGGTCTCTGCTGTAGCCGAGGTTGGTCAGCGCGGAAACCGCGTCGGCCACGGGTGCGGCGGCGACGCCTTCGCCGAGTTCCTGCTTGAGGGCGATATTGATCGCTTCCCCGGCAAAGGCGGGAGCCCGGTTCTTGAGCTCGGTGACGAGGCGCATCGCCACTTTCGGGCCGACGCCCGGCGCGCGGGAAACGGCGGCGCGGTCCTGCAGGGCAATCGCATTGGCGAGTTCGCCCGGCGTCAAGGTCGAGAGCACGGCAAGCGCCACCTTGGCGCCGACCCCCTGAACGCTTTGGAGCAGGTTGAACCATTCCCGCTCCAATGCGGTCATGAAGCCGAAGAGCTTCAACTGGTCCTCACGCACATAGGTCTCGATGAACAGCACGCAGGCCTCGCCGGCCGAGCCGAGCTTGGACAGGGTGCGGGCGGGGCAGTAAGCGACGTAGCAGACGCCGTGCACATCGACGAGCACATAATCTTCGCCGATCTCATCTATGGTGCCTTTCAGCTTGCCGATCATGGGGCGTGGTCTCTCAAGGGTGCGTTTCGGGCGTGATAAGTTCAACGGAGGGGAAATAAGATCGGTATCCGCTGGGGTCGCGGGTCAAAATCTTGTAGCCCCTTATCGCCGCATGGGCGCCGATGAGGAAGTCGGGCAAGATCTGTTCGCGCCCTCCGCCGGCGCGACGGTAAAGCCGGAAGGCTTGAGCTGCGGCGAAGACAGCCGGCCAAGGCAGGTTCTCGCGGCGGAATTCATTCTGCGGAAGCAGTTGCTCGACTTCATCCATATCGTCGTAGCGAACGGAAAATTCGGAATAGATGATCGGATTTATGAGGACCGGGCCATCTCTGAAGACGTCGAGCATTTTTCGACGCGACCAACCGTGCCAGTCCGAACCGGCCACAGCCAGATCGACGAGTATGTTTGTATCGACAAGCGTTGCCATCAGCGATCACGGGTCATCGACATGAGGTCTTCGGCATTGATCGCCTGATCGCCGGTGCCTTCGAGACGGCGGATCGTCTGCAGGAAACGGTCGAGCCGGCCCCGATCCTCGATCTCCTGCTTGCCGTTCTTCGGCGAGAGAACCAGCTTGCCGTTCTCGATCGAGAAGATCACCTCGCTGTTGGCCTCGATGCCCGCAAGCTCTCTGAGATCGCGAGGAATGGTGACCTGGCCTTTGGACGTGACGCGCATCTTACTGCTCCTTCGAAGTAAGAATTATCCTTACTGTTGGAACAAGTCAAGAACGGATTACCCGGCCAGTGCTTGCCGCATCCGGTTGCTGCCGCGATTATGGGCATGGCAGATGGCGATCGCCAGGGCGTCGGCAGCATCGTCGCCCTTGAATTCGACTTTCGGCATCAGGATCTTCAACATCATGTGAATCTGATGTTTTTCGCCATGGCCAACGCCGATGACGGCCTTTTTGACGGCGTTCGGCGCATATTCGGAGACGTGCAGACCGGCGCGGGCCGGCACCAGCATGGCGATGCCGCGGGCCTGGCCGAGCTTCAGGGTTGCAACCGCGTCCTTGTTGACGAAGGTCTGTTCGACGGCGGCCTCATGCGGCTTGTAAGCGTGCACAACCTCTGCCAGGCCGTCATGCAGCTGGCAGAGGCGGGAGGCGAGGTCCATGTCTCCATCGGAGGTCACGGTTCCGGAGGCCACAAACCGCAGAGAATTGCCCAACGTGTCGATGATTCCCCAGCCGGTGCGGCGAAGTCCGGGATCGATGCCGACGATGCGAATCGTATTTTGCATGGTTCAACCTATAGCGACTGCGAAATAAGTGCCATCGATATGTGAACAAAACAAAAACCTTCCCGGATTTAAGCCGCTCCATTTACCGCGAATTAAAACAGATGCTTGAATTCTAGTGTCGAATACGAAGGGGGTCTCGTGTCGCAAAGAGATAAGCCCCCGATGTTCTGTTTGAAGACCGGTCGATCAGGCATGCGTTGCCTGCCCGCGCCGGCAGGCGCGTTCAGAAGGGGTTCGTCGTACATGGCTCGGAGATTTCAATCCCTGTCCTTCAAGGTCATTGCCACATTCATCCTGATGACCGTGCTGTCGATCGCGGTGATCGACGTGCTCGCCTATTTCGCCAGCAGCCGCATTTCCGACGAGCAGGCGCTGAAGGCCAAGGAGAGCGTGCTGATCTTCCGCGGCGACATGCTGCAGGACCAGCTGGCGCAGCTCGAGAACCAGGCCAATTCCATCGCCCGCATCGAGGCGCTGCAGATGTCGATCACCAGTCTGAAGAGCGGCTGGAAGACCATCGAGAAAACCTCTGGCGATGCCCGCGCCGAGCTGAAAAAAGTTTTTATCACGGCCAATCCCAACCCGGCCGATCAGCGCGAGAAGCTGATGAAGCCGGAAGGGCCGAGCGGTTTTTATTATTCGAATCATGAGAAGACGCAGAGCGAGGTCGCCCGCGACCTCGCGGATACCGCTTTCAGCGATCTGCTGATCGCCGATCTCGACGGTTCCGTCCTCTATTCCTACAAGAAGCTGGACGACTTCGCCGAGAATCTGACGACGGACGCCTGGAAGACGACCGGCGCCGGCATTGCTTTCGCCAAGGCGCTCGAGAATACCGCCAAGGCGACCGAAGATGCCGCGCCGACAGGCTTTTCCGGGCTCCGCGTCGATGCCGCCAGCGGCAGGTCGGCGATCTTCTATGCCGTGCCGATCGTCAAGCTCGGTGCCGCCAAGGGCATCATCCTGTTCAAGGTGCGTGACGACATCGTCGCCAGCATCCTTGCAAAGGGCATTGTTCAGGGCAGCACCGCGCGGGCGGCGATCGTCTCCGCCGATGGTTCCGCGATCGGTCTCGATGCCGGCGGCAAGCTTGCGACGCTCGATGCCACCCCCTTCACCTTCATCAAGGACGCGCTTGCCAGTTCGGCGATGACGGTGGCCGATTTCGACCGGGCGGATGGCTCCGCGCGCGCCTATGTTCGCGGCATCGATTATCGCGGCGACCGCTTCCTCGTGGTCGAAAGCGTGCTGCTCAGCGAACTCAATGCCGGCTCGATCGAGATCGCCACTTTGCTGACGATGATCGGCATCGGCGTGCTCGTCGTCATGGCGATCGCCACCGGGCTTGTCACCAATCTTCTGTTCTCGCCGCTTGCGCGGCTTGCCGGCGTCACCCGCGATGTCGCCGATGGCAAGCTCGACAGCGAGATCGGCAGCCTGAACCGCAAGGATGAGATCGGTACGATGGCGAATGCGCTCGCCCGCTTCCGGCAGTCGCTGATCGAAAGCCGCGAACTGGAAGCCGCCAGCGAAGAGACGCGCCTTCAGGCCGAGCAAGACCGCCAGCAGAACCTTGCCGAGCGCGAGGCCGAGGCGAAGTCGCTGCAGCAGGTGGTCGAGGCGATCGATGAGGGCCTGCATCATCTGGCGAGCGGCGATCTCGCCTATCAGATCGACACACGCTTCCCGAACGAGCTCGAAAGCCTGCGCATCAATTTCAACGAGGCGCTCGCGACGCTGAGCGAGACCATGACGGCAATCGGCGGCAACTCGATGGCGGTGCGCGCCGGCTCCGAGGAGATGCGCACCGGCGCCGACGAGCTTGCCGGGCGCACCGAGCGCCAGGCCGGCTCGATCACCGAGACGGCGAATGCGATCAGCGCCATCACCCAGTCCGTCCGCCGGCAGATCGAGCGGGCCGAACAGGCCGAGCGCATCGCCCGCGACGCCAAGAAGGAGACGACCGGCTCCGGCCAGATCATGCGCGAGACGATCGCAGCGATGGAGGCGATCCAGACCTCCTCACGCCAGATCAACACGATCATCTCCGTCATCGATGACATCGCCTTCCAGACCAATCTTCTGGCGCTCAATGCCGGTGTCGAGGCGGCGCGCGCCGGCGAATCCGGCAAGGGTTTTGCCGTCGTCGCAATGGAAGTGCGCGAGCTCGCCCAGCGCTCGTCGAGCGCGGCCAAGGAGATCTCCAGCCTGCTGCAGAAATCGACGCATGAGGTCGAAAGCGGCGTGTCGCTTGTGGAAAGGGCAGGGGTCGCGCTGACCGGCATCGGCGCACATGTCGAGGCGATCAACGGGCAGATCAACGAGATCATGGGTGCGACCCGCGAGGAGGCCAATACGCTGCGGGAGATCAACAGCGCCGTCGCCGAACTCGACGCGATGACGCAGCAGAATGCCTCGATGGTCGAGGAGACGACGGAAGCGATCCACCGGCTGGCGACGGAAGCCCTGGAAATGGATCGCCAGCTCGGCAATTTCACGCTGCCGCAGGGCGATCACAGGCCGAGCGCCGAGGTGCATGTGCTGCGCCGTCACCGCTAAGCCGTCGCTTTCAACCCGAATAAGGGGTCGCGTCCGCGCGGCCCTTTTGTTTGCCTGCATGGTTTGGAATGGCGCGGATGCGAACCTACATAGGCTGCATCCTTCAACCGGCCGGCAGGTTTTTCATGGTTCCCTTTTCCATCCTCGACCTTTCCCCCGTTGCCGAAGGCAGCACCGTCAGCCAGTCGCTCGAGAGTTCGGCGCGGATGGCCCGCAAGGCCGAGGAATTCGGTTACAAGCGGTTCTGGCTCGCCGAACATCACGGCATGCCGGGGATCGCCAGCGCGGCCACCGCCGTCGTCATCGGTCATGTCGGGGCGGCGACGAAGCACATCCGGATCGGTTCCGGCGGCGTCATGCTGCCCAATCATTCGCCGCTCGTCATCGCCGAGCAGTTCGGCACACTCGAGGCGCTCTTCCCCGGCCGCGTCGATCTCGGCCTCGGGCGTGCGCCGGGGACGGATATGCGCACGGCCCAGGCGCTGCGGCGCAATCTCGAGGCCGGCGCCAACAGCTTCCCGAACGACGTGGTCGAACTGCAGCAACTGCTCGGCACGCCGGTCGAGAACCAGGCGATCCTTGCCGTCCCCGGCAACGGTTCGCATATTCCGATCTGGCTGCTCGGCTCCAGCCTCTACAGCGCCCAGCTCGCCGCCATGCTCGGGCTTCCCTATGCCTTCGCCTCGCATTTTGCGCCCGACATGCTGCTCGATGCGATCGCGATCTACCGCGACCGCTTCCAGCCCTCGGCAATGCTCGACAAGCCCTATGTGATGGTCGGCGTCATGGGCGCGGTGGCGGCGACGGACGAGGAGGCGCGCTATCATTTCACCTCCGCCGAGCAGCAGTTCGTCAACCTGCGCCGCAATGTCCGCGGTCCGTTCCCGCGTCCGGTGGCCGATATGGAGGCGTTCTGGTCGCCGATGGAGAAGATGAACGTCGAACACACGCTGCGTTATGCCGTGGTCGGCTCGCCGGAGACGGCAGAGGCAAAACTGACGGCGTTTCTCAAGGAAACGCAGGCCGACGAGGTGATCATCTCCATGCCGATCCATGATATCGAGACGCGGCTGAGATCGGTGGAACTATTCGCGGGCCTGGGAAACTTCATGCGCGTGGCCGCGTAGGGGTTCGCAACGAGCGTTTTGAGAGCGGAACATCGTATGCGAGGCGAGGAGCTACCCGTCAGAAAAAGCCCGGCGTCGCAACCGGGTTCGAAGGCGGCCAACCACTCTTTCGTCATGCTCGGGCTTGTCCCGAGCATCTGCCGTGGCTGCAGCAGATCCTCGACACAAGGCCGAGGATGACGCCGAGTAAAGAGCAAGGTTTGTCAACAAACTGAACCCGACGCTGCAGCGGGGTTTTCTATCGGGATGTCCGAAAAACTCAGGCCGAGAGCTTGGCCAGCACTTCTTCCGAGACCTCGAAGTTGGAATAGACGTTCTGCACGTCGTCATCATCTTCCAGGCTATCGATGAGCTTCATCAGCGACTGGGCTTTTTCTTCGTCCACCGGCACATTGTTCTGGGCGCGCCAGACGGCCTTGACGGTTTCGGCTTCGCCGAGCCCGGATTCCAGCGCTTTCGATACTTCGCCGAGGGCTTCGAAGGCGCAGGTGATGTAGTGGCCCTCTTCGTCGGTCTCGACGTCGTCGGCGCCGGCTTCGATCGCGGCTTCCATCACCTTGTCGGCATCGCCGATGGAAAGCTTGTAGGTGATTTCGCCGACATGGTCGAAGGAGAAGGAAACGGAGCCGGTCTCGCCGAGGGCGCCGCCGGCCTTGGTGAAGATCGAGCGGACGTTGGAGGCGGTGCGGTTGCGATTGTCGGTCAGGGCCTCGACGATGATCGCCGTGCCGCCGGGACCGTAGCCCTCGTAGCGGACTTCATCGTAGTTTTCGCCATCGGCACCGGCTGCCTTCTTGATGGCGCGGTCGATGTTGTCCTTCGGCATGGACTGGGCCTTGGCGTTCTGGATCGCCAGGCGAAGACGGGCATTCATCGTCGGGTCGGGCAGGCCGGCCTTGGCGGCAACGGTGATTTCGCGCGCAAGCTTGGAGAACATTTTCGACCGCACGGCATCCTGACGGCCTTTGCGGTGCATGATGTTTTTAAACTGTGAATGGCCAGCCATGGCACCCCTGTTCACGTCTCATTGTTCGGAATGGGGCGCCTTATAAGAGCGAAACCGCACCTGTTCAAGGGAAAAGCAGTTCGGAACAAAGGCGAAAGGATGACGTTTCAATCGAACTCCATCCAACGGAAAGGAACGGTCATGGCAAGTCTCAGCGAGGCGCGGGAGCAACCAGCACGTCAGCTTTGGGATCAGGTCAACGGCGTTCATGCCGGCATGCTTGGAATTTCCGGGCTTGATATGCACATGCAGCCGATGGCGCCGCATGCCGATCCCACCACCAACACCATCTGGTTCTTCACCAAGACCGACGCCGATATCGTCCGCGCCATCAAGCCCGGCAGCCGCGCGCATTTTTGCGTCATCGGCAAGGATCACGATTATCACGCCTGCCTTTCCGGCGTGATCGAGGTACACCCCGACCCTTCCAAGATCGAGGAATATTGGAGTTCGATGGTGGCGGCCTGGTATGACGGCGGCAAGAAAGACCCGAAACTCACCATGCTTTCCCTGCATGTCGATGATGCCGAGATCTGGGTTTCCACCGGCAACACCCTGAAATTCGGGTGGGAGATCGCCAAGGCCAATCTCGACGACGACAAGATGCCCGACGTCGGCGTGAAACGCCACCTGCAGTTTGCCTGATACGCAAGGCTTGAAGGAACCCGCCGGACCTTCTTACTGCACGCCTTTCATGACGTAGATCAGCGGCTTCTTCGGCAGCGTGCGCATGGAGACGGTGATGCTGTCATCGGGCGCATAAGCGACATCGAAGTCCTTGCCGAACATGGCGACGAAGGCGCTGACCGGCGGGCCGCGGCGGTGCATCGGCAGGATCAGCGACGAGCGCAGCCGCTTGATCACACGGCTCATGCTGTCGGCGCCCATGGTCAGGCCGCCGTCGACCGGCACCATGACGACGTCGAGGCGGCCGATCTCGGTATAATGGATATCCGTCAGCTCGTAATGCAGGTGACCGAGATGGCCGATGCAAAGGCCGGCAATTTCGAAGACGAAAATCGAGTTTCCATTCTGCTGCGAGCCGCCGAGGCCATAGCTGAAGCGGATATCCGTGGCGATGTTGCGGATATGGGCGTCGCCGACCACAAGATCGATCTTGGCTGCCTCGCCGGGAACATCGCTCCAGCCATGCAGCACATGCTTGATCCCCGGCTCAGGCGCCAAGGTGAAGTGGGTCGTATGCGCCTTGTTCATCGTTACGACATCTGGAAGCGCCGCCGGCCGGTACCAGCCGTTATAGTCGGTCGCGATGATGATGCCGGCGGGCGTATCGATCTCGAAAGTGGAGTGGCCGAGGAAGGTGAATTTGACGTCCTCGCCCTCGGAGACGGCAGGTGTGACCGGCTGGGCGCCGGAAAAGCTGGCGAAGGTCGCCTTGGGGATGGTCTGCGCGATCGCCTGGCACTGGCTGACGGGCGCTCGCTGTTCCTGCGCCGTTGCTGCGCGACCCGACACGATGAAGGCGGTAAGGCATGCGATCGCGAGGACAAGATGTTGCGGCCTCATGCCACCCCTCCGGCGCTTTCACGTGAAGGCCGGAGAATGCGGCAAGAGGTCGCAGGGGTCCAGACCGAGGCTGCTCACATTTGCGTGTTGGTCGCGGTGGGTTACCGCCAGAACTCCGGCACGGTCTCGGACAGGCGCGGCCCGAGCCGGAGCGGCGCGATCTTTTCGGCCAGTCCTGTCGCGTCGGAAATTTCGACGCCGACGCCGCAGATCGTCGCCGGGCCGCTCGCCGCTTCCATACGGCCCTTCGGCATCTTGGAGATGAAGCGGTTGAGCGGCTCCTCCTTGTCCATGCCGAGCGAGGAATCGTAATCGCCGCACATTCCGGCATCCGACATATAGGCCGTGCCGCCGTTCAGGATCTGCGCGTCGGCGGTCGGCACATGGGTATGCGTGCCGACGACGAAGCTGGCGCGGCCGTCGACGAAATGGCCGAAACACTGTTTCTCGCTGGTCGCTTCCGCATGGAAATCGAAGATGATCGCATCGGCCTGCTCCTTCAGCGGGCAGGCGTCGAGGATCACCTCCGCCGATTTGAAGGGATCGTCGAGTTCCGGATGCATGAAGACCCGGCCCATGACATTGGCGACGAGCACGCGCGCGCCGTTCCTGGCATAGAAAAGGCCGGAGCCGCGGCCGGGCGTGCCTTGGGGATAGTTGGCCGGCCGCAGAAACTGATCGTGGCGCCCGGCAAAGGCGACCGCTTCCTTCTGGTCCCAGACGTGATTGCCGGTCGTTACGACATCTGCGCCGGCATTGATCGTTTCCAGAAAAATGTCCTCGGTGATGCCGAAGCCGCCGGCGGCGTTCTCGCCGTTGACGATGACGAAATCGAGCCGGAGGTCGGAGATCAGGCCGGGGAGGCGGTCCCAGACCGCCGTGCGTCCCGTCTTGCCGACCATGTCACCCAAAAAAAGCAGCCGCATTCCCTATCCAATCCAAGAGGCAAAAAAGCGCAGGCCGCTTTCTGTCAGGATGGCATCCAGGCTTATGTCATGCGGCTCGTCGGGCACATGTGCCACTTCCTGGCAGTCGAATGCAATGCCGATCAGCTTCGGATGCAGGCGTTTCTCTCTTAGCCGGCTGATGGCGCGGTCGTAATAGCCGGCGCCGTAGCCGATGCGATGGCCGCGGATATCGAAGGCCGAAAGCGGCACCAGCATGATCTCGGGATCGAGAATGTCGGCCTCCGTGCCGGGGGCCACCGTGCCGAAGCCGGTCTCGATGAGAGGCACGTCTTGCGTCAGTTCCCGAAAGGCGATGGTCTGCTTGTCGAGGATCGCCGGCACGCACAGCCGTGCGCCGCGCGCTGCAAACCGGGCCATCAGCGGCCGCAGATCGGCCTCGGACCGGATCGGCAGGAAACCGGAGACGATCGTGCCGGGCGCAAAGGCGACCGCCTCGCCGGCATGTTCTGCCATTGCAAGGCTTTTGGAGATACGCTCCTCAGGAGCGATGGCGTCGCGGGCGGCCAGCCGTTCATTGCGCAACTGCGCTTTCAGTTCTCGTGCGGTCATTCGATCTGCCAGATGTGAGAGGTTCGGCCGAGCATAGACGGCTGGAGGTCCGATGCAAATGCAGGGTGCGACAGGAGCGCAGCGGTTTCACGCCGTGTGGAGCATGCCTATCGCTCCTGCGTCGATTCGTGTGGCGACGCCGGCAGCGCGACGGCCAGCCGCCGCATTGTTTCCTCGAACAGAGGGGTTCCGCCCGGCATCCAGCCGAGCGCGCGGATTTTTGCCGTGCTCATCGGATTGAGCGTTGTCCTGTCGGCCGGAGCCGGCAGCGCATGACGACATTCCGTCTCACGGCGGATGGGGGCAAGGATGTCGCGGGTGTCGACGACGATGTCCGACACGTTGAAGATCTCGCCGGAGATGCGAGTGCTTTCCGTCTCCAGCATCAGCCGCACCGCGCGCCCGAGGTCACGGCCGTGAACCTCCGTTGCCGCGCGGGGAGCGACCGGCCGGCCGGCGCGATAATCGGCGATGAGGCCGTCCCATTTGTTCGGCGAAAGATCGCCATAGACGCCGGTCGCCCTCAGACTGATGCCGGCAAAACCCGGCGTCGAGAGGTGGGTCAGCGCGCCTTCGGCGTCGAGCTTGATCTGGCCGTAGAGCGTCTCCGGCTTCGGCAGCATTGTTTCGGTAAGCTCGGTTCCAGGAGGGTGTTCGCCGTAGGCCGCCCGGCTGGACAGGAAGACGCAGCGGCGTGTGCCGGCGCGTTTGGCCGCTTCGAAAAGCCGGACGGTGCCGTCGAGGTTCAACCTGTGGAAGCTCTTCGGGTCATCGCCTTCGCCGCCGCGATATTTGCCGGGAACATGGCTGAAGGCGGCGTGGACGAAGAAATAGGCGTCGTCGAAAATGTCGATCTGATCCTGATCGGGATCGAGGGAGAGCGCTGCGAACTCGACCGGGCGGGAGAAGAGGCGGGGATGCGGCGCCCGGCGGCCGCCGACGATCACCTGATAGCCGGTGGTCAGAAGCTCCTCGACGACATAGCGGCCGACGAGACCCGTTCCGCCGGATACCAATACCTTCATGCTGCCCCTTCCGGATTGTCCAGCGCCGCGATCTCGGGCACATCGCCGCCATCGTGGAAACGATGCCATAAATCGATCAAAGGTTGTAGCTGCGCTGCCTTGGGATGATCTTTTTCCCACGGTTTTTCATACTGGTAGTGCAGGATCGAGACGCTCTTCCAGTCCCAAAGCGCCGGCATGGTGAACCATACATATTGCAGCATGTTGAAATAGACCGGCAGGCCGTGCCAATCCGGGAAGAAGGTCTCAAGAAAGGTCTGATCGGTGCGGCGCCAGAAGACTTCCGGCGTGTCGAGCCTTTCGAGCATGTGCCGGAACGTGTCATGCGACGGCGTGGCGACGAAGACACCGGAATTCATGCGGCGAAAGTCGGCGAGGCTTTCGTAGACATTGGGGGCGGCGGAAAATTCCGGATAAAGGAAGAGCCTGTCGACGTTCTTTAGCACCAGGGCATCGGCGTCGATGAAGACGCAGCGCTCGTATTCGACGAGCTGCCACAGCCTGAGCTTGCAGAAATTGTCGAGCGGCGAATGGAACGCCGGCTTGCGGCCCCTGGTGAAAGGCGCTGCGGAATGGAGTTGGCCGCGGGCGTGGCGTTCGTTGAAGGCGTCGGACAGCGGCAGGTGCTCGACTTCGATCAGGCGGCAGCCGAGGGTCGCGAGCGGGGCGAGGGCGGCTGCATCGACGCCGCCGGTATGGAGGACGACGATTTCGGCGGTGGTGCCGGTTCGGCGCAAGGAGCGGGCAAGCGCAGTCGCGCCCATGGCGTAGTCGGCGTTGGTGACGAGGGTGACGTAGGCGAGGCTCGAGGTAGACGTCATCGGTCCCTGCCGCCTCCACGCGTGCCCTCATTCCTGTGCTTGTCACAGGAATCCAGCCACGGCGCGTCCGCGCCGTGAATGACTCTTCTGCGCCCAAAGACTTGGGCGCGCTGGATTCCTGTGACAAGCACAGGAATGAGGGGGAGTTCGTCGGACTGACGGCGTTCTAATAACAAACCATTGCTCATGACACCGATTTCAGCCGCATGCCTTCCGGATCGTGGTTGATCGTCGCGGCAATATCCCTGGTCCAGGCGGAGACGGCCGGCACGCGGGCACGGTCGACGCGGTAGGCGAATTTCTTCGCGACGTCGACGATCTCGCCGAGCAGCCCTGTTTCCAGGGTGATCGGTTCGAGGCCGAGATCGAGGAACTTTTCGTTTCGGACGATCAGTTCATTTTCGGCGGCTTCCTTGCGTGGATTGGGCAGCCAGGCAATCGTCGCGCCGCTGATCCTGGCGATCATTTCGGCAAGGTCGCGCACCCGGTGGGTTTCCGTCATCTGATTGAAGATTTCGACGCGGGCGCCGCGGGCGGGAGGATTCTGCAGCGCCAGCTCGATGCAGCGCACCGAATCCTGGATGTGGATGAAGGCGCGGGTCTGGCCGCCGGTGCCGTGCACGGTCAGCGGATAGCCGATCGCCGCCTGGATGAGGAAGCGGTTCAGCACCGTGCCGTAATCGCCGTCATAGTCGAAACGGTTGATGAGCTGCGCGTGGCGGCGCGTCTGTTCAGTATGCGTGCCCCAGACGATGCCCTGGTGCAGGTCGGTGATCCGCAAGCCGTCGTTCTTGGCGTAGAACTGGAAGAGAAGCTGATCCAGGCACTTGGTCATGTGGTAGATCGAGCCGGGATTGGAGGGATAGAGGATTTCCTGGCTGACCGTCTCGCCGCCCGCTGTTTCAATGCCGACCGGCAGGTACCCTTCCGGGATCGCCGCGCCGACCGTTGAATAGCCGTAGACGCCCATGGTGCCGAGATGAATGAGATGAGCGTCGAGGTTGAGCTCGGTCAGGGCGTTCAAAAGGTTGTGCGTGGCGCTGACATTGTTGTTGACCGTGTAGTTCTTATGGCGGTCGCTCTTCATCGAATAGGGCGCCGCCCGCTGCTCGGCGAAATGGATGATGGCATCGGGGCGATTCTCGGAAAGCCATTTCTTCAGCAGTTCGTAATCCCTGGCGAGATCGATCAGGTTGAAGTGGATGCGGCGTCCCGTTTCGGCATGCCAGATGCGGGTGCGCTCCTGGATCGAATCCATCGGCGTCAGCGATTGAACACCGAGTTCGGTGTCGATCCAGCGGCGCGAGAGATTGTCGAGGATATGGACGTCGTGACCGGCGTCGGAGAGATGCAGCGACGTTGGCCAACCAATGAAACCGTCTCCGCCCATAACCGCAATCTTCATCATATCGTCTCCTGATCGGTCGCTCATTATCGGGAATAGTTAGAAATTATGACAATCATTCAATGCCTGGCGGCGGCGCATTCAAGGCCTGCCTGCCGGGCATTCAATGCTTGCCTGTCGAGAGGCGTTGCGCCAAAGAGGGCACCTCAGTTTGGAGAAAATTATGACGGAACGCCCTTTTTCCATTTCGGGAGAGCTGACGGAGGCCGGACATCGCCTCGTCCAGCGGGTTTATTATGAGGACACGGATTTCTCCGGGCTGGTCTATCACGCCCGCTACCTGCATTTTCTGGAGCGCGGCCGCACCGATTATCTGCGCTGCCTCGGCGTCGAGCAGCGCGAGCTCGTCAGCGCCGACGAGGAGGGGCTCGTCTTCGTCGTCCACCGTATGGAGATCGATTTCAAGAGCCCGGCACGCATGGACGACGTGCTGACGATCCTGACGCATACGGAGAAGGCCGGCGGCGCCAAGATGGTACTCAACCAGCAGATCCGTTGCGCCGAGACGCTGCTAATTTCAGCCAAGGTGATCATCGCCGTCATCAACGCCAAGGGGCGGCCGCGACGGCTGCCGGAAACGCTGGCGGCGAAGTTCCTGGAAGGCAGCACGCCGCTATAGCGCCGAATCGCTCGAAATTCGGCCTTGTAAAAACTTGAGTTTTATGTGAAGGAATTTCCGCGCCGCAGGATGAGCGCTCTTTCGGCAGCCGGAGCTTGCTCCGGTCAAGTAATCCAGGAATAAAATCTTGCGAATACAGGCTTGCTGTCACAGTCCGGCACTAACGATCTATTAACCATAATAGTGTCTTACTGGGAAAGTCGGAGTTTGTGCGGTGCACGCCTTCCTTTGACCAAATTTGACGGCAAGAAGGCGGAAGATGAGCTTGGAAGCTTGACCAGGGCTTTGGGCGGCGGCCGCCGGACACTTCTTGCGAGATCACTTTGTGCCGCCCGGTCCAGCACCGGGCGTTTGGATTCGGGGATTTTGGATCAATGGAACAAGTAGGATTGGCAGCAGCCACGACGGACGTCAGCCTCTGGTCGCTTTTCATGCAGGCCGGCATCGTCGTCAAGCTCGTCATGCTCGGGCTCATCGCAGCCTCTGTGTGGACCTGGGCGATCGTCATCGACAAATACCTGGCCTATGGCCGCGCACGGCGCCAGTTCGATAAGTTCGAGCAGGTGTTCTGGTCGGGCCAGTCGCTGGAAGAACTCTATCGCTCCCTGTCGGAGCGCAACAATACCGGCCTGGCGTCGATCTTCGTCGCAGCCATGCGCGAGTGGAAGAAGTCCTTCGAACGCGGCGCCCGCTCGCCGATCGGCCTGCAGATGCGTATCGACCGCGCGATGGACGTGACGCTCGCCCGTGAAACCGAATATCTCGGCGCCCGTCTCGGGTCGCTTGCGACGATCGGTTCGGCCGGTCCGTTCATCGGCCTTTTCGGCACCGTCGTCGGCATCATGACCTCGTTCCAGGCGATCGCCGGCTCGAAGTCGACCAATCTCGCGGTCGTCGCCCCCGGTATCGCGGAAGCGCTGCTCGCCACCGCGATCGGCCTCGTCGCCGCTATCCCGGCGGTCATCGCCTACAACAAGTTCTCCGCCGACGCCGGCAAGCTCTCGGCGCGCATGGAAGGTTTCGCGGATGAATTCTCCGCCATACTTTCGCGCCAGATCGACGAGAAGCTGCAGCCGCGCGCTGCCGCTCAATAACCAACGGAGAATACTGACATGGGTATGGCTGTTGGAGGCAATGGCGGCGGGGGCGGCGGACGCCGCCGTCGCGGCGGTCGGAACAAGGCCGTGATCTCCGAAATCAACGTGACGCCGCTCGTCGACGTCATGCTGGTGCTTCTGATCATCTTCATGGTCGCCGCACCGATGATGACGGTCGGCGTGCCGATCGACCTGCCGGAAACGCAGGCCAAGGCGCTGAATTCCGAGACGCAGCCGATCACCATCTCCGTCAAGAACGACGGCGAGGTGTTCCTGCAGGAAACGCCGATCCCGGCCGCCGAGATCGCCGCCAAGCTCGAGGCGATCGCGACCACCGGCTATAACGAACGTATCTTCGTGCGCGGTGATGCAACGGCGCCCTACGGCGTCATCGCCGACGTCATGGCGCGCATCCAGGGCGCCGGCTTCAAGAATATCGGCCTGGTGACGCAGCAGAAGAAGGACCAGTAGCGTTCAAGATGAAGACCAGCGTCGTCACATCTGCTGTTCTGCACTGCCTGGTGTTGACCTGGGCGATGGTATCGCTTGGCGCGCCGGAATCCTTCAAGGTGGAGGATTTCGAGGCGATGCCGGTCGATCTCGTTCCGGTGGAATCCATCACCCAGATGCAGCAGGGCGACAAGAAGGCTCCGAAGAAGGAGACCTCCGCGCCGGTGCCGACGACGCGGCCGCCGATCGCCCAGCCGGCCGAAAATGCCGGTGACAACAATATCGACCTGAAGACGCCGCCGGTTCCGAACGCCAAGCCCAGCAACAGCGAAGCGGCTGCCGCCAATTCCAGCGAAAAGCCGCAGCCACAGGTCGATCCCAAGCCGAACGACGTCAAGGAAGTCAACAAGGAAGAGACCGAGGTCGAGCAGCCGAAGGAAGTTGCTTCCATTCCGCCGCCGAAGCCGGTTGAAGCGACACCGCCGAAGCCCGAGGAAAAGCCGCCGGAAGAACAGGCCAAGCCTGAGGAGCCGCCGAAGCCGGATGCGGAAGCATTGCCGGACAAGGTGCCGACGCCGGTCGTCAAGCCGCAGGTAAAGCCGCCGGAACCACAGAAGGCTGCTGAAAAGCCGCCGGAAAAGACTCCAGACCAGCCGAAGGCTGCGGAAAAACCGACAGACAAGAAGAAAGCCGACAAGAAACAGGAAGTGGCGAAATCCGCCTCGTCAATGAAGAGCGATTTCAACGCGGATGAGATTTCGATCTTGCTCAACAAGACCGATCCTTCTGCCGGCGGCGCCAAGCGCTCGACGCAGGAAGCGTCGCTGGGTGCGAAGAAGAGCAATGGTGGTTCCAAGCT
Organism: Rhizobium sp. K102; assembly: GCF_022385315.1. Classification (NCBI taxonomy): domain Bacteria; kingdom Pseudomonadati; phylum Pseudomonadota; class Alphaproteobacteria; order Hyphomicrobiales; family Rhizobiaceae; genus Rhizobium; species Rhizobium sp. K102. The sequence continues at coordinate 4,355,415 of NZ_CP092436.1, forward strand.
CAGCCAGAGCGAAGAAGATGCGGTGCGCGGCTTGATCGAGGGGAATTGGCTTGTCACCCCAGGGATGGAAGGCCTTTCCGGCATGGTCATCAAGGTGCATATGAAACTCGACAAGGATGGCAATATTATTGGTCAGCCAGAAGTCGAGTCATCGGGCGGCAGCAGCAGCGATGCCACACGCCGTGCGTTGGAGGGCGGGGCCTATAGAGCTGTCATGAAGTCCGCCCCCTTCTCGATGCTTCCGAAGGACAAGTATGAGGCTTGGAATGAGTTCGACCTGAATTTCGATCCGAGCTCTATGGGAATCTAGATGCTGACGGATCTGTCCCATGGCAACAAGTCTTTTGCAGCCGCCATCATGCTTGGAGCGATTCTGGCTGGTGCGCCTGAGGTGCTGGCACAGTCGGCCGACGCAGCGGCTTCCGAGAGGTCAGCCATGGATTTACAGCACGCAATCGCTTCCTCCTTCAATGTTCCTCCCGGGCAGGCGAGCGGCGGCAAAGTCGTGATCACCATCCATCTGCGGCTCGACAAGAACGGGGCGATCGTTGGTTCACCCGAGGTAACAGCCTCGGGCGGCAATGACGCTGCTCGAAAAAGCATGTCGGCCGCGGCTCTTCGGGCGGTGCAGCGCTCGTCGCCATTCACGATGCTCCCGAAAGAAAAATACGAATCCTGGAACGAAGTCGTCCTGCACTTCGAATCCGGCGATCCGGCTCCATAGATGCTGAAAGGCTGTTTGGTATGACAAAGTGTTCCTTTTTCCGCGCCATTTTGGTTGCAGTCGGTCTGATGGCCGCGGCCGTCTTTGCGACGCCGGCCAACGCACTGGTCACCCTCGATATTCGAAAAGGCAACGTTCAGCCGATGCCGATTGCGGTGACCGATTTCCAGGGTGATTTGGGGGCACAGGTCTCGCAAGTCATCGCCGCCGACTTGCAGCGGTCCGGTCTCTTCGCACCGATCAACAAAACCGCCTTTATCGAAAAGATCTCCAATCCGGATGCATCGCCGCGTTTCGAGGACTGGAAGGTCATCAATGCACAGGCGCTGGTCACCGGCCGGGTTACCAAGGAAGCGGATGGCCGCCTTCGTGCCGAATTCCGGCTTTGGGACCCGTTCGCCGGACAGCAGATGACCGGTCAGCAGTTCTATACGCAGCCGGAGAACTGGCGCCGTGTGGCTCACATCATCGCCGATGCGATCTACAAGCAGATCACCGGTGAAGAGGGTTATTTCGACACCCGCGTCGTCTTCGTCTCCGAATCCGGCACCAAGCAGCAGCGCAAGCGCCAGCTGGCGATCATGGATCAGGACGGCTTCAACGTGCGCATGTTGACGGATGGCAGCGATCTTGTGCTGACGCCGCGCTTCTCGCCGAGCCGGCAGGAAGTCACCTACATGTCTTTTGCCAATCAGCAGCCGCGCGTCTATCTGCTGCAGCTCGAAACCGGGCAGCGCGAGGTCGTCGGCAATTTTCCCGGCATGACGTTCTCGCCGCGCTTTTCGCCGGATGGCCAGAAGGTGATCATGAGCCTGCAGCAGGAAGGCAATTCCAACATCTATACGATGGACCTGCGCTCGCGCACCACGACGCGCCTGACGTCGACGGCGGCAATCGACACCTCGCCCTCCTATTCGCCTGACGGCGCGCGTGTCAGCTTCGAAAGCGACCGCGGCGGAAAGCCGCAGATCTACGTGATGAATGCCGATGGCTCGGGTCAGACCCGCATTTCCTTCGGCGACGGGTCCTACTCGACGCCGGTCTGGTCGCCGCGCGGCGATCTCATCGCCTTCACCAAGCAGTCCGGCGGCAAGTTCTCGATCGGCGTGATGAAGCCGGACGGTTCGGGCGAACGCATCCTGACGACGGGCTTCCATAATGAGGGCCCGACCTGGGCGCCGAACGGCCGCGTGCTGATGTTCTTCCGCCAGGCGGCGGGCTCCGGCGGTCCGCAGCTCTATTCGATCGACCTGACCGGCTACAACGAACAACTCGTCAAAACGCCGACCTATGGTTCAGACCCGGCCTGGTCGCCGCTTCTGGAGTAAGAGGCGCGGCAATGCCTTCATGTCGCCCCAAAATCATGGAAACCGGGCGACTACGGGACAAATCAGTAAATTGTTAACCATAATCTTTGAGGGGCGGTTAACCGAGTGCGGTTACTGTCCGGAAACCCTGAAATCGCAAGGAGACCCGGCCATGAGCCGAATTCACACCCCGGCAATGAGCCGCATGCAGAATTTCGCCCGCAACCCCGTCATGATCGCGCTTCTGGCCGGTCTCGCGCTTGCAGGCTGCGCCAAGAAGCCGCCGAACAGCGCCGGTGAGCTCGGCCTCGGCGCCGGCGCGGGTGGTGCCGCAACGCCGGGTTCGGCCCAGGACTTCACGGTCAATGTCGGCGACCGCATCTTCTTCGATACCGACTCCTCGTCGATCCGCGCCGATGCCTCGCAGACGCTCGACCGTCAGGCGCAGTGGCTCGGCCGTTACCCGAACTACCAGATCACTGTCGAAGGTCATGCCGACGAACGCGGCACGCGCGAGTACAACCTCGCGCTCGGCGCCCGCCGTGCCGCTGCTGCCAAGGATTACCTCGCTTCGCGCGGCGTTCCGGCGCAGCGCATGAAGACGATCTCCTACGGCAAGGAACGTCCGGTCGCCGTCTGCGACGATATTTCCTGCTGGTCGCAGAACCGCCGCGCGGTCACCGTGCTCGGTGGCGCCGGCATGTAATCTTCGGATATAATTCGTTTTCGGAAGGTGGTCCCGTGAGGGGCCGCCTTTTCTTTTTGACCACACTTTGGCCAGACTCCGTTGCTTTTTGACAGCAATTGGAAAAATCTCCTGTTCGTGCCTCAAGGCGCGAAGAATCACTGGGACAGGACGATACATATGAAGAAACTTGTCGTGGCAGGCATGCTGTGCCTCGCGGCTGTGACCGGGAGCGAGCGGGTGGCCTATTCGGCCTCGTTCTTGGGGCTGCATCTCGGCGGCCGATCCGCGGAGAACCAGGCGTCAGCGCCCGTTGTCAAGGTGCAGAGCGGCGACGCCGAGGTTCGCGTGCAACAGCTCGAAGAGCAGCTGCGGCAGCTGAACGGCCGAATCGAGGAGATGAGCTTCCAGCTGCTGCAGATGCAGGAGACGATCCGCAAGCAGCAGGAAGACAATGAATTCCGCTTCCAGCAGCTCGAAAAGACCGGTTCCGGCGGCGGTGGCGCCAAGGCTCCCGTCAAGAAGAGCGAGACTGATCCCGCTCCGGCAGCGTCCGGCGGGGACGATGTCGCTAGGGTGATCCAAGCACCGCAGGGAGCCGAAACGGCTCCCTCCACCGATGTGCCTGATAATACCGGCCTCGGCCAGCCGCCGAAGCAGCTTGGCTCGATCGACTTCGATCAGAACGGCAACCCGATCGGCGGAACCGTCGACGAAAATGCCAGCATCGGCTCCGGCCCGATTCCCGATGCCAATGGCCGCACACCGCAGCAGACTGCCTCACTCGGCAGTGAGGCGGATCAGTACAAGGCAGCTTATGGCCACGTGCTTTCCGGCGATTACGGCACCGCAGAGCAGGAATTCAACCAATACATCGCCCGTTACCCGAGCAGCGCGCGGGCGGCCGACGCCAATTTCTGGCTCGGCGAAGCGCTCTACTCGCAGGGTAAATATAACGAGGCGGCCAAGACCTTCCTCAACGCGCATCAGAAATACGGCAGCTCGGAAAAGGCGCCGGAAATGCTGCTGAAACTCGGCATGTCGCTTGCGGCCCTCGATAATAAGGAGACGGCCTGCGCGACGTTGCGCGAAGTCTCGAAGCGCTATCCGAAGGCGTCACGCGCAGTCATAAGCAAGGTTGCGAGCGAACAGAAACGCCTCGCCTGCTAAGGTCTTCCGGAATGTCTCCGGAAGCCGCATCGCCTCAAGCGGCGATCCTCCAGTTTCTCGAATCGCTTCAAAGCCCTGCGCGCCTTCTCGTCGCGATATCGGGCGGCAGCGATTCCACCGGCCTGCTTCTCCTCCTCGACGAAGCCGTCAAGGCCGCGCCTCATCTCAAGATTTCCCTTTGTGCTGCCACCGTCGATCACGGGCTGCGCGCCGGCTCCGCGGACGAAGCGCAACAGGTGGCCGCGCTCTGTGCATCGCTCGGCATTTCCCACATCATCGCAGCCTGGAAGGGCGAAAAGCCGAAAACCGGCATCATGGCTGCGGCCCGCGAGGCTCGCTACGACCTCTTGGCGGAATCGGCAGAGAGGCTCGGCGCCAATCTCATCGTCACCGGCCATACGCTCGACGATCAGCGCGAAACATTGCAGATGCGCGGCGTGCGAACAGAGCAACTTTCATCAGGTATCGCCGATGCGGTGCTCTTCGACCGGCGGTTCTGGATTTTGCGGCCGCTTCTCTTTTCCAGCCGGGCTGATATCCGCGCTTTTCTTAAAGATCAGGGTGTTTCGTGGATCGACGACCCCAGCAATGAGGATGTGAAATACGAGCGCGTGCGGGTGCGCCGGCAGCTATCCGCCGATCGAGCGACGGAGACGGATATTCGCGCGGCCTGGGAAACGCGGCTGGCTCTATCGCTACGCGCCGCCGAATGGCTGGACCGCCATTTCAGGCTTCATGGCGGCCTGCTTGGGCAGGTATCTGTCGATGGTTTGCGGCAGGATCGCGCAGTTCTGGACTATGCGCTCGGCCGCCTGACGGCCGTCTTCGGCGGGCAGGCATTCGTGCCGGGGAGGGCGCATATGGAGCGCCTTCTCTCATTTGTCACCGGCGGGGAACCGGGGCGGATGACTGTCGGTCGAGTGGTGTTCGATCTGAGGCGTGACGGGCTTTATCTCTCGCGCGAGAGCCGAGGGATATTGCCTTTGACGCTACGCCCTGGGGAGGCGGGGGTTTGGGACGGGAGGTTTGAAGCCGCAAACGGCTCCGGAGCGATCATAAGGATAGAGGCGCAGGCCGCCCGCTCCTCCCTCATTCCTGTATCCTCAGGGCTTCGCCTGAGGGATGTCACAGGAATCCAGCTACCGCGCGTCGACGCGGTGAATAACTCGACAAAACAGGACAAGTCTTCCGCGCCCAAGGACTTGGGCGTGCTGGAATCCTATGACGAGCACAGGAATGAGGGGGAGTGGAGCAGGGGCCTGCCCAAGGCGGCATGGAAACGTGCCGCCGCCTCAGCGCCGGCTTTTTCCGTCGATGGACACCCTCTATCTCTGGAATCTGTCGGCTCGATCCGTCTGGCGCCCTATTTCGCACCCTTCGACCGCTTTTTGACACGATTTGATTTCATCTTTGCCGACAGGCTTTCGGCGGTTTTCGCGATGGCGCCCTATGCGGGACCGCCTTTAAGAAGTATTGACGGAAAAACCATCTGACCTGGGGGATTGCCTTGGCAACAGCACGGCGCAACCCTATGTTAGAATGAATAAGACGGTCGCCATGAGGCGGCTGTTCCAGTGCTGGGGAGTTCAATGAACCCTAACTTACGTAATTTTGCCTTGTGGGCGATCATCGCGCTTCTGCTGATCGCCCTGTTCAGTATGTTTCAGACGGCGCCGGCGCAGACGGGCTCCCGCGAAATCCCTTATTCGCAGTTTCTGCGTGAGGTCGATGCGGGCCGGGTGAAGGACGTCGTGGTCACGGGCAACCGTGTTTCCGGAAGCTATGTTGAAAACGGCACCACCTTTCAGACCTACTCCCCTGTAATCGACGACAGCCTGCTCGATCGCCTGCAGCAGAAGAATGTTCTGGTTTCCGCCCGTCCGGAAACGGATGGTTCCTCGGGGTTTTTGAGCTATCTCGGCACGCTCCTGCCGATGCTTCTCATTCTCGGCGTCTGGCTGTTCTTCATGCGGCAGATGCAGGGTGGCTCGCGCGGCGCGATGGGCTTCGGCAAGTCCAAGGCCAAGCTTCTGACCGAAGCGCATGGCCGCGTGACCTTCGATGATGTCGCCGGCGTCGACGAGGCCAAGCAGGATCTCGAAGAAATCGTCGAATTCCTGCGTGATCCGCAGAAATTCCAGCGTCTCGGCGGCAAGATCCCGCGCGGCGTGCTGCTCGTCGGCCCTCCGGGTACCGGCAAGACGCTGCTCGCCCGCTCGGTCGCCGGTGAAGCCAATGTGCCATTCTTCACGATTTCCGGTTCCGACTTCGTCGAAATGTTCGTCGGCGTCGGCGCAAGCCGCGTCCGCGACATGTTCGAACAGGCGAAGAAGAATGCGCCCTGCATCATCTTCATCGACGAAATCGATGCGGTCGGGCGCCATCGCGGCGCCGGCCTCGGCGGCGGCAACGATGAGCGCGAGCAGACGTTGAACCAGCTGCTGGTCGAAATGGATGGCTTCGAGGCGAATGAAGGCGTGATCCTGATCGCCGCCACCAACCGTCCCGACGTTCTCGACCCGGCGCTGCTGCGTCCCGGCCGTTTCGACCGTCAGGTCGTGGTGCCGAACCCTGACATCGTCGGGCGCGAGCGCATCCTCAAGGTGCATGCCCGCAATGTGCCGCTGGCGCCGAATGTCGATCTCAAGGTTCTCGCCCGCGGCACGCCCGGTTTCTCCGGCGCCGACCTGATGAACCTCGTCAACGAAGCCGCCCTGATGGCCGCTCGCCGCAACAAGCGTGTCGTCACCATGCAGGAATTCGAGGACGCCAAGGACAAGATTATGATGGGCGCCGAGCGCCGCTCCTCGGCGATGACCGAGGCGGAGAAGAAGCTCACCGCCTATCACGAAGCCGGCCACGCCATCACCGCGCTCAATGTCGCTGTCGCCGATCCGCTGCACAAGGCGACGATCATTCCGCGCGGCCGCGCGCTCGGCATGGTCATGCAGCTTCCCGAGGGCGACCGCTACTCGATGAGCTACAAGTGGATGGTGTCGCGCCTCTGCATCATGATGGGCGGCCGTGTCGCCGAAGAACTCACCTTCGGCAAGGAGAACATCACCTCGGGTGCCTCCTCCGACATCGAGCAGGCGACCAAGCTTGCCCGCGCCATGGTCACGCAGTGGGGCTTCTCTGATCAACTCGGTCAGGTCGCCTATGGCGAGAACCAGCAGGAGGTCTTCCTCGGCCACTCGGTTTCTCAGTCGAAGAACGTTTCGGAAGCGACCGCGCAGAAGATCGACAATGAAGTGCGCCGCCTGATCGACGAAGCCTATACCCAGGCCCGTACGATCCTGACGGAAAAGCACGACGAATTCGTCGCTCTCGCCGAGGGACTGCTGGAATACGAGACGCTGACCGGCGAAGAGATCAAGGCGCTGATTCGCGGCGAGAAGCCGTCTCGCGATCTCGGCGACGACTTCACCGCCGAGCCGTGGTTCGGCGGTGCCGAAGGCCGGCGCGCGGCCTGCGACCAAGGGCGACGAGCCCGAAGCCGGCCTCGAACCGCAGCCGCATTGAGCCGCCAACGCCATCTTCGACAAGGCCGGATTTCCCAAGCGGGAGATCCGGCCTTTTCTATTGGTAACGGGATATAATCATTTTTCTTGCTAATTTACGTGCCGATCGCCGCATTTTGTGGCATTCCGCTGAATTGAGGCAAGCATGAATCACGCTCCTGGATCGACGACATTCCATTGAAGCCAGATTCGCTTGGAACGGTGCGCTGCCTTGAATGGCGCGCGGAAAGTGCAGGAGTGTAGATGAAAAGACGCTATTTCGGGACCGACGGCATTCGCGGCCAATCCAATGTCTTCCCGATGACACCGGATCTCGCCATGCGGGTCGGCATCGCCGCCGGCACGATCTTCCGCCGCGGCAACCATCGCCATCGCGTCGTCATCGGCAAGGATACGCGCCTTTCCGGCTATATGCTCGAAAACGCCATGGTCGCAGGCTTCACGGCCGCCGGTCTCGATGCTTTCATTCTCGGCCCGATCCCGACGCCTGCCGTCGCCATGCTGACCCGTTCGCTGCGCTGCGATATCGGCGTGATGATCTCGGCTTCGCATAATCCCTATGAGGATAACGGCATCAAGCTGTTCGGGCCGGACGGCTATAAGCTGTCCGACGACATCGAGGCCGAGATCGAGGATTTGCTCGAAAAGGATCTGAGCGCGCAGCTCGCCAAGTCCGATGACATCGGCCGCGCCAAGCGCGTCGACGGCGTGCATGACCGTTATATCGAACACGCCAAGCGTACCCTGCCGCGCGACGTGACCCTGCAGGGCCTGCGGATCGCCATCGACTGCGCCAACGGCGCCGCCTACAAGGTGGCGCCTGCCGTGCTCTGGGAGCTCGGCGCCGACGTCGTCACCATCGGCAACGAGCCGAACGGCACCAATATCAATCTCAATTGCGGCTCCACCAGCCCGGTCGCGCTGCAGAAGAAGGTCGACGAGGTGCGTGCCGATATCGGCATCGCGCTCGATGGCGATGCAGACCGCGTCATCATCATCGATGAGAATGGTTCGATCGTCGACGGCGACCAGCTGATGGCCGTCATTGCCGAGAGCTGGGCCGAGAGCCAGCAGCTTCGTGGCAATGGCATCGTCGCCACTGTCATGTCCAACCTCGGCCTCGAGCGTTTTCTCGACGAGCGCGGCATGGCGCTCGCCCGCACGAAGGTCGGCGACCGTTATGTTGTCGAGCATATGCGCCAGCACAATTACAATGTTGGTGGCGAGCAGTCGGGCCATATCGTGCTGTCGGATTACGGCACGACGGGCGACGGCCTGGTTGCCGCACTGCAGATCCTTGCCGCCGTCAAACGCACCGGCAGGACCGTCAGCGAGGTCTGCCGCCGCTTCGAGCCGGTGCCGCAGCTGCTGCGCAATGTCCGCATCAGCGGCGGCAAGCCGCTGGAGGATATCCATGTGCAGAAGGCGATTGCTGATGCCGAAGCCGAGCTTGCCAAGACCGGCCGGCTTGTCATCCGCCCCTCCGGCACCGAGCCGCTGATCCGCGTCATGGCCGAGGGCGACGATCGCGCCCAGATCGAGCGCATCGTCAACGAGCTGATTGGCACGATTTCAAACGTCCGGACCGCCGCCTGATTTTTTGGCTCAAGGCAGCTCAAGGCCGAGGATGACGTCGGATATGGGGGCGTCGACAAACTAAGCCGGTGCATATGCGCCGGCTTTTTGGTTGCGCATTGGTCCAGCCACAATCTGTGGTCGCTGCAAATCGAATTGTCATCACTGCGCCCCTGTTTTTCTTCCAGGAGTATCTGTCGAATACAGTAAATAATCGTGGTTAAGCAGCTTTTAACGTTTCCGGTTCATTATCCATACGAAGCGTATCAGATTGGCGGCGACTTGAGCCTGCCGATGTAACGGATTTTGGAGTGGGATCCATGAAAAGAAGCTTGTCCGGCATCTTCGCGGCATTGTTGATCACGACAAATGCCTATTCCGCCGACTTCGCTCCGGCCGAGCCCATCCCGGAGCAGCCGCCCGAGGTGACGGTCAGTGAAGCGACGGGCTGGTACCTGCGCGGCGATGTCGGTTATGCCTTTACCGATCTGCGCGGCGCCCGTTATTTCCAAGGCAGCAATGCCACCGAAGTCGATTTCGACGACGCTGACCTCGACGACGCATGGACGATCGGCGGCGGTGTCGGTTACCAGATCAACAGCTACCTGCGCACCGATCTGACCTTCGATTATCTCACCCAGGCCGACTTCCGCGGCTCGACGGTCGGTCAGTGCGGCTTCCCGCTGGTGGATTGCACCTCGCGCGACCGCTCGTCGCTGACGGCCTATACGCTGCTCGCCAACGCCTATGTCGATCTCGGCACCTACGGCTACGTCACGCCTTATGTCGGCGCCGGTATCGGCGGCTCCTACGTCAAGTGGAAAAACCTGCGCAACGTCGCCTGCGCCGATGACGGCAGCTTCTGCGATGACGAGGTCACCCATGGCGGCAAGGGCAACTGGCGCTTTACTTACGCCCTCATGGCCGGTGCCTCGGTCGACGTTACCTGCAACATCAAGGCCGATGTCGGCTACCGCTACCTGCATATCGACGGCGGCAACATGTTCGGCTATGCCGATAACGGCGGCCCGGGCCGCGACAAGGGTCTGAGCGTCCACGAAGCCCGCGTCGGCGCCCGCTATCTGTTCGGCGGCTGCGCCCAGGCGAGCTACGAACCGCCGCCGGAAATCCCGCTGCAGCAGCCGGTCTACAAGTAGATTCAATCCGCTTGCATCAAAGAGCCGCCCCGGTGGGGCGGCTTTTTTCAGTTTCGCCACTCCGCCTGCGTCAAAATATCTACCGGTTGCGACACTTCGATCTTGACTATGACGCCGCCGATCCATACACACGGCGGCGGGACACCCTTCCCCAACGAAGGGCTTTCTATCTGAGAGGATAGCATCATGGCGAAGACCGCAAAGCCGGACATCCGTCCGTATAATACCCATTTTTCTTCTGGCCCCTGCTCGAAGCGCCCCGGTTGGTCGCTCGAAGCCCTTTCCGACGCGGCTCTCGGCCGTTCGCACCGCGCGAAGGTCGGCAAGGCCAAGCTCAAGCAGGCCATCGACCTTACCCGTGAAATTCTCGATGTGCCGGCGGAGTACCGCATCGGCATCGTTCCGGCCTCCGACACCGGCGCCGTCGAAATGGCGCTCTGGTCGCTGCTCGGCGAACGCGGTGTCGACATGCTCGCCTGGGAAAGCTTCGGCGCCGGCTGGGTCACCGATGTCGTCAAGCAGCTGAAGCTCAAGGATGTGCGCAGGCTCGAAGCCGGTTACGGCGAGCTTCCCGATCTCTCGGCTGTCGATTTCGACCGTGACGTCGTCTTCACCTGGAACGGCACCACATCAGGTGTGCGCGTGCCGAACGGCGATTTCATCCCCGCCGACCGCAAGGGCCTGACGATCTGCGACGCCACCTCGGCCGCTTTCGCCCAGCAACTCGATTTCGCCAAGCTCGATGTCGTCACCTTCTCCTGGCAGAAGGTTCTGGGCGGCGAGGGCGCACATGGCGTCATCATTCTTTCGCCGCGCGCCGTCGAGCGCCTCGCCACCTATACACCGGCCTGGCCGCTGCCGAAGATCTTCCGCATGACCTCGGGCGGCAAGCTGACGGAAGGCATTTTCCAGGGCGAGACGATCAACACGCCGTCGATGCTCTGCGTCGAGGACTATATCGATGCGCTGCTTTGGGCCAAGGAGCTCGGCGGCCTCAAGGCGCTGATCGCCCGCGCCGATGCCAATGCCAAGGTCATCCACGATTTCGTCGCGGCGAACGATTGGATCGCCAATCTCGCCGTCAAGGCGGAAACGGCCTCCAACACCTCCGTCTGCCTGAAGATCGTCGACAAGGACATCGCGGCGCTCGACGACGATGGCCAGGCGAATTTCGCCAAGGGCCTGGTCGGCCTGCTGGAAAAGGAAGGTGTCGCCTATGACATCGGCCATTACCGCGACGCGCCGTCGGGTCTGCGCATCTGGGCCGGCGCCACGATCGAGGCATCCGACATGCAGAAGCTGATGCCCTGGCTTTCCTGGGCCTTCGAAACGCAGAAGGCGCAGCTCTCTCAGGCTGCTGCCTGACGTGATCGCATCCGGCTCCGCCATAGGGCGGAGCCCCTGATTTCATCCATCGCTGAACATTTTTGAAGGAGTCCCTCATGGCACCTCGCGTTCTCGTATCCGACGAACTGTCGGAAACCGCCGTCCAGATCTTCCGCGACCGCGGCGTCGAAGTCGATTTCGAACCGCAGCTCGGCAAGGACAAGGACCGTCTGCTCGAAGTCATCGGCAAATATGATGGCCTCGCCATCCGTTCCGCCACCAAGGTGACTGAAAAGATCATCGAAGGGGCGAAGAACCTCAAGGTCGTCGGCCGCGCCGGCATCGGTGTCGATAATGTCGATATTCCGGCGGCCTCGCGCCGCGGCATCATCGTCATGAACACGCCCTTCGGCAATTCGATCACGACGGCCGAACACGCGATTGCGCTGATGTTCGCCGTCGCTCGCCAGCTTCCGGCAGCCGATACCTCGACGCAGGCCGGCAAATGGGAGAAGTCGAAATTCATGGGTGTCGAGATCACCGGCAAGACGCTCGGCGTGATCGGCGCCGGCAATATCGGCTCGATCGTCTGCGCCCGCGCCATCGGCCTCAAGATGCATGTCGTCGCCTATGACCCGTTCCTCTCCAAGGAGCGCGCCGAGGAGATGGGCGTCACCAAGGTCGAGCTGGACGAGCTTTTCGCCCGCGCCGATTTCATCACGCTGCACGTGCCGATGACCGACAGGACACGCGGCATCCTCAACAAGGAAGCCTTGGCGAAGACGAAGCCGGGCGTGCGCATCATCAATTGCGCCCGTGGCGGACTGGTCGATGAAGCGGCTCTCGCCGAAGCCATCAAGTCCGGCCACGTTGCCGGTGCCGCCTTCGACGTCTTCGAGGTCGAACCCGCCAAGGAAAGCCCGCTCTTCGGCCTGCCGAACGTCGTCTGCACGCCGCATCTCGGCGCTTCGACGACCGAAGCGCAGGAAAACGTCGCTCTGCAGGTGGCCGAACAGATGTCGGACTATCTCGTCAAGGGTGCGGTCTCCAACGCTATCAACATGCCGTCGATCACCGCGGAAGAAGCGCCGATCCTGAAGCCGTTCATCCGTCTTGCTGACGTTCTCGGCGCCTTCGTCGGCCAGGTCACAGAGGAGCCGATCAAGGAAATCGAGATCCTTTATGACGGCGTCACCGCCAACATGAACACGCGGGCGCTGACGAGCGCGGTGCTCGCCGGTCTCATCCGCCCGCAGGTCGCCGACGTCAACATGGTTTCGGCGCCGATCATGATCAAGGAAAAGGGCATCGTGCTTTCCGAGGTCAAGCGCGATAAGACAGGCGTGTTCGACGGCTATATCAAGCTGACGGTGACGACCGAGAGCATGACGCGTTCGATCGCCGGCACGGTGTTTTCGGACGGCAAGCCGCGCTTCATCCAGATCAAGGGCATCAATCTCGATGCCGATGTCGGCTCGCACATGATCTACATCACCAATACCGACGTCCCTGGCATGATCGGCTTCATCGGCACGACGCTCGGTACTGCCGGCGTCAACATCGCCAACTTCCAGCTCGGTCGCGACAAGCAGGGCGGCGACGCCATCGCGCTGCTCTATGTCGACGGCGAGGTGGAGGACGGCGTGCTCGAACGGCTGACGGCGCACCAGGCAATCCGCCAGGCAAAGCTGCTGACATTCAACATAGACTGAGTTTTCCTCCTCCCAAGGAAACAGGGAAAACCCGGCGCCGGAAACGGCGCCGGGTTTTCTGCGCCAGCAATGGGTACATGTCAGTGAGGCAAGCGCTTGCGGCGGACGATCTTGCCGAAACGGGCTCTATCGTCCTCAGCCTTGGTGCGATGAAGGAAGGCGCGCCTGCTGTCTTCGAAACCCTGGAAGAACTCGTCCCAGGAAATCTCCTCCTGCGTTTCCGAGGAAAAATCGACGCGGACGGTTTCGCTGTCGCTTGCGTCCTTGATGCGGGCGGGATGGCCGCCTCGCTCTTCGATCCAGTGTCTGATCCTATTGTAATCCGCCGTCGTGCCGAACCTGGCCATGAAACCCTCCGCAGCATTCGATTGCGACATTGATCACCCGTAACGCATGATCGAAAGAATAGTTCCATAGGGCGATAATTATTTACTCGACGATTTCCGGTTGAGCGGGCTGGTGCTCAAGCATTCGTTATTTTGAGAACGGCGGCCGGAGCGGCATAATTCGCATTGGCTGGAAGGAGGATGCATATGAAACGCTATTCATTCTCGATAATCGGACTGGCGCTCATGACCGCCGTGATCGCCAATCCAGGCATCGCATTCGCCTGCAACAAGCTGATCGGCACCTGAGCCGCACCCCCGCTTTCAAGGCGGGGCTTCGGCCGCGCCTTCCTTTCTCACCGGCGAAATGACCGGCCGCTCGAACGCCGGCCCTTGCGTCCCGATACAATCCTTTCTATATCGATCGCTTATCGAAAGGCGGCCGATCCCGCCTGATACAGCAATCCGCCGCAATTGCAGCGCAATGGCGGATGATGAGCGCGCAGAATTTGGCACCACCGTTGAACACACTGGATTTTGACAAGAAGCCGGAAGAGACCCGCGTCGTCGTCGCCATGTCGGGCGGCGTCGATTCCTCCGTCGTGGCCGGCCTTCTCAAACAGCAGGGTTACGACGTGCTCGGCATTACGCTGCAGCTTTACGATCATGGCGCCGCCGTTCATCGCGCCGGGTCCTGCTGCGCCGGCCAGGATATCGACGATGCCCGCCGCGTCTGCGAGACGCTCGGCATTCCGCATTATGTGCTCGATTACGAAAAGCGCTTTCGTGAGACGGTGATCAATCCCTTCGCCGAAAGCTATGTGGCCGGCGAAACGCCGATCCCTTGCGTCTCCTGCAACCAGACCGTCAAGTTCGCCGATCTGCTGGCGACCGCCAAGGAGCTTGGCGCCGATGCGCTGGCGACCGGCCACTATATCCGTTCGCGGCCGAACCCTTCGCCCGAACATCCCGGCCGCCGCGCGCTGTTCCGTCCGGCCGACGCCGACCGCGACCAGAGCTATTTCCTGTTCGCCACGACGCAGGAGCAGATCGACTATCTGCGCTTTCCGCTCGGCGGCCTGCCGAAGGCCGAGACCCGCCGGCTGGCCGAAGAGATGGGCCTCGTCGTCGCCAAGAAGGCCGACAGCCAGGACATCTGCTTTGTGCCGCAGGGCAAATATTCCGACATCATCACCAAGCTGAAGCCGAATGCGGCGCTCGCCGGCGAGATCGTTCATCTCGACGGCCGCGTATTGGGAAGCCATGAAGGCATCCTGCACTTCACCATCGGCCAGCGCCGCGGCATCGGCATCGCCACCGGCGAACCGCTCTATGTCGTCTATCTCGATGCCCGCTCGCGTCGCGTCATCGTCGGACCGAAGGAGGCGCTGGAAACCCACCGCGTCTATCTGCGCGACGTCAACTGGCTGGGCGACGAGACGCTTACGGAAGCAGCGTCCGGCGAAGGCTTTGCCTGCTACGCCAAGGTCCGCTCGACCAGGGCGCCGGCACCGGCCGTGCTGCATGTCGATGCCACCGGCACCTATGTCGATCTGACGGTCGGCGAGGCTGGTATCGCACCCGGCCAGGCCTGCGCGCTTTATTCCGCGCCCGGCGACGACGCCCGCGTCTTCGGCGGCGGCTTCATCGAGCGCTCCGAGCGCGAACCCTCGGCCGAGGCTTCGCTCAAGGCGCTGCTCGCCAGCCCCGTCGCCGCTTGAAACCCTCAGGAAACGACGGTCAACAAAGCCCGGCGTTTTTCTCCATCATGCGCTTGACACAAAGCCGAAGCGCACCTTATAAGCCGCTCATCCCACGAGCCCGCAGCGCTTCGCGAGCAGGTATCGTTTGACCAGTGGCGGAGTAGCTCAGTAGGTCAGAGCAGAGGAATCATAATCCTTGTGTCGGGGGTTCAAATCCCTCCTCCGCTACCATCACTTCATTGCAGAATTTGCGATTCTGGCCGCTCGATTTTGAGCTGGTTCCGACGGCCGCGGTAGTGTGTCCCTCCGCCAAAAGGCGCGGCGACAGGACAATAACCTCGGGATTTCGCTGACGCCGAGGCGAGCACTATCTGTAGAGCATAAAATGCAATATGGGCATTTTCATCGCCCAAAGATGGGATGCAGCAGCGATAATAATTGCCCATAAGGCCAGCGAGAACATGACCGCGGCTAACCTGATTCCCATTGACTGCATCAGTTCCTCCATCCCAGATAATCGTCCCTCCTCGGACGATCTATTGCTAGCAGGGCGCAGGTCGATCAGCTATCGCAAGAAATCGCTACTGGATCGTCGCTGCAGCGCGCGCTCGGAAAGATGCAATGTTTAGCGATGCGGCGCCCGTTTTCTCTCTCTCAAACGACAAAGTGGAAGTTGTCGTATTGCGCACCATAATAGTCGGGGCCGCTCGTTTCGGTGATGACGGGCTCGGTGTCGAGCACGAGATAGTCGATCTGGCCATAGGCGCTGAGATCAATCACTTGCGGGTCATGAATGCTGTCGGCGGTCACGTTGACCGTAACCAAGAACACGGTATCGCCGTTCAGCCTACCTTCGATCGTCAGAACGTTGTCATAATCGGATGTGCCATTTGCCACGCTGAATTGCTCGATCTGGAAGGTGCCGCCATCGGCGGCCTGGATGGGTGTCCAGAAGACGCCGCCTGACAGATAATGGTTGCCGTCGGCTTCCTTTTGTATCACTGCATCGTCACCATCGTACCAAGCGCCCCAATCGAAGCCCTTGTAGCCTGTGGGGAAATCATATTTGCCGACATCCTCGAAATTGACGAAGATGTCGCCACGCTCCGGCAGATCGACAGTGATATTGAGCAAGCCGAAGTCGGTGGCGCCTTTGCCGTCCGAGATCTTGAAATTGAACTGATCGAGGAGTTGATCTCCCGGGCCGAGCGCCAATACCACGGGATTGGAGTGATCGAGTTCATAGGTGTAGTAGCCGTCGGAATAGACGGTCAGCGTGCCGTATTTTCCCTCGATCGTCGTCGTGGTCCGTCCATCCGAATTGGCCGGTTGCGGAATTCGCTGCCCGTTCACGAAGTTGAGACGCAGAAGATCTCCGTCGGCATCCTTGGAACCGTCCAGGATGTTGCCGTCAACCGGCTTGTCGATGTCGAAAATGGGCTGGTATACGTCCGCTGCGACCGGCTTGTGGTTTGCCATTTCTACCTCCCGTCTGAAGTTCTGTTTAAACATGCAACCCTATCGGGTGCTTGGCAACGAGATTTTGACGAGCATCAGATCAATTCAGCCTGTCAAATCCAACAGGCACAATTTGTCTGAAGCTCAAGATCCAAGTAAAGGGACTGACGCCGGCGTCTATTCCCTTGGAAATGAAGATTTATGCGCTGTCTTACGCTGATGCCGCTTCTGGGAATGCGGTATTTCTGCCTCTTCAAGCATTCTATCAATTCTCGGCCAGCAGAAGTATTTCCGGCAACGTATTAATGCCAGTCTGATGATGACGTCATCATGACGATATACGGCATTGATTGCTTCAATGCAGGCCGCCCACTCCGAGCAAGCTTTCGACGGCTTCGTGGTCCTTGGATAGGTCTGCCGGCGTTCCCGCCCAGGCCAGCCGCCCTCGTTCGAGAATGACGACCTGATCGGCGAAATCGAGCGCGCTCTGGATCCGCTGCTCGACAAGAAGGATGGTCATATCGCCTGACTTGGCGAGTCCGGCGAAGGCTGTCATCAGTTCCTCGCAGATAACGGGGGCGAGACCCTCGAGCGGTTCGTCGAGCAGCAGGACCGACGGGCGGCCGAGAATGGTGCGGGCCGTCGAAAGCATCTGCTGTTCGCCGCCGGAGAGTTGGTTGCCGAGGTTGCGGCGGCGCTCCTTCAGGCGCGGGAACAGCGCATAGGCTTCCTCCAGCGCCGTCTTCGGCCGCGCCTTCAAACCGACGAAAAGGTTCTCTTCGACGGTCAGCGTCGGGAAGACGCAACGTGTCTGCGGCACATAACCGAGACCCTTGTGCGCGCGTGTTGCGCTTGGTGCTGTTGTGACGTCCGCATCGCCAAGGGTGATGCGGCCCTCGTAGCGTCTGGTTTGGCCTGCGAGCGTTGCCAGCAGCGTCGTCTTGCCCATGCCGTTGCGGCCGAGCACGGCAAGCCTTGCGCCTGCCGGCACTGCGAAGGAAATGCCTTCCAACACCCGCGTCGGCCCGTATCCGGACGACAGATTTTCGACCTCAAGCGACAGGGCTGGCATTGGCATAACTCCCGAGATAGGCCTCGCGCACACGCGCATCCCTGGTGACATCTTCAGGCCGGCCGTCAAAGATGATCGCGCCGGCGGCCAGGACGATGACACGTTTGGCAAAACGAAAGACAAGATCCATGTCGTGCTCGATCATCAGCACGGCGAGATCGGCGGGCAGATCAGCAAGCGCTTGCTCGATGCGGCCGGTATCGCTTTGCGGCACTCCGGCGGCCGGCTCGTCGAGCAGCAGCACCTTCGGCTTCAGCGCCAGCGCGACGGCAAGTTCGAGAAGCCGCTGCTGTCCATAGGCAATCTCGCTGACCTTGCGATGCATCAGCGGCGTCAGTCCGAGCTTTCCCAGGAGGTCGTCGATCTCGGCCATGACGTCGGGCATCGAGAGGAAATTTCCGAACATGTTCCAGGTCTTTCCGTCCCGCTGCAGGACAGCGAGCCCCACATGTTCGGCGGGCGTCATGTCCTGGAAAAGCCGTGTCACCTGAAAGGAGCGGACGAGGCCGCGTTTGACCCTGCCGATCGCATTGACCGCCGTCACCGTTTCGCCGCCAAGGCGGACCTCGCCGGAATCGGGGGGAGATTGCCAGTGACGAGGTTGACGAAGGTGGTCTTGCCGGCGCCGTTCGGGCCGATCAGCGCGACGCGGTCGCCGGGGGCCATCGCCAGCGAAACATCGTTGGTGACGGCAAGGCCGCCGAAGGCTTTCCGGAGATTGGCGACTTCGAAGACATGGCTCATGAGCGCTGCTCCCTGCGGCGGTCAATGAAATTTGCGGCCGTTCCGTAAAGCCCTTTCGGCGCGAAGAGCACGACGGCGATCAAGAGCGCACCGACCATGGTCAGCCAGTGGAAGGGATTGGCGGCCGAGACATAGTCCTCGAAGAGCATGAAGATAATCGTGCCGGAGAGCGCCCCGAAGAGAGAGCCGGTGCCGCCGAGTACGAGCATGACGAGCGCCTCCGCCGACTGCGTGAAGGACAGGCTGTCCAGACCGACGACCTGCGTCGAGATCGCGTTCAAGGCGCCGCCGACCCCGGCAACCGCGCCCGAGATGGCGTACATCCTGATGAGCGCGCCCTTCGGCGAACCACCCATGGCGCGGATACGCAACGGGTCCTGCTTGATGGCGCGGCAGAGCATGCCGAAGGGTGAACGCACCAGCAGTCTCAGCAGCACGAAGACAACAAGCAGCAGCGTCATTCCGAAAAAGAAGGCGGTGCGGCCATAAAGATCGAATTCAAAAAAGCCGAGGACCGGGTCGGGCGCGATGCCGGAAAGTCCATCACTGCCTCCTGTCCATGAGGAGGCCTTGTTGGCGAATTCGTGGAAGAGATGGATGAGGGCAATCGACAGCACGAGCTGCGGCAGGCCATGCGCGCGCAGAATGATCGCGCCGCTGAGCAGCCCGGAAGCTACGCCGCCGGCAATGCCTGCAAGCAGCATCAGCAGCGGATCATTGATGCCGTAATGCGCCGACAGGATGCCGGCGGCATAGGCGCCGGAGCCGAACAGGGCGGCATGGCCGAGCGTCGCAACGCCGCAATAACCGGTCACGAGATCAAGCGAGAGCACGAGCAGCGCGATGGTGATCATCCGCGTCAGAAGCGCGAGATTATCAGGGAAGGCGAAATAGCCGATGGCGGCAACGGCGATGATCACCATGATGCCGGCGAGATCGCGGCTGACATAACCGCGCCGATGCTGGAGACGTCCGTTTTCGTTGTTCAACACAAGCGCCATCTCACTTCGCCCTCCCGGCAAGGCCGCGCGGGAAGACGCAAATGATCGCGATCACGGCAAGATAGAAGAAGAATTCCCCGAACTCCGGCATCAGATAGCGGCCCGTCGTATCGATCGCGCCGAGCAGCAGGCAGGCGATCAGCGCGCCGGGAATGGAGCCGGCGCCGCCGACGGAGACGACGACCAGGAAGGTCACCATGTAGCGCAGCGCATAATAGGGCTCGACCGGCAAGAGTTCGGCGCCGACCACGCCGCCGAAGGCGGCAAGCCCGACGGCGATGGCAAAGCTCACCGCATAGATGATCTCGGTGCGCACGCCGAGTGCTGCGGCCATCGCCGCGTCATCCACGGAGGCGCGCAGCTTGACGCCGAAGCTGGTCCTTTCGATCGCGAACCAGAGCGCCAGCGCCACGGCGAGGCCGCACAGGATGGCGAAAAGCCGGTGAACGGGGATGGTGCGAAAGCCGAGATCGGCCGAACCCTGCAGCGCCGCGGCAAGCGGTATGGTCTTCAGCGTTGGTCCCATCAGGTAATTGGCGATGCCGATGATGCAGAAGGTGATGCCGATCGTCATCAGCACCTGGGTCAGTTCCGGCGCGCCGTAGATCCGGCGATAGAGAAAACGCTCGAGAGGGATTGCAATGATGATCGTGGCGACCACGGCAGCGATGATCGCCATGGCATAACCGAGGCCGAGGTCACGTGCGGCATAGGAGGCGATGTAGCCGCCGATCATGGCGAAGGCGCCGTGCGCGAGGTTGACGACGCGCATCAGCCCCATGGTGACGGAAAGGCCGATCGAGATCACGAAGAGCACCATGCCATAGGCTAGCGCATCGACGGCTATGCTGAAGACTGTCTGCATGGAACTACCTGTTTGGATGCGACGGACCGGGGATTCCAAGTCCGCCGCATGTTCTGACGCCCGATGTTACTTGGCCGCTGCCAGGCCCGGATCGCCCTGCTTCTCGAAGGTCTGGACCTCCTTGTTGACGTAGGTCCCGTCGTCGGCCTTGGCGACTTCGCGCAGATAGATGTTCTGCGTGATGTGGCGGCTTTCCGGATCGATCGAAACCGGGCCGCGCGGGCTCACCCAGGCAAGGCCCTTCACCGCATCGACAGCCTTTTCAGCATCCTGCTTGCCGCCCGTCGCCTCGATCATCTTGTAGATGACATACATGCCGTCATAGGCGCTGACTGCCGGGAAGGAGAGTTCGGCCTTGTTGCCGATCGCCTTGGTGGCCGCCTCGACGAAAGCCTTGTTCTCGGGAGAATCGTGCGACACGGCATAGTGGAAGGTCGTCTGGATGCCGAGCGCGGCGTCACCCAGCGCCGGCAGGTCGGATTCCTGCGTCAGGTCGCCCGGTGCGAAGAACTTGATGCCGGCGGCCTTCAGACCGTTTTCGTTGTAAGCCTTGACGAAGCCGAGCGTCGTCGGTCCCGATGGCAGGAAGGCGAAGACGCCCTCAGCGCCGGAATCCTTGATGCGCTGCATGATCGGGCTGAAATCGTTGGTCGCTAGCGGCATGCGGATCGCCTCGACCACCTGGCCGCCGGCCTTTTCGAAGCCGGTCTTGAAGGCATTCTCGGCATCGACGCCCGGGCCGTAATCGCTGACGACCGAGATTACCTTCTTGACGCCGGCGTCGAAGGCGACTTTTGCGATCGGCGTCGAGGTCTGCCAAGTCGTGAACGAGGTGCGCACAACGAGCGGGCTCTTGGTGACGATCGTCGAGGTCGCGGCGTTCATAACGACCATCGGCACATTGCCCTGCTTCAGGATCGGCGTCACCGCCATGGCATCTGGGGTGAAATAGAAGCCGGCAAGATACTGGACCTTTTCCTTGACGATCAGTTCCTGGGCAAGCGCCTTGGATTGGGCAGGATCGGCCTGCGGCACGTCGCGATAGACGATCTCGACGGTGTCGTTGCCGACCTTGCTGCCATTGGCCGCCATATAGGCGTCGATGCCGGCCTTGAAGTTCTTGCCCTGAAGCGCGAACGGACCGGAGAACGGGCCGATGACGCCGACCTTGATCGTGTCGGCATAGGCGCTCGTGCCCATGACGATGGCCGCAGCGGCGGCCAGAAACAGCTTCCTCATTCTTCTCTCTCCCTTTTCGGCGTACTCCGGCGCCGTATTAAACTTCATGTTAGCTTCTCATGCGAAATGGTGATGTAAAATGAAATAAAACCCCAAACACATGATCTGTTGGTTATGTGTTCTGCGTCCCGAACGCCCGGTGTTCACCGTTCCGCGCAGCCTTCATCCGCAATCCTTCAGAACGGCAACCCCACATAATTTTCGGCAAGGACCGTCGAGGCGGCGCGGGAATGCGTGAGATAGTCGAGTTCGGCCTCCTGAATCCTCTGATCGAAATCACCGGTATCGGGGAAACGATGCATCATCGTCGTCATCCACCAGGAAAACCGCACGGATTTCCACACACGGGCAAGTGCAACCTGCGAATAGGCGTCGATGCCATGATCCGAGCCTTCGCGGTAATGCTCGATCAGCCCGGAGAATAGGTAATGGACGTCGCTGGCCGCAAGATTCAGCCCCTTGGCGCCGGTCGGCGGCACGATATGGGCGGCGTCGCCGACAAGGAAAAGCCGGCCGAAACGCATCGGCTCGGCGACGAAGGAGCGTAAAGGTGCGATCGATTTCTCGAAGGACGGCGCGGTTTTCAACGCCTCGGCGTGGTGCGCCGGCAGACGCCGTCTGAGCTCGTCCCAGAAGCGATCGTCGCTCCAGTCCTCGACCTTCTCGTCGAGCGGACATTGGAGGTAATAGCGGCTGCGCGTCGCCGAACGCATCGAACAGAGTGCAAAGCCCCTCGGATGGTTGGCGTAGATCAGTTCGTGGCTGACCGGCGCCACCTCGGCAAGCAGGCCCAGCCAGCCGAACGGATAGACCTTCTCGAAACTTTTGATCGCCCCTTCGGGGACGGCCTTGCGGCTTGCGCCATGAAAGCCGTCGCAACCGGCGATAAAATCGCAATCGATGCGCCTGGCAGCGCCGTCCTTTGTATAGGTAACGAAAGGAGAGCGGCCGTCGAAATCATGCGGTGCGACATCGGCGGCATCGTAGATCGACAGGGCGCCGCTTGCTTCGCGCCGCTCCATCAGGTCGCGCGTCACCTCGGTCTGGCCGTAGACGGTGACGCGCCTGCCGCCGGTGAGTTCATGCAGATCGATGCGGTGGTCGCGTCCGTCGAAGGCGAGCGAGAAGCCGTCATGCGGCAGGCCTTCGGCGTGCAGCCTGGCGCCGGCTTTGGCCTGGTCCAGCAGACCGACGGTGCCATCCTCCAAAACGCCGGCGCGCACCCGGCCGAGGATGTAGTCCTTGTTGACGCGATCGAGAATGACATTGTCGATGCCGGCTTCGGTCAGAAGCTGACCGAGCAGCAAGCCGGATGGTCCCGAACCGATGATGGCGACCTGAGTTCGCAAATGCTTCCTCCCTCCCATTTTTGCGTTTTGTCAGATTCTGCCGCGCCGACCGGATCGCCACAATGGACATTCCAGCCTAAAAATTGCACTAATCGAACATTGGCATGGGAGGGAGCCGATGAGCAGACATATACCGACCTACGAGCTCTACGGCGAAAACGTCGGACGATCGCCGGAATTTTGGTTGCATTGCGAAACAATTCGCTCCCGGAGCAGCCTGCATCAATGGGAAATCCGACTGCACCGCCACGAAAGCTTCTTTCAGATATTGTACATCGAAGCCGGTTCGGGCGATGCGATCTTCGGCGACAGGAGCCATGCCATCCGGCCGCCGGCGGTCATTACGGTTCCCCGGGGTTCAATCACGGCTTTCGTTTTTCACGCGACATCGACGGTCTTGTCATCACCATATTGCGATCCCATCTCAGCCATCCACCCGGTGAGCGGAGCCATCTCGGCGAATGGCTGGCGACGCCGCATCTGACGCCGCTCGATCCTGATAATGCCGAGGCTGCCCATGTGATGCAGACTTTGCGGCGGCTGGGCGACGAATTCGAAAATCGCCGCAGTGGCCGCAACGAGGTCTTGGCAGCCTACGTCGGTTTGGCGCTGCGGCTGACGGCTCGGATCTCTCATGAGGGGAATTCGGGGGAGCTTGCGTCAAACGAAAACGAGCGACGGATGGACATGCTGGGCGAGCTCATTCAGCAGCATTTTCGATCCCACAAGCCGGCATCCTTCTATGCCAGGGAACTCGGGGTCTCGCCGACGCACCTTACCCGGATCGTCCGGTCGATGACCGGCAGCACGCCGCACGAGCTGATCGCCGCCAAACTGGTCGAGGAGGCGAAGCGTCAGCTTGTCTTCACGCTCGGCAGCGTTCAGGAGATCGGATTCCGCCTCGGCTTTGCCGACCCCGCCTATTTCTCGCGCTTCTTCCTGAAATATGCCGGCGAAACGCCGCGGGTCTGGCGCACGACGGAAAAGGCCCGACTCGACCGCGCATAGGGCTCTGGCATCCGGCGACGTCGCATTCGCGGGCGCACGTCACCGATGTCTCACGCCGCCGGCCATGTCCAGTTCCGCACCTCCGGCATGTCCTCGCCGTGTTCCCTGACATAATCGTGATGCTCGGCAAGCTTATCGCGGAAGGCAGCAAGCGCGTCCGTCGCCTTTTCCTTCAGGCCCGGTACGCGCTCGATCGCTTCGATCGCGAGATGGTAGCGATCGAGCTCATTGAGGACGGTCATGTCGAAGGGCGTCGTCGTCGTACCCTCTTCGATGAAGCCGCGGACATGGATGTTCTCGTGGTTGGTGCGCTTATAGGTCAGGCGGTGAATGAGATAGGGATAGCCGTGATAAGCGAAAATCACCGGCTTGTCCGGCGTGAAGATGGCGTCGAAGGCCTCGTCGGTCAGGCCGTGTGGATGCTGGTCCCGGGATTGCAGCGCCAAGAGATCGACGACATTGACAGTGCGGATTTTCAACGCCGGCACGGCCTTGCGCAACAGGTCGACGGCGGCAAGCGTCTCCATCGTCGGCACGTCGCCGGCACAGGCCATGACGAGGTCGGGGGCGACGGCGTCTTCCTCGTTGCTTGCCCAGTGCCAGACGCCGATGCCGGCCTCGCAATGTTTCACCGCCTCGTCCATCGAAAGCCATTGCGGCTCCGGCTGCTTGCCGGCGACGATGACGTTGATGCGGTCATAGGTGCGCAGGCAATGGTCGCCGACCCAGAGCAGGGTATTGGCATCCGGCGGCAGATAGATGCGGACGATATCGGCCTTCTTGTTGGCGACGAGATCGACGAAACCGGGATCCTGGTGGCTGAAGCCGTTATGGTCCTGACGCCAGACATGCGAGGTCAGCAGGTAATTCAGCGACGAGATCGGTTTTCGCCATTCAAGCTCGCGCGTCACCTTCAGCCATTTGGCGTGCTGGTTGAACATCGAATCGATGATGTGGATGAAGGCCTCGTAGCAGGAGAAGAGGCCGTGGCGGCCGGTTAGGAGGTAACCTTCCAGCCAGCCCTGGCAGAGATGTTCGGAGAGCACCTCCATGACGCGTCCATCGCGGGAGAGATGGACGTCATAGGACTCGATATCCTCCATCCAGACGCGGTCGGTGACCTCGAAGACGCTGCCGAGGCGGTTCGATTCCGTCTCGTCGGGGCCGAAGATCCTGAAATTCGCCGCCGCCGCGTTGCGCTTCATTGTGTCGCGCAGGTAATGGCCGAGAATTTCCGTCGACTGGGCCGCGACGCTGCCGCGCTTGCCGATCGCGACTGCATAGCCGCTTATATCGGGGGTATCGAGTTCCCGGCGCAGCAAACCGCCATTGGCATGCGGATTGGCGCCCATGCGGCGTTTGCCGGCGGGCGCCAGCGCCCGCAGCTCGGGTTTCAGCCGGCCATCGGCGCCGAACAGGTCCTCCGGCCCGTAGCTGCGCATCCAGTCCTCAAGAATTTTGCGATGGCCGTCATTCTCGCGGCAGTTGGAAACTGGCACCTGATGGGCACGCCAGAAGCCTTCGACTTTCTTGCCGTCGACCTCTTTTGGGCCGGTCCAGCCCTTGGGGCTGCGCAGCACGATCATCGGCCAGCGCGGGCAGCTGTCCGGAGCCTCGCCGTCACGAGCCTGGCTCTGGATCTCACGAACGCGGTCGAAGATCCGGTCCAGCGTCGCGGCCATCTGCTGATGCATGTCGCGCGGCTCATGGCCGTCGACGAAGAAGGGTTCGTAACCGTAGCCTTCGAAGAGGCGGCGGAGATCATCGTCTCCGGCACGGCCGAGAACGGTCGGGTTGGCTATCTTGTAGCCGTTCAGATGCAGGATCGGCAGCACGGCGCCGTCGCGGGCGGGATTGAGGAACTTGTTGGAATGCCAGCTCGCCGCCAGCGGCCCGGTCTCGGCCTCGCCGTCGCCGACAACACAGGCGACGATCAGGTCGGGATTGTCGAAGGCGGCGCCATAGGCATGGACGAGGGCGTAACCGAGTTCGCCGCCCTCATGGATCGATCCTGGCGTTTCCGGAGCCGCATGGCTCGGGATGCCGCCGGGGAAGGAGAATTGCCGGAAGAGCTTGCGCATGCCTTCGGCATCCTCGGAAATATTGGGATAGATCTCGCTGTAGGTGCCTTCGAGATAGGTATTGGCAACCATGCCCGGCCCGCCGTGGCCGGGGCCGCATATATAGATGATGTCGAGATCGCGGGCGCGGATCAGGCGGTTGAGATGCGCATAGATGAAGTTGAGGCCGGGTGTCGTGCCCCAGTGGCCGAGCAGGCGGGGTTTGATGTGTTCCGGTTTCAGCGGCTCGCGCAGTAGCGGATTGGCAAGTAGGTAGATCTGGCCGACCGAGAGATAGTTGGCGGCCCGCCAATAGCGGTCGATCTGGGTGAGTTCGGCATCGGTCAAGGCGGCGGCGGTCGAGACATGCTTTTCCATGGGCTTCTCCCGTTCGAAAACGCGTTCAACGTCAATTCTAGCCGCCGGCGCCGGCGCGCCATTGATCTGGATCAGCGAGCGGCAAGCAGGGACAGCGCCTCGTCGGCGATCACCTGTTCTTCGTCCGTGGCAATGACATGGGCGGTCATGCGGCTTTGCCCGGTGCTGATCGTGAAATCATTGGCGGCATTGGCCTTTTCGTCGATCGAAAGGCCGAGCCAGGACAGTCGTTTGGCCACCCCGGCGCGGATCTCCGGCTGATTTTCGCCGATGCCGGCAGTGAAGACGACGGCATCGAGGCCGCCGAGGGTTACCGCCATGCGGCCGATCTCGCCGGCAATGCGCAGCGTCAAGAGGTCGATCGCCTGGCGCGCCTCCGGCCGGCCATCCTTCAACAGATCGCGCGTGTCGGCGCTGATGCCGGAAACTCCGAGCAGGCCTGAGCGGCGATAGAGCAGATCCTCGATTTCTCCCAGGGATTGCTTTCGCTCTCCGGCCAGATACAAGATGACGCCGGGATCGAGCCAGCCTGGGCGCGTCGCCATCGGGATGCCGTCGAGGGTGGAAAAGCCCATGCTGCAATCGCGGCTGATGCCGCCTTCCAGCGCACAGAGGCTGGCGCCGCTGCCGAGATGGGCGACCACAGCCTTGGCCGCCTGCGGCGCCTTGCGGGTAAGTTCACCGGCGATGAACTTGTAGGAAAGCCCATGGAAGCCGTAACGCTTGATGCCCTCGTCATGCAGCGAGCGCGGTATGGCGAGACGGCGAACGAGATCGTCCTGCGTGGCATGGAAGGCGGTGTCGAAGGAGGCTGTCTGGACAAGATGCGGCTTCAGATGCGCCAGCGCGCGGATGAAACGCAGCGCCTGCGGCTGATGCAGGGGCGCAAGCGGCGTCAGTGCATCGATGGCGCCGATTGCCGCGGCGTCGAGGGCGCTCGCTTTCGTAAAGCGGTCGCCGCCATGGACGACGCGGTGGCCAGCGGCGCGGCTGGCGGCCATGTCGAAATGATCGGCGATACGCGCGAAGGTCTCGTCGATGACATCGTGCAGGTCTTCCGTCGCCTCGGCCTTCAACGGCATGTCGAATGTCTGCGGCCCCCGACTCAGTCCGAGTGAAAGCGGTTCGGCGCGGAAATCGATCACGCCCTTGCCGATGCGCCGCGCCTTGGCGCCTTCCATGGCAAAGATGCCGATCTTGACCGTCGAGGAGCCGGCATTGAAGGTCAGAAGCAGGTCGTTCGAGGGCATGTCTTTGCAGACTCCATACGGTCGTGATGATGGGTCGAACTTAGCGCCGGCGCAGCCGGCGGAAAGGTATCCATTCGTCCGTCGGTCATTTTGCCCCGGTGCAGCCTATCGTCTTCTTCGAGTGCGATTGTGACGCGGCATCTTCATCTTCCCACCCACTCCACAGCTCGAATTCGGCCGGCAGGTGGTTCTTGCCGCTGTTCGGGCTCGTCCTAGTCTGCGGCCCAAGTCTTTTAAGGCATAGCGTCAGGCCGTTGAGGCCAGGCTGGCATTGCGATCGCTGATGAAGATGCCCGCCTCGGCGGCGGGCATCGCCTTGCCGAAAAGATAGCCCTGGCCGATGTCGCAGCCGAGCTGCAGCAGGAAGGCGAGCTGGCCATGCTCCTCGACGCCTTCCGCAGTCGTCTTGATATTGAGGCTTCTGCCGAGGCCAAGCATGGCGCGGACGATCTTTTCCTGGCGTTCGTCGTCGCGATAGGTGGCGATGAAGCTTTTGTCGATCTTGATCTTGTCGAAGCGATAGCGGGCGAGCTGGGCGAGGCTCGAATAGCCAGTGCCGAAATCATCGAGGGCGATCTGGATGCCGGCAGCATGCAGTTCTTCGAGAATGACGGCGGCGACAGCGGGATCCTGAATCAGCGCGTTCTCGGTGATCTCCACTTCCAGGCGTTGCGGCGGCAGCCGGGTTGCCGACAGCACCTTGAGGATGCGGGATGTCAAGAGCTTGTCTTCCATCTGCACCGGCGAGACGTTGAAGGACAACATGACATGCGCCGGCCAGGTGAGCGCGTCGCTGCAGGCCTGGGCGAGGAGATCCTCGAACAAGGCGGTGATCATGCCGGTTTCCTCGGCAATGTCGATGAAGACCGGCGGCGAAATGTGGATGCCATCCTCGCCCGTCCAGCGCGCGAGCGCTTCGAAACCGCAGAGCTGGCCGGTCTTCAGGTCGATCAGCGGCTGATAGAACGGCCTGATGTCCTTATTGGCGATGGCGGCGCGCAGCCTGGTTTCCAAGGCGGCGCGCTCGGTTACCTTGTCCTGCATCGAGGTTTCGAAGACGAGAAAATGGTTGGGGCCGCGTGATTTGGCCTCGTACATGGCGAGGTCGGCACGGTGGGCGGCATCTTCCAGCGGTTCGGCTCCCTGAGCCCAGCGATCGTAGCCGACGCTGGCGCCGACTTCGACGGCAAAGCCATCGATATGGATCGCCCGGGTCACGGCCTGGATCAGCAGCTTGGCGAAACGCTCCTCCCGCTGCGCCGTCAGGGCAAAGGCGACGATGATGAATTCGTCGCCGCCGAAGCGGTAGACGCAATCGGCATTGCCGAGCGCGCAGATGCGCCTGGCGACTTCGATCAACAACACGTCACCGCCCTTGTGGCCGACGAGATCGTTGACTTTCTTGAAGCCGTCGAGATCGACGGAAAAGATGGTGACGTTGTCGTCCCATTCCTCGATTTCGGCCTCGTCGTTCTTGATCGGCCGTGCGAGAGCCTTGCGCTCGAAGGCGTAACGGTTCGGCAGCTTGGTCAGATGATCATGAGTTGCCGTCCAATCGGCCTTCGCCTGAGCGGCGACGCGCAATTCCATTTCCTTGCGCAGATCGGCAATGCGCAGCACCGAATAGACGAAGCTCATGGCGCCGGCGATGCCGAGCCCGAGAACGAGCTTGTCAGCACCGTACGCGCCGAAATCGGTCATGAATGAAGCGAGGCTGTCGTCGAACCGGAGCAGCGTCCCGAGGAGCCAGAGGATTATCCCCAAACCGACGATCGACATACATTGCCTTCCGGCTCTGCTCTGGAAAAACACCGGCATTATGCCTTCTCCGTCTCCACCCGCGTCGACATATCACAAAAGTCTGAAATGTTCGTTGAAACCAGAAGGCGAATTATCAGACGGGGAAGTGCGCTGCTGCGCCGTCAGGAGCCTGGATGACGCTTGCGATGCAACCAGAATTGGCAGCGCGGCCGTTTCACTGATTTCGACCAGAGGGAGAATAATTGCTGCAGATGGTTGGCACTGCAAAGATCAGGAAGAAGAACGAAGGCGAGCGTGCTGTCGCATGCTCGCCCTTTCTCGTGCTTCAGGCGGTGACGATCAGCAGCGGAACGCTGACGATGAGACCGGCCAGAACCGTGAACGTGGCGACGCGCATGAAACGCAGCCGCCGCGTCCGTTCTCCACTCCAATCATATGTCATTCTTCCATCTCCTTGGGACAAGGAAGTAGTCCCCGCAAAACCGGGTTCAACAGGGATGACGCAATTTGCTTGTGTAAGGCTGGATAAAATGAGGAGCCTCTAATGCTGGAAGCGCAGGGACCAGCGGCTGCCGTTGCTGGTCATGCGAAGGATGGCGAGCGGCTCGACGTCGCTCAGCCAGAAGGAGGAGGGCGGCGCCTGAAGCACATGCGCGACCGCCGCCCGGATGACGGCCGCATGGCTGACGGCGATGACGTGACCGCCGAGGGCCGATTGGGTGTCCATCCAGCCGGCGACGCGCTTTCGCAGATCAACAAGGCTCTCGCCGCCGTGCGGTGCGGCTGCCGGCTCGGTCATCCAGGCCATGAGGCTTTCCGGTTCTTCCGCCTCGACCGCCGCGATCGGCCTGCCGGCCCAGCGGCCGTGGTCGCAATCACGAAGCGCCGGATCTGCCAGGGCTTCGAGGCGTAGCGCCTCGGCGGTCTGGCGGGCGCGCAAGGCGGGGCTCGTGACGATACGATCCGCGCGGGGGAGGGCGGCGATCTTGCCGGCTTCCTCTTCCGCCTTGGCCTCAAGCGGTTCGTCGAGCGGGAAAAGGGCCTTGCGGCTCGCCGCCGTCGCGCCGTGGCAGATCCAGGTGAGGCGCGTATTCACGATCGTTCTGACCTCTCGATACGACTGCAGCGCCGCGCGTCTGTTCCGGCGCCCAAAGGACGCTTTGCCGGCTTGCGAAGTTTCGTTGACAGTCTCTTCAGCGTGCAGCTATAACCGGGCTGTTGCGGGTTTGGAAGCCGGTGGAAATCCGGCGCGGTCGCGCCACTGTAACCAGCGTGTCGAAAGCTCTTCGCGCTGGAAGTCAGACCCTGCCGCACAAGCACTCTTTCGACTGAACGCGTCATTCCGGAGGAATACATGTCTGACACCACTTTCACGCCCGTCGCGGCGCCGGCGCCGATCCCCGTCGGCGAAATTCTTCCGTGGGCGATCTTCGGCGGCCTGCTAACGCTCATCGCCATCTATTTCGTCGGCACCGAGGAAGGCGCGATGGCGCTCTTCAACGGCATGTATGTGCATGAATTCGTGCATGACGGCCGTCATCTCCTCGGCTTTCCCTGCCACTAAGGGAGTTCCCGACATGGTTGGAAACCTTTTGCTTCGCGGCATGTTCGCGGGCGTGATTGCTGGCATTCTCGTTTTCGCTTTCGCCCATATCTTCGGCGAACCGCTGGTCGATGCGGCGATCGCTTTCGAAGAGGCGAGCGCGCAGGCGGCCGGGCAAGCCGCCGAACCTGAAGTCGTCAGCCGCGCCACGCAGGCCGGTCTCGGCCTCTTCACCGGCGTTATGGCCTACAGCGTTGCCGTCGGCGGGCTTTTTGCCATCGCTTTTGCTTTCGTGCATGGCCGCTTCAGCGCTCTTTCGGCGCGTGGCACCTCGGCCGCCATCGCCATTGCCGCCTTCGTGGCCATCGTTCTCGTCCCCGGCATCAAATATCCGGCCAACCCGCCGGCGGTCGGCAATCCTGACACGATCGGCGTCAGGACCGAGCTGTTCTTCCTGATGATCGTTGTTTCGGTCGGGGCGCTGATTGCCGCCGTGGCGCTGTCGCGCCGCCTTTCCGAGCGTTTCGGGCTTTGGAACGGCGCAATCGTCGCCGCTCTCGCCTATCTCGTCTTTATCGGCGTCGTGCTTTATCTGCTGCCGCCAATCAACGAAGTGCCGGAGAATTTCTCGGCGATGGTGCTCTGGCGGTTCCGCACGACCTCACTCGGCATGCACGCGATTCTCTGGGCAACGCTCGGCCTTGCCTTCGGAGCGCTGGCGGAAAGGCGGCTTGCCCTCAAGGGCGGGCTGCGGCCCGCCTTCCGGTGATCCCGCGCATCGGCAGGCTTGCGCCTCTCGCTCTGATCGCAAGCCTGTTCCCATTGATTGCGGGAAACACTTCAGCCCATGAGCGCAGCGCCGGCGGCAGTCATGCCGGCCTCGATATCCCGGCCATTTCCCACGGCGAGATGGCGGTCATTGCCGATTACCGCACCGGGATTATAGCGCTGGCGTCGCGGGCGGTCGATACGAACGAACCGTTCCGCCGCGTCCTGAACTACGCCGAGATCCAGTATTCCTATTGCGTCTGGGGCCGAATGCCGGGCAGCGTCACGGATGAGGAAAGCCCTTTCAACGAATGCGCTCATGCCTATCTCGCGGCGACGAAAGCCGTACTGATGGCGATGCGGGAGATGCCGCGGGAGGCGACCGCGGCGGGCGAAATCATCTCAGCCATCGACATCGACATGGCGCGGCGCGGGCTTGCGCTCATCACCTGCCAGTTCAGCGGCGAGGCTTTCAACACCGCCCAGGTCGTCAAGCCAAATTGGAGCAGGCTGCCGCTTCATCCTGCCAGCATGGCATCGTTGACGGGACTGGCTGCCCTGTTCGGTCTTGCTGTCCTTGCGCTTGGACGCGTCTTGCGGCCGAAGGCTCAGTCGTCGGAATAGCGTTGCTCGCGCCACGGATCGCCATAAATGTGGTAGCCGTTCTTTTCCCAGAACCCGGCCTCGTCGGCGGGCATCAGCTCGATCCGGCGCAGCCATTTGGCGCTTTTCCAGAAGTAGAGATGCGGCACGACGAGGCGCATCGGGCCGCCATGATCCGGCGTCAGCGGCAGTCCCTCCCATGAGGTCGCCAGGATCGCGTCCTCGGCGGCGAAATCGGCAAGCGGCAGGTTGGTGGTGTAGCCGTCATAACCCGTCAGCAGGACGTAGGCCGCTTCCGGCTTCGGCATGGCGAGATCGAGCAGATCCCGCGTCGAAACGCCCTTCCAGTTGTTGTCGTAACGCGACCAGGTGGTGACGCAGTGGATATCGCTGATCCTGGTGCTCTGCTCGATCGCCTGGAAGGCGGCCCAGTTGAGGGTGAGCGGCGTTTCGACCAGGCCGCGGACCTCGAGCCGCCAGCTGGCGGTGGAGATGACCGGCTGCTGGCCGAGATCGAGCACCGGCCAGTTCTTGACGAGGTGCTGGCCGGGCGGCAGGCGCTCGGCTTCCGGACGGCTGACGCGGCCGGTCAGGAATTTGCCCTCCGCCGCCCAGCGGCGCTTGGAACTGGTCAGCTTGCTGTCGGCGGGCGTCTGGTCGTCCCTCATGAGCGGGTCTCCTTGCGTTGCCGCAATAGGACATTCGGCCGACGGGGTGTCAAGTTTCGGCAGACCCTTGGAAATCCCCGTCCGTATCATTAGACTTGGAGCCCGTCGGGCATGCCTTGCTGGGGAGTGGAGGCAGAAAGGGAGGAGCCGGATCTGTCTTCGAGATATCGTGCGATAGCGGCGCTTTTGGTGGTGCCGATCGTCATTTTCGCCTTCTTCACCTATGGAAGCGCGATTGCGACTCGCGCCTATATGGAGGAGGCCTCGGCGCAGGCGGGAACGGCGCTGCGTCTCGCGGTTTCGGCGCTCAGCGGCCATCTCAACCGCTACGAGGCGCTGCCGGCGCTGATTGCCGATCATGACGACATCAAGGAACTGGTCAGCGCGCCTGACGACATGGCGCTGCGTGATGCTGCCAACCTCTACCTCAAAGAGATCAACGAGCTGTTGAAATCCTCCGACATCTATGTGGTGAAGCCGGACGGGGAGACGATCGCAGCCAGCAATTATGATGGACCGGGAAGCTTCGTCGGGCAGAATTTCAACTATCGGCCCTATTTCCAGGAGGCGATCGAAGGCCGGCAGGCTCGATTTTATGCGCTCGGCACCACCTCGCTGAAACGCGGCTATTATTTCTCCGCGCCGATCAGGGTCGAGGCGGATATTCGTGGCGTCATCGTCTTCAAGGTCGATATCGACATGATCGAATCCTCCTGGAGCGGCGGCGAGTACAAGATTTTCGTCTCCGATCCGGAGGGTATCATCTTCATGTCGGGCAGCCCGGAATGGCTCTACGGGACGATCCTGCCGCTGACGGCCGACCGCATCGCCCGTACGGAAGCCTCGCGGCGTTATGCCAATGCCAGGCTGACAGCGCTGCCGGTGACGCGTCACCGCTTCGAACAGCACGAGCTGATGACGCTGGCAAGCGACCGGGGTGCGAGCGAATATCTGGTGCTGTCGCATTACATGCCGGCCGAGGACTGGACCGTGAACGTACTGATGGAAACGAGCTCCATCCGGGCTCAGGCGCGCACCGCGCTGGTCGCCGTCTTCCTCATCCTCTGCATCGCCGCACTTGCTGTCGCCGTGCTTCGCCAGCGGCGGGCGCGCCTTGCCGAGCGCATGCAGATGCAGGCCGAGGCGCGCGGCGAGCTGGAGCGGCGGGTAGAGGAGCGCACCGCCGATCTTGCCCGCGTCAACAGCCGCATCGAGGAGGAGATCTCGGAGCGGCGGCTGACCGAACAGCAGCTACGTCAGACCCAGGCCGATCTGATCCAGGCCGGCAAGCTTGCCGGGCTCGGACAAATGTCGGCGGCTCTTTCGCATGAGTTCAATCAGCCGCTGGCCGCCGCCAAGACCTATACGGACAGCGCCACGGTGCTGATCGACCGCGGGCGAATGGAGGAGGCGCGCGACAATATAAGGCGCATCGGCGGGCTGATCGACCGGATGGCCTCGATCAGCAGGCACCTGCGCAACTTCGCCCGCAAGCCGAACGAGAAGCTCGGGCCGGTCCCTCTCGACGAAGCGATGCGTGATACGCTGGAAATCGTCGCATGGCGGCTGAAAGCGGCGGACGCCGAGCTTCGGCTCGATCTCGGGACACGGGCGCCGGTCGTGCGCGCCGGTTCGGTGCGTCTGCAGCAGGTGCTGGTGAATGTGATCTCCAATGCCGCCGACGCGGTGGAAGGGCTGGATGACAGGCGCGTCGAGGTTTCGGCTTTCGAGGAGGCCGGCAAGGTGGTACTGACGGTGCGCGACCATGGGCCGGGTGTGCCGGCGGCGATCGCAGAGCGCATCTTCGATCCGTTCTTCACTACGAAGGGCGTCGGCAAGGGGCTCGGGCTGGGACTTTCGATCTCCTACAACATCGTCAAGGATTTCGGCGGCAGCCTGGCCGCCGCCAATCATCCCGAAGGGGGCGCGGTGTTCCGCATCGAGCTGCAGTCGGCGGCAGGGCTGATGCCGGAGGCGGCGGAATGAACGAAGCGAAGATACTGCTGGTCGACGACGAGGAGGAGCTGCGCCGCTCGACGGCGCAGGCGCTGGAGCTCTCCGGCTTCAGCGTCGAGACCTTTTCGAATGGCGATCATGTGCTCGAGCTGATCGGCTACAGCTTTCCCGGCGTCGTCGTCAGCGATATCCGCATGCCCGGTATCGACGGTATGACGCTGATGCAGAAGATCCGCGAGGTCGATCCGGAGGTGCCGGTCATTCTCGTCACCGGCCATGGCGATGTGCAGCTCGCTGTGAAGGCGATGCGGGAGGGCGCCTATGATTTCATCGAGAAGCCGTTCACGGCGGAGATGCTTGCCGGCGTCATTCGCCGGGCGATGGAGCGACGCGGCCTCGTACTCGAAAACCGGCTGCTGAAGGCGGTCGCCGGCAAACGCGACGATATCGAGGCGCGGCTGCCGGGACGCACGCAGGTGATGGTGGACCTGCGCTACCGCATCCGCGCGATCGGGGCGAGCGATGCCGATACGCTTATTGTCGGCGAGACCGGCGCCGGCAAGGAAGTGGTGGCCCGCGCGCTTCACGACATCAGCGCCCGGGCAAGTCGGCCGTTCATTGCGATCAATTGCGCCGCGCTGCCGGCAAACCTCATCGAGAGCGAGCTTTTCGGTCACGAGCCCGGCGCCTTTCCAGGAGCGGTCAGGCCGCGTTACGGAAAATTCGAGCACGGGCGCGGCGGCACCATTCTGCTCGACGAGATCGGCTCCATGCCCTTTGACCTGCAGGCGAAGTTCCTGCGGGTGCTGCAGGAACGGGTGATTTCCAGGCTCGGATCGAATGAGATCGTGCCGCTCGACGTCCGCTTCATCGCGACGAGCAAGGTCGATCTCGAGGCGGAGGTGGCAGCCGGCCGCTTTCGCGCCGATCTGCTCTACCGACTGAACGTCGCGACGCTGCACGTGCCGTCGCTGTCGCAGCGGCGGGCGGACGTTCCGCTGCTTTTCCTGCAGCTGGTGCGGGAGGCCGCCGCCCGCTACGGCCGCGACGAGCTCACCGTGCCGCCGGAGGTGATCTCCGACATTGCTCAGCGCGACTGGCCCGGCAATGTCCGCGAATTGAGGAACGCCGCCGACCGTCTGGTCCTCGGTCTCGACAATGGCGGGCGGCAGGCCGAGGAGGCGACCGGCCTTGCAGAACGCGTCGCCGAATTCGAGCGGGGCGTCATCGCCAGCGCACTGGTCGCGCATGGCGGCAGCCTCCGGCCGGTCTATGAAATCGCTCGGCATTTCCCGCAAGACCCTCTACGAAAAGATGCAGAAATACGGCCTCGACAAGCGGATGCTGATTACCGACGGCTGATCCTGCAGCACGGCGATGGGTGGATTTCCACCCATCGCAACAGCCGTTTGTTTCGGAATCGACCCATGCTGCACCGCACTGTCCCAGAATCCTCTTGTCGAGGCGGTGGCGGTGATTGCGGCTCGATTTTTCCGGGCGGCAAATAGGACATCGTCGGCGCGGAGGATGTGCCGGCGGCTTTGCTTGTTTCATCAGGGAGGAAACGATGAAAATCCTGAAGGCCATGCTCGGCCTGACCGCGGCTGCCGCGGTCGCTCTTCTCGCCGGCGCCGCTTCGGCGCAGACCTATCCCGAGCGCACCATCACCATGGTCGTCCCCTTCGCGGCCGGTGGCCCGACCGATACCGTCGCACGCCTCGTCGCTGAATCCATGT
This sequence comes from Rhizobium sp. K102, assembly GCF_022385315.1. Classification (NCBI taxonomy): domain Bacteria; kingdom Pseudomonadati; phylum Pseudomonadota; class Alphaproteobacteria; order Hyphomicrobiales; family Rhizobiaceae; genus Rhizobium; species Rhizobium sp. K102. The sequence goes on from NZ_CP092436.1 coordinate 4,392,080, forward strand.
CGAAGGATCTCGGCCAGCAGATCGTCGTGGAGAACGTCGGCGGCGCCGGCGGCACGCTCGGCGCCGGCCGGGTGGCGAACGCCGATCCCGATGGATACACCATTCTCCTGCACCATATCGGCATGGCGACCAGCGCCACGCTCTACCGCAAGCTCGCCTATGACACGCTCGGCGACTTCGACTATGTCGGCCTCGTCACCGAGGTGCCGATGACAATCGTCGCCCGCAAGGACTTCGAGCCGGCCGACCTCAAGGGCTTGATCGACTACGTCAAGGCCAACAAGGACAAGGTGACGGTCGCCAATGCCGGCATCGGCGCCGCTTCGCATCTCTGCGGCATGATGTTCATGAGCGCCATCCAGACCCAGCTGACGACCGTTCCCTACAAGGGCACCGGTCCTGCGATGACCGATCTTCTCGGCGGCCAGGTGGATATCATGTGCGACCAGACGACCAACACGACGAAGCAAATAACGGGCGGCACAATCAAAGCCTATGCCGTGACCTCGCCCAAGCGCCTCGACGTGATGAAGGATGTTCCGACGGCGGTCGAAGCCGGCCTGCCGGGCTTCGAAGTCGGTATCTGGCACGGCATCTATACCCCGAAGGGCACACCGGCCGAGATCAACGAACGGCTGTCGAAGTCGCTGCAGGTCGCGCTGAAGGATCCGAATGTCGGCGCCCGCTTCGCCGAACTGGGCACGACGCCGTCCTCCGATGCCGATGCGACGCCGGCTGCGTTGAAGGCCAAGCTCGAAAGCGAGATCGCCCGCTGGAAGCCGGTGATCGAAGCTGCTGGCGAATATGCCGACTGAGGATTATCCTCGTCCGGACATGCTGCGCGAGCTCCTCACCCTAACCCTCTCCCCGCTTGCGGGGAGAGGGGACATGCCATGCGAGACGTGGCGGGAACGGAGAGGTTGCGGTGTGTTCCCTTCTCCCGTTTACGGGGAGAAGGTGCCGGCAGGCGGATGAGGGGCTAGCTCCTTTGTGACGCATCACGTGAACCATCTCCAACTCCAGGAGACACCATGAAATCCATCAGTTTCGATACCACCAATGCGATCTGCGGCGCGCTTTTCGTCGCCACCGGCGCCTTCTTCGCATTCCAGTCGTTTTCGCTCGACCTCGGCACGGCATTGCGCATGGGGCCGGGTTATTTTCCGCTGGTGCTGGCCTGCGTGCTCGTGCTGCTCGGCGCGATCATCTTCATTCAGGCGCTGCGTGTCGAAGGTGAGCCGGTCGACGTCTTCGCCTGGCGCGGCATGTTGTTCATCCTGCCGGCTCCAGTCTTCTTCGGGCTCACCGTGCGCGGGCTCGGATTTGCGCCGGCGCTGTTCTTCACCGCCTTCATCGCCTGCTTCGCGTCGCGCAAGATGAACGTGGTGTCTGCGATCATTCTGTCGCTGCTGCTGACGATCTTTTCGGTCGCCGTCTTCAGTTATGGGCTCGGGCTGCCGTTCGAGCGTTTCGGCCCCTGGGTCCGGTTCTAGGAGGCGACGGTGGATCTCTTCAGCAATCTCGCACTTGGCTTTGCCACCGCGGCAACCCTCGACAATCTTCTCTTCTGCCTGATCGGCGTGCTGCTCGGCACGCTGATCGGCGTACTGCCCGGCATCGGCGCCACGGCGACGATCGCCATGCTTCTGCCGATCACCTTTCAGCTCGAGCCGGTCTCTTCGCTCATCATGCTCGCCGGCATCTATTACGGCGCGCAATATGGCGGCTCGACGACGGCAATCCTCATCAATATGCCGGGCGAATCCTCTTCCGCCGTCACCGCAATCGACGGCTACCAGATGGCCCGCAAGGGCAGGGCGGGGGCGGCGTTGGCGATCGCCGCGCTCGGCTCATTCTTCGCCGGTACGGTCTCGACCTTTCTCGTTGCGATCTTCGCACCGCCGCTGACCGACATCGCGCTGCAATTCGGTGCGGCGGAATATTTCTCGCTGATGATCGTCGGCCTCGTCTCCTCGATCGCTCTGGCGCACGGCTCGGTCGTCAAGGCGCTGGCGATGGTCGCGCTCGGGCTGCTGCTCGGCCTCGTCGGAACCGATATCTATACCGGCACGCCGCGCTTCACGCTCGGCATCCGCGAATATGCCGACGGGCTGAACTTCGTGGCGCTTGCCGTCGGCGTCTTCGGCGTGGCGGAAATCCTGCGCAATCTCGAAGGCGAATCGACCCGCACAGTGCTGGTGGCAAAGGTTTCGGGTCTCTTGCCCTCGCGCCAGGAATTCAAGGAGATGATCGCGCCGGTCATTCGCGGCACGGCGATCGGCTCGGCGCTCGGCATCCTGCCGGGTGGCGGGGCGATCCTTGCCTCCTTCGCCTCCTATACGGTGGAAAAACGCCTGTCGAAGACGCCGCAGGAATTCGGCAAGGGCGCGGTCGCCGGTGTGGCGGGTCCGGAATCGGCCAACAATGCCGGGGCGCAGACTTCGTTCATTCCTCTGCTGACGCTCGGCATTCCGGCCAATCCCGTCATGGCGCTGATGATCGGCGCGATGATCATCCAGGGCATCGTGCCGGGACCGAATGTCGCCACCGAGCAGCCGGCGCTATTCTGGGGTATCATTGCTTCGATGTGGATCGGCAATCTGATGCTCGTGATTCTCAACCTGCCTCTGATCGGGCTCTGGGTGAAGCTATTAACCGTGCCCTATTATGTGCTCTTCCCCGTCATCATGGCCTTCTGCTCGATCGGGGTCTACAGCGTCAATACGAACGTTTATGACCTCTATGCCGTCGCCTTCTTCGGCTTCATCGGCTATGTGCTGGCAAAGCTTCGCTGCGAACCGGCGCCGCTCCTGCTCGGTTTTGTGCTTGGGCCGCTTCTGGAAGAGAACCTGAGACGCGCCATGATCCTGTCGCGCGGCGATCCGACCACCTTCGTCACCCGGCCGATCAGCGCCACGCTTCTGGCGATCGCGGTCGCCGTTCTGATCGTCGTCTTCCTGCCGAGCGTCAAGAAGAAGCGCGAGGAAGTGTTCGTCGAGGAGGCCTGAGGGGTTGAACTTGCGATCCGTTTGATAAACAAGAAATGATCTGACGCGGGCGCCGGCTGGGCGCCCGTTCGCTTGACAGGATATCCAGGCCATGAGCATCCCCGCCCGGATCAAGGACGATCTGCCGTTCCTCACCGCCCTGCGACGTGACCTGCATGCCCATCCCGAGCTCGGCTTCGAGGAGGAGCGCACTGCCGGCATCGTCGCGAGGCTGCTGGAGGACGCCGGTATTGCCGTGCATCGCGGCCTTGGCGGCACCGGCGTGGTCGGCACATTGCAGGTCGGCAACGGCACCCGCCGCATCGGGCTCAGGGCTGACATGGATGCGCTCGCCATGCCCGAGGCGGCAGAGCGGCCTTATAAGTCGACGGTGCCTGGCAGGATGCATGCCTGCGGTCATGACGGCCATACAGCGATGCTTCTCGGCGCCGCACGGCATCTTGCGGCGACGCGGGGTTTTTCCGGCACGGTGCATTTCATCTTCCAGCCGGCCGAAGAGGGGCGCGGCGGCGCCAAGCGCATGGTGGACGAAGGGCTCTTCAGGCTTTTCCCTTGCGATGCCGTCTATGGGCTGCACAATATGCCTGGGCTTGCGGTCGACGAGATCGCGGTGGTCGAGGGGCCGCAGCTTGCCTCTTCCGACAGCTGGCGCATCACCTTTCGCGGAATCGGCACGCACGGCGCCAAGCCGCATCTCGGCCGCGATCCGATCACGGCGGCCGGCATCTTCCTGTCATCGCTGCAGACGATCGTCGGACGCGTCGTCGATCCGCTGCAGCCGGCCGTCGTCAGCGCCTGCTTCCTGCATGCGGGTGATCCCAAGGCGCTGAACGTCATTCCCGACGTGGTCGAGATTGGCGGAACGGCCCGCGCCTATTCGCCTGAGGTGCGCGACCAGCTGGCGACAGAGATCGGCCGGCTGGCCAGCGGAACGGCTGCCATGTACGGCATTTCAGCCGACTATCGTTTCGAGCGGCGCATTCCGCCTGTCGTCAATGACGTGGACGCGACCGCCCGGGCGCTTGCTGCTGCCAGCACGGTGTTTAGTGAAAAAGTGCGAACAAGCTTTCCGCCGTCGACGGCGGGCGATGACTTCGCCTTTTTCGCGCAGAAGGCGCCGGGCTGTTACGCCTGGCTCGGCAACGGGCCGGCGGTGGACGGAGCGCTGCATCACAACACGGCTTATGATTTCAATGATGAGGCGCTCGGGTATGGCGCGGCTTATTGGGTGTCATTGGTGGAGCGGGAGTTGAAGGGTTAGCGCAGTGTTCGCGGCCCCTCATCCGCCCTAACGGGCACCTTCTCCCCGAGGGGAGAAGAGACTTGCGGCAACGTCTCAATTCCCTCTTCTCCCCAGCGGGGAGAAGGTGCCCGTTAGGGCGGATGAGGGCTATCGGGCACGCCGATCATTGTCTGGTTTATGTGCCGGCCCTACAAAACCTCCAGCACCGGACTTTCCATCACTCTCCCCGTCACGACATCGGCAATTCCCCGATCGGTCTGGTGCGGGCCGGCATTGCAGGCCAGCGTTGCGCCGAAGCAGGCCTTGAAGACGCGGTAGGGCGGTTTCCAGTCGACGATCTTGTCCATGGCCTTGCGGATGTCGGCGAAGGCCGAAGCAGTGTCCTTCAGCGAGGCGCCGGTCACCAGGCCGGAGAGCGGCAGCGGCAGGATCGCTTGGACCTTGCCGCCTCTGGCGACCGCCATGCCGCCGCCGGCTGATATGACGGCGTTGGCGGCGAGCGCCATGTCGCGGGCGTTGCCGCCGAAGACGGTGAGGTTGTGGCTGTCATGCGAGACGGTGGTGCAGAAGGCGCCGTGCCATTCGCCCCAGCCGGTGAGGAAACCGATGCGCGGGACGCCGTCGGCCTTGCCGTGGCGGTGGGCGACGGCGATCATGGCGCTGCCGGCCGGCGGCACGACGAAGCCGTCCCGGACCTCCGTTTCGGCCTGGCCCCATTGGGTGAAGCGCGGGCGGTCGATGGTGGCGACGCGGACGCGTGCGCCTTCGGATGGAATGAGGAGGTCATTTTCGACGAGTGGCGGGAGCTTCACCGAATTTTCAAGCGGTGCCGTATCAAGCCGCTGGACGGCTGCCTCCATGCTGCCGTTGCGGGCGACGATGCGGCCACCTGAGATGACCAGGCGCGCCCGGAATTCCGTGAGATCGTCGAAAAGCACGAGATCGGCGCGGCGGCCGGCGGCAACAAGGCCGAGATCGGAGCGCTTCAGCCGCTGTGCCGCATTGAAGGTCGCGGCACGGATCGCCCATTCCGGCTTCATGCCGTAACGCACCAGCCGGCGGGCGACGTCGTCGAGGCCGCCGCTCTCATAGAGTTCATCGGGGAAAACGTCGTCGGTGCAGAGGGTGACGGTGGGCGGCAGGTGGCCGAGACCGTTCAGCACGTCGACGAACTCTTGCAGCAGATGGTCGTGCGAGCCGCGCAGTTCGATCGTCAGGCCGGCGGCAAGCTTGGTGGCGAGATCGGCGCCGGAGGTGAGTTCGTGGTCGGAGGTGACGCCAGCCGCCATGAAGGCGCTGAGATCGGCGCCCTCGAGACCGCGGGCATGGCCGCAGACGAGCTTGCCGGAGACAAGGCCGGCATTGACGATGGCGCTCATACGGGGATCGCCGTCGATGACGCCGCGCATGTTCATGACTTCGGCAACGCCGCCGACGGCCGGCGAGCGCAGCATCTCAGCGATGACGGCGGCATCAAAATCGGCGCCGGCGAGTTCCAGGCCGAGTGCCGACGGCACGCAGGAGGGGGCAAGCAGGATCATGCGCAGCGGTAGCGCGCGTGCGGCCTCGATCGCCCAGCGCACACCGTCGAGGCCATGGACATTGCCGAATTCATGCGGATCCCAGACGACCGTGGTGACGCCGCGCGGCAGCACGGCGCTCGCATATTCGGCGGGAGTCACCATCGAGCTTTCGACATGCATGTGCGTGTCGATCAGGCCGGGCGTCACGATGCTGCCTGTCGCATCAACAATATCGACGGCATCCCTGCGGCTTGCCGGGGCATGGACGCTGGCGATCAGCGCGCCGACGAGGCCGATATCGGCGTCCCGGATCAGGCCGGTCACCGCATCGAGCAACCGGCCGCCGGTGATCAGCACATCGAAGGGGGCATCGCCGCGCGCAGCCGCAACGGCGCGGGCACGCAAAGCGGGATCGTTAAGATCGGCGGGTTCCTGGCGAGGGGTGGCGTTCATTTGCGGGCCTCGTTGACCAGGGCGGCGAGAATGATGGCGCGGGCCCCATCGGCATCGATGTCGGCGGCGAATTGGGCGTTGAAGGTCGCATGTGTAGCTCGTGTCTCGACGACTGTGCGGCCACGGGTGAGGGCCCCCTGAAGTTCGACGTCGATTCGCGCGGGGCGGAAGCTGACGATGTCAGGGGCGATGAAGGCGACGGCGGCGGATGGATCGTAGATCGCCATTCCCGGACGGCCGCGACTGGTGCCGATGCCGATATAACCGGAAAACATATCGGCGATCAGTTCGGCATTGGCGCCGCCGGCATGGCGCACCGGCTCGGTATCCTCCGGCCTTGCCAGCACTTTGCGGCAGACGTCGAGATCGACCATGCGCAACGGCAGGCCATGGGCGATGACGATCGCAAGCGCCTCGGGATCGGCAAGCGCGTTGAATTCGGCAGACGCTGTGTGGTTACCTGACGTGACGCCGCCGCCCATCCAGACGAGGTCGTCGATGCGGGTGGCGAGATCGGGGCGGGCGAGCGCCACCGCAGCGATATTGGTGAGCGGCCCGAGCGCCAGGATGCGGTGCTGGCCCTGGCTTTCCAGCCAGCGGCAGAGCGCGGCGAAGGCATCGCTTTCGGCAACGGCAGGCGTCTCGGGCAGGCCCTTGCCTGATGTCGGGATGCCGGTTTGTCCGAGAATCGCCTGAGCGGTTTCGAGCGTGCCGAGAACCGGCGCGGCGCGGCCGGTATGAATGGGGAATGTCCAGCCGAAGGCACTGGTGGCGCCGGAGGCATTCATTCTGACTTGCGGCAGCGGCGCATTGCCGAAGACCAGCGATACGCCGTCGATCTCATATTCCGACTGTCCCACCACTAAAATCGCGGCGATGTCGTCGAAGCCCATGTCCGTGTCGATCCAGACGCCCATGATTTCACCCGAACCGTTTGAGGTTGGCCGCGCCGGCGACCGGCAGGTCGAAGGCGAGCGCACTGCCGATCTCGTGCGGCGGCAGGCCCGCATCGATTTCGGCCTTGATGGACCCGAGTGGTGTATCGAGGAGGTATTCGCGGGTGTTGCCGGCGAAAGACGTGCCGCGCACGGTGCCGTGAAATTGACCGGAGCCGAGGATCACCGCGCGCGGACGCCAGGCGAGACCGGCCGCAGCTTCCGGCGCCGGACCGGAAAGTGAGACCGGGCCGTTCGGCGTCGCAAGCTTTCCATCCCTTAGCGCGAAGACATTCTCGAAGCCGACGAAATCGGCGACGAAGGCGGAGGCGGGATTGTTGTAGATCTCTTCCGGCGTGCCGATCTGCTCGATGCCGCCGTTCAGCATGACGACGATGCGGTCGGCGAGCGCCAGGGCCTCCACCTGGTCGTGGGTGACGAAGATCATCGTGACGCCGGTCTCCTTCTGCACGCGCTGCAATTCGGCGCGCATTTCCAGGCGAAGCCGGGCGTCGAGATTGGAAAGCGGCTCGTCAAGCAACAACACTTTCGGCTCCATTACCATCGAGCGGGCGAGCGCCACGCGCTGCTGCTGGCCCCCGGAGAGTTCGGCGGGCTTGCGGCCGGCGAAGTCGGTCAGGCCGACGGATTTCAGGCCGGCGCCGACGCGGGCATCGAGATTGGCGCCCGAGATGCCCTTGAGACGCAGGCCGAAGGCGACGTTCTCATACGGTCAGATGCGGAAACAGCGCGTAAGATTGGAAGACGAGGCCGACGGCGCGCTTGTTGGCGGAGACGCGGGTGATATCGGCGCCGTCGAGACCGATGCGGCCGGAAGCGGGCGTCAGCAGGCCGGCAATCGCACGCATCGTCGTGGTCTTGCCGCAGCCGGAAGGGCCAAGGAGTGCGACGAGTTCGCCCTTGCCGATCGCAAGATCGAGTTCCCTCACCGCGACCGTATCGCCATAGGCGAGCGTCAGCTTGTTGAGTTGAAGATAAGCATCAGACATAACGCGAAAATCCCAGGAAGCGTTTGGCGAGGAAGACGATGCCGATCGAGAGGAAGGCGAGAAGGGCGGAGAGTGCCGCGATGGACGGGTCGTAAGTGATTTCCATGTAACCCAGCATGTCGATCGGGAGTGTGCGCACACCGGGACCGGAGAGGAAGAGCGAGACCGGCACCTGATTGAAGCTGGTGACGAAGCCGAGGATGAAGGCGGCCAGAATGCCGCCGCGGATATTCGGCATCACCACGCGGAAGAAGGCGCCGAGCCTGGAGGAACCAAGCAGGACGGCCGCTTCCTCGATATCCGAACGCAGATTGTCGAGGCTCGCGGAGACGACACGCACCGCGTAGGGCAGCACCAGCGCCGCGTGAGCGAAGAAGAGGGCGAGCGTGATGTTGAAGCCAAAGGGAACGACGAGATAACGCAGCAATGCCAGGCCGACGATAATGCCGGGAACGATGATGGGCAGCGAAACGACTGTGCGGACGGTTTCTGCCGCCGGCAGCCGGTAGCGCGATAGGGCGTAGGCGGCCGGGATGCCGAGGACAAGGGCCGCAAGCGTTCCGAAGACGGCGAGGAACATCGACATGGCAAAGCTGTCGCGGAAGCTTTCAATGGTGAAGACCTTGGTCACCCAGCGCAGCGACAGACCCTGCGGCGGAAAGGCCAGCGTATCGCCTGCCGAGAGCGAGGCGGCGATGATGATCAGGAACGGGCCGATCAGGAAGACCAGCAGCAGGAAAAGCACGATAGGCGAAAACAGGCGCAGGGTCATCGGCGGTTCCTCGCCGTCGCGAGGCGTTTCAGCAGGATATTGGCGGCAAAGCTCATGACGATCAGGATGAAGGCGATGACGCTTGCCGAGACGAAATCATTGGCGACGGAAACCTGCTGGTACATCAGCGTTTCGAGCATCAGCACCTTGGAACCGCCAAGCACGGCGGGGGTGATATAAGCCGTCAATGAGCCGGTGAAGACGAGCGTACCGCCGATGACGAGCCCTTCACGCGTCAGCGGCAGGACGACCTTCCAGAAGACCTGAAACCAGTTGGCGCCAAGCACGCGGGCGGCCGGAATTGCATCCTTCGGAATGTTTTCGAGCGCACTGATTAAGGAAAGTATCATCAGCGGCACGAAGAGCTGCAGCAGACCGATGAAGACGGCGGTTTCGGTGAACAGCAGGCGCAGCGGCTCGGCACTGAAACCGAGGCCTGTGATCGCCTGGTTGACGATGCCGGTGCGGCCGAGAATGACGATCCAGGCATAGGTGCGCGCCACCGGCGAGATCATCAGCGGCAGGGTGACGAGGCCGATCATCCGCCCTTTGCCCTTCGCCGGCAGGTTGACGATGGCGAAGGCCGCTGCATAGCCGATGACGGCCGAGACGGCGGTGACTTCGAGGCCAAGCCGGAAGGAGCGCAGGAAAACGGTCCGGTTCAGCGTCCCGGAAAAGAAATCGGCATAGGCCGACAACGTCCAGCCACCACCGGCGCGGAAGCCCTCCGACAGCAGGATTGCGACGGGCAGCAGAAAGACCAGGGTTGCAAAGACGGCTGCCGGCAGGGCAAGCGCCAGGGCTTCTGCACGGTTCTGGAACATGAGGCGCCTTTCCGGGAGAGGAGGGCGGTCCCGGCAGACGCCGGGACCGGTTTCAGAAGCGGCTTATTGACCGACCTTGTCGTTCCAGGTCTTCAGCCAGCCGGCGCGGTTGTCGAGGGCGATGGCGGACGGAATGAGCTTAAGGCTCTTGGCCGTTTGTTCGCCATAGGTGAGGTTGTTGGCCGCCGCTTCGGAAAGCTTGACCTCGCTGTTGGCAGGACTGTCGATCAGCTTCTCGGCGAGTTTGGTCTGGGTTTCGGTCGAGAGCCAGAAATCCATGAACTGCAGGGCGAGATCCTGGTTCTTCGAACCCTTGGTCAGCACCAGCACGTTCATGCCGCCGGTCTGGCCCTCTTTCGGGGTTGCCCAGGCAACGGGTACGTCGAGCTTGGTGAAACCAGCCCAGGAGAACCGGCCGATGGGAGCCGCCCAAATTTCCTCCTGCTGCATCAGCTGCACCAGCTGGGAGGATTTTTCGTAAAAGGTGACGATGTCGTCCTTCTTCTCGCCCAGCGCCTCGATCGGTCCCTTCAGATCGGGCGTATCCTTGCCGAGCGCCAGGCCCAGCATGTAGAGCGCCGGCGGGCCCTGATTGGTGGTGACATTGGGGAAGGCGACATGACCGACATATTCCGGCTTCAGGAGATCGGCCCAGGAGTCGATCTTCATCTTGTCGGAGCGGTAGGCGATTGAGGTGGCGTAGAAGGTATAGCCGACACTCATGCCGTCGCCGTTCGGATCCTTGGCGATGTCGTACAGCTTGGCGAAATTGGAAAGTTTTGCAGTATCGACCTTTTCGATCAGGCCAGCGCGCGCGGCGGCCATCGCATCGGCCATCGAAACCGCGGCGAGATCGACGACAGGACTGGCCTTGTTGGCTTCCATCTTGGCCAGGCGCTCGACGCTGTTACCGGTCTCGACCACCAGCTTGCAGCCGCATTGGGCTTCGAAGGGTTCGTAGACCAGCGCCTTGAAATCGTCCTGGGCGAAGGCATAGACGGAAATGGTCAGCGTCCGTTCGGCGGCAGCCGCACTCAACGGCGATAGCGCCGCAATCGCCGCTGAAGCAATGAGAGCTTTTTTCATCTTATCTGTTCTCCATCTCTGAGGTTTTTAGTGCCGGGTTCACAAGGCCCGGATGATTGGCGGACGATCAATTGCATGGCGACACGTTCGATCTCCGCGGTAACGAGCATGCCCTCCCGGGCGCGGCTATTGCTTATCGTATCGGCTAGGGCGGACACGGCAATCCCGGCAATCCTGTCCATGTCCATCCTGACCGTCGTCAGGGACGGCGTGACAACAGGCGACCAGATAAGGTCGTCGAAGCCGGTGACGCTGACATCGGTGGGAACGTTGATGCCGGCCTGCTGCAGCTCCGTCAACGCGCGCAGCGCCTGCAGATCGGAGAGGGCCGCGAAAGCGGTGAAACCCTGTCTCACCCTTTCGGCGAGGCCGAGCGGACAGCCGCTGCCGCTATCCCGCTCCAGCTTGTCGATCCACAGGGTTTCAGCTTGCATGCCCGGGCGCAGACCGGCGCGAATGCCGCCGGCGCGGTCGTTCTGGACGCTGGATTCCTGGTTATTGCCGATGATGAGGATGCGCTGGTGGCCGAGATCGGCGAGATGGACGGCGATTTCACGCCCGCCCTGCCAATGATCGGCGGAAACGGTGTTGCCCGGCGTCGAAGGCGTGTCGATGACGGCGACTGGACAGGCGGCAGACGAAATGCGGGTGGCGCGGCGGGGAATGATGACCATGCCATCGACGCCACGTTCGACCAGGCGGTTGATCGCCTCGGCCTGGGTGGCGGCATCGCCACGGGAATCCGCGATCAGTACGCCATAACCTGCGGCTGAGGCTGCAAATTCGATCGCCTGCGCGATCTTCGGGAACAGCGGATTGGCGATATCGGGCAGCACCAGGCCGATAACACCGCTGCGGCCGGTCCGCAGCGCGCGGCCGGCCTGGCTCGGGACATAACCGAGCTCGGCGGCATGCTCGCGAATTCTTTCGACCAATTGGCCGGAGACCCGGCCTTTGCCGGAAAGCGCATTGGAGACCGTGGCAATGGAGACGCCGAGCGAGGTCGCTATCCTGCTGAGGTTCGGTCCCGGGCGCGATGAAGCCATGATTCAGGCTGCCTGATTAATCGTTTAATCAGTCCTATATCAGCCGCGGCCGCTTGTCGAATCCAAATTCCGTTGCTGCGCAATTATCCAATGCAGAACCGGCATGAAAAAAGCCCCGCGAGACGATCGCGGGGCTCCGTATTTCCAGAAAGGCGGCGAGCCGATCAGCTCTTGGCCTTCGCCGGCTCAGGCTTCACCGGCGCGGTGGTCTTGCCGCCGGGCGCATAGCCGCCACCGACTGCGATGTTCAGCGAGACATAGTCCTTGGCCATCTGCTGGACCGCCTGGGCAAGGCTTGCCTGGGCGAGCGAAACCTGGCGCTGCGCGTCGAGAACGTCGAGCAGCGAGGAGGCGCCGTCCTTATAGGATGCTGTGGAAAGTTCGAGCGTTTCCTGCGTCGTCTTTACCTGGGCCTGAAGGGCAGCGACCGTGCGGGCATCGCGCCGGACGGCTGCGAGCGCGTTCTCGACCTGCTCGACGGCGGTCAGCACCGTCGACTTCCAGTTCAGGTAAGCGGTCGCGGCTTCAGACTGTGCCGACTTGACGTTGGCGCGCAGGCGGCCGCCATCGAGGATCGGCAGGTTCAGCGTCGGACCGAAGGACCAAGGCGTCAGAGCGCCATGGACACCCCTTTGGTTGATATAGGAGGGCGAGATCGAGCCGCTGAGCGAGATGCTCGGATAAAGCTGCGCCTCGGCAACGCCGATATTGGCCGTTGCGGCAGCGAGGTCACGCTCCGCGACGCGAATGTCGGGACGGTTGCGGATCAGGTCTGCCGGGATGCCGGAGTTGATGCCGCCGCGGAAGACCGGTTGACCACCGCCCCTCAGCAATTCGTTGACAAGAGCCGAGGCCGGCAGGCCAAGCAGCGTGGCGATGTGATGGGCTGATACACGGATGTTGGTTTCGAGGCCGGGAATTTCGGCGAGCGTAGACTGTACCAGACCTTCGGCCTGAACGACGTCGAGTTCGCGAAGCGGCGCCGGCTTCAAGCTGGAATTTGGTCAGTTCGTAGGTTTCCTGACGAGACTTCAGGTTAGCCTTCGAAAGCGCCAGGCGCTGCTGATAAAAGCGAACATCGATGTAGCTCGAGACGAGATCCTGCACGAGGGTCAGCTTGGCGACATCGGCGGATGCGTAGGCCGAATCGAGCGAAGCGACCGCGCTCTCGGTGCTGCGCTTATAGAGGCCGAAGAGATCGAGCAGCCAGCTCAGCTGAACGTCGCCGGCACTGGTGTTGCGCGTGTCGAACTGCGTGCGCAGTTCGCCCTTCTGGCCGCTGATCGTGTGCGAGGCGCCGACGTTGAGATTCGGCAGGCCGCCTGCGCCGGCGACGGTAACGTTGGCGGAAGCTGCATTGATGCGCTCGATCGCCTGCTGGACGGTCAGGTTCTGCTCAAGGCCGGCCTGGACATAGCCGTTCAGCTTGGGGTCCCTGAAAGCTGTCCACCAGGCTGCGGTGGCAACGTCGCCGACACTCTTCGTTCCGCCTTCTCCGAATTTGGCGGGCAGCGGCATTTCAGGAGGAGCATGATCCGGGCCTACGACGCAGCCCGACAATAATAATAACAATGCCGGTGTGGCAAAACGAAGAGATACCATTCATTTCTTCCTGTACTCGAGCAAGTCAATTCTTGTCCGAAGCTTCATGCTTCACTATCGGCGCGCCGCGCCTTTGTCCCACTTGAAAACACACACCGAAGCAGTCGGGCGCAATGTAGCAATCGGAACAGCATTATCACAGTGCATTTATATCACACAGCTGCCGCATTTTTGCCGCGTGTGGCAAAGATGCGTCGGATGACGACGAAAAAGGACGGCACGAAGAAAATTCCGAGCATCGTCGCCGCCAGCATGCCGCCGAGGACGCCGATGCCGATGGCATTCTGGGCCGCCGAGCCCGCGCCTGTCGCGATCGCCAGCGGCACGACACCGAGAATGAAGGCGAGCGAGGTCATGATGATCGGCCGCAGGCGCAATCTCGCTGCTTCCAGTGTCGCCTCGTAGAGGCCCATGCCACTCTCCATCCGATCCTTGGCGAATTCGACGATCAGGATCGCATTTTTCGCCGCAAGCCCGATGGTGGTGAGCAAGCCGACCTTGAAATAGACGTCGTTCGCCTGGCCGAAAAGCGTTGCCGCCGTCAGCGCGCCGAGAATGCCGACGGGCACGGCCATGATCACCGAGAAGGGAATCGACCAGCTTTCGTAAAGCGCTGCCAGGCAGAGGAAGACGACGAGAACGGAAATCGCATAGAGCATCGGCGCTTGCGAGCCGGAAAGGCGTTCCTGATAGGAGATGCCCTGCCAGGCGACGGTGTAGCCGCCGCCGAGCTGTTCGGTCAGCGCTTCCATTTCGTTCATCGCATCGCCGGAGGACACGCCGGGAGCCGAGGCGCCGTCGAGCGGGATGGCGCTGACGGCGTTGAAACGGGCAAGCGAAGGTGCGCCCTTCACCCATTCGGTTTTGGTAAAGGCGGAGAAGGGCACCATTTCGCCTGAATTGTTGCGGGCATACCAGTGATTGAGGTCGTCCGGCTGCATGCGGAATGGCGCGTCGCCCTGGACATAGACCGGCTTGATCTCGCCGTTCAGCGTGAAGTCGTTGACGTCGCGGCCGGTGAAGATGATCGACAGCATCGAATTGACCGAGGCGATGTCGACGCCCATGGCGCCGATCTTTTCCTGATCGAGAACAATGCGCATCTGCGGCTCGACCTCCTTGTTGCTGCTGCGCAGCGCCACGACCTTGCCTGACGAGTTGCCCGCCTGGATCAGCCGTTTGGAGGCCGCTGTCAGAGCGTCATTGCCATGGCCGCCAGTATCGACGAGATACATGGAAAAGCCGCTCGACACGCCGAGGCCCTGGATTGCCGGCGGCAGAAGCGCGAAGACCTGCGCCTCGCGCATCGCAAAGAAGCTGCGCAAGGCTCGGCTGACGACCGATTGGGCGCTCAGATTGGGATCGGTGCGCTGCGAGAAATCCTTGAGCTTGGTGAAGACGATGGCGCTGTTCTGTCCGGAGCCGCTGAAGCCGAAGCCAAGCGCGCCGAAGACGGACTCGACGGCATCCTTCTCGTTTTCGCGATAGTAGTTTTCGACCTTCTCGACGACCGCCTGGGTCTGCTGCGTGGTCGAGCCCGGCGGCGTGGTGACGATGGTCAGCAGCACGCCCTGGTCTTCCTGCGGCAGGAAGGAGCTCGGCAGGCGGGTGAAGAGATAGGCGCAGCCGGCCCCGATGAGAAGGAAGACCAGCATGACGCGGATCGGCCGCTTCAGAAGATAGCCGATGGTTCTGACATAGCCGTTGGTCGAGCGCGTGAAGTTGCGGTTGAACCAGTCGCCGACGCGATGCTTTCTGTGCTCGCTGACGGGCTTCAGCATGGTGGCGCAGAGTGCCGGCGTCAGCACGATGGCGACGAGCGCCGACAGCAGCATGGCCGAGACGATGGTGATCGAGAACTGGCGATAGATGATGCCGGTCGAACCGCCGAAGAAGGCCATTGGAATGAAGACGGCGGTCAGCACGAGCGCGATGCCGACGATCGCACCGGTGATCTCGCCCATCGATTTTTCCGTCGCCTCGAGCGGCGAAAGCTTCTCTTCGGACATGATGCGCTCGACGTTTTCGACGACGACGATCGCGTCGTCGACGAGAAGGCCGATCGCCAGAACCATGGCGAACATCGTCAGCGTATTGATGGAATAACCGGTCGCCGCCAGCACTCCGAAAGTGCCGAGCAGCACCACGGGAACGGCAATCGTCGGGATCAGCGTCGCGCGGAGATTCTGCAGGAAGACGAGCAGCACCACGAAGACGAGGACGATCGCTTCGATCAGCGTATGCACGACCTTTTCGATCGATAGTTCCACGAAGGGCGTCGTGTCGTAGGGGTAGGTGATCTTCACCCCTTCCGGCAGGGTGCGGCCGATGACGTCGAGCGCGGAGCGCACGCGGGCGGCGGTATCGATGGCGTTGGCGCCGATCGCGAGATTGACCGCAAAACCGCTGGAGGGCAGGCCGTTGTAGCGCGAACTGCCGCCGTAGCTTTCCTGACCGATCTCGATGCGTGAGACGTCGCTGAGGCGCACTGTCGCGCCGTCCTTTTCGACCTTCAGAATGATGTGTTCGAAATCGGCGACGGTGGTCAGCTGGCTTTGCGCGGTGATGGTGACGTTGAGCTGCTGGCCGGGGATCGTCGGCTGGGCGCCGAGCGAGCCAACCGAGACCTGGGTGTTCTGCGCCTGGATCGCCGCTGTGACGTCGCTTGGCGTCAGCTGATATTTCAAGAGCTTGAAGGGATCGAGCCAGATGCGCATGGCGTATCCCGAACCGAAGACGTTGATGCTGCCGACGCCTTCGAGGCGCTGGATCTGATCCTCGATGGAGGTCGACATGATGTTGCCGAGATCGACCGAATTGCGCTTGCCATCGGTCGAAACGAGCGAGCCGACGAGAAGGATGCTCGAGGTCGAACGCGTCACGCTGATGCCGGCATCGATGACATCACCCGGAAGCTGCGATTGAACAAGCTGCAGCTTGTTCTGCACCTGCACCTGGGCGATATCGGGATCGATGCTGGTTCCGAAGGTGAGCTGGACGCTGGCCGCGCCGGTCGACGAGGTCGAGGTCATGTAGGTGAGATCGTCGAGGCCGGTCATGCCGTCCTCGATGATCGTCGTCACCGATTTCTCCACGGTCTCGGCGCTGGCGCCGCGATAGGTGGCGTTGATGCGGACCGTAGTCGGGGCGATGTCGGGATATTGCGAAATCGACAGGGTGAAGATCGCCAGCAGACCGGCGAGCATGATGGTGATCGCAATGACCCAGGCGAAAATTGGACGTCGGATGAAAAACTTGGCCATCGGTTGTTCCTGTGCGGCTGAGACGGTGACGATGCGGGCTCGAAGCGATTATTTCGCTGCGGGCTTCCCAGCATCACCGGCCGCGGGCTGCTCGGCAGGCACGACCACGCCGTTGTCGTTGATCTTCATCGGGACCGGCGTTACCGGCATGCCTGCCGTGACCGACTGCAGGCCGGTGACGATCAGCTGATCGCCGTCCTTGATGCCTTCGGTCACCAGCCAGGAATTGTTGGAGGGCGAGCTGTTCTCGAAGGCCCGGGTTTCGACATTGCCGTCGGCGGAAACGAATTGCGCCGTCAGCCGGCCGCTGGCGTCACGGCTTGTCGCCAGCTGCGGCAGCGCATAACCGGTCTCGGCCCCGAGCTCGACGGTTGCGCGGACATACATGCCGGGCAGGACGACACGATCGGGATTGGGGAAGAGCACGCGGATGATGAAGGTGCCGGTCGTCTCGCTGACGACCTGCTTCGACATGTCGAGCTTGCCCTGCTGGTTGTATTCCTTGCCGTTTTCGAGAATCAGGTGGAAGGCGACGTTCTCCGCGCCCTTGATATCGCCGGCTGCCATGGCATCGCGCAGCCTTAAGAGGTTGGTGCTCGATTCCGTCAGCGAGATATAGATCGGGTCGAGCTGGCGGATCGTCGTCAGCGCCGTCGTCTGGTTGGCAGAGACGACGTTGCCGACATTGTAGGCTGTCTGGTCGATGATGCCGTCGAAGGGCGCGACGATCTTGGTGTGATCGAGGTCGATCTGCGCGGCGGAAAGGGCTGCCTTTGCCGACTCGACTTCGGCCTTCGCCTGGAGAAGCGTCGTCCTGGCTGTCTCGTATTCGATCTGCGTGGCGCCGCTGCCGACAAGGCGCTGGTAGCGTTCGAGATTGCTTTCAGCGCTCGGCACGCTCGCCTCGGCCTTGGAGATTGCCGCCTTGGCCTGCTCGACGGCGGCGATATAGGGCGCATCCTCGATCTGATAGAGAAGGTCGCCCTTCTTGATCTCCCCGCCTTCCCTGAAGGCGATCTCGCGGATAATGCCGCTCACCTGCGGCCGGATATCTGCCGTCTGGAAGGCTTCGGCGCGGCCGGGAAGGATCGTGGTAACAGGAAAACTGGCCTTCTTAAGCGCGACCACGCCGACGGGCGTTGCCTGCTGCGCCGCGCCTGCACCGGCACTGCCGGCGGGCTTGCTGGCGTTGTCGCTGCAAGCGCCAAGCAAGGCGCCGGCCACCAGGGCCGAGGAGATGAGCAGGGCACGCCGTATCATTCTGAATTTCCTCATGCGGTGGCAATTGCCTTCGATCCATGCACTCAGCCGAGCCAGCTCAGGCTTATACAAGCGACAGGATCGGTCTGGCTTCAGGTGCCATTATCCCGAGTTTAAGAAAAGCTTTACGAAGTGACGTAAGTCAGCAATCGTCACTTAGCAAGCGCTATTTTGCAGTGCGGCATCGACGAAGCTGACGATTTCCCCCGCACGCTGCACCAGTGTCTCCTTGTCGTCACGGACGATGAGGACGGGATGCAGCACGCAGGCAAGCATATCGGCGACAACATGCGCCGCCCGTTCGGGGTTGCCGCAATGGTAACGGCCTTCTGCAACACCTTTGCGGATGATCTCGCCGAGATTTTCCTCGATGCGGGCGCGATAGCGAATGCCCGCTTCGAGTTTGGCCTCGATGGTTGAAAGCACCATTTCAAATATGTAGGGGCTTTTCTGTATATCCTGCAGATGGCCATCCAGCAGGCGCAGGACGAAGCGGTGGAGTTGCTCTTTCGCCGGCATATCCTGGTCGACGGGAGCGAAGCGCTCGGCAGCATTGTCGAGATGTCGTCCGGCAATGGCATCCACCAGCGCGACCTTGGAGTGAAAATGCTTGAAGACGTTGGCGGGCGACATGTTGAGCGCGCCGGCGATATCGGCGATCGACACCGCGACGTAGCCGCGCTCGCGAAACAACATCTCTGCCATGCAGAGAATGTCCTGTCGCGTTTCCTCGGCCTTGCGTCTCGGCCTCCTCGCCATCTGTCCCCCGCCGGGCCGTGCCCGGGTTCCTTTTTGCTGATGCTAGCGCGATTGCGCGAAAGCTGCCAAGCCGATGCTCGGCCCGGCGGCTTCGTGTGCCGTCTTTTTCAAGGGAAATAGCGGGAGAGGTTGTTTCGGACACGGGCTAGCGGCGTCTCGCCGCTGTCGTCGGGAACAAAGCGTTCGCCGGTGATCGACTCGTAGGCCTTGATGTAGACGGCCGAGGTCTGCTCGATCAGCTCGAGGGGAATTTCGGGGATTTCGTCCTTATAGGGATCGCAACGTTCCGCCACCCAGGCGCGGACGAAATCCTTGTCGAAACTTTCCGGCCGTTTTCCGGCCGCGAAGCTCGCCGGATAGCTTTCTGCGAGCCAGTAACGGCTGCTGTCAGGTGTGTGGATCTCATCGGCGAGGATGATGTTGCCGTCACCGTCGGTGCCGAATTCATATTTGGTGTCGACGAGGATCAGGCCGCGTTCGGCGGCCATTGCCTGGCCGCGGGCAAAGAGTGCAAGCGCATATCCGGAGAGCGTCTCCCACTGCTCCTTGGTCAGAAGGCCGCGGCTGACGATTTCGGCAGGTGTCAGCGGCTCGTCATGACCGCCGTCGAATTCCTTGCTGGTCGGGGTGATGACAGGCTCCGGCAGAATCTGGTTATCGCGCATGCCGTCCGGCAGGCGCATGCCGTACATTTCCCGCTCACCCTTCTTGTAGAGCGTCAGGATCGAGGTGCCGGTGGTGCCGGCTAGGTAACCGCGCACGACGATCTCGACCGGCAGGATGTCGAGCCGCTTGCCGATGACGACATTCGGATCGGGATAGTCGATGACGTGGTTCGGGCAGATGTCCTTCGTCGCTTCGAACCAATAGCGCGCGGTCTCAGTCAGCACCTGGCCCTTATAGGGTATGCAGGTGAGGATTCGATCGAAAGCGCTCAGCCGGTCGGTGCTGATGATGATGCGGCGTCCGTCCGGCAGATCGTAATTCTCGCGCACCTTGCCGCGATAGTAGTTCGGCAATTCCGGGAAATGGGCTTCGGAGAGGATTCGCACGGCGCTCGACTGTCCTTGTGTTAGCTGAAGGCTTCTTGCTCTAATGCATAATTCCTCAAATCGGAATCGATTTAAGGACGAAATATCGCATCACAGCCAGAACAGAGCCAGAAGAAGCAGAGCAAGGCCGTAACTGGAGACGGCGAGCGGCCAGCCGGCGCGCAGGAAATCGCTGAAACGGTAGCCGCCGATTCCCATTGCAAGCGTATTGTTGTGATGGCCGAAAGGCGTCAGGAAATCGAGAGAGGCGCCGACGGCTACCGCGATCAGATAGGCGTCGGGCGCATGTCGCCCGGTTCTTGCAAATTCGAGCGCGATCGGGGTCAGCACGATTGCGACCGTCGCATTGTTGACGAAGGGCGTCAGCGCCATGGCCAGGAAGAGGATGAGGGCGATGCCGGAGAGCGGATGGCTGATCGGTACGACGAGGCTCAGCCAGGCGGCGATCGCTTCGGCTGTCCCGGTGCTTGCCACCGCCTGGCCGATTGGGATCATCGCCGCGAGCATTATGATGATCGGCCAGTTGAGGTCGGCCATCGCCTGGCGGATGTTGAGATGGTTGAGCAGGGCGAGGACGAGCACGACGCCGGCAAAAGCGACCTCGGGATGCAAGCCGGCCGCCGACGCGGCGACGCCGCAGGCAAACAGCGCGAATGGCCGCCAGGAGAGCAGGGCCGGTTCAGCTGAAGCTGTCGGGGCGAGCGGCAGGCACTCGCTTTCCTCCAACGCTTCGGCAATGGCCATGCGCGGCCCTTCCAACGTCAAAATATCGCCGATGGATAGCTGCAAGTCGAGGAAGCGGCCTTCGATGCGCGGGGTACGCATGGAAAGAGCAGTGACTGCAATGCCGCGATGGTGAAAGACTTCGAGCGAGCGGATGCGCGAACCGACCAGCGTGCTTTCCGGCATCACGACGGTTTCGACTCGGGTAAAATCCGGCGGCAGACCATGCGGATGGATGTCGGCGATTAGCGCCTGTGCGGCGGCAAGGCCGGCGAAGACGCCATCGGCGCCTTCGGCCAGCAGTACGTCGCCGGCGTTGATGACCGACTGGTCGAGCGGGCCAAAAACGAAATTGTCGCCACGGATCAGCGCATGCGGCTTGATGGCGAAGCGGGTTGGACACTCGGAAAGCCGGGTGCCGATCAGCGGAGAAGCGTCCGGGACGCGACGTTCGACGACGATGTGGCGCGTACCTGGGGAGATCGTTGCCGGCACTGCATCGGGTTCCGGAAAGAGGCGCCGGACGCGAAAGGCGATGAGCAGAATGCCGGCGATTGCAACCGGCAGGCCGACATAGGCGAAATCGAAGAAGCGAAAGCCTGCTCCGGTTGCCTTGGCGAGCGCGTCGCTGACGAGCAGGTTGGCCGGCGTGCCGATCAGCGAGACCAGACCGCCGAGCAGGGCGGCAAACGAGACCGGCATGACGAGCTGACGGCGAGGGATCGACAGCGCCACGCCGAGCCGCAGCGCCACCGGCAGCGTGATCGCAAAGGCGCCGATATTGTTCATGAAGATGGAAACAAAGCCGGCGAGCGAGGACGTACCCGATATGACCTTGAAGGGTGAAGGTCTTGCGGCCGCCCAACGCGCGGCGAGATTGTCGAAGAGCTTGGCGCGCGCCAGCACCTGAACGATCAGCAGGATTTCGATGACGGTGATGACGACGGGGCTGGCGAAGCCCGCGAAAATCTGGTCGGCCGGATAAAGGCCGAGCGCATAACCGGCGAGCAGGCCGGCAATCGCAAGCACCTCGATGCGGATGCGCTCGAAGGAGAAGAGAACGAGCATCGCCAGCAGAAGGATCAGCAGGGATGCTTGCTCGAACGACATGGGCAGATCCGGTGTTTCATCGATTGAAATATGTCGCTATCCGGAAACCGCTGCACGCTTCCGGGGTGACACGCGTCGAGCGGACTGTAATCGTTCCTCACCGGCTGTACAGAGGCGCCGGCCGGCAAAGATCGAACAATCCTCACGTCTACGGTCGTGCGGGTGCCTGCCACCGGCCGGCGTCGTTGCGCTTCAGAATGGGCGTTGCGAAAACGCCGACGGTGCGCGTGATCCATTGCGGCCCGGCGGTTGCGAGGCTTTCGCGCCAGCACTCAGATTGCAGCATGGCCGCACCGATGACGACGGGCTCGATGCCGCAGGCCGTCAGCAGATTAAGACCCGAAACGATCGATGCGCCGCTGGAAATAACGTCATCGATCAGGCCGACGCGCCGTCCGCTCAGCAGCGGCAGCATGCGCGGATCGATATAAAGACGCTTTTCCTGTGTCGGCGTCGTGATCGAGGACAGGGCAACAGAGAGTTCGTCGCGGTACCAGAATTTACGCGAGGTGCCGAGCGGGACGTAGCGGGCGTGGCCGAGCTTCTGCGCGACGGCCGCGGCAAGCGTCAGGCCGAGCGTCGGCAGGCCGGCGACGACATCGATGCGCATGGGCCTGATCTTTTCGGCGAGGTCTTCGGCCAACGCATCGAGCACGGCGAAGCTTGCCTGGTTGACGATCAGCGAGGCGAGGGCATGTTCGCCATCAGCCAGCACGCGGATCGGCAGGCAAAGCTGGCGCCCGTCTTCCAGTGCGGCGACATAAAAGGAGGTGAACTCCCGATCGTCGGGAAAGGTGCCGGGCGGATGGATTGCCTGCCAGAAGTCGTGCGGTGCCATCTCCGTCATATCGGTCAACGTCTTGCCCTTTCCATGCCGGCGCTCCGGCGCAGCGCCTGCAATTCCGCTTCGGTCAGCGCGCGCACGGCACCTTTTGGCAGTTCGCCGAGTTCGAGCCCGCCGATTGCGACCCGCACGAGGCGCAGACATTCGGCCCCGAGCGCCTCCAGCATGCGGCGGATCTGGCGGTTGCGGCCTTCATCCAGCTCGACCTCGATCCATGAGTTCCTGTCACCCTGGCGAAGGCGTCGCGTTGCAGTCGCCGTCAGCAACTCGCCATCGTGGCGGATGCCCGACGTCATTGCGGCGATTTCCTCGTCGTCCAAAAGCCGGTCGATCTGGACATGATAGGTCTTGGTCACATGAGTGACCGGATCGAGCAGGATCTGGGCGAATTCCGTGTCGTTGGTGAAAAGCAGCAGGCCTTCGCTCGCCTTGTCGAGCCGGCCGACCGGAGAGAGGTGCGGGATGTCGAAATCTGTCACGCAATCATAGACCGTCGGCCTGCCTTCGGGATCGTGGCGGGTGGTGACGAGCCCGCGCGGCTTGTTGAGCATCAGATAGATTTTTGCCTCGGCGGCGATGGGGAGGCCGTCAACGCTGATCCTGGCCGTCGCAAGATCGACCCATGCAGCGGCATTGCTGATCGTGCGGCCGTCGACGGCGACGCGACTTTCGGCAATCAGCCGTTCGGCTTGGGTGCGGGAGCAGTAACCGAGCTTGGAAAGGGCGCGGGGAAGGGTGACCCGCTTGCCTGCGCCGGCGGCAGGCTTTGGCCGCTCGCGCGTTTTATGCGATGGGCGCCGGTCCCTCATCTGCTATCCCTGTGCTGCTTCGATGCCGTTTCTTGGCATGAACGGCACAAGGATTCCAGCTTGGCGAACTATATCTAGGGAACGATGGGGCTGCAGACTGCCGTCAGCGCTTCTGACAAAGCACCGTCAGGGCATGAAGAGTTACGCTGTCTCAGCGGCAGGCCATGAAACCGGCCAGCTCCTTGCGGCTGACGACGATGCCGGCAGCGGCTTTCACGGGGTCGGGATGCGTATAAGATAGGCTTGGCATTTCCGGCAGTTCGAGTGCCTGACGCATATTCATGATGCCGACCGCGTAACGGCCGTTAACGCCATCGACGCTGACTTCAATGATGCAATTGGCCCTCTTGTTTTCCATGCTATCCTCCCTTTCGTTTTTTTATGGTCCCTTGCTTGCATTAAAAATTGGTTTTTCTAAGACATAAGCATTTACGCACCCTGCCGAAAAACGGATCGGCGGGTGCGTAAAAATATGATTTTTAAGCGGATGCGGCAGGCCCTAGCGCCACCAGTGGCGATGCTGCGGCTGCGGGCTGCCGGAAAGCAGATATCCGGCGAGGAAACCAATGGCGCCTGCAAGCACCAGCGCCGTAGTCGTGGCGGCTGGATGCTCGCGGGCAGCACCGGCAGCAGCGGCCCCTTCGGCCCTGATCTGGGCGACGGCATTCTTGGCGCGAGGCAGGGCCTCATCATAGACCTTGCCGGCGCGGCCGCGCACTTCGTAATAGGCTTCGGCGCCCTGAGCGGAAATCATTTTCTGCAGGCGGGATACTTCCTGCTGGAGCGCAGCAATGTCCTTGCTGACAGATGCTCTGATATCGTCGGTGTTGGCAGGCATGTCGGTCTCCTTTCCTCGATGGGAAAGACAACACTCCAGACGGCGATAGGTTCCGAAATGCCGGTCGTTGATTTGTGACGGAAATTTAAAGTCTGGGGGCCGGAAGCGTTTTAATCCTCCGTTAACCATAAATTCGCTCAAGCCGCTGTTTTCCTTTCATCTTTCGCTGGTTGAAAGCGGGTTTCCGATGATGTTTTTATCGACTGGTAAAAAAATTTTCGGAAATCCGCGCCGAAAACGCCGGCTGTGGATAAAGGCTCGCGGGAAAATACATGCCGAAT